>JAHDCO010000050.1 GCA_020629835.1 Granulosicoccaceae bacterium
TACTGTGGGCAAGGCAGTTGGAGTTTTGAGCTGGCCATGCGCCACCCCGATTTGACCATACTCGGCGTTGACAGCGGTGCGGATAACATTCGAGCAGCGAACGAGCGCTTAAAACTACACCCGGACCTCAACAACCTATCGTTTCATAGGAACACCGCCGAATCCGTACTCAACAAACCGCGTCATCAATCACCGCTGGTTATTGTTGATCCGCCCCGTGCGGGTCTCAGTGATGAAGTGACCCAGGCTTTCCTGCAGTCACCGCCCAGAGCAATCGTGTACATTTCATGTCACCCCGCCACCTTGGCGCGCGATCTGGCAAAACTCTGCCACACGCATTTTTCACTGTCACTCGTACAACCGTTCGACATGTTCCCACAAACACCCCACGTTGAAACGCTTGTGGTCCTATCCGCGAAAACCATTAATCAGTAGCAAACACATCCGCTACCGTAAACTGAACTGAACCTCCATGTTGCACATCAAGGGCCCAGTCACACTCGCAAGTGACGAAATCGAATTGCAGGCCATTCGGGCCAGTGGTTCGGGTGGCCAGCATGTAAACAAAGTCTCAACAGCCGTGCATTTGCGCTTTGACATACACGCCTCATCACTTCCTGAAGATTACAAAGCAAAGTTATTAAATTGGGACGACCAACGTATCACTGAGGACGGCGTCGTTATTATCAAGGCGCAAACCTTTCGCAGCCGCGCAAAAAACAAAAAAGACGCGTTATCACGATTAAAGGATTTAATTCTGGCGGCGACGTTCGTACCCAAAAAGCGGGTCGCTACGCGCCCTTCACGCAACTCGGTAAAACGCCGGTTAAACAGTAAAGCGCGGCATGCGGTAACAAAATCGCTTAGGGGGCGTGTGAAACATGACCCAGAGTGAAGTTAAATCCAACGCTCGCACATGATCTGGTTAGGTTCTATTGGGGCAAATCGCAAAAATCGAAGGCAAACGGTTCGTTGTTTTCGATACACGCCAATATTCGTTGCGTTAACGGCAAATCAGCCGAATGCAGAATCCCGTCATGACAAGCTTTTCGAAATCCTGGCAAAAGTTGTCGACCGGTATCGACACCTTCTACCGTTACCCCCTTGAGCGTTGTTTGCATCACATCTTGCAATATCGCTCCCTCGCCCAGGTAACGCCCTAGGCGACTGTTCCTGCCACCACCCACGGTTACGTGCAAATCACCCAAGCCTGGCAAGTCAAATGCCGCGGGTAGATCGGCTGAATTTTTTATCGCAGATGATTCCTGCGAATTTGAGATCCAACGGCTCAGCGTGAACATTTCATGCACCGCTTGATTAAATAACCCTGCAACCGGATTTTTAGCGTACCCATCGTCATGTTTGTACGCGCCTATCATGGCGCTTACCCCGATACAAAGAAAATTTTTCAAGGCAGCGCAGGCTTCCAACTCGGTGAACTGCTCGGTGGTTGCCACGCGGTAATAGTCAGTTTGCAGCATGGTACGCAGCTCATCCGCAACGGACTCACGGTGTGCACCAAAAGTTACTCTGGTGGGTATTTTCAAAGCCAATTCTTTAGCGATGCAAGGCCCGCCAATTCCAACAACTCGTGCTTCTGGGTTTGTGTTCGCTTGGCTGATCGCCTGGGCATAGGTTAACGGAGTGTCATCCGCTGCGCGGCCAGCGATCAAGCCCTTGGTGACTAACGCCAACATGTTTGGCCGCACACTAAAGCGATGTAACAGATCCAGCGCCCAAGGGATGCCGGGACTGCTAACACCAAAAATAATCACGTCCGCCTGTAATAAATGCTCAGCTTGCAGCTCGTTGGCTCGCACCGCCAAAATCCCACTTGGTAACATCACATCTAACGTCGGATGGTGACGTCCCGCTTGCAGCTCACGAATAATGCTGTCGTCAATCGGCGAGCCTACAAGTGTAACCTCGTTGCGTTCACAAGCAGGCACGGCGAGCGCACTACCCATAACTCCTGCACCCAATACAGTAATTTTAGCCATGGTGTTAAGTGGGCATTGTGTTAACGAACGGTGTCAAACCCACACTATCGTCCACTAAGTCCAGTGCGCTGTACCGATCTCGTATGTAACGAGCATTGCTTACTGCCTCTCGATAAAAATCGGCATCCAATCCCAAATCGGTCGCCGTTCGTTGGCACCCTGCAAGCCGCATGGATTCACTTAACACATCGTGCGGCAACATCACCGATTGCAAACGCTCACGAATAGACGCCCATTCGTCTGCTAAACGCTGATTGAGTTGGTCTGTCTTTTTGTCATTCAACGCCTTTTTAGAAAACTCTTCCATCATACTTTGGGCACTATGGGCACCAAGTCGCTGTTGTAGCGCATCAACGTCCACGCTCGTTGCGTGCATTTCGGGTGGGCTATCACTTAGAAACGCTTGATGCTGCAGCTTTGACATAGTCATAGTTGCCACACCGACTTGTTCTCCATGAGAAGAGCGCGGATGCCGTTCTTTAGCAAACATATCGATGTAGTGAGAAATCATATGTTCTGCCATGCTGCCGCTGTGCGTTGTTTCAGTGAATTGCGTGCCTAACCCCATAATCGCCGAGATACGCGTGAGCATGCCCAACGCGTCTATGTCTCCGGACAACAGCTGGTCAGCACCAGCGATCATGCCAGGTTCATCGTACGCAAGCAGGGTGTATGGCGTTTCCGCATAGCGAGTACCAAATAACAAGTGTGACAACAGCCAATCCACCTGAGCGGTCGTCCGACAGATGACATCAGCAAAAGCGGCTGAAATTAATCGCTTCGGACACTGTGAAAGAACCGACAAATCAAAATAAACTCCTTGGGCCCCACGGCACGTAATCGATTTTTTAAACCCATTAAACGATACTGAGGCTGTACCGGTGGTGAACGCATTCATCGGAGACGTGGCGAATACAGAATAGTCTCGCTCATCCAGATAGCACGCGTATTTAACGGTATCGTTAATGGTGCCTGAACCCACCGCTATCCTAACGTCGCAGTGGCGGGTTGCATCCCGAAGGTGCGCCACACCCTCATCTGAGCAAGCGGGTTTGTCCCATACGTACTCTGTTACGTTTTGACCGTCGGCAGCCAACGCTTTGTACACCCGCTGACCCATGGCTGCATGTGTGAAGGCATCAGAAATCACGGTCATGGATTTACCCGCGTGACGGGAAGCAATCAACTCAGCTTCAGCACCGTCCAGTGAATCGCGAATGACAATGTCTTTGACACCAATGTCGTACTGCTTCCCGGTGCCGGGTTCCTTCCAGCTACCGTCAACGAGTGCCGTTAAGATACCGCTGTAATCTCTCATCGTGTCAGTTGTTTTCCTAAAGCGGCTGCCATTTGCCTCTAGTGCTCATCACGACTGGCAAAAGCCACCAGGTCCTGGTTAATTTCGGCTGTTGCGTTGTACAGTTTTGAGTAGATTGCCAACAGCTCACGATAACGCTCATACTGAGCAGGGTTGGGAAGCACTTCGTCAGATCGTCCCGACATAGCTTGAGCCGCTTCGGTAATGCTGTCGTACCACCCGGCGCCGAAAGCCGCGATCATGCCTGCTCCCAACGCAGATGCCTCTATAGTCGCGCTTACCCGTACCGGTTTTCCTGAAGCGTCTGCCAACATTTGTCGCCACAGCGGACTATTAGCGCCGCCGCCAATGGCAAGGTAGTGCTCAATATCACTGCCTAGTGCACGTTCCATCTCTTCCGTGCTGGCTACACTGTCTAGTGTCATCGATTCGATGATGGCGCGATAAACATGAAACGGGGTGTGGCTTCCACTCAGGCCAGTAATCACACCACGCGCCGAGATATCCCAGTGCGGATCCATAACCCCCGAGAAATACGGCTGAACCAATACACCGTTGGACCCCACGGGAAGCTCAGAAGCTGCGGCTTCTAATTTTTCAAAGTCTGCTGAGGTCGCCTTTCCGTGAGTAACAAATTGATCAACAAACCAGTTGATTAAAAATGCCCCAGAACGCAAGCAGTTTTCAAAGATATAACCTTCGCCTTGTGCTGCAAGCTCGGTGCGCCAGCTGGTGTTGTACAGATACTTTGGTGACCAAACCCCTGAAACAATCGCCGTACCTAAGTTTATGTAAGCCCGTTCACTCGACGTGCAATTAGTACCTAAGCCTGCGCATTGACCGTCACCGCCCGCTGCGAATATGGGCATTCCATCCGGTAGTCCCGTACTCTGTGCAACCGACTTTTGCAACACACCAAGTTCTGTACCTGGAGGGTGCAATTCAGGGAGTCGAGAGGCATCAAGATCCAATGCGTCCAGCAACGGTTGCGACCACGTGTGAGCAACCATGTCCATGATGCCCATTGGATCAGCGCTTATCCACCCTGTTCGGTAATGACCGCCACAAAGCCTTTGTACAAGATAAGACTGAACGTCCACAAATGTCACAGTGTTATCCCACGCTTCTGGCTCGTGTTGTTTCAGCCAAACATAGCGATACAAACAAGGCGTAAGATCCGGCGGCCGGCCCGTAATACGATGGATGTTTTCAGCACCAAACGCTTCCGAAAATGACGCCACTTCGGCCCGACTGCGTTCGTCTAACCACAGGATGGCAGGATAGGCTGCTTTACCTTCGCTATCCATAAACCCAAGTGTTTCGCGCTGGTTGGAAATTGCCAGACCCTGAATATGGTTAGCACTAAAACCCACAGATTCAATCGCTGCTACACACTTGGCTAACGCCGTTTCGCACGACGCCCACCAATCCTCGGGGTCTTGTTCAAAGCAATCCAAACGAGGATTGCTCATTGCGATATCGCAGCGCCCTATTCCAACAGCATCCCCATCGGCATTCCAAGCAATAGCCTTTGTGCTTTGCGTTGAACTGTCCAAACCAATGACGAGGCGCTGATCCAAGGCTAATACTCCTGACGAGTTGGTGTCACCACCATCTCTTGAATCAGCACGTTCTGCGGCATCTGATACGCAAATAAAATCATATCGGCGACGTGGTCAGCTGATATGCCGCCGCCTATGCGCACCTTGTTATCTTTGTAAGCTTTAAGCGTATTCGGATCGGTTACGTGATCCAGCACTTCAGTTTCAATTATGCCTGGTGAGATCACAATCACCCGAACATCATGCGGCGCCAGGTATCCTCTTAAACTCTCTGAAACCGCGTGCACAAAATACTTACTGCCGCAGTAAACCGTATGATCGGGGTACACCTTTCGCCCGGCAATAGAACTCATGTTGACTATGGTGCCGGTCTTGCGTTGTTTCATTCCCTGGATGAACGGATGGAGCGCATTCATCACACCTTTAATGTTGATGTCAATTGTTTCATCCCATTCCTCAGGATCCTGCTCTCCAATATCGGCTAATCTCGCTACACCCGCATTGTTAAATAAGCAGTCAACCGGGCCGTACTGTTGCTCAGCATCTGATACTGCGTTAGCTATCGATGCGCGGTCTCTAACGTCTACCTGTTTACAAAGCGTATTGGGTAAACCCAATGCCTCCATCCGATCCAGACGTCGTGCCATCAGTAACAGTGGGTGCCCTGCAGCCGAAAAAGCTTTCGCCGTCGCTTCTCCTATGCCGGAACTAGCGCCAGTAATTGCTACGAGAGGTTTCGTCATTAAAAGATCTCACTCAACATTAGATTTTCAGTGATTGGGTGTAATCGCGTTCTCGGTTTCTACATCGAATAAATGTACATGCTCAAGATCGGGTGTAACCACAATCGGTTCGTCGGGTTGCCACTGCGTGCGAGTACGCGAAATACAACAAATTTCCTGACCAGCTAGGCTGGCATAAAGGTGTATTTCGGGCCCAGTCGGTTCCACCACTCGAATGTGTGCCTGAGCACCACCAACAGCCCCCTCGCCCTCACCAAGTTTGACGGGTTCAAGATGTTCAGGACGAATGCCGTAGTAAATTACCTGTCCGGCTGTCACGTTTGCATCAGCAGGTAAGGCAAGTATCTGGTCCTCATGCTGTGCCAACAAACGTCCGTCTTGCTCAACCACTGTACAGCGCAAAACGTTCATTCCGGGCGAACCGATAAACTGCGCGACAAACAGATTGTTCGGATTGTCGTAAATCATCATCGGTGAACCGCTTTGTTCGATATAACCATCTCGCATGATGACTACCTCATCAGCCATCGTCATAGCTTCAATCTGATCATGGGTCACGTAGATAGTGGTCGTTTTTAACCGCTGGTGTAGTTCTTTAATCTCAGTGCGCATTTGCACACGCAGCTTGGCATCTAGGTTAGAAAGCGGTTCATCAAAAAGAAATACATCCGGATCTCGAACGATTGCACGACCCATCGCAACTCGCTGTCGCTGCCCACCGGAAAGCTCTTTTGGAAGCCTGTCAAGGTAAGAATCCAGACCCAGTATGGACGCTGCCCATTCAACTTTTTCATTGATAACTTTTTTATCAACTTTCCTAAGGCGCATAGAGAATGCCATATTCTTGCGTACACTCATATGCGCATACAGCGCGTAGTTCTGAAACACCATGGCTATGTTTCGATCTTTCGCGTGTACTTCATTGACGCGCACTCCGTCGAACTGAACTTCACCGGCACTAATGGATTCTAAGCCAGCTATCATACGAAGTAACGTCGACTTTCCACAGCCCGAGGGCCCAAGAAGCACGACAAACTTACCATCAGCTACGGTTAGGTTAAGGCTATGCAACACACTTAATGCGCCGTACTTCTTATCCAGATTTTCTATATTTACAGAGGCCATAAAAACTCAAGTGGTGGTGTGTTAAATCGCCCTGCCTTGATGAGGCAGGGCGAAACGCAACCGATTTAACCCAGGTCGGCTTCATCGACAACCGCATCCACCAGCTTTGCGATCTGATCCATACACTTCTGAGCGTTACCGTCGTAGTCTTGCCCGGTCAATAACTTGCCCAACTCTGTGGGAATTTCATTGTTCGCTACACCAGCCCAAATGGGTAAATCTGGCTCTGATGCCATGGCGTTATCTATGGTCCATTTAACGGTATCTAAGTGACGTGTGGTTCCACTGCCTTCCAAGTCTTTCCTGGCCAGAATGCGAGGATCGACGTAAGAAGAATTACGCATTGGCGCGAAACCACCTGCCAAGGTGCAACGAGTCATGATGTCTTTTGAGCACGCCCATTGCAGGAACAACCACGCAGCATCTTGATTTTTAGAGTAGCGAGACAACGCGATGCTTGAACCACCCTGGTGCCCCCAGTTAGGTATTTCGCCAAAACCCACTGCATCACGTGAACGTAATGTGGCTGGGCCTTCCAATGGTTTTGCCATTTCCCATAAACCTTTAACTTGTGAGTCGTCAGCGTTCCAACCCGGGAAGAATTCAGCCCAGCTCTGGCACATCGCGATCTGTCCGGATGCTCCCATCTGCCACTGACCATCCCAGGTGGACGTGACTGATGCCGCCGGAGAGTTCTCGAGTAGATTCATGTACCACTCAAGCCCGGCAACACCTTCTGCATCGTTGCCCGAGAAGTTTTTGTCGGCACCAAAGATGGAACCACCATGTCCCCATACCGCCTGACTCCAGTCGCATTCAAGCGAATAGTGACCCGACTTCGCTTGCAATCCGGTTCCGTAGATATTGTTTTCAGCTTCCTCTGCCGAGATTAGCTCGACCGCTGCCGTAAACTCATCGTACGTTCGTGGAATTTCAATACCGTGCTTTTCGAGTATGTCTTTGCGGTACATAAACGTGAAGATAGGAATATCAAATGGCAGCCCTATCCATTTATCGTTGTACAGGCAGATACCTTCCACCAGTGGCTGTGAAAAATCATCGAAATCAAAGCCTGGCATTGCAAGATCGGGGTTTGAGTTGTAGTACTCCACCGGATCGATGGTGTCGAACGAAAAGGTTGACGTCCACGCCTGATCCAGATAGTAGATATCGTATGTTCCTAACTGCCCCTGAACATCCTGGGTTGCCTTCGCAAGCACCTGCTCTAACGGTACGATCTCGATTTCAACGTTGATGCCGGTAAGCTCCGTGAACTCGCCTTTCAGCTCATTCAATATGTTCGTAGGCGGTGTCGCCTCTGATGTATACCGGATCGTTGTTCCTGCGAACGGTTTACCCGCATCGCGCAGAAAATCTGCCACCTCTTGTGGAGTGGTGTTTTCAGCAGCATGCGCAACGTTTCCAAAAAACGGACGCGATGTACCGAGTAGACCGGCTGAATACGCCGATATTCCCACACCGGCCACACCGAGATTTTTCAGAAAGTCGCGCTTGGACATGCGACCAGCGGTAAAGGCATTCGCGGAATCAATAATGAAATTCTGTTTTTGATGTCCTTTAAAACTCATGGTTCTCTCCTCAATGGTGGTTTAGCGCATTAAGACATCAGTCTTTTATTGCGCCCATAGTTAAGCCTCTGACTAAATGGTTTTGAACTAGCAGGATAAAGATGAATCCAGGGATAATGGCGGCCGTTCCTAATGCCGATATGTATCCCCACTCCGACCCGGTAGAGGTCACAAACGTGGTGATCTTGACCGGAACAGTTCGTATCGAATTCGTAAGAAAGACCGACAAAATAAATTCAGTCCAAGAAAAGATGAAACACAGTACGGCTGTAGCAGCAATTCCTCCTTTGATCATTGGTAACACGATGAGATAGAAACACTGAAAACGAGTAGCACCATCGATCATGGCCGCTTGATCTACTTCAAGCGGTACATCATCAAAAAAGGACTTTAGGATGAGTAATGCGATGGGTATATTGATAAGCGTATGCGCAATGATTAAGCCCAGGTGTGTATCGCGCAACCCAAGATCTCGGAAGATAAAAACCAGCGGGATAATGATGGCGATAGGCGGTAAGAATCGTTGCGACAATATCCATTGCATGTAGCCTTGCGAACCACGAAATCGCATTCTTGATAAGGCATAAGCTGCGAGCAATGAAATGACCGTAGCCAAGGCTGTTGAACAAACCGCAATGATTAACGACGACAGTATAGAACCGCGCCCATCGTACGCACCCGCACCACTGGTCCCCATACCGATACTTGCACCTTGTGATGTGTCGGCTTTTTTTCCACCAAGTACGGTTACTTCGTAGTTTTCGAATGTTGGTTCGAAATCAAACACGACGACTCGGTCTTTGTTAAACACAGCGGAAATGGGTTTGATGGACGTTAAGGCGAACCACGCAATGGGAAAGATGAACACGCAAACGATAAGAATAGACACGGTGTACCGCAGCAAACTGGTCAACGTTGAAGAGTTCATCAGAATCTCACCTTGAACAATTTAATGAAGATCGTTGATGTCACCAGCACCAACAGTAAAGTCGCTAGCGCAACGGCAGACGCGTACGGAAAGTTGGCCGACTTAAAGTACACCGTGCCGGCGTAGGCAGTGAGCGTTTCAGTGGCTGTACCGGGACCACTGTCAGTCATGACTTTGACGTAGTCGTAAATTCGAAACAAATCGATACCGCGAATCAGCACTGCCAATGCGATGATTTTCGACATCATCGGCAGGGTTAGAAAAATGAAAGACTGGAATGAGGAAGCGCCGTCGATCGATGCCGCTTCAAATGGTTCGCGCGGCAGCGCTCGTAAACCAGCCAACATGATGAGCACCATAAACGGCGTCCATTGCCAGACGTCAGCGACAATCACCCCCCATAACGCAGTTGAACCCGTGCCTAAAATCGGATTCTCAGGCGACAGAATGTTGAGTGCGTAGAGTGAGTTGCTGATAACTCCAAACGAGCTGTCATACATCAGCAGAAACATCATTCCAGTGACCGCGGGAGGTACGACTAACGGCAGCGTCATGAGCGCTCGAAGAACGCCAAACCCACGTTTGTCTGAATCGAGCAGTAAGGCGATCGCCATGCCTAACGCCAGTTGCAGGAACAACGCAATACCGGCGTACGTGAAGGTGACTTGCACCGCATCCCAGACTCGGTCGTCAGCTAGTAGCTTGCTCCAGTTCCACGACGGCTCAAACTTCTCGATGCGGGTTGCAGGATTTCGCTTGAAGAACGACAGCCAGAGTGAATAAAGAACCGGGTAAAGCCCAAATACGAGTAATAAGGACGTCACTGGAAACAGCCACGGTAGCGGATGCTCGGATGTCAGCCAGTTTGGTAACCATGTGCGACGACTGGTCATGTTTCCCAATTACTCATAACAAAACAGCAGCCTTTTCAAAAGAACCGAGACTCCAAGCACTCGGATCAGCCTGTGCCAGTCATTCACGACACCAATAACCTCGACCATGCCACAACCTTTTCACGAATACAAGACAAATGTTTTCGTTTGCTGACATTTGTTTCTACAGGTATTATGGCTCGCCATTACCCCAGATTGACGGGCTGTCAGGTTGGGTGAGTGATTCAATCAATCAGAGAGCAACGCTATTAACGCCGCCGTTCCGCAAACCAACCGCGATACAAATCGGGCCTCCTCTGATCCGAGCGTCAGCGATGGATGGCCGGAACAGTTGGCTGTGCGTATTGCTCGTTACTACTACCAACTGGGCTTAACGCAGCAGGAAATCGCCTCCGAGCTGGGAATCGGACGGGCGCGCGTTATTAAACTGTTGGCCGAAGCCCGTGAGCGTGGCGTGGTGACGATCAGCATCAACTCACCACTTTTGGAAAATTTAGAGCTGGCCGATGCATTAGCAGCGCGATTTGGTCTTGCCAGCGCTGAGGTCTGTCTGGTGCAAACAGGGGACGAAAAACGCTTGGCCCAACAGTTAGCCCGCGCCGCCGGTGAACGACTACTAAAAAGGGTTCAAAACAACAGCACCCTTAGCGTTGGCTGGGGAATCACACTGAAAGAACTGGCAACGCAACTTCCCCACTTCCCGACGAACAACACCTCAGTTGTTTCCCTGATTGGCTCACTCACACGAAAATCATCGGCAGCCATTTTCGAAGCTACCACGCTGCTTGCTGAGCGGCTGGACGCCGAATGCCATTACCTGGCCGCCCCCATTGTCTGCGATTCAAGAGACACACGAGAAGTGCTGGTAAGCCAACCCATGTTTCAAGATTTACGAACAATGGCCTTGGCATCTGAACTCGCCATCGTAAGCATCGGTGGGCTCGACAGCGCAACCATTCGACAAGCCGGCATGGTCACTGACGAAGAGTATGAGAGTGTGAAACTTGCCGGGGCGATCGGAAACTTCCTGGGCTACTACATAGACACGTCGGGCGCGATTGTCGACCATCCGCTAAATCAGCGAATCATTGGTGTCAGTGGTGACGAGTTCAAACAGATACCGCAGCGCTTGATGATATCCGGCGGTCCAAGCAAAGTAGAGGCGCTGCGTGCAGTGTTAGCACAAGGCTGGATGACTGACCTGGTGACTGACTCCCAAACCGCCTCAGCACTACTCCAAACTAAGGACAAGCATGACTGAATTGGAAGTTAGGCAGCGTATCATTGACCTGTGTTTGCAGATGAATGAAACCGGCTTGAATCAGGGAACCTCTGGCAATATCAGCGCGCGGTACAACGACGGTATGTTGATTACGCCCAGCGGTATTCCTTATGAGGCGTTGAACCCTGAAGATATTGCAGCCGTTGCCTTAGACACTGACGACTTGAATTGGGAGGGTCCCTACAAACCGTCTTCAGAATGGCATTTTCATAAATCCATACTGACCGCCAATCCGGCTTTAAACGCTGTGGTCCATACACACTCCACATTTGCCACGGTAGTTTCGATTGCTCGGGAATCTATACCTGCTTGCCATTACATGATTGCGGCGTTCGGTGGTAATTCCGTTCGATGTGCAAACTATGAGACCTTTGGAACACCCGAACTATCGGCAGCGATTACAGAGGCAATGAAGGATCGTAGTGCGTGTTTGCTATCCAACCACGGCATGATCGCTGGCGGGCACTCACTCGATAACGCGATGTGGGCAGCCATTGAATTGGAAACTCTGGCTAAGCAGTACTACTACGCTAAGCTCGCTGGCAATATGATCGTGCTGCCCGATGACGAAATGGACCGCGTCATCGACAAATTTAAAAACTACGGGCAAAAAAGCAAATAGCATCTACCCCGGGACTTCAGTCGTTGGGGTAAACCATGCTCTTTATTAAGCCTTTATGATTTTGCGCTTGGATTTCAAACGCTTCAGGTGAGTTTTCCAAGGTAAAGCGATGCGTTATCAATGCATCCACATCAATGCGTTGTTCATGCACCAACGAAATTGCCCGTGGATAGACATCGCCCATACGCCTGGAGAATCGTAAATCCAGCCCTCTGCGTCTGGCTTCAGCGGCCGAGAGCGGTGAGTACGTATCACCATCGGGAATTCCAACTAATATGACGCGTGCCCCTATCGCGGCAGCATGCACTGCGTCTCTCAAACCATCTGGAGAGTTTGTGGCCTCTAGCACTAAGTCGAATCCCCGGCCATTGGTTAACCCAGATACATCGCTAATCTGCCGCCGTGCATCGTGGGCACCGAGTTCTATCGCCTTATCAATTCGATGCTGCTGCGGGTCAAAGCCAACGATACGTTGAACACCACTAAGCGCTAACAGCTGAATAATGCCTAAACCAATGCCGCCACACCCTACGACGGCCACAGATTCCATGAGTCGAGGTTTGGCCAAATCTAAGGCATGTAAACATACCCCCAATGGCTCCAACATGGCGGCTTGATCGGCCGTCATTCCCAAGGGAAGTTTTATAGCGGCACTGCGCATGATGGGCAAACTGGGCGTCAGTGCACCGTTATACGGTGGTGCCCCGACAAATCTAACGAAAGGGCACAAGTTGTGATACCCCTTCGAACACCATTCGCATACATGGCATGGCGTTGCAGGATCGACGGCAACCAACTCACCGCTTTCAATATCGTTTTCAGGAATATCGGCCAGCACGGTAGCGCCAAATTCGTGTCCGGGCACAAAGGGCTTATCGATAACCGCCGACCCAATGCCGCCGTCCTTGTAGTAATGAATATCGCTACCGCAAATTCCAACAGCGGCCACCTCTGCCATTACTTCATTCTTATCCGGTTCACGGCACTGATACGAGGCGACTCGCACATCCCCGGCACCATGGATGAACAGTGCTTTACTGCTTGTCATGTATACCCTCTGCGATTTTCAAAGTGGAGCGAATATCGTCACAACCGCCAATTGAAACGACGCTAGTTGTCAGTGTGATACTTACTGTCTAACTCATTAATGGCATTGACGTTTGATGCTGAGCGCCCTTGTTCATCGAAGGTGTTGGCTAAAAAGGTATCAGCAATCGATTTCGCCAACTCAGCACCGATCACTCGAGCACCCAAGGTTATGATCTGCGCATTATTTGACAATGCAGCACGTTCGGCGGAGTAGGTATCGTGACACAGTGCGGCGCGGATCCCGGGGACTTTGTTTGCGGCAATACTGACCCCAATACCGGTTCCACACACCAGTATGGCGCGATCATATACACCCGCCAAGACATCAGAACTGACCCGTTCAGATAAGTTTGCGTAAAACGGATCGGGACCAGACTCACCATGGCTGGCATTGGTTACTTCATGCATGCTCTTGAGGTGATCCACTAACACCTGCGCTAATCCTTCACCTGCGCTGTCTCCTGCCACCGCGATTTTCATAATGCACCACATAGCGTTTAACCATCGACTGGTGACATCTTACACAAGCAGCAGCGGATCAAACCAAATGCGGTTCGCTGAACGTTACCCTGTTGGATTAAGATTCCCCAATAGGCATTGGTGTTCTATCTCCATGACTGGGCGGCGTACTGGTAACCAAAAAATGTAAATCGCCATCACCAGAATTGATTAACTGATGCGGTACGCCACACGGTACATGCATGCCTTCATTCGGGTTAAGCACATATTCAACCTTGTCGACTTCCAACGTGCCGATCCCATCAAGTATGTAGAAAAACTGCTCAGAGTATTTGTGCAAATGCCTGACTTCAGAGCAACCCGGTGCCACCCATCGCACCCCTCACCCCACTGATAAAAACGCGCATTTTTTGTTGAAATAACATCATGATCGTGCGGCATTTTCGCCTACCCATTTAATCCTTGGGAAACAGGTAACCCGGTTAATCCCGAAGATACCCTTTTTCAACTAATGTAATCACTACACAAATAAGCACCTAAGCGCCATAAATGTCGCTTACATATGGTTTTTGACGATTTACCACTTGCTGTGGTTCGCATATAGAAGGTTCAAAATTGGGGTCACATTTAGCCCTGAAATGATGATTTTGTATGTGAATTTGTCACTATCGTATTTGCACGAGGTCTAGAATTAGCCGAATGTACGTCCACGGTGACAAGCCGACACATTGGTCCCTTGGAGGAAATATGAAATTAGTTCGTAACACGGCTATCTCTCTAGCAGTAGGTATTGCATGCGCAACAACCGCCTCTGCTGCAGATGAGCTAACAATTGCGATCGTGAACAACGGTCACATGATCAACATGCAGAAAGTGGCTGAAGCCTACACTGAAGAAACCGGTGTAAAGCTGAACTGGGTTTCTTTGGAAGAAGGTGTATTGCGTGAGCAAGTAACTTCTGACACAGCAACTGGTGGCGGCCAGTACGACATCATCAACATCGGTATGCAGGAAGCGCCTATCTGGGGTGCAGCTGGTTGGATCGAGCCACTGAACTTCGGCGACGATTACGACTTAGACGACATGCTGCCTGCTATGCGTAACGGCCTGTCTCACGAAGGTCAACTGTACGCAGCACCTTTCTACGGTGAATCTTCAATGGTTATGTACCGTAAAGATCTCACTGACGCCGCCGGCGTTGAAATCGCAGACAACGATTCTTGGGACAATGTGAAAGCCGCTGCTGCTGCTATCCACGATCCTGACAACGGTGTTTACGGTGCGTGCTTACGTGGTAAGCCAGGCTGGGGTGACAACATGGCGTTCATCACCACAATAGTAAACTCTTTCGGCGGTGCTTGGTTCGACGCTGACATGAAGCCAGCTCTGGATTCTCAAGAGTGGAAAGACGCAATCAACTTCTATGTTGATCTGTTAGGCAACTACGGTCCTCCAGGATCTGAAGGTAACTCTTTCAACGAAATCCTGGCTCTGTACAACGAAGGCAAATGTGGCATGTGGATTGACGCCACTATCGCTGCTTCTTTCCTAGAAGTTGACGGTGTTGCTTACGCACAGTCGCCAAATGCAGGTAACCCTGTTGGCGCCAACTGGTTGTGGGCTTGGGCAATGGCAGTACCTGCCGGTTCTCCAAACGCTGAAGCATCTGCTGCTTTCATCGAGTGGGCTACGTCTAAAGACTACATCAAAGCGGTTGCAGAGCACCCAGAGTTCGGTTGGGGTTCAGTACCTACTGGTACTCGTGCGTCTACATACGCCTACCCTGAGTTCCAGGAAGTTGCAGGTTTCGCTGCAGCGGAAATGGCGGCAATCGAATCAGCGGCTCCAGAAGCAACTGATATCAAGCCATACGTTGGTGTTCAATTCGCAGCAATTCCTGAGTTCCCAGAAGTAGGTTCTGCGGTTGCTCAAGAAATGGCTGCTGCACTGTCTGGTGCAAAGTCTGTTGAAGACGCACTGGCCGCTTCTCAAGAAGCTGCTGATGCCATCATGCGTGAAGCTGGCTACTACTAAGCCAAAACATGTAGTTTGATAAGCATGTAGTTTGAAAGGAAGGCTCGGTGTGCCGCACTGAGCCTTTTTTTTAACCCCACATTGGTAAACGCTTCAGCGGTTCGCTTTAATTAGCGACTGTTAGGCCTCTCTTTTAACCAAGTAGTGCATCACTTTTCAGGGCTTAAAGGAACATGGCAAACAGAACTCTCCCACGGTTGTTACAAACTCCAGCGGTTGTATTGCTGCTGTTTTGGATGCTCGTTCCGCTGAGCATGACGCTGTTCTTCTCGTTCATTCGTTACGTGCTGAACAGCTTACGACGCCCTGAATGGACCACACCATCGCTTAGTAACTGGCGCGGCTTCGGCAACTACGAGTACGTTCTTTTTGATGCCAAAGATTTTTGGTTCGCCGTACAAAACAGCGTGTTCATCGTTGGCAGCATTCTGGTTCTTACGGTACTGCTGGGCTTAGCTCTGGCGATGCTCGTTAACCGCACCTTTCCAGGCCGAGGCATTGTTCGAGTCTTACTGATCTCACCCTTTTTCGTTATGCCGGCGGTTAATGCCGTGTTGTGGATCAATATGATCCTGGACCCTGTTTTAGGCTTGAACGGCATCGCCGTTGGTGGCTTGAATAACCTCATCGACGGGTTAAGGGACTTCCCGATCTTAGGCAGTTTCTTTTCGATGTGGCCGGAATTCGAACCCATATCGTTTCGAGCCACACAAACGTCCGCCTACGCTGTCATCATCATGGTGACCTGGCAATGGACGCCGTTCGCTGTACTGATTTTTATGACATCACTTCAGTCTGAAGACGAGCAGCAAAAAGAGGCCGCCATTTTAGATGGCGCAAACGCCTGGTCGCGTTTCCGAAATCTGACCGTACCTCACTTAGCACGACCCATTGCCATTGTGGTCATGATCCAGTCGATCTTTCATTTGTCTCTGTATGCGGAAATAGAAATCGTCAGTCGAGGTAACGGCAATAAAAATCTGCCCTACCTTATCGGTGAATTCACCTCGAACAATATCGGTGCCGCCAGCGCCACCGGTATATTCGCTGTCATCCTGGCTAACATCATCGCGCTGTTTCTGCTGCGAATTGTTGGCAAGAGCTTAATGGACTAGGAGACGAACATGGCTACTATCGATCAAACCTCGAATTTCGGAAAAGTTTTCTGGCCTGTTCTGGCGTGGACCGTCGGCCTGATATTTTTCTTCCCGATTTTCTGGCTGGTATTTACCAGCTTCAAAACCGATGCCGATGCCGTTAAACCGGAGCTATTGTTTCGTTTTACGCCGACACTGGAAAACTACACCAATATGACGGAGAACTATGACTACTGGCGCTTTGCCATTAACTCAGTCATAACCTCTACGTTTGCCACTGCACTTGCATTGATTGTTGGTGTTCCCGCAGCCTACGCCATGGCCTTCGACCCTAGTCGGCATACCAAAGACATTTTGTTATGGATGCTTTCCACCAAGATGCTACCGGCTGCTGCTGTGTTGTACCCCATGACATTTTTAACCAAGAATTTCTTGAACGTCTTTGACACACACTTCCTGGTCATCATCGTGTTGTGTTTGATTAACCTACCGATCGTAATCTGGATGCTCTTCACCTACTTCAAAGAGATTCCAAAAGAAATCATCGAAGCAGGCAAGATGGATGGCGTAAGTACCTGGGGCGAGATCAAAGACATTCTTATCCCACTAGCCTGGGGTGGTGTTGCCTCCACCGCACTGCTGTGTTTTATCTTTTGCTGGAACGAAGCCTACTGGACCGTGCGTTTAACCACCACAGAAGCCGCTACCCTGTCAAAACTCATTGAAGGTAATCGTGCACCGGAAGGTTTGTTCTTTGGCCGATTGTCAGCCGTATCGACAGCTGCTATTGGACCCATTGTTGTCTTAGGCTGGTTTTGTCAAAAGCAATTAGTACGCGGCTTAACCTTTGGGGCAGTAAAGTGATACGGCTCTTCTCCATCATAGTGCCCGTTGCAGGCGCTCTGACAGGAGACCACAGCTAAGGCTGCACGCTTGTCATGTCGATTATCAAACCTGAAATAGAAACGGTTGATCGAAGCACACGGTCCATACGCTACCTGGAACACGGGTGGCCTTCGGAACTGTGCCGCTGGCATGCGCACGAAGAATACGAATTGCACTTAGTGGTTGAGACACGGGGCAAAGCGTTCGTTGGTGATTACATCGGCGATTTCAAAGCCGGTGATTTGTTCATGACGGGGCCTAACCTGCCCCATAACTGGATAACGGACAAAGTGTATTCAGAACCTGTCGAGATTCGTGACATGCTCATTCAGTTCAGCCACGAAAGCGTTGAGAAGCTAGCAGAAGGATTTCCGGAGTTCTCCCAAGTGTTGTCATTACTGCAATTAGCGCAGTCCGGCATTCACTTCGAAGGCTTTAATGCCACGTTTGCTCGCGGTCACATGGAAAGCATTCGTGACAACACCGGCGCAGAACGCATTCTCGCATTCGTGCGCTTTTTAGTGCGCCTAAACGAGCACGCCGAAAAGAAGACTTTATCCATTGCCAAGCTGATCTTGCCAGAGGGCGGCAGTAAGCACGCCCGCATCGCGCAAGTAGTTGATCACGTCAATAAAAACTTTGCTCAAAGCGTCTCCGTTGCACAAGCAGCAGAGATGGCAAACATGACTGAAATTACGTTCAGTCGAAATTTTCAGGCCGTGACCGGCCACAGTTTCGTTGAATTTTTAAATCGTATTCGCATCGGTCAGGCGTGCGGCATGCTGTACGCCACCGATGAGCAAATTACGGTAATTGCTCAAGAAGCTGGATTTAAAAATCTGGCCAACTTCAACAGACACTTTTTAAAACTACGCGGTATGACCCCTTCGGAATACCGTGATACCGCGCGTAAAGATCTAACTCCAAAGCGGGAGTTAACATCGTGATGCGCGCGCCCTTAAACCTTTTCGGTTCACCGCTTGAATACAAGCGCTCCACCGTAATTAGCATCACTCGATTAAGGAGTTAGGATGGCAGGCTTAACGCTACGCAATGTGCGCAAACGGTACGACGATGTTGAGGTCATGCACGGTGTTGACCTGGATATCGTAGACGGTGAATTTGTGGTATTCGTCGGCCCCTCGGGCTGCGGCAAATCCACCTTGCTCCGAATGATCGCTGGGCTTGAAGAAATATCCGATGGCACTGTTTCCATTGGTGACACCCAGGTTAATGACATCGCTGCATCAAAACGCGGCGTGTCAATGGTGTTCCAAACCTACGCACTGTATCCGCACATGACCGTGTACAAAAACATGGCGTTTGGCTTAAAGCAAGCGAAAACCGATCCAGCCGAAATTGATCGGCGCGTGAGAGCAGCGGCCGAAATTCTGCAAATAACCGATTACCTAGAGCGAAGCCCGAGAAATTTATCGGGTGGGCAACGCCAGCGTGTGGCGATTGGTCGCGCCATCGTTCGTGACCCTAAAGTTTTTCTATTTGACGAGCCCCTGTCAAACCTGGACGCAGCATTGCGTGTGCAAACTCGATTAGAAATTGCTCGTCTGCATGCGCGGCTGAAGACCACGATGATTTACGTTACCCACGATCAGGTAGAGGCAATGACATTGGCCGATAAAATCGTGGTTTTACGAGATGGCCGCATTGAACAGGTCGGTTCACCAATCGAATTGTACGAGCGCCCGCAAAACGCGTTTGTTGCACAGTTCATCGGTAGCCCGAAAATGAATTTCTTCAGCGCCCAAGATCTGAATTCCAATGCCGGGGCACTGCTAGGCAAAGACCTGACCCCTTCTACGCAAGTGGGATTACGCCCAGAGCATCTAAGCGAAGCCAGCGGCGATAACGTTGTCGTCGAAGGCACACTAGAATTGGTAGAAAATTTGGGTGAATACGCGCTTGTGCATCTGCTAACTAGCAGTAAAGTAGAATTCATAGCGAAGACAGAGAAGCCACCTGCGGTGGCTACTGGGTCTACCATCGGCTTTGGAATTAAGCCGGAGCTAGCGCACTTTTTCGATGAGTCAGGACTACGCATCGCGTAAGCAACCCACTGGTCACTGATTAACTGCAACCATCAACAACAGCGCATTAAGGTATTCATCGCACCATGCAACTAGCAGGCAAAAGAGCACTCATCACCGGTGCAGCGCGAGGCATCGGTCTTGCGTTCGCCGAACGTTATGTGCGTGAAGGTGCACAGGTTGCCATTGCTGACATAAACCTAGCCGCAGCGGAAAAAGCTGCAGCCGAGTTGGGTGACCCAGCGTGCGCAATACACATGGATGTGGGCGACCAACACAGTATTGAGTCGGCAGTAAACAACACCATAGACACACTCGGCGGCATTGATATCCTGATTAATAACGCGGCCGTATTTACGGCCGATCCCATTGTGGCGGTGACTCGCAAAGACTTCACCCGCACGTTTGAGATAAACGTAGCGGGTTCATTTTTCACGATGCAAGCGGTGGCCCAGCACATGGTTGAACGCGGAGAAGGCGGCAAGATCATCAACATGGCAAGCCAGGCTGGTCGCCGTGGGGAGGCCCTCGTGAGTGTGTACTGTGCGACGAAAGCTGCCATTATTAGCTTGACCCAATCGGCCGGTCTCAACCTGATCGAGCATGGCATTAACGTGAATGCCATAGCGCCGGGTGTGGTGGATGGTGAGCATTGGGTGGGTGTCGATGCGCAGTTTGCGCGGCTGGAAGGTAAGGAACCGGGCCAAAAGAAACGAGAGGTAAGTGCCAGTGTTCCTGCAGGGCGCATGGGCACCGCCGATGATTTAACCGGTATGGCCGTGTTTTTGGCCAGTAAAGAAGCTGACTACATAGTGGCGCAGTGTTACAACGTGGACGGTGGTCAATGGATGAGTTAATGAACAACGCAGTCGTGGCCCCGGTCATTGCTTTAAACAACGAGTCTCTAAAAGACATTCCAGGCGCGGTCGTTGTCCCGCGCTATGACCGAAGTCAGATCACCCCAGGCATTGTGCACATTGGCCTGGGCAACTTTCATCGCGCGCACCAGTCCTGGTATCTGCATCAACTGATGCAAACCGGAGAAGCAAAAGACTGGGGCATCATTGGCGCAGGCGTTCGCCCAAACGATGCGCAAACACGCGAAAAACTGCTGGCACAAGACTGCCTGACCACGCTGGTGGAACTTGACCCGACCGGTCGAGCGGTGGAAATCGTTGGCTCTATGATCGATTTTGTGCCGGTTGAAGAACACAACGGCGCTTTAATCAGCGCCATGTCCGACGCCGCCATTCGCATTGTGAGCCTGACGGTCACAGAAGGTGGCTACTACGTCGACGCCGACACCGGCGGGCTCGACACAGCCCACCCGGATATCCAACACGACGCTCAGCATCCGGATACCCCCATCACCGCTTTCGGAGCCATCGTGGCTGCGTTAAAACATCGTCGGGACAACAGCGTCGCCTCATTCACCGGTCAAAGCTGTGACAACCTTCAAGGCAACGGCGATATATTGAAACAAACCGTGGTTGGCCTGGCCAAATTAAGTGACCCAGCGCTTGCGCAGTGGATTGAAGCAAACACCACCTTCCCCAACTCCATGGTCGATTGCATCGTGCCAGCCACTGGCGTGGCAGAACTCGCACTGGTTCAGGCACTGGGCATTGGTGATGCCGCACCGGTCACCCATGAGAATTTTCGTCAATGGGTGCTGGAAGATAACTTCTGCGCAGGCCGCCCTGATTGGGACAAAGCCGGCGCCACGTTCGAGACGAACATTCATGACTATGAAACGATGAAGTTGCGGATCTTGAATGCCGGTCATCAAGTGTTGGCTAATGCAGGCGAATTGTTATCGGTAAACACAATTTCAGAATGCATGACACACCCGGTTATCAGTGCACTGTTCCATAAAGTAGAAATGGAAGAGATCGTGCCTTATGTCGATGCTGTGCCCGGCATGACACCGGAAAACTACGTGGAACTGATCAGTCAACGATTCAGTAACCCCGAAATTGTCGATACCACTCGCCGCGTAGCCTTCGATGGCTCTGCAAGACACGCAGGCTTTGTATTACCGATCCTTCGCGACGCACTGGACGCCGGTGGATCGATTGAAGGCCTGGCATTGGTTGAAGCGCTGTGGGCACGAATGTGCACCGGTATTAGAGAAGATGGCCGCGAAATTGAACCCAATGATCCGTTCTGGGATGACATAGTGAAAGTCGCAAACGAAGCGCGAGACAACCCTCAAGTGTGGCTGGATCAAAAAAGCGTTTACGCAGAACTGGGCAGTGATGAGCGATTCTCAGAAGCCTTCGATCGCTGGCTGCGCTTAATCTTTACCGAAGGTGTTACCGCCGCAATCAATACCTACGCACGCTAAATTTGGTCGCGTTTCGCAATTTGACCAGCCAAAACTCTGACTTTTTACCCCGTATAGGTATGATAATCAGACCATGAATGTTGAAAGTATTGCTCGTAAAGTACTGGGGCGCCCCAGCTACAACCGGCTCAAAGGCCGCGTCGCACTCATCTCAGGCGGTGCGAATGGCGTAGGCGCTGCGGCGGTTAAACAGTTCGCCGCCGAAGGAGCTGCGGTTACCTTCTTGGATTGGGACAAAGAAGCCGGTGATACATTAGCCGCTGAACTTAGCCTGGTGGGTGCCAATGTCACCTTTCTGGAAACGGATGTGTCACGCGATAACGAAGTGACTGAAGCCGTTGATGCAACCCTGGCAGCAAACGGTCACATCGATATTCTCTTCAATCACGCAGGCGGCATTATCGTTAAACCTTTTTTGGAATACAGTCTTGATGACTGGGATACCATGATGAATCAAAACGCCAAGAGTGCGTTCCTCGTTACGCGCGCCGTACTTCCGAGCATGCTGGCACGTGGCCATGGTTCCATCATTAATACCTCATCTACCGCAGTTTCAGTATGTTCAAAAATGGAAACCGTGTACATCGCATCCAAGGCGGCTATGCACCAAATGGCCAGAGCCATTGCGGTTGAGTATCGCGACAGTGGTGTACGCTGCAACACGATCTGCCCTAACTTCATTCGGACACAACACGGCATCGACGAAATTGAGCAGTTACGAAGTTTTGGTGTGTTGGCCTCGGAAGATGACGTGAATACGTTACAGGGCAGAATCTGCGAACCCGAAGAGGTGGCAGCGGTAGCGTTGTTCCTTGCTTCAGATGAAGCAAGCTTTGTGAACGGCGCTGAAATTTACGTAGATAACACCTTTACGGCGGTATAAATCGATGCTTTGGGGGCTAAAACCACTGGAACAGCAAGCCGCATACGGGTTGGCTGTCGCCTACTTAAAAAAACAAGTGCACATCGGTTTGGTGTTACCAGGCGAGCGCTTACCCGCTGAACGTAAATTGGCTGAGCAGATCGGTATCTCGCGTGTCACGCTTCGAGAAGCTTTACGTGTGTTAGAAACGGGTGGATACATCAGCATTAAACGCGGTGCAACCGGTGGTGCGTTCGTCGCCAATGAAAACGAATTGCGCACTATGGCCACCTTGCACATTGCCAGTGATCAAACCAGCGTAATGCGTATCTTCGAATACCGAGTAAACGTAGAGCCCTTGGCCGCAAAATTTGCCTGCCTTCGTAGAACACCCGGAGACATACGTCAGATTGAAGCGGCATTAAATGAAATCAAACAAGCAAAATCCGCCGGCGAGTTGAGGCGCGGTGAAGCGGCATTCCATTTGGCCATCGCACTAGCCAGCGCTAACCCCTACATCTCTAACTCGATTGAAGATGCGCTCGCATCGCTGTTCATGCCGCTTACCCAGGGCAACGCCATAAAGCAGGCAGAGCAAAGTCATCTGCTGCGTAGCCGGGTGTTCGAGGCGATTGTTGAACGCGATGAAAAATTGGCCGACAGCCGCATGCTGCTGGTCATCGAGCACGAGCAATCTCGGCTGGCTGACGCTCGAGCCGCCTAAAACCCCAAGAAATTTTTTGCCTGTAACGTCAAAAACTCGTTGACATTCGGTTCAATGGTATAAAGAATGTACTTAAGAACCATTGGAGGCGCAGATGATCACACAAGCTATTGCAAAGCCGCAGAACGGCTGTCAGCGATTTGTGGGGAAATCGGTCATTGTCTCTGGTGGCGCGGCTGGAATGGGCCTGGCAGCGTCGCTCGGCTTCGCCGCAGAAGGCGCTGAAGTCGCGATTATCGATGTGCAGGCGGACGCTGGCGCTGAAGCGGTAGACGCGATTACCGCGGGCGGCGGAAAAGCCCACTTCATTCACGCGGATCTTTCCCAGGCAAGCGCAGCGGAGCAGGCAACCCAGGAAGCGATTGGTGTGTTGGGCAAATTGGACGTGCTATTCAACCACGCCGGCACCATCATCGTTAAACCGTTCCACGAAACCACAAATGAAGACTACGACCGTTTGATGGACATCAACGTGCGCTCAGCGTTTAGTACCACGCGCACGGCGGTTAAACACATGATGAATAACGGGGGTGGCTCCATCGTTATCACAGGCTCCATCGGTTCAGAGCGCGCCTTCGCATTAGAGTCGTTGTACTGCATTACGAAAGCATCCACGCTGATGCTGGCCAAATCCATCGCATCGGAATACCGCGAATATGGCATTCGCTGCAATGCGGTGTGCCCCGGCTTTGTTAAAACCGCACACGGACTGCGAGAGATTGCGGAATTGGACGCGCAAGGTCAGCAATGGGAAGACGCCGATTTAGCTTCAACCCAGCTGCGCATTTGCGAACCTGAAGAGGTTGCAGCAGCTGTGCTTTTCCTTGCTTCAAATGAAGCAAGTTTCGTCAACGGTGTTGGCCTTTATGTCGACAACGGTTGGTTCTCTAAAGGTTAACTAAACGCACAAGCAGGAATTAAAATGAGAAAACTATCCACTGGCCTTGCCACGCTGATGCTATCAGCCTCCTTGGGTGCCGGTACCAGCGCAGCTGCTGTACCAGAATCAGATGAACCCATCAAATTTATGATTGCCGACTGGACGTCCATTGCGCTGCAAACTGAAATCGTCTCCCTCATTCTGCAAACACATGGCTACAACACCACCACCATAAACGCTGATGATTCGGGTCGTTACGCAGGCGTTGAAACCGGCGATATTCATGTAGCGATGGAAACCTGGGAAACCACACAAGGTCAAAACTTTGCCAAGTCTTTAGCCACGGGTAAAATCCTGGATATGGGTGAAACCGGCTTACAGGGAAAAGAAGACTGGTGGTACCCGTCATACATGGAAGAGCTTTGCCCCGGTTTGCCAAATTGGGAAGCGCTCAAAGACTGTGGTGAGGTGTTCGCCACAGCCGACACGGCACCCAAAGGCCGCTACGTGGGTGGCCCCGTATCCTGGGGTGGTTATGATGAAGAACGGATTGAAGCGCTGGGGCTACCGTTTGAAGTGATTCATCCGGGTACCGACGCTGCCATGTTTGCAGAACTTAAGTCGGCTTATGACAGAACCGCACCCGTCATACTCTGGGTATGGATACCTCATTGGGTTCCCGCGTTATACGAAGGCAGTTTCGTAGAGTTTCCAAAGTATGAAGACGCTTGCTACACCGATGCGTCCTGGGGCATCAACCCCGATCAAATTGCAGATTGCGGTAAGCCAGAAGGTTGGATAAAGAAAATGGCGTGGGCGGAAGGTGAAGCGATTTGGCCTTGTGCATACGAGATTATTCGAAATTATGAAATGGATAACGACACACTCAGTGCTTTATTACAAGAGGTGGACTTAGAGGGTCGTTCAATGACAGACGTTGCCACTGACTGGTTAATGGCTAACAAAGATACATGGACACCATGGACCGAATGCACACAAGGCTAAGCGCTGCATGGCGTTGACACAACGTTGTACTGTAAGGATATCAACGGCCGCCGTCACCGCGGCCGTTGATACGTGCAACGGACCTTTATCATGTTAGCGCTACTTAATCACCGTCAGAACTTAAATCGACGCTGGAACGACGCTACGGCAAGGGAACGCCGCCTTGCCCTGCTTGCCGTCT
Source organism: Granulosicoccaceae bacterium (assembly GCA_020629835.1). Classification (GTDB taxonomy): domain Bacteria; phylum Pseudomonadota; class Gammaproteobacteria; order Granulosicoccales; family Granulosicoccaceae; genus Granulosicoccus. Next base: position 25,671 of record JAHDCO010000050.1, read on the forward strand.
TCATCCTTTCCCTGACCTTCACTTACGCAGGACCAGCCTGGCTGCAAACAATACCCACCTGGCTTACGTTTCCAGTGTCAGAATTTGTGGGGAAGTGGCTGACCTACTTTGCTCGCGAATCCACCCTGCTTGGTATTCCGGTGCAATCGATAACTCGCGGTTTAGCCGAAGCCGTTGATAAACCGATTGAAGCCACGGTGACCCTCATCTCAACCGGCTGGTTTCAGGGCAATGGCTTGAACCGTGTACAAAGCACCCCGCCCCTGTCATGGTTTGCAGTAACTGGCGCGTTGTGTCTTCTCGCCTACCGCCTGGATAAACACCGCTTACTCATCACCGTATTCATCGGGCTTATGTTTTTGGTGGTGTTCGGTTTGTGGAAGAACGCCATGGTGACCTTAGCGAGTGTGTTGGTCAGCATCGTGTTAACCGTTATTCTCGGTTCGGCCATCGGCATTCTTGCGTTTAAGCGCCCCAAAATAGAAGCGCTGGTTCGCGCCATTATGAACGTGTTGCAAACGCTGCCGATATTTGCCTATCTCATTCCTACGTTACTGCTGTTCGGGTATGGACCGGCAGCTGCGTTAATTGCTACTGTTGCGTACGCGTTACCGCCCATGGTGCATAACTGCGTGTTGGGCTTAAAGTCCGTTCCCGATGAATTAGTTGAAATGGGCCACATCAGCGGGTGCACGCCAAAGCAATTGCTCTGGCGTATCCAATTTCCAACCGCCATCAAATACGTCGCAGTCGGTTTAAACCAAGCCACAATGATGACACTCAACATGGTCATCATTGCATCAATGATTGGCGCCGGTGGTTTGGGTTTTGACGTACTAACCGCACTGCGAAAATTAGACATCGGTTCAGGGCTTGAGGCAGGTATCGGCATCGTTGCCCTAGCCGTTGTTCTGGATCGTCTGACGCAAGCGTGGGCAAGACAAGCAGCGCAGGGTCGAAAGCGCCAATCCAACGAAAAGCCCATTGGCCTCATAATGATTGCCTGGTTAGTACTTGCATCCCTCACAGCCTATTTCGTTTCACCCCTGCAAAGCTGGCCCAGTGCCTGGACAGTATCAACCGCTGAGTTCTGGAATGGATTGGTAACATGGATGAACGTTGCCCTGTTCGACACCTTAGAGAAATTTCGCGGCTTCTTGCTACTAGAGATCATGCGCCCTTTTCGAGATTTCTTGGCGGTTACACCCTGGAGTGCAGTGATACTGGTTATTGGTTGGGTGGCATTTTTAACCGGAGGACGAATCACAGCAGCCTACACCGTCGCCTTAATGATGTTCATTGTTGTTACAGGTTATTGGCTTCCCGCTATGAACAGTGTGTACTTAATGACTTTGTCCGTACTACTTGCGCTACTGATCGGTTTTCCATTAGGTGTATGGCTGGCAAAGTATCCGCGGTTAAGTTCACCCGCTAACTTAGTGCTGGATACTCTACAAACCCTGCCTACCCTGGTTTACATACTGCCCGCTGTTATGTTGTTTCGTATAGGCGATGTATCAGCCATCATTGCCATATTCCTGTACGCCTTAGCGCCTGCGGTGCGTTATTCAATGATTGCCATACAACACGCTCCAGCCAGTCGTCTTGAAGTAGCACAAATTACCGGCTGCACGCGATGGCAAACGTTCTTACACATACGCCTGCCCGCTGCGGCAAAGACACTGATTTTAGGCATTAACCAAACCGTGATGATGGCCTTTTCGATGCTGGTCATTGCAGCACTGGTCGGCACCAAGGACTTAGGTCAGCAAGTACTTATCGCTCTAAACCGCAACATCGTCGGCCAGGGCATCGTTGCAGGGCTTTGTGTCGCAGCACTTGCACTTATGTTGGACGCACTGCTTAAAGCAGCCGCAAAAAAAGTGGACGTAGAATCATGAGCGAAGTCATGAGCGCAATGCTGAGCTGTAAGCACTTGTGGAAAGTATTTGGTGCAACCGACAAAGAATTCGCCAGCTTGTCTGAAGATGAAAAAAACAACGCTGAAGCATTGAAAGCGCGCGGTTGGGTGGCCGCTGTACGCGATGCCAATTTTGATATTCAGCGCGGTGAAGTCTTTGTGATTATGGGTTTATCCGGTTCGGGAAAGTCCACCATGGTGCGCTGTTTATCTCGACTCATTGAACCCACCACCGGTAGTGTCTTTATCGACGGTCAAAACTTACTCAAAGCCAACTCAAAAGAACTCATTGCCTTACGCCGCAGGCTAATGAGTATGGTATTCCAACACTTTGCGTTACTGCCGAATCGCAACTTATTAACGAACATCGCCTTTCCATTAGAAATACATGGCGTCGCACGTACCGAACGCGAAGCTCGCGCCAGAGAACTCATTGACCTGGTGGGCTTGTCGGGTCGAGAAGAACATTATCCCAATGAACTCTCAGGCGGCCAGCAGCAACGCGTGGGCATCGCTCGTTCATTAGCATCAGACCCAGCCGTTTGGTTTTTAGATGAACCATTCTCAGCTCTCGACCCGCTGATTCGTGCAGACTTACAAGATGAACTATTAAAGCTTCAAACCCAGCTACAAAAAACCATCATATTTATCACTCATGATTTGGATGAAGCAATAAAAATTGCCGATCGAATAGCCATCATGCAAGACGGTGAAATCGTTCAAATTGGCACGCCAGACGAACTGGTGTTACAACCCAAAACAGATTACGTAAAGCGCTTCGTTCGCGACGTACCCATTGCTAAAGTAATCAAAGTAAAAAGCCTGACAAGCCCCTTAGCCCATAACATTGACATCGTGCACTCTCCGTATGTGAATAGCGAACAGTCAGTGGAAGAGATTGCGAAAATTGTCATCGGCAATCAGAAGCCCGTAGTCGTACAAAACCCCACCGGGGAAGTCATTGGTATGGTCAAGCCTGAAGCCGTAGCTGAAGTGTTGGCTGGGATCCGCTGACTTACTCCAGCTTAGCTAGTACGTGATTCGGA
>JAHDCO010000129.1 GCA_020629835.1 Granulosicoccaceae bacterium
TTCGGCCAGAAGCAGCCAAACAGCATATAAAGTTTCATTAGTCTACTTGGTGCTCTCAGGCGACGATAGCATCACTCGTAAATTCAAACTAATGTTTAAAACTCGGCCGACCCCTTTGTCCACGTTTCTCCAACCCAGTAAGTTTGCCCATGAGAAAAATAAATCTGTTGATCGTCGATGACCGCCGTGATATCCGAGATCCGCTGAAACGTTATCTCAGCGAAGAAGGTTTCACTGTTAGTTGTGCGGAAAATGCAGCTCAGGCGCGAGAGCACCTTGAGCGCAACAGCGTTGACCTTGTCGTGCTGGACATCATGATGCCGGGGGAAGATGGTTTATCACTGTGCCGCCATATTCGCGAGACCCAGTGCGCGGCGGTGATTCTGCTGACGGCTAAAGGCGATGAAATAGACCGCATTGTGGGCCTGGAGATCGGCGCGGACGACTACTTGACAAAGCCGTTTAACCCACGTGAACTGTTAGCCCGTATACGCAATGTGCTGCGACGGCAACCACAAGCTAATCCATTAACACTAGATAACCAATGGCGCATTGGCGATTGGCGATATGTGCCTGCACAACGCACACTGGAAAGCAAAGATAAAAACGTTCGACTGAGCACATCCGAGAATAACTTGCTGAGCACGCTGATTGCGCATCCAGGGCAAATTTTCGAGCGCGATCACTTGCTTAATAGCACACACGGCAGAGAAGCGCAGGCCTTTGACCGTGCTGTTGACAATATCGTCAGCCGACTGCGCAAAAAGATCGAACCCGATCCGGCCACCCCCACCCATATCGAAACCGTTTGGGGCGGTGGCTACCGTTGCATCGCAAAAGTCGAACGGCTATGACTAAAGTGCTACATCGCTTGCGCCTTTACTTCATTCAGCTAGACACACTCAACACCCGTTTGAGCGCCGCGATTATCTTCGTCTGCGTCGTATCATTTACATTGATGGCGTGGTTAATCAGGGCTGAGCTCGCCAACGATGGCGACGAGGAAACTCTTGAACAACTAGTAAGTAAATTGGCCATGATCCCGCAACTCAATAAGGCGGACTTCAGCGACGAGCAATTGCAAGAGCTCCTGCAAACGCTCTTTATACCCCACGAGAACCACTGGTCTTTACTCAGCAAGCATCCGCTCGCAAGCAATGGACCCGGCGAAACTTCAAACACCCAACATAAACTGAAACGTTTGCTTGAACCAGACTTTAGCTACACATTTATCTATCAAACAACTACAGATACACACTGGAAAAGCTGGCGCAGCTCACTCGACCGAGAGACTCCCTCTAATCCCGAAAGAGAAGAAGACATCTGGCAGCCTTCTGCAGCATCAAGTGTGTATTTACCCGACCGTGACCACTGGCTGAATATCGGAATGGGTCGGCGAGATAATAGTCTAGCCGATGAGTTGGGTTACCTCGCTTACGTGATCGGATTATTTATGCTCGTGTGTATTGCCTGCATCGTACTCGTCGTTCATCGTACAACCCGACCATTGGCAAGCTTGACCCATGCCGCCCGGAGATTTGGCGACGAGGGAGAGTTCAAGGCCGTGCCCATTGTCGGCACCCGCGAAATACGCGAGACCATCGGGACTTTTAACACCATGGGTCAGAGTTTAAGCAATAGTTACAAAGAGCGACTGCAGTTTCTCTCCGCCGTATCACATGACCTTCGCAGCCCCTTGACCGGCGTGCGTTTACAGGCGGAATTTATTGATACGCCCGAAGTAAAAACCGCCATTATTAACGGCGTATCTGAGATGGAGCAACTGACTGATGCGCTGCTCCAGTATGTTAAAAGTGGTGAAGAACTCCAACAAGGCGTTTCAATCGACCTGGAAGCCCTACTGAATCAACTGACGCAAGCCTACCGCGACCAGAGAGAAGACCTTAGCCTTAGCTCAAGCCAGCCGTGCATTGTCTACGCCTCTAAATTAGAACTCAATCGTCTCTGCCGGAACATCATCGAAAACGCGCTGAATTATGGCCAACGCGCGCGTATCACGCTCAAAGTCTGTGACGCAAAAGCCATTGTCACCGTGGACGACGATGGCCCCGGTTTTGAGCTTGCGGACCAGCATCGCTTATTCCTGCCTTTTCAGCGCGCCAATAGCAGTCAAGTGGCGCGCAACAAAGGTGGAATAGGCCTAGGGCTGGCTGTGGCGAAGCAAATTTGCAACGCCTTGCAAGGAGAAATAACACTGAACAATCGCGAAGAGAACGGAAAAATATTCGGTGCGAGCGTCACCATTCAACTGCCGCTGCGGCTAAAATGAGTGTTGACTGCGCTCGTAGAATGCTGGCGAGCGGGCTTGCGTTGGCCTCGAGTGATTCGCCGAACAAACAGCAACTCCGCAACGAGAACGGTCAATGTGGACAATATAAAGTCTATGTCGACATACTCAGGCAAAGGCAACATATAAGCAAAAAATAACACCCGGTGCATCGCAGGTCCTGCGGCCACAGCAAAACCGCGTATCATCCATGCTTTGTGCTGGGGAATATTTCGCTTTTTGATTGCCCGCAATGCCATGATGGGGCACACAATTAACAACGTGCCCCACAGAAAGTTGCTAAATATATTGAGCCCTGGAAAGCGTTCGGGAAAGGTTGCGGTTAGCCAAACAGCACTCGCACCCGCCACCAAACTACCCACAATAAAACAGTAGCCAGAAGCACGGTGTAGACGAGGTGCACGCTTTAACAAGCCAGGATTCAAATTGACAATGGCGGCAAACATCATCAAGACGCCGCCAAGCAGATGACCAAGAATGGGAATCGGGTGTGTGCGGTGATGCTGCGTCGTGGAGTTTTCGCCGCAATCCTCTTCGCCCTCCGCTTCTTCATCGCCAAAGACCGCACAATTATTCAGCAGCTCACTTTGCTCAGCACTTGCACTTTGCACCGTGGCGTAAAACCTATCGGCAGAATTAGCGCCCATAATGAGTGCCAAGCATAGGCAAAATAGAGAAATAACTAGGTAAGAAGTTTTCACGAATAATATCTCAACAAACATGTGAATCGGCTAGAACTGATATCCAACACCGAGGGACAATGAACTGTCGGTGTCGCCCGACACCAATGGACTGTTTGCGGCATCACCCTGTAGGCGGCTATAGCTTGCGCCGAGGTTTACCCCCCAGTGCTCGTTCAAGCTGTAGCTGAAACTCGCTTCTATGCCCGTGCTCGACAGCCCAGAGCTCGCTGAGTGTTCAGCCAGATCGGTTCGAACTGATTCTGTTGAGGACACACCGTAGTAAGCTTGCATATGCTCATCGTTGGCCCAGCTGGTTGTCGTGCTTAAATCCAAAACGGCTCTTTCGCTCAACGGGATTGACGCGTAGAGACCGCCAGACACCACTACGCTTTTTGAGTCGGAAAACGATCGCTCGACATCGACCCCCATTGATAGGGCATCATTGATCTCGTAGGAAGAGCTCAAGCTGAACAAAGTACCTGAAGGAATTTCGTCAAGTCCTTCGACCGGATCGTTTGCATCCCGTCCAAGGTCCGGGCCGAGTGTTGCCGAAAGCGTTAGCCCAGACAATACACTCTCATCCGTGGCAGTGTAGAACTCATAAGTCACATTTTTGTCCCAATCGATGGACAAGGGGCCATAGGCAAGACCATCCGTGCCAGCGGACCACTTACCGCTACGATAAGTAATATCAAAAGCCGGGGTGATTTCGGATTCACTCTCAGTGTCTAAATCAGACTGCTCAACGTTGTATTGATATACCAACCCAACTGTACCTTCCCAACCTGATTCGGAGTCAAACTTCGACCCCTCTTCTTCCGTTTCGTTTTCAGGAACAACGTCATTTGCGCTCACCACCGCAGGTGTTAATATCAGAAGAGTAAAAAAACAAGACGCATTAAATCTATTCATGGAATAAGCCCATCTAAGTAAAAAAAGGACCAATCAGCTTTTTTCAGTAACTGAAAGGTCCTCCTACAGCTAATACTTTCGGCGCCTATTCCTAGCCTTCTTCTTGCTCACCGAGCTGTTGCAGGGCGTTGCTTACTTCAACCGATGATAACTTTCCGTCTTCATCAGCATCGATCATTTCATATTGCTGTTCGGTTTCTTTGGCAAACTCTTCGTCCATAGCCTCTACCAAAAAATACTCTTCAAACGTAATCTCGCCGTCATTGTTGGCATCCATCCGAACATACTCTTTCACAACGCCTTCATCATCAGACTCAACAGCACCCACCTCGCTGCGCGAGATGATGCCATCGCCATTGGAATCGACTTCAACCATGTCCTTGCGCAGGAAATAGCGTTGAAATTCAGTAAACGAGAGCTGCCCGCTATTGTCTTTATCTAGCTCTTTAATCACGACATCAGCTGCTTTTTGTGCTTCATCGCCTTGCAACTCGCCATCGCCGTTGCTGTCATGCGTGGCGATGGCGTATGCGATAATGTCTGTATGGGTTTGCGCTACGTTCGCAGCAACTACGGTGGTCAGGGACGCCGTTAGTAGTGCTACGACCGTGGGTAGTGTTCTCAAGCTGATTTTCATTTTTTTGCCTCTTTCATGAATTGGAGGCTGTACTATGGCGGGAAATTGTCGCAAAAATTTCGCAACGCCCCGGCAATTTGTCGCAATTTGTCGCAGAAAGGTCAGACGTAACAGGGCTTCTATCCTAGACATCGTGTTCTCAGAGAAGGTCAACACGGGGGAAATCTATATTGATGTTTTCGATCACGAGCATCGGCTTGCAGTGTTAGGCGAGAGTTGTCTACGGCTTAGCTGGCAGGTATATGCCTATTACCAAATGACTAACCACTACTATTTGCTCGTAGAA
>JAHDCO010000130.1 GCA_020629835.1 Granulosicoccaceae bacterium
ATGACCGTATTTTGAGCGGTGGTAACAGGCGATGGTGCGTCTACGAAGCCATTCACCGCGTCCACTCGATACACCGGCGGGGTGAAGTCCGCGGTGAAGACGGTGATGATGGCGGCTACGCCAACTGGCACTGCGCTCGAGCCAACAGGCACACTTCTCAGTTGAAATACATGCTGAACAGAAGAGTCCAGTCCATCTACCCAAAGGCTTCGCGCGTCAGTCAACCCTCGATCCAAACCGTTGTGCGTAATCTGGGTTTGGTGACCGGACGCGGGCGTAAAAAACAGCTCTACAGCGCTGGACGAATAAACCAGAGCATGGGCATTGCTGGGCACGACCGAGAAACCGTCATTAGCCGCTGCCGTAGTGTAAGCGTTTTGCGCTGACGCATAGGCTGCTGGTTCTTCAAACGAACCAGGTACGGAATCAACACGATAAACCGGCGGGGTGAAATCCCCCGTGTAGAGCGTAATGATCGCGGCGATACCACTGGGTGCCGCGCTGGAATCAACGGCAACACTTCTGAGCTGAAACACGTGCTCGATCGACGGATTAAGCCCGTTCAACCACAAACTGCGTGCATCGGTGACACCTTGGTCCGTCCCGTTGTGGGTAATTTGAGTGTGGTAGCCCGGTGCTGGTGTGAAAAACAGCTCCACTGCGGTGGGTGAGTAAACCAACGCGTGCACATCGCTGGGTACTGCCGAGGCAATACCACTTTCCTGCGCCGTGGCTGATTTATCCAGTACGAAGAATAGGCACAAAAATACCGCAGCTAAGGCCTGGCACAGCGCAACATCCCTCTTCTGAGGTGAGTGATTTAACGATGGGACTCGAAACATGGGCGCGGCAAGCGTCGACTTTTTGACAGTGCCGGTACGATGCCATGCCTATCCAACAGGCGCAACAAACTGGTGAATTTTTAATCATTACGAGTCGCATTGAGCGCTGCCGATTTTCTTAACAGCGGAATGATCATGCAAGCCAGCGCGACAGTTACCCAGGCCATGGGTCTGGCCGTGCCATCGTGAAACAGGCTAATGGCAACGGCAGCCAAACCGGCAGTAGTTTGCTCCAAGCCGGCGAGCATGGCGGACGCCGAACCGGTTTGGGTGGTCACAGAGCGCAAGGCCCGGCTCGGGCCCACCGCAAACACACCGGCCATGCCGAAGGTCATGGTGGCGTAACACGCGGTAATACTGACCGGCGTAACATTGCCGAAGAGGATCAGTAGAACCAGCGCCAATGAGCCCGCACAAATCAACCCACCCCCGCCTCTGAGCAGATTTTGTGTGTCTACGATTTCAACCAGCCGGGATGCGCCTAAACTACCGAAAAAGAACGCAGCAACGATAACCGCTTGATACCAGCCATAGCGTTCGACCCGCACCGAGAGCAGTTCGATCAAAACGAATGGAGCCCCGGTAACAAACACAAATATGAGCCCAAGCGCGATGCCACACAGGGCGGTATGCACCATAAATTCCCGATTCGAAAATAGCCGTGTATAGCTTCGCAAGACCCGTTTAGGTTGCAGCGCGCCCACCTCGGGCTCATGCGACTCGGGTAGATACAACGTGGCCACCACCAGTGACACAACGGCCATGGCGGTAAGCAAATAGAAGTTCATGGTCCAACCGAAATGCACATGAATGTACCCCCCAATGATGGGAGCCACGGCAGGTGCGATCGCTATCACCATATTCAGCACCGCTAACACTTTAACCTGCTGTTTCTCGGTGTAGAGATCTTTAATGATGGCAAGGCCCAGCACCGCTTCTGCTGCAGCCGCTAGCCCGAGTAAAACCCGTAAGACGATGAGCTGTTCAATGGTGGCGGCCAGGGTGCACGCAAAGCACAGCACAATGACCGCCGATAACGATGCCAACAGGATAGGTTTACGACCATATCGATCAGATAACGGGCCGTAAAAAAACTGCGCTAACCCAAACGCCAACATGTTCAAGCTTATGGTGAGCTTGACCATTGAGGGGGTTGTAGAAAAGATATCAGCCAAATCCGGCAGGCTGGGTGCGTACATGTCGGTGGACATGATGCTGGTGCTGGATGCTAGCACCAGAACGCCAACAATCAAGGCAACACTGGGTGTGCGCCCTGCAGATGCTTTAGAGCTCATGACAATGTCAGGGCCGGCTTCGGCCCGACAGTGTAGAGCAATTGCTTTATACAATTGCTCATTACTCTGGCTCTATAAGTTACGTTGTTGGAAATGAAAATACAGCACCGTCTTTAATGCCGGTCGGCCACCGCGCCGTTATGGTTTTGAGCCGCGTATAGAAGTGAACACCCTCAGGGCCATAGATGGAGTGATCTCCGAACAAGGATCGCTTCCAACCACCGAAACTGTGATAGGCAACCGGAACGGGTATCGGCACATTTACACCCACCATACCGACTTCGATATCGTTCGTAAAAGCCCGTGCCGCATCACCGTCACGAGTAAAAATAGCCGTGCCGTTACCGTATTCATGATCGTTGATTAACTGCACCGCATCGGTGTAGCTCGCTGAGCGCACAACCGATAGCACCGGCCCAAAAATCTCTTGCTGATAAATATCCATATCCGGCGTTACGTTATCGAATAGGGTACCGCCGACAAAGTAGCCGTTTTCATACCCTTGCAACTGAATGCCGCGGCCGTCCACAACTAAGGTTGCACCCGCTTCAACACCACTATCAATCAAACCGACAATCTTATCTTTCGCTTGTTGGGTGATAACCGGACCCATTTCAGCATCGCTGTCGTCCGCTGGGCCAATTTTTAAAGCCTCTACTTTCGGTCGCAACTTTTCAACCAATCGATCAGCGGTTTCTTCACCGACTGGCACCGCAACAGAGATGGCCATGCATCGTTCACCCGCTGAACCGTAAGCTGCACCCATCAACGCATCAACGGCTTTGTCCATATCGGCATCAGGCATTACCACCATGTGGTTCTTCGCACCACCCAAGGCTTGCACGCGCTTACCGGCCGCCGTGCCACGGGTGTAAACGTACTCAGCAATGGGCGTGGAACCGACAAAACTCAAGGCTTTAACGTCCGGATGATCTAACAATGTATCAACCGCGGTTTTGTCGCCATGCACCACATTCAACACGCCGTCAGGTAGCCCGGCTTCCCACAACAGATTTGCCACGAAATTCGCCGCTGACGGGTCTCGCTCTGAAGGCTTGAGCACAAAGGTGTTTCCGCAGGCAATGGCTACGGGGTACATCCACAAGGGAACCATGCAAGGAAAATTAAACGGTGTAATGCCCGCACACACACCCAACGCCTGGCGGTCACTGAACGAATCAATGGATGGGCCGACATTACGAGAAAATTCGCCTTTAAGCATTTGCGGGATACCGCAAACAAACTCCACGACTTCTTTGCCTCGTTGTACTTCGCCCAACGCATCGTCATGGGTTTTACCGTGTTCTCGCGAAATTTCTCGAGCAATGTCACCGCTGTGTTTTTCCAGCAGTTCATTAAATTTGAACATGATCGCGGCGCGTTTCAACGGTGGCGTGTTTGACCACTCCGGAAAGGCAGCGACGGCCGATGCAATTGCCGCGTTGACCTCATCCACACTGGATAAACCCAGGGTTTCAATAGCTTCCCCGGTGGCTGGATTGAACACGGGCTGAGTTTGCCCCGATTGGCTCAGCACTCGCTGACCACCAATTAGATTTTCTATCATTTCTGGCTCAGTTTTCTCGGGAATTAGCGAAAGTTACGAAGCGCCAACGCTATAGTAAGTTAACCAATCGGTCAACAATGTCAGACAGTCAAGTTGAGCACCACACTCGCACAATCCTTTGCGCCCGAAACAGGTAATCGACCACATGTTCTGCTGTTAGGTAGCATGCCGGGGCAAGCCTCATTACAGGCCACACAGTACTATGCGCACCCAAGAAATGCGTTTTGGCCCATTGTGCTGTCTGCCATCAACGGCTTGCCACCCAGCTACGAAAAGGCGCAGCAAGTTGCCTACAACGAGCGTTTACGCCTGGCCAAATCAGCCGGGTTTGCTTTATGGGATGTGCTGGCAGAATGCAGCCGCCCGGGCAGCCTGGATAGCAACATTGAACGCTCCAGCGAGGTTGTGAATCCGATTTTGCAATGGTTAGAGAAACAGCCAACGGTTAAACGCGTCTGCTTCAACGGCAAAACCTCGGCAGCGGTTTTTAATAGACATTTAGGTAAGGCGGCAGCGGCGAACGATCGTCTAAGGGATGTGGTCTACACCACTCTGCCGTCCACAAGCCCTGCGCATGCCGCGATGAGTTTGGAGGACAAAGCTGCTGTGTGGATGACCGCCCTGCAACCCCAATAACGTTGGCCTTAGTATCGACCGCGTCGCTTCGGTGTAAACAAATCCACGAGCTGTGATGTCATGGCGTCCGCCAGTTGAGCAACGTCATGAATGGTGGCCGAATCCTGATAGTACTGTGTGACATCATGGCCAATACCAATGGCCACAAGCTCCACTGCGTCACTGTTTTCCACATCATGAATGACATGACGTAAGTGCTTTTCAAGAAAGCGCCCTGGGTTGGTGGATAAGGTGCTGTCGTCAATAGGTGCACCGTCAGAAATCATCATCAGGATTTTTCGGCTTTCTGGCCGTACAGCGAGCCGGCTATAAGCCCACTGCAGGGCTTCACCATCAATGTTCTCTTTCAACAACCCCTTGCGCATCATTAAACCTAAATTTGTTCTAGCCTGTCGCCATGGGGTATCGGCGCTTTTGTAAATGATGTGGCGAATATCGTTCAGTCGACCTGGGTTAGCCGG
>JAHDCO010000131.1 GCA_020629835.1 Granulosicoccaceae bacterium
TTAAAATCCCTCGGTAGAAATACCGTGCCGGTTCAAGTCCGGCCCCGGGCACCATTGAAATTTACGCGCTCTCTACCCAGCTTTGGCGCTCTTCCGTCTGATCATCCAATCAATGGAATCCTGCTCGTTTTCGCCACACGGCTCCAGTTCCTGCGTCAACTTGTTGAAAGTTTCTATTTGAGCGTCAGATAGCTTGGCGAAACGCAGAACCATTCCTCGGCGTGTAGCGGGCCCAACAAAATGTAAAAACCTGGCGTGGATATCCCCGATGCTTATTGAGCTTTCATCTTCTGGGTAGAGAGTGAAGCGTTTGACAAGCCCTAATTCACCCGGTTTAAAAACCTGGTTTACGGTGTGCTCTGAGAACTGATCCCGTGTATAAAACGAGCCGCCGCGTAGGTTGAATATCAAATAGCCTTCGTGGAATGTTTGGATTGGGCTAAAGCAATCGACCTTAGGAAACTGCAGACTGCACGCGCACACAACGCGGTTGCCACTGATAAAACGCTTATCGGGTTTGGCCACCTCACCGGTATCACCGGATTCGAGTTGCAGGGCATCGTTTAGCCCAGCCTGCGTTTTAGGGTTTCTCCTAAAGAAGTTAAAAGCCCTAACTTTTTTTGAAGTGTTATCTCGCACAGCAGTATGGATCTCTAGTGAGACTGGCAAAAATCAGCGAATTAACAGAAGTTAACGGCGGGGTGCTTCAGAAATTAATATTGCTAACGAGTGGTGATTGCCAACTCGTTCAAGTTACTCGACGCTTTTGGTCTAGACAGCGGTTTTTCCTGCTCGGTAATAGTGCCCATTCCCAAACTCCGTATCGGGTAGCGAACGCGGCAACTGTAGACTGACTTCATCGTACTTTGGCGATTTCTGATGCAGATCGGTTAACGATATCAGCAACTTTTGAATTTGCTGCGTGCACGTTAGGGGTCAATCAATTTGATGGTGTAGTTGATGTATTTCTACACGGTGATCATCCTTCCCGAAAAGGCGGACAAGTGGGAGAGGTGCTCATAGTCTTCAATCGCACGCAGTTAGCTGTTGCCTCACCTAACGCGACCATGCATACATTGACGGGTGAGTTTAAGAATCGTTCTGGTTTTGGAGCTGCGTACATCGGCTACGATCAGGAGTACAAAACAACCTCGTACTCACACAGTAGCGCGACTTCTGAATACACAATCACTGACGCAGAATACATTCAAACTTGGAAGTCCGACTACAACCCAGCGGATCAAAAATACTATCGGCTGAGCGAAGTGGGTAGGTTATCGTTGGTGGATCGAACGAACAGCTTAAACAGCTACACGATCGTTATTGAGCCCGAGTTGGTTTACAACAGCCAACTTAACGCTAACGAAAACCCTGTGTATGGCAATACATTAGATAGTGGTGTTATCAATTACGCTTTATCCAATGGTGATGCAGTGATTGCCAGTGTCGATCTAACAGACACAACTTTAATCTCATACAACATTACCGCGAACGGACAGAACGTTTCGATAACTGATGCTTGGTTAACCCCGGTACCCTGTGACGACAACAGCGCACTGAACAACCGGAATTTGTGTTCGAGTCGTTTGTGAAACTGGCTTGTAACGGTTTCCTCTAAGATGGGCGGTTACTTCATTAAGCTATAAATTCATACAGTTATTTGTTGCGTGCCATTATTCTGACTGTTAGACTTAGAACACAGCGGGAGTGATGCATTATGGATAATTCAATCACCACAAATGACAGAAAAAGCCAAGAGAGCTATGGTCGTAATGTAGCCATTCTCATGGCTTTAAGGAAGGATCAAACAACTACTGATTCGAAGCCTGCTTTACCTCATGAAGCGGGCCTTGTTCGTAAACGCTTGCGAATGCTTTCGCAGGATTTAACTTCTGGTCATGCCGATCTCTTGGAGTTGCTGGTTCGATTCGATGAACTTGAAGGCTGGAAGTGCAATGGTTCGAAGCACTGCGCTGCCTGGATGAATTCCGAAATCGGTATCAGTGTTCAAACCGGTTGGGAGTATCTGAGAGTGGGGCGCAAGCTAAGAACACTCACCACGTTACGTGCGCTATTCCGAGTTGGTAAAATTTCTTGGTCAAAAGTTCGCTTAATTACACGAGTGGCGGATGAATCGAATGAAAGTTTGTTGTGTCACGCTGCGTTAGACGCCTCAGTTTCTGAAGTAAAGCAACTGTGCGAAGGGTTTCACTGGAGTGCAGATAACAACCCCGCCAGCGAAAACTCCCGGGCTGTTCAACAGTGGGACACACGTTCGTTGACTTGGTCTGAGACCGGCAACGGCAGCACGAAAATACAAATCACCTTGCCGCCGGAGTTAGCGCAAGTATTCTTAAACAGCGTAGAGCAATCGATCAATGAAATGGATACCAACGCTTCTGGTATCTCACAACGACGTGCTGATGCAGCAGTGGTGATGGCAGAAAAAAGTCTGCAAAACGCAGGACGCGAAATAGCGACTGCTGATCGGTATCAAGTCGTGGTTTCAGTGGATGCTTCAGAACTTAAAGAGTCTCAAACACCAAGAAAGCACCAAAGTCATACCCGCAAACGAGCACACCTACAACACACCGGTGCCATCGCAAAAGAGACAGCAAGGCGAATTGCATGCGACTGTAGTATCTCCGTTAACCACACTGAAAATGGCGAGCCAATTTCCATTGGGCGAAAATCTCGTATTTGGCCTGCTGCGATGGCCAGAGCCATAAAGGATCGTGACCAGGTGTGTGTTTGGCCGGGGTGCATGCAGTCACGTCACTTACACATTCATCACATAAAACACTGGGCAGATGGTGGTGAGACATCTGTTAGCAATGGTGTTTGTTTGTGCTCTCATCATCACATGCTCGTGCACGAAGGTGGCTATTCCATCATTAAAGTGAATGGTCGCGAAGAATTTATTGATACACAATTTTTCCAACAGCTGAATACCTTCGATGTCACGCAGTTTGAGTTTGAGGCTAAGCTGCGCGGTGATTGGCATTCGTTTAACTCTGTTCGACAATTTATGCCGTCGCGCTACCGGTATCGAATCATCGATGGCAATGGGAATGATATTGTGGACACGAATCGCCGGGCACTGGCCCACTCTACGCGTGTAGAGTGTCGAGAACCTGAGGGTGTGTACAACCCAGCTTTAACTCGCTGCTTAGTTTAGGCCTTTTTAAAGATCGATCCGAGCCAATCGACGCCTAATACCAGAACACACCGAATCAACTAAATCCAATGGGAAGCTTTCAGGCAGCTTGTCTATGGTTTTCTTCATGGCATTGTCAGTATCGCGTTGAATTTCATCAAACGCGCGCATCATCAATGGTTTACTTAATCCCCCGGCAGCGCCTGTATTTAGGAAGTGTCGTCCGTTTATTTTTTCAACGTTGTAGTGATTAGACTGCCCGGCACTCATTGCAAGTTTGTAGTCTTTGTGCGGCAACTGTTTTTGATCGAATGCAGGCTGCAGTGTCAGTACATCGTAAAGTGGGGTGAGTTTGAATCGTCCTTGCGGAAAAAGGGCGATGCTGAAGTTTTTCGCGTGGCCATCGGTTGCGCCCATTAGCCAGAACAAAACCACGGCTTTAAAAAACTCCAGGCTGTCTGATTCAGGCTCATCACTTCCGACCAGCAGTTTACTGATGTCTTTGATACCTGGCCCACCAGTGTTTTGATACTTTCTGGTTGCTGGGCATGATAAGGCTTGGCAACAATCTTCTTGAGGAAGGCGAATCAGTCGGCCGGTCGTTGTCCATCGTCTGTCGAAACGTTCGACGATAAGCGTATTGATGCTGTTGAACGCTTTCATTTCAACGTTCGCTGTTTGTAAGCCGTAGTTACGCAGTAGGTTCAGGCAGAAATACTCGTTCTCTACGCTGTCTGTGAAATCCAGACCGTTACCAAATTTTCCGATTTGCGGTTTTATGATGTGGGTGGTTGGCGTACTGCCGGTGGGTTCTATCCACTCATCGTTATGATAGAGCAGGGCGGTTTTTTCTTGTGCGCCAGCTACTGAAATACGGAAGTCGTCGTCTTGACGTAATCCCAACGGGGCTATGTCAAGTTGTTTAAGCCGAGCTTCAATATCATCGTCAGAGAGTACGTTGCCAGTAAGCTTATCTGCTGTTTGCGGTTCTTCGTCGCTGGGTACGAAGCGCAAGGCACCCACGCAATCCCTGCCGATAATCGATAACAAGCTAAACGCATCGGCACCCTTAGCGCCAACGCGTTGTGCGACGCGGTTACGGATCGGGTCGTTGTCCGGCAGTAAGTTATCGAACACGGCCAACACGGTTTCGCCGGTGAAAGACCCATCTCCAAGTGGCATTGACAACGATACCGGTGACGCGTGTTCCCAGTTCAGCCAATCAGCGTGGTACTGAAAAGCCACCGCGCCACTACTCGCTCGATTCCATTGACCAACGATGCGTGACCCCAGGAAAACATTGATCGGTGTGTTTTGTTTCTTTCGACCCACGGGTTACAGCTCATCCAAGTAATCAGAATTGCCTTTTGATCGTTCGGTTATTATGAATTCCAGATTCAGCGCTGCACAGATGTCGAACAAGGTTTCAAGCTTGGTTCCCGGCGAACCATTCTCAATGCGCGATATCGTTTCCTGCCAAACGCCACTTTTCATGGCCAAGGCCTTTTGGGTCAGCTTCTGATCTCGACGGGCCTGCTTAATGGCGTGCCCGATGTCGGCCGGTGTTCTGGCTAAATTTTGCATGCCCGTGCTCTAGGGTTCGGTTG
>JAHDCO010000132.1 GCA_020629835.1 Granulosicoccaceae bacterium
CCTTGGCCTAATAAACGAAATACTTCACCGGTACCCAGGTTCATTTCGTTGTGAGTAGTAACACTTGTTTCAATCGCACCACCGGAAGCCTCGGGTAGCGTATCACCCCAGAATGGTGCTTCATATTGTTTGTGCAGTGGCAGGCTTGACCAACTACCCACTACAGATAACGTTTCTGCGGCTACGGGTGCTGAACAAACTACCGCAGTTGTTAAAGCGATGAGCGTCTTTTTCATAGGTTTCTCCATATTAAGACAGGCTTTTGAATCAGAAGAGATTGAGTGGTTGGTATTGTGAACACGTGATTTTTCTTTCGCATCCGTTTCAACTTGGTATTTTGGTACTCGAATAATCATGACGTTCGGTCTGCTGGGTGCGGCCAAAACAAACTAATGGAACAATCCACATCGGGGATCGTCGTGGAAGGAATATCTGTCACTAACATGCAACCCGGAGCGTGGGTGATGCAGAGTTCTGGCACCGCTTTTTCAATCGCGGCTTGCGGGGTAACACCACAGGCCCAGAACATGGGGACTTCCCCAGCCCGAATCTGCACAGGGTCCCCGTAGTCTGGTGTTTGTAAATCGGTGATGCCTATGCGGCTCGGGTCTCCCCAATACACAGGGGTGCCGTGGGCATGTGGAAACTTCAGAGACAAATCGAAAATCGCGGGTATATCGTGTTCTGGATAGGAACGCATCGTGACCACTAACGGTCCACTGAAACCACCGGCTGGTAACGTTTGTATGTTGGTTCTGAACATGGGCACGTTGCTGCCCTGAGTAATGTGCTTTACCTCAAAGCCGTTCTCTAACAGAGCTTCTTCAAACGTGAAGGAACACCCCAATACAAACGTTACAAGATCATCTTCCCAGACATCCGTGACCTCTTCCGGTTCAGCCACCAGCTGACCGTTGCGAAAAACACGATAGCGAGGTATGTCTTGCCTTAAATCAAGATCGTTGGCTAAGGTGGGAATACCGACGTCACCCGGTTTAGAAATCCCGATAAGCGGGCAAGGCTTCGGGTTATTCAGGCAAAAGTGCAGAAAATCGGCTGCGTGCCTGAGCGGCAAAATAACCACATTGCCCTGGAGATGATTAGGGGCCTGCCCAGCCGTTTGCCCGGAGAAATCCCCTTGGCGCGTGCGTTGTCTTACTTCCCGGCCGGTTGGCCATTTGGTGGTGGGCTGCATGAATATCTCCTGCAACCCATTAAATGTTAATCCATAACAAAAATCTAATCGAAGTTATTGCTCAGACCTGATAAATATTTTTTATAAGCTGCGGGGCAAGAAAGTGTGTTAGCTCGGTGCAGATGCGTGATAGAAAAACGCTCATAGGGCTATCAATCATGTAAGACGCCGTGAACGCTATGGCAGGCAATTTGGCAGTTGTTTGTAATTGAACCAAGTCTTTAGAGGCTAACTCGGGGTGAATAACGGCCTTAGGAATTGCGCAGATGCCGTAGCCTTTGGTGGCAAGACGAACCAAGGCGCCTAATGCAGTGGACGTTGTCATATCCGGGCCACCAGATCGAAACGGTTTGAGTAGTTCAGCAATCTCAATGGCTGGGCGGGTATTACTTGCGAACGTCAAAATGCGTTCCTGACTAATCGCGTCCAGGTCCCACTGTTTATGTTTTGCTGCCAGGGATGGTGTGGCTGCAAACACCATCTCGTAAGCACATAGCTCGCAGTTGATCACATGCGCTTCGGACACTGGCCCCATCAGAAAGGCTAAATCAATTTCACGATTGACCAATGCATTGCGTAAGTTGTTGGTGCCGTCAACTGTTAGTTCGAAAGTAATACCGAATTCTGGTTGGTTCAGGCTGTTTAGAAAATCGGGTAACCAGGTTGATACGATGGTTTCAGAAGAGCCGACGCGTATGGTTTGTTTTACCGTAGTGGTATCAGAAAATGCAGCCAGTGTGTCTTGTTCTAAAACCATCAGCCGTTCGGCGTAAGTCAGTAATCGCCGACCGTCGGCTGTGAGTTCTGCACTTTTTGTGTCACGAATAAAAACATCGGCCCCAAGGTCTTGCTCAAGCACTTGTATGCGAGCAGAAATAGCCGGTTGTGTCAGATTGAGTTTTTCAGCAGCCGCACGAAAACTGCCTAACGTGGCGACCCAATAAAACGTATCTATATTTCGAAATTTCATGCAGCGTTAGGCCGTTAGTCGTTAAGTGGTAGCGCATCACCTTGACCGCAAACCTCCTTACACTACAACATAAAAACCGCTCGCGACCAAGTCACATCAGGCTTCCCGGGAATAAGACTGGGTTGATTGGATTCTGTGAATACCGTGTGCAGCCCTAACGACTCAGCCACCGCTACTGTTTGATTTAGGTTAGTTGAGAAGGTATGCGTACCCAATCCGCATGGCCCCTGACGAAGAGACACAGCGAATATGCCCTTTTTTTTAGCAATCGTTTGATCGCACACAATCCCTCATGTTGTTCGTCAGCGTTTAAGTGGTGCCATACAGCCGAGGCTAATACGAAGCCGAACTGAATATCCAGAGCATGGATTTTTTCTAAGCCTGGAAGCGAATCTTTTACCCAAACAATTCGTCTGGATGAATGTTTTGCTTTTCCAATGTTAGATAAAGCGTTTAAAGGTTCAACCGCGACGACCTGATGGCCCCACGATGCAAACACTGATGCATCACACCCCACGCCCGCACCCACATCCAATAGCTGGGTGGGTTCGTTGGGTATGAATGGAATAAACGCACGGTGTAATGAATGAAAATCAACCGATTCTGTGGCTTTGGCAAATGCTTGGGCCTTAGCTTGATAGCCGGTTGTTCCCGGTACTTTTGGCATCAGTAGCGTTGTGCGCTTATAACAATTAGGCTACTTCAAATAGCGCGGCCGCCCCCATACCACCACCTACACACATTGACACCACAACGAACTTAGCACCCCGTCGCTTACCTTCTAAAAGGATATGCCC
The DNA here is from genome assembly GCA_020629835.1 of Granulosicoccaceae bacterium. Lineage (GTDB taxonomy): Bacteria > Pseudomonadota > Gammaproteobacteria > Granulosicoccales > Granulosicoccaceae > Granulosicoccus. Next base: position 2,963 of record JAHDCO010000132.1, read on the forward strand.
CACCTGCCGTGCACCGGTCATACCGTAGGGATGACCGATGGAGATGGCGCCGCCGTTCACATTAAAGCGATCGTTATCGATGCCTAGATGATCCCGGCAATAAATCGTCTGGCAAGCGAAGGCTTCGTTAATCTCCCAGAGATCGATGTCACTCATGGTTTTACCGGTTCGCTCCAGTAGTTTGGGTATGGCGTAAATCGGTCCGATTCCCATTTCTTCTGGGTTGTTACCGGCTACTGCCATGCCACGGTAAATTCCCAAAGCGTCCAATCCTTGCTTTTCAGCTAATCGGCCTTCAACTAACACGCAGGCTGAAGCTCCATCGGATAGCTGGCTTGCATTGCCCGCGGTAATAGAACCACCTTCAATGACCGGGTTTAAGGCTTGCAGGTCTGACAGCGTGGTGCTCGGACGATTGCCTTCGTCTTTTGCAAGGTGGGTTTCGTGATAACTGATATCACCCGTTTCGCGGTTTTTAATTAACTGGGTAGCGGTTATGGGCACAATCTCATCGTCAAACTTACCGGCCGCCTGGGCTGCGGCCGTACGTTGTTGCGATTGCAGTGCGTAGTCATCCTGTGCCTCACGGGTAATATCAAATGTGTTCACCACGTGTTCCGCGGTGTACAACATGGGCATATATGCGTGCTCTTCGTGTTGAATAACGTTGTCGTCTTTCTCTTCAGCCACCCATTTTAAATACGGCTGTTGAATGGCTGAGATGTTGTCTTGACCACCGGCAACCACGGTGTTCATGCCATCCACCATAATTTGTTTTGCAGCGGTAGCGATGGCCATTAATCCCGATGAACACTGCCTGTCAATGGTTTGTGCGGCTACAGTATTTGGAAGCCCCGCTGCTAGAGCCGCGTTCCGTGCGATGTTCATGCCCGCTGTGCCAGCGGTAAGTACGGAACCCAGAATCACATCATCGATAGATTCCATTGCTACACCGGATCGTTGAACTGCATGCTGTATCGCGTGTGCAGCCATCGTTGGAGATTTTATGTTATTCAATGAACCTTTAAACGCTCGGCCTATTGGCGTACGCGCGGTGGAGACGATGACTGCGTCTTTCATAGTTGTTCCTCTTATATGTGCGTTGCCATGATACTTGTTGCTAGCATTCAGCGAAGTGAATATTGAATCGGCAATCGAACCGTGATCTCTGTGCGTAAATCGGTATCCGGTATCGCCGGCATTGGGGCCGCTCTTGCCAACAAATCAAGCGCTGCTTTATCAAGTTCAGGATGACCGCTGCTCGTAACAATTGTCGTGCTTGTCAGATCCCCTTCTCGATTAAGCGTGAAAGACACGTCAACAATACCTTCGATACCACGGCGTTTTAACCGCCGAGGGTATTGTTTGAACTTAGCCAGCCATAGTTGAACCTCCTGCAAATATGCCGGGTCAGCATTTCGACTTCCCAGCGTATCTTCATCGGGCGAAGCTGACTGCGCGACCTCCGCCGTTGATGCTGTACTTTGCTCAGCAGCAAGCTCTTCATTGTTCGTTGCGCTTTGTTTTTCTTCAACCGTCGGTTGTTGCTTTGGCGCGGGGGCAGTCTCTGGCTCTGGCTCTGGCTCTGGCTCTGGCTCTGGCTCTGGTTCTGGTGCGGACGCAGTCTTTGGTTCTGGTTCTGGTTCTGGTGCGGACGCAGTCTCTGGTTCTGGTTCTGGCGCGGACGCAGTCTCAGTCTCAGTCTCAGTCTCAGGCTCAGGCTCAGGCTCAGGCTCAGGCTCAGGCTCAGGCTCAGGCTCAGG
>JAHDCO010000006.1 GCA_020629835.1 Granulosicoccaceae bacterium
TGCCAAGCCATCGTGTGTTTCGTGATGCGTCAGAGACTACCGATGCGGATCTTGATAAAGTGCAGCAAGCCTTGTTGAGTGCGACAACAGATACACACCAAATACTGCATACCCAAAGCCTTCCGGGCCCAACGGGAGAATCCAATCGGTTATCCACGCACCCCAGAGGTACCATATTGTGTTTAGGCCCTACCATTGATGATGTACATCAGCAGATGGTTATTGCCGAACAAGCTGGTTGTAAAGCGGTGGGTGTCGCACCGGGGCTGCAAAGGGAAACCACCGTGGCGATGTTCTTGAATCGCGACGCTTTGCGCACACTCAATGGGTTTGCCGCCGTTGCGCTTTGGTCTGAAGTAAGTGATCTTCAGAAGGCAAAGCGAGCGTTAGCAGCGAGACCGGGTCCGGTTGTGCCATTAATAGCCACCAACAACATGAGTGCACTGTGCACGAACGAGCGACATCTTTGTGTGGACACCACCGCCGCGGGTGGAAACACTCAACTGCTGTCTGGTGGCTAAAATTTAAGCTAGCTGCTCTTCTGGCGTTTGCGCAGTTCTGTTCTCACATCACTTATGGCTGAGTTGTTTTTGTAGCGTCCTTTTGCGCTGTGCCGGATTCGTAAAAGATTATCGATAGGTACGGGCACCCCTTCATGCCCGAGTAGGTTTCTAAACACGGTATCTTCGTAGGTTTTACGCCAGCGAGTATCCGGCTGTTGGTAAAGCGCAAGCCCGTCGCAATACCCCATCGTACGGGCAACGTCGCCGTGCACAATTTGAAACGCACCTTTCGCTTTCGTGATGTCGTTGTGATGGAACTGGTTTGTATCAACATCTACAGGTAAGGGTTGCTCAAGGCTTTGCGTTACCCATGGGTGATCCGGTGGTAAAAGTTCGGTAATGCGTTCCTGGCTTGGAAACAGTAAGCCCGCTTGCTTTGACTTTAAATGCACGGCCAGGCTGTCCAGGCAGTTACGATCAAAAATCAAATCGCAATCGGCAAACCACACCCAGTCGGCACTTGTGGATTTTGCTGCTTGGTTTCGTCCAATTGCACGACGAAATAGATCTGCTTTAGGCAACGCGATTGAACGCCAGGTGACATTGGGGGTGTCTATCGCGGCGAAGTCTGCAGCTAGTTTCGTTGTTTGTTGATCGCTGTCGGCATGGAATAGGGTATGAGTTACTGTCAGTTCGGTGGGTGGGTGCCGCACTAAAGAACTGAACTGATAAACAGCGAGGTGAGCGTACTGCCAGCAATGGCTGACGATCTCCAAATGTGGCGTGTGTTTCGGTAAGGACAGTTCACGGGTGGCCGGGGGCTTTTTTGCGTACCAACTTGCGGGTACAACCCTGCCAACCAGCTTGGTGTAGTACTGATTAGCCAGCCACAGTGTCAGGTCTGAGCGCAATGATTATGATCTTTGTTGTTCGAAAATCATCAAATGATCCAGCTTTAAACGCACGCCGAATTCTTCACCCACAGCATGGTTTAAATGAGACGGGGCGAGGCACAGTAGGCGCGTGCTCCCGGGCATTCGTAAGGTGTACAAATGATCTGCACCGCGGAAATCTTTTGCAATAACGGTAGCTCGAGTAGGGCTGGTGTCGTCGTGCAGTATGTCATCAGGGCGAACCAGCAACTCTATTTGCGTACCAACCTTAAATCGATTTGACAGCTCCCCTTCAATAATTCCGAGTTCGGTTTGGATGCGATTATTTTCCAGGGTGTTACCGCATACAAATACGCCTTCACCGATAAAGTCCGCTACGAAGCGATCTTGTGGTTTGTGGTAAAGATCGAATGCGTTATCCCACTGACATAATCCGCCGTCTCGTACCACACCGATGTGGTCAGCGATCGCAAAGGCTTCGTACTGATCGTGCGTCACCAGCATGGCCGTGATACCGTCGTGTTTGAGTATTTCACGCACTTCGTGAGCTAGCTGCACGCGCCGTTCTGTGTCCTGGCTGCTGAAGGGCTCATCCAACAGCATCACAGGAGGCCGTGGCGCCATGGCGCGTACCAAGGCCACACGCTGTTGTTGCCCACCGGATAACTGATGTGGGTAACTGTTGGCGTAGTCCTGCAGCCCGACTAATTCGAGTAGCTCGTCCACCCGTTCATTAACGACCGATTTTTTCGCGCGCCGCATACCAAATGCCACGTTTTTGCGAACGTTGATGTGCGGAAACAGCGCAAGGTCCTGGAATACCATGCCAACCCGTCGATGCTCGGGGCTGGTTTGATGCTCAGGTGTGGCCATTAAACTGCCCGCAATGTGCACGGTGCCTTCGGTGGGCGCCTGAAACCCAGCGATGGTGCGCAGCAGAGTGGTTTTGCCGCAGCCGCTGGGGCCAAGCAGACAGCCTATTTCGCCTTCTTTGAGCCGGAACGAGACACCTTTTACGACGGGCGTATTGCCCAGCGTTACAGAAATCTGGTCAAGTTCTAGCTGGTCTTTGGACTTTACGGCTGTCATGGGTCAATAATAGCGGATCGCTGCAGTTTCTCGGTGCCTGACTACCTTAAGAAGATAGGGCTGAGATCACAGAAACCCCATACTTAGGCAAACCTGAAACCTTGCCGGATTGACAAATTCACCGACGGTGGGGTGGCTGTTGATGAGCGCGCTGGCTTCCTAGGCCCGCGGATCACGCCGTGAAGGCTGAACCATGATGCAGAAACGGCGTCGGAATTTGCTTTGCGCGGTCAATTTACTCGGTTGGCATTCGCCACCGGACGCCCTGAACGGGTGGAATTAACAGATAATATGAAAACGGTCCAGGCGGCTAGCAATAGGCGCAGGGCTAGCGAAGCTCGTTTGTGGGCACAAGCCATCAAACGGGTTTTGCGAAAACCCGACTAACCATTTGTTGTGACTTTATGAAAGAGACTGATTCAGAAGGCGTCGTGCTGGTAACCCGTGATCAGCTGCCTATGCATTGTCCGCCACCTAACACCACTTTATGGGATGGGCACCCGAAGGTTTATATTCCATTAGAAGACACCCCAACGGCAAGCTGCTCGTACTGTGGAACGCAGTTTAAGCTAGTGGATGCCTCCACCTCCTCGAACGAAAGCTAACTAACGTTTACGGGCGGTGGTTACGCCATGTGGTTAGGTCAACAAAGCATCATCGCCCTGGGTGACACCCAGGCCGATCGTTACTGGCAGCACGTGCGGGATGCGCAGCCAGCGTTTAATCACCATTTTTTTAATGACCAGTGGTTGCAAGATGCCAACGCCATTGTGGGTGTTGCCAGCGCCGGGCGTGGCAACACGCATTTTCTGCAGTTGGACAACACCGAGCTGGTGTTGCGGCACTACAAGCGTGGCGGGTACGTGAGTAAAGTATCGGAAGACCGTTACTTGTGGACCGGCTTACATAGCGCAAGGCCGTTCCACGAGCTGTCGGTGCTGGTGCACTTGAACGCTCTGGAATTACCCGCTCCCAGGCCTTACGCGGCCGAAGTAATCCGAACCGGTGCAAGTTACAGCGGTAGCTTGATTACCTACCGAGTACCGGGCCAAACGTTGGCCGAAGCGTTTATTCAAGACAACATGACCCCCGATCTATGGCATCAGGTGGGTTTAACCATTCGATCGTTTCATCGTCACGGTGTGTGCCATGCCGATCTTAATGCCCACAACATTTTGGTAAACGAGGGCCGAGCCCTGGTAGGTCAATCAACGGTTGCTTTACTGGACTTTGATCGAGCAACGCTTAAAGACCCGAATCAACAAGACTGGCAGCACAAAGTGCTCAGCCGATTGCAGCGATCGTTATTAAAGATTGCCGATAAGCACAATTCGGCTCTTTTGGAAATTGCCTGGCAAACAGTCCTGGATGGTGCACACGGAAAAAGCCGCGTTTAAGAGGCTTTTTCCGTGTTTTCAGGGTTGGTAATTTGGTCGGTAACTCGTGCGGCCAAGTCATGTAATGACTCATCGGCTACCACCATACTGTCGTTAGCAAAGCGTTCGTGGTTTTCTGCTACCGAATCCAATACATAGCGGTAGTTCACCATCAAACCATTGGATTGTTTCAGTCCGTTTTCTGATAAATCAGCGTTTGCGTGGATTGCGTGCACTTCAGCGCCGTTGCCCAAATGAAAGCGCGCCACTGGGTCGTAGGGCTTTCCGTCGGCATGCTTTACGTTAATAAAATAGTGAGCGGTTAATTCCCGCAATGTCTGCTCACCCAATGTTTTATAAGGCAGGTTCAGTTTTTCAAACCAACTGACCAACCGTGGAATGGGCGACAGCGTGACAAAGTTGGTTAGATTAGGCAGTTCAGCGGCTAAATCTCTGGCGACTTGTTTAATCAGAAAGTTACCAAACGAAATCTTCGCCAAGCCTTTTTGGCAATTGGAAATGGAATAAAACACGGCCGTGGTCGCCGACTGCGGATCCAAAGTGTCTCTGTTCGCCGTGAGCACTGAATCAATGGATTGTGGTGTTTGCGAAGTTAATGCGACTTCCACAAAGATCAGCGGTTCATCGGGCATGGACAGATGAAAAAACGCAAAGCAGCGTCTGTCTTCGGGTTGCAGGCGGCTGCGCAGTGCATCCCAGCTATCAATGGCGTGCACCGCTTCATAGGCGATAATTTTTTCTAAAATGTGCGCTGGGGTTTCCCAGGTAATGGGCCGCATGACCAAAAACCCGCGATTAAACCATGCGTCAAAGAGGCTTTGGAAGTCGAGATCCAAAGGGTCTAATTCGCTATCACGGCCCTTCAACCGCAACAGTTCTGCACGCATCGCTACAAGCTTTTCCGTGGCGCCGGGTACTTGGTTAACACGGCGAATGAACTTACGCCTGTCTGGATCAACCGCTTTAATAAAGTCCTGATAAGTGGCCGCTGATGTCCGGCGGCGATAGGCGTTGAGTGTGGTCTCTACGGTGGTGGCGTCAATGTCCATGTTGTGGCACAGATGGCTAAAAAATTGACGCTTCTCGTCGTCATTCATCTGGTCAAATCGGTCAAGGATTTTCGTGGCGATTTCAATGCCTGAGCCTTCACCCGGGTTACCAATCAGGATATCGGCTAAATCTTCAATGCGGCGGCTATCGGTATCGATTTTCGATAAGGGGCGGTAGCGGCGTTCGAAAACGCTCGCGAGTAAATCTGCTACAACGCTCATGGTCCCAGTCCTTATGCAACGTCTGGTTGGGTCAGTTGAGTCAAATAATCCGTGATCAGATCATGGGGCTTGACCGGTGTTACCACCTTCGGTGCAAGCTGTAACGCAAGCATCGAACCGATTACGTGTTCTGCGCTGTCAACCACCGTAATGGCGTCGCGCACAGACAGCCATTGAACCGCTTGCGTAAAATTTTGGGTGTGAATTCCGGTCACTACCGGAACGCCGTGGAAATAGGGTTCCAGCACGTTGTGGCCACCACGCTCGATTAATGAGCCTCCAACAAAAGCTGCCGCGGCACCGGCGTACCAGTTGTGCAGTTCTCCGATGGTGTCTGCCACATAGAGACGGTGATGCGCTTCGGGATAGCCGCCTTCACTGCGGCGCTGAGCTGTGGCGTTGCCGTAGCGTTGCTGGAGCGTTTTCTGCAGGGCTTCGGCCCGCTTCACATGGCGCGGCACCACAACCAATAGCCCCGAATCGCTTTGTGCCATCCACTGTTCCGCTAACCACATTTCCTCAGGTTCGTGAGTGGATGCCGCAACGCAGTACGCGGTAATTTCAGGGTTGTTGCTGAGTGGCGATTCGCAATCAGCGGGGCGATTGTCTGCAAACTTTAAGTCACCGATCACCTGAGTAAGGTTGGGATCTGCGCCCAGTCTTATGAACCCGCTGGCGTCGTCCGAACTTCGAGTCAATACACGTGCGTTGGCCAGTGCTGCCTGGTAGGCCGGGCGTAGCGCACGCTGCAATTTGTGCGCGGGGGTGACGGTGGCAAGGGTTTTTTGAGTTACTCGCGCGTTGACCAGCGTGACGGGAATCCTCTGACTGGCTAGAGCGCAATACCAGTTCGGCCAAACTTCGGTTTCAGTCACGACGCAGCGGCTTGGCTTTACGCGTTCGATAAACCGACTGACCGCACCCGGTGTGTCGATAGGGCAGTAAGCATGAGTCACCACAGCCGACAGGTGAGTCTGTTCCAGGCGTTGGCTGAGTACGTCGAAGCCTGTGGTTGTATTGGTGGTAACGACCCAGCGCGCCTTTGGATTATGTCGGCTTTCGCGTTCAATAAACGCAAAAAGCAGTGGCCAGATTGTTTGTACCTCACCCACCGAGGCGGCGTGCCACCAGTGTAGGGTTGCGGACGCAGTTGCGGACGCAGTTGCGGACGCAGCTGCGTGCGCCATTGCATGCGCCTGAGAGTCAGCCGAGCATAGCTTTTTAGGCCCCAGCCCTAGCCGTTGCAGAAAAAAGCGAGCGCTCTTGACACGCAAGGCGGTGACGCTCGCATGCAGCAACAAAGGTATCGCTGCCAAGTGAATCAATACTTGGTATCGCCAACCGGGCTGTCTGTTGTGTGTTGAGCCCGCCGAAAATTGTTGGTTTGATTCGCTCACTGCACGTAAGGGTTTGGCTCACCCGGCGGTGGCTTGAACCGTTTGTGTAACCACAGGTACTGCTCGGGGTAGCGCTTCACTTGCGATTCGAATAAATCATTGATCGCTTGTGTGCACGCCTGTTCGTCGGATACGTCCAGTGTCAGCGGGGCGCAGTATTCAATGTGGTAGCGGCGTCCGTCATCGCTGCGAGTAGGAATCATGGGAATAACGCTGGCGCCGGTCATGCGAGCTATGCGTGCAGTGCCGTTGGATGTAAGCACGGGTTGCGAAAAATACTGACTGGGTATGCCGCCCTGGGAAGCACTAACGCATTGATCCGGCGAATACCATACGGTATGACCGCGTTTCAGTTGCCGAATCATATCGCGAATATTTTTGTTATCAATCATGCGATCAATTCGTCGACGGCGCTGTGCTACGAGCCAATCAGCGACAAACGGATTTTTCGGAGGGTCGTAAACGGCTGAAATAGGCCAACGCGGCCCCACGTAGCCACCGGCAATTTCCAATGTTGAAAAGTGCGCTTGCAGCAGGATCACACCCGAGTCGCTGGCCAGCGCCTGATTCAGGTGCTCAGTCCCTGACACACTGAAGCGATTGTCTATGGCTTCGGTGCCCCGAAACCACAACCATGCGGTTTCGATCAGTGTCATTCCCACGTTACGGTACACCGCCTTAAGGCGAAGGCTTTGCTCGGCGGGTGTTAGCTCAGGGAACGCGAGTTGGATATTCGTTTGTGTTGCGCGTTTGCGTTTGGGCACCAGGTGCAGAAAGCCTGTGCCAATTGCGCGCCCGATAGCCAACGCAGTATCAAAGGGTAAGCGTGCAATCAGCCATAGCACACCGAGCGCTAACCAAATGGGCCAATACTTCGGTTGCCAGTAAGACGTTGCTTTAAACGCCAGTGGCCTGTCGGGCGCCCTTGCCGGCGCTACGTTACTCGGTGGGTTTTTCAAGTAGGGCGTTGATGGCCATCAAATCTTGTTCGCCCAGCGTACCGGCAGCTGATTTCAGGTTTAGCGTGTTCAGCACGTAGTCGTAGCGAGCGTTGACGTAGTCTGTGCGAGCGCCAAACGTATCGCGTAAGGCACGCAGCACGTCTACTGAGGTTCTTGTGCCCGCGCGAAAACCCGCATCGGTTGCTTCAGCGGACTTTTGCGTGCTGTCCAGTGCTTGCCGCAACGCCCGTACGCGACTGATGTTGGTCAGAACACCGCGGTATGCATCGCGCGCCTGTTTCGTGGTGGCCAATTCCTGTTGCTTTAGTTGAGCTTGTGCCGCGGTAACTTCGGCTTTCGCTCTTGCCACTTGCGACTTAATACGGCCCCCGGTAAACAGCGGCATACGCACTTCCAAACGCAGCTCTCCTGCGTCTATGTCGCTGCGACCTGTCTGATCTGTGGTGCTGGAAGAGCCAATGGCAAGGATGTCAACCGTGGGATAGCTTGCACCGCGCTCAGCAGCCACCAGTACACCAGCGGTCTGCAGTTGAAGTCTTGTGGTAGCCAAAGTCAGATTCTGGTCGGTAGCCAGTTGAACCCATTCGTCAATGTTGGCAGGTTCGGGTGAGACGAGAGGAATATCGTTCTTTAGCTGATCCAGGGTATCGGCCGTGGAGCCACTGATCAAACGCAAGGCCTCCAACGCTGTAGACAGACTGTTCTGCGCTGCAACTTCTTGAGCAATCGCCAAATCGAATTGGGCTTGAGCCTCTCGCACATCGATCACGGTAGCCAGCCCCACGTCGAAGCGCTTTTCGGCCTGATCTTTTTGACGGCCGATTGCCTGTAACTCGGCTTGGCTAAACGCCAGTGTTGCCTCAGCCCTTAGAACACCAAAATAGGCATCCGCTACACGCACAATCAGTTGCTGTCTGGCCGCTTCTAAATTTGCGTCGGCTACTCTAACGCCGAACTCTGCCTGATCCAGCAGAGCAGCGTTACTGCGATGGTAAATGGATTGACTGATGCTTAAGGTTAAGCGCGTGGAGTTGAATGTGGCGCTAAGGTCGTCGTTTACATCGTTCAGACTGGCATCAAAACCTAAATTGACCTGTGGCCTGAAGGCAGATCGAGCAAGCGGTAACTGCTGCGTGGCGGCTTCATGGTTCGCTATGGCTGCCTGCAGCGTGGGGTCGTTCTGCTTTGCAAGCTGGTAAATATCAGCCAGGTCAGTTGCGTTAGCAGCGAACGGAGCCAATAGCGCTGCTGCGACTACACCTGCTCGGATGTAGCGGGTTTTAACAGCCTTGAGGCTAGCGGAGAGTGGAGCCAGTCGAATTGTCATAGGTTTTATTTAGAACACAAATGCCTTTTCTGTTACTGAAAAATTGATTAATGGATCAACTTGGGTCTCAAATAGGCTATCGATAGTCCATTCAGATTCGGACAGGCGGGTCATAACCACCGCTTCCATGGTGGGCTCGGACGGGTCGCCGAGTACGGCAAACAGTCGCCCACCAATCGCTAACTTGTGCTTATAAAATTCTGGAATCGCTTGCAGGGAGCCTCCGAAGGCAATGGCATCGTATTCATCGCGCGCATCCCAGGTGTCGGCCGCATCCTGTAAATGCAGTGAAACGTTGCTGACGTTCAGTTGTTCTAACTGTAATTTTGCTTTGGCGTGCAACTCAGGATGAATTTCCAGGCTGTCGCAGTGGTGCGCCAAGCGCGCCATGCAGGCCGTTAAATATCCAGAACCGGTTCCGATATCCAACACGGTATCGGTAGGATCAAGTGCCAGTGATTGTAAAAGCCGACCGTCCAGAGTCGGTTTGAACAGCGTTTGACCAAATCCAATAGGCAGCTGGTAATCGCTATAGGCGAGGCCCCGATGCGCTTCAGCTACAAACTGATCGCGCGGAATGTCGGCCAGGACATCCAGAACTCGCTGGTCCAGTACGTCCCAGGGGCGGACCTGCTGCTCGATCATATTTTGGCGGGCTTGCTGTAGTGCGTTCATAGTTGCTTACTGTCTGTTAGTACGCACCCGGCAAAGACGGTCACCGGGCACCGAAGTACTCCAAGAGTACGTCGCGGGCTGTGAATTATAAAAGAACTCACCCCCGCACGTTTCGCGCCTGAGAAAAGACTCTTATCTAATTAGCTGGACTCGCCGGCGGGCTTATCGCCAGCGGGCTTTGGCTTGCGCCGGCGCCGCCTGCGTTTTTTGGGTGCCGAGGTGCTGTTTGCATCGGCGTGTGGCGGGGCGCCGCCAGTGGTTGAAGATGCGGTCGTAGATGCAGTTGCAGGCCCGGTCGCCGAAGTATCTGGCGAGCTATTAGAGCCTTGTTGCCTGCCGCGCGGCTTTGAACCACCGCGGTGACGACCACCACCTCCGCTGCGGCGTCCGCCACGTCCGCCTGGGCCTGCGCCCTTACCATTACGCGGTTGAACGCGGTCACTTCGATCACCCCAAACCGGTTTTTGGGGCTCGACCAGCATCTCATCGGTGATGGCTTCGGTCGGGATACTTTGTCCGATGTATTCCTGTATCTCCGGCAGGGAAAACGCGTACTCCTCACAGACGAAGCTCACGGCTTCGCCCTGAGTGCCGGCCCGTGCGGTTCGGCCGATGCGGTGCACATAGTCTTCGGCGTGTTGTGGCAAATCGTAATTGAACACGTGGGTTACATCATCAATGTGCAACCCCCGCGCGGCCACATCGGTAGCGATCAGGGCGGATAAATTACCCGAGGTAAATTCATTAAGAATTTTCTGCCGCTTCTTTTGTCTGACGTCTCCAGAGAGCGTACCGCAGGCAACGCCGTTGCCCGTGAGATACGCATCGACTTTTTCTGCCACGCGTTTGGTGTTTACAAACACGATGGCACGCTCGGGCTTTTTGGATTGAATCAGCCCCAACAGCAGCGGAATTTTTTCGTCCGAGGCTGGGTGATAGAGGGCTTGCCGAACTCCGTCAGCCGTGACGTTACGCGCTTCGGTTTTGATAGCAACCGGGTTATTCATATGCTCGTACGCCAATTCCATGACGCGGTGTGACAAGGTGGCCGAGAACAACATACTGGTGCGATTTTCAGGCTCGGGCATGCGACGGAGTAGAAAACGGATATCGGCAATGAAGCCCAGATCAAACATGCGATCAGCTTCGTCCAGGACGCAGATCTCTAAGCGCTTCAAGTTAAAGACTTTTTGTTTGAAGTAGTCAATGAGTCGTCCGGGCGTGCCGATGACTATGTCCACGCCATCAGCTAACTCTTTTCGCTGTTTCTCATAATCGACGCCACCGTATGCGACCATAGATTTAAGGCCGGTGTGCTTACCCAACGCATCCGCGTCCTTTTTGATTTGTATGGCTAATTCACGGGTTGGCGCTAACACCAACATTCGGGGTTGATTCTGTTGTCGTTCGCCGCCATCGTTTTCCAGCAACCGGGCAAAGCTGCCGAGCAGGAACGCGGCGGTCTTCCCGGTACCGGTTTGGGCCTGGGCAGCAATGTCGTGGCCCTCAGCAATGGCGGGCAGGGTGAGCGCTTGAATTTCCGTGCAGTTTTCAAAGCCCAACTCTTCTACCGCTTGTAGCAGCAGGGGCGGAAGGGGCAGTTGGCTGAACGCCGTGGTTGCGTCAGAATCTATGGTCATGGCTTGCTACATTTTTGGGTATGACACTCGGTGATGTCGGAAGCCTCACCGAGTAACATGCGTAGTCAAACTTCTAACCGATTACGCTTAGGCACTGAGGAGGTGCATTGAGTTATGAGTAACCATATTACCGCGATTACAGACGCTACCTTCGATTCTGAGGTTTTACAGTCGGATGTGCCTGTTTTAGTGGACTACTGGGCTGAAACCTGCAGCCCGTGCAAGGCACTCAGCACCGTTCTGGACGAGGTGGCCCCTGATTACGCCGGTCGGGTCAAGATTGTCAGTGTTGATATCGCTTCAAACCCGAATTCTGCAGCTCGTTACGGGGTGCGTGCGTTGCCCACCCTGATGGTGTTCAAAAACGGCACGGTGGATAAAACATCCCAGGGCGCTCTGTCTCGAGCTCAACTGACTGAGATGCTCGACAAGGCCGTCTAGGCGGCTGTGCGGATAACCCGCCCGCGCCCGGCGAGGCGGGTTGTCATCGTCTTCAAAGCGCCACATCCGGTAAATATTGCGCTCTAAGCATGGATTGAGTAGACGTCAGCTGACTGGCGTGCTAACGTATCAGTATTGAATGACTTGCAGGCAACGCTGTCCGAGCTTTGCTGCCTCTTCTGAATTAAGACTCCCACCAGAAACACATAAGCCACGCATTCGCGTGCACGCACAAGCGCATTCGCGCCGAGTACTTTCTCATGTCAATGAACCTTACTGACCTTAAAAAAATGAACCCCACTGAGCTCATTGAGCTGGCTCAGTCCATCGGCATCGACAACATTGCGCGTCAGCGCAAGCAAGACATGATCTTCGCCATCCTTAAGCAACACTCGCGTAAAGGAGAAGATATTTTCGGTGGCGGCGTGGTTGAAATACTGCAAGACGGCTTCGGCTTCTTGCGTTCGTCCGACAGTTCATACCTGGCGGGCCCGGACGATATTTACGTATCGCCCAGCCAAATTCGTCGTTTCTCTCTACGCACCGGTGACACGGTTGAGGGCAAGATTCGTCCACCCAAAGAAGGCGAGCGTTACTTTGCTCTGTTGAAAGTAGACGAAATTAATTTTGGCCCGCCAGAGCAAGCCAAAAATAAGGTTCTTTTTGAAAACTTAACACCGCTGCATTGTAACGAGCGTTTAACCATGGAATTGGGTAACGGCAGTACCGAAGACATTACTGCTCGAATCATTGATATCGCAGCTCCCATCGGTAAAGGTCAGCGAGGGCTGTTGGTATCGCCACCCAAAGCCGGTAAAACCCTCATGCTGCAAAATGTGGCGCAAAGTATTGCCGCTAATCACCCGGAATGTCATCTCATCGTCTTGTTGATTGATGAGCGGCCTGAAGAAGTGACGGAGATGCAGCGCATGGTAAAAGGCGAGGTCATCTCCAGTACCTTTGACGAGCCTGCCAGCCGTCACGTGCAAGTTGCTGAAATGGTCATCGAGAAAGCCAAGCGCCTGGTTGAACACAAAAAAGATGTCGTGATTCTGCTGGATTCCATCACGCGTTTAGCCCGTGCCTACAACACCGTCGTGCCGTCATCGGGCAAGGTATTAACCGGTGGTGTAGACGCTAACGCCTTGCATCGACCAAAACGCTTTTTCGGTGCCGCTCGAAACATCGAAGAAGGTGGCAGCCTGACCATTGTCGCCACAGCCCTGATTGATACCGGCTCGAAGATGGACGAAGTGATTTATGAAGAATTTAAAGGCACCGGTAATATGGAGCTGCACTTAGACCGTCGTATCGCTGAGAAGCGCGTATTCCCTGCTATCAACATCAATCGCTCCGGTACCCGCCGTGAAGAGCTCATGATGGATCAGGAAGAACTCCAGAAAGTTTGGATTTTGCGCAAGTTCATTCACGCGATGGATGAAATTGAGGCGATGGAATTCTTATTGGGCCGCCTGCAACAAACCAAGACCAACAATGAATTCTTCGATGCGATGAAGCGTTAAGAAGCTGTTGCCTCTGGGTGTAAATAAACCCAAAGAAGTATCACCCTAAAACAGTATGTTCACCCGACTCACTTGTCACAATCGGTTTGCCGATGTGCCAAGTGGGTTAGGGTGAGCTAAAGCCGCGTTCCTGTAGAACCGCTTGCATGTGTTCAAGATCAAACACACCGTCACGTCGGCTCACGAAAATCGCATCGGTTTGACCATCAATGGCGTGCTCAGCATCGGTCAGCGCAACCAGGCGTGCGCCATTGGGTTTCGCTAAGCCAAACCACCATCGGCTTTGCTTGGCGTAGCATTGCCACAAAGCCAACTGATCGTGAAACCAGGCCACGCCATCGGTTGATGATTTCTTAACTAAACCATCGGATTGCAAGGTACTGGTTGCATACTCTGAGAGTAAGCGTTTGGCTGCTTCGGTGCGCGTAAAGCATAGAACGGCTACAGCAAACTTCGCGTGATTGCGCTTGTTTTTCCGGTAGGTAACTGCAAAATCCCCATCAGCATTAACGCGCTCAAGCAATGGTTCAATAGGTTTAAGTAACAGCGTGTCGGCGTCTACCCAAATCACCGGCGTGGTGGTTTCGTCGTAGTGATCCTTTAGCAGCTTGACTTTAAGTTTCAGGATAGCGGCACTTCGAGGCACGGGGCCAAGTTGTTCTAATGGCTCATTGATATCCGGTGCCTGGCAGGCGTGAAACGTTGCATACGGAAATGTCGCCGTTGCCGATTTTCGTAACTCATCCGGCCAGTCGATCGCGTGCACATGCAAGGTGTGTGACGGGTTTGTGTGATGGTGCGAAATCAGTAGCGGTTGCAGTAAAGGCCAGTAATTGTCGGTGGCGCAGGTAACCAGCATGGCAGCGGGACTACTTATGCCGCAACGCAAAGTTGCCCGTGCGCTCGTATTTTTTAAACCGGCTGTTTAGTGGGTAGCCGGTCATGATGCGATCAGCGTTGTGGTGATCGTACACACACTTGTTAAAGATCGGCATGTTCAAGTTAAACAACTCGCCACGCTCTGTTAATCCATCAAACACGGCCATCATCGTTTCCAGTAACGGCATGATGACATCGCGTCGCCCACCCAGAATGCCTGCGTTCAGTTTAATCTGGTCCTCATAGTGAGGTTCGCCAAACGCTTTAAGCATTTTCTCCCGGTTTAATTGATTGTTGTATTGGTCCGCATCGCCGCCGCAGTAAATATCAAATTGCTCATCGTCGAACAGCGTGAATGGGTTTTTAAAAAACTCGATATCAAACAAATCCATCATAAAGATGCGTTGCACCTCAGGATGACGTTCTAAAAATTGGTAGTAGCACTGGTAACGTTCATCGTTAACCGAACGTGGGGTTTGCAAAGCGTAGTGTTCAAATCGTACGTGCTCGTTTTGCCATTGCTGTGTGAATCCGTCACTGAGTTCATCGTGAAAAATGACGGCGTGACACCCAACCGCTTGCAAACTGCGATACCACACTTCAATACGCCGAAATTCATCCGGGCCCGCCACCCCCGGGATTTCTGATACGGCACCGCCGCGTCGGCTGCGTAGCCACGTTTTTGCGTGTTTGATGAGGTTGGTTTTGCGCTTACTGCTGGCCTGTGGATCGGGTTTGCCTGTGAAGTAGGTGGTTAAGACAATGTCAGAAGCCACCGGTGCATCAACGCGGGGAATGCCGTTATTACTGCTACGGTTGTTGGGTTCCGCAGCTGGCGCGGTGCCTTTGTTCACGCTGGCGTATCCATGTACTCGCGAGTTGTGGTGGTTAACGTAAAGTGGCAATGCTCACCTGAGCCGCGTTTATTTTTCCACGATAAGGTGTATCCACGTTCGGTTAACCACGACTCAATGGTGGTCGTGCCGTCTGGCATAAACTCGCCTTCGCCTTTAGGGTGAATTTCTAAAAAGATATGAGTGGGTGCACCTAAGGCGATTAGCGGTTCCATCCCCGCGAGCACTTGCCCTTCCGCACCTTCAACATCGATTTTTATAATGTCAGGACGCACATTGTGTTGTTCACTGAAAGCCGCCATGGTTTGAAGCTTCACAGTAATGGCATCGGTTGCGCCTTTGCTGGTAGCAATGGAGTGCCGACCTTCGCCTTCGGTACCGCGAATGTGCAGTTCCACTTCGCCGTCAGTTGCCCCTAGTGCCAATTGATGCGCATGCAGGCGGCCGATCAGTTCGTTGTGCTCAATATTTTGGTTCAGCTGCTTAAAATTACGTGGCTCAGGCTCAAAACAGTGAACCGTAGAATCCAATCCATTGTCGTGTTTTGCCAGCAACAAACTGATCAAGCCGATGTTTGCGCCGATATCAAAGATGGTGTCGCCGCTGGTTACCGTGCGGCGCATTAACTCCACTAACTCAGTCTCAGTACCGATCTCTTTGGCTCGGCGAATTTCACGTGGTGCAGCAATACCCAGTCGAACGGTTTCCCCGAGTAACGTGAAATTAAAAACAGAACGCTTACCGGTTAGTTTATTAAAGTAGAAACGAAGCAAACTCATGCGGGAAGCGCTCTTGAATGAGAAAAAGTTCGGTTAGGTGGAACCAGTACACCATCGCGAGTGAGATAAACGTTTTCACCTTGCATCCATTCGGCATCAAAGCCGCGACTGCCCTCGCGAAAGCTCTCTGTGCAGCCAGGTTTCATCCCTTCATGCAATTCAACAATCATCGCGCCTACTTTATCCAGCCACGCAGCGCTGGTTTGAAATACTTCCAATTCGGCGCCTTCAATGTCCATCTTTAGTAGATCGATATGCGCAAGGTTGTACCGCTGCATTAAGGTTTGCACAGTGACCGCTTCGACTTCGCTGACGGTAGTACCGCTTAACGTGGAATCGGGTGCATCCTGGTTGCCGGTCATAAAGCCCCAATTGCCCACACCGACATCGCGCACTTCGATCGAGCCTTCCTTATCCCACAACGCAGCTTGTACCGCTGTAATGTTGGGGTAGGGAGCCACGTTGTGTTTTAGCAATTCAAAATTGCCGCGTTCAGGTTCGACCGCAATAATTTTTGCATCGGGAAAACGATGCGTAAACCAAATAGCCGCAAGCCCGATATTGGCGCCGGCATCAACGATTACTTTTGGGTCCTGGTGCGTTTCAAATTCGTATTCTTCGGTTTTAAAAACCTGTTTAACCACCTGGATGTCGGAGGTCGGTAGCCGTAACCCCACGGGGTGTTGCCAGCCGGGCAGGGCGACCTCTCGTAGTTGTACGTCGCCGCGCAACCAGCTACCCAAAACGCTGAACGTGGCTTTTAAGCCGATGGTTTGGCGGTATAAACGAAATTTGCGATTCAGTTTTTTCACAACGAATCCAAGGGGTAGTCGGCGGGCAGCAGTTGCGGTTCGATGCGCTCGGAACGGCGTCGGCGCCACTTACGCCGATAGTGCGCTTTGGTTAAGTAGCGCTTCAGCGATTTCGGTTTGCGGCGTCGTTCAATGGCCAAGCCTGAGCCTTGTTCGTGCGGTGGATGCTGCACCAATACCGGTCGAACAATGCAGGCACCCAGGTCGGCGATCTCCATCGGCCAGTCGGGTATATCGGTAACTGGGGATGTGGCGTGCATGAGCTGTTTGGCAGCTTCCAGATTCAGGGTGTAGGCCACGGTATGGCTGCAATTCAGGTTCAGTGGTCGCGCGACGACCTCATCAAACAACGGAATACTGACACCGGGTTTTACGTACGAACGGCCGTGATACAGGGTCATTAACGGTGCTTTTAGGTAGCTTTGTGTCTGCAGAAACGTTGCAAGTTCCGGTAGGGGTATGGCGTCATCTTCAAGGATTAACGCGTGTGCAATTTGTTCGTTGACCAGTTTTTTATATAAAAACGCGTGCGATAAAGAGCATCCGTACTCCGGCGGGCTGATGTGTTTTTTAGGATCTACATACACTTCATCAGCGCTTAAGGTATGCAGGTCCTCTTTCGCATTGAATGCATCGAAAAATGCAAATTCTATGTCTAGCGCAGCCAGACGCTCCGCAATAACGGCGCGCCTATCCGTATCTTTTTTCAGTGAAACCACAAAGACCGGTATTGGGCTTAACGACATGGCTCAGCGATTATCCGTTCGATGACGTCGATGCGGACTGTAGTCTGGCAACTGCACGGTAACCAATGTCTCGTCGCCAGTGCACATTTGGCCAGTGAATCAGTTCGGCGGCTGCATCAGCTTTGCTCTTTGCGTCAACTATGGTTGCCCCACGGGCTGTGACGCACAGTACACGTCCACCGGCCGTCACCGTATTGCCTGCATCGTCAAGTTGGGTTCCGGCGTGGAAAACTTTGGCACCGGTTGCGTCCGCCTCGGCCAGGCCTGTAATCACTTCTCCGCGGCTGCTACCGGCTGGGTATTCACCGGCGGCTAACACCACACCCAAGGCGGCATCGTCAGACCAATCAGCGCTGGCATCGGCTAATGCGCCGTCAACGGTTGCGTTGAAGAGCTCCATTAAATCGCTGTCCAAGCGCATCATAAGCGGCTGTGTTTCGGGGTCGCCTAAGCGCACGTTGTATTCAATGACGTAGGGGTCACCATTCGCATCAATCATCAACCCCACATACAAGAAGCCGGTGAATGGTTTGCCATCGGCTGCCATGCCTTGCACGGTAGGGTTTACGATGCGCTGCATAACTTTCTCATGCACGCTTTTTGTTACAACCGGGGCCGGTGAGTAAGCGCCCATGCCGCCAGTGTTGGGCCCCGCATCACCTTCATCACGCGCCTTGTGGTCTTGGCTGGTTGCAAACGGCAGGGCGGTTTGGCCATCTACCAGGCAGATAAAGCTTGCTTCTTCACCCACCAGGAAGTCTTCAATGACGACACGCGCACCGGCGGCGCCATGCGCTCCGTCGTCAAGCATATCCCGCACAGCGCTTGCAGCTTGCTCATCGGTCATGGCAACCACCACGCCTTTACCTGCGGCCAAACCATCGGCTTTGATCACGATCGGCGCAGAGTGCGACTGTAGGTAGGTTAAAGCATCGGCCGAGTTATCAAAGGTTTCAAACTGCGCGGTTGGTATGCCGTGGCGGGACATAAACTGTTTGGCGAAGTCTTTACTGCCTTCTAACGCTGCGGCGGCTCGCGTAGGACCCATAACGCGCAAGCCTGCGTTTAAGAATTGATCAACCAGACCCTGGACTAAAGGTGCTTCCGGGCCCACCACCGTCATAGCGACGTTTTCCGATTCGGCGAATTTCTGTAATGCGTCGAGGTCTGTGGCGGCAATATCGACCGTGCTCACACCGGCTTCGTTTTGCATATTCGGATTACCCGGCGCAACCGTGACCTGTTGTACGTGAGCCGACTGGGCTAATTTCCAAGCGATGGCGTGCTCTCGGCCGCCAGACCCAACGAGAAGAATGTGCATAGCTGTTGTGGAGGGTGCTCTGACGCGGTGACGATATTGAAAGCGTATTCTACCTTGATGCCCAAGCCTCGCGCCCCAGAACTTACCGAAAAACCTACAGAGCCCATGGCAAAGCAGAGTGTCTGGCGCGATCTGTCGAGCTTATGGCTGCTTGTCGTGGTGGCCGCAGTGGGGCCGATCATGATCAATGGTGTCTTACCGGCGAATAGCGCGGTCATGAGTGAGTTCGGGGTGTCCTATGCGTTAGTGCAACTCACGCTCACCATCTTTATGGTGGCTTTGTTAGTGGCACAGCCAATCCTGGGTTACTGCGCAGACCGCTTCGGTCGTCGACCCGTCATGATCGGCAGCTTGGCGTTGTTTGCGCTAGGCTGTTTTGTATCTGCTACCGCCAGCTCGATGACGGTTTTGTTACTCGGGCGATTTTTACAAGGGTTTGGTGGCTCGGTGTGTACCTTCCTGCCTCGAACCATCGTTCGCGACCGATTTCCAAAAGATCGTGCCGCCAGCATGATTGGTTACATGACCATGGCCATGATGATGGCGCCGTTGTTTGGTCCCGCCTTCGGCGGTTGGGTGACAGATCAATTTGACTGGCGGTATCTGTACGGCATCCTCGGTGTGGTGGGCGCCATGGTCGCGTTCATCGCGTGGAAGTCATTGAAAGAGACGCGCAGTGTTAACGCCGATACGCAATCGGTGTCTTTTTTCAAAGCAGCCCGCGTGCTACTGGGGATGCGTGAATTTCGCGCGTACGCGTTTTTGATCGCGGGCTCGGTCGGTGTTTACTACTCGTTTCTAGGCAGTGCGCCATATCTCGTGATGGAGGTGCGAGAGGTATCGGCATCCTCGTTTGGACGCTGGTTTATAATCGTTGCCGTAGGTTATCTCAGCGGGAATGCCATTGCAGCGACCTTGTCCGAACGTCTGGGCTCCGAACGGATGATCCTATTAGGGCAAATTCCATTACTTATTGGGATTGTTGGCTTTTGGTTATCGTTGCTGCTGAAATCCCCGGGCGCTTTGTTTTTTCCTATGGCTTGCATTGCTATCTCCAACGGCATGTCATTGCCTAGCCTGACCACTGGTGCGATGAATGTGTACCCACCGTTGGCTGCTTCGGCATCCGGTATCGCCGGGGCATTACAAACGGCGGTCGGTATCGTATTCACGGTGGTACTTGGGTTTCTACTACCTTATTCGGAAGTTTGGTTCCAGGTACTCGTGACACTGTCAGTTTTTGGGGGGTTGTTTGCCTGGTACGTCGGCAGGCGTTCCCAGACCTAAGGCTTCTATACCTAAGGTTTTCTGTTAAGACCTACATCAAAGCTTCGGCGCTTTGATGGTTAGTTAAAACTGCCCGCCGTTTATCTCTAACGTCTGACCCGAGATGTAACCGGACAGGGCATTACTGGCTAAAAATACAAATGCGGGGGCGCAGTCTTCAGCCGTGCCCAATCGCTGCAGCGGTATCTGCTGACGCGTTTTTTCTAACTTCTCAGCCGATGAATAACGTTCGTGGAAGTCGGTATGGATTACACCGGGTGACAGCGCATTTGCACGAATTTGATCAGGCGCCAGCTCGCGTGCCAGTGCTTTGGTGTATGTGGAGACGAAGGCTTTTGTTGCTGAATAAATGGATGAGCCCGGGCTACCACCGGTACTCGCTGAAATCGATACCGTATTCACAATCGCAGCGGAACCCCGTCGGGTGGAACCCGCTTTCAGCAGTGGTATCAGCGCTCTTGTAATGCGCACCACCGCGTCTTGATTAAGCGACACAATGTGCTGGTATTCATTGTCGGTTAATGAATCGGCCGGAAAACGCCCCACCATGGTTCCTGCGTTGTTGATGAGCACATCCAGTGAATTGGTGTTGCTACACACGAAATCAGCGAAGGCTTGCTGACCCTCGGCGGTTGTAAAGTCCGAAGTCATAGCCTTTACGTTGTCCGGCCAGCTCGTTTGATGCGCGGTACGCCCCTGATGCAGGATAACGTCGGCACCTAATTCGCTAAACAGCCGTGCAGCGCTTAAACCAATACCCGCACCCGCGCCCGTGATGGCGACGGTGCGGCCTTTAAAAAGCTCAGCACTGAATCCTGGGTTCATAGGGGCTGACTATTAGTTACTGGGGTACAGTATTTCTTGTCCGATAAAAATGGTGCTGCCGCTGATGCCGTTGATACGGCGCAGTTCACCTACGGATGTGTCGTACTGTGCAGCAATTTCTGAAAGCGAATCGCCAGAGCGCACGACATGAGTGAGTAACTGTGTTTCAGGTTGCGCAGGTTCGGTGGTTTCGACTGCAATCGTGGCAACCGCAGGCGCATCTTGAATTTCAACCACTTGCCCTGTGACAGGCGTTGTCGTGTCCTGAGTGGCTGCTGTCGTCACAGCGGTATCCAACACGGTGTCGTTGGTGTTCAGAGTAGTGGCAGTTTGTTCAACGCGTGTGTTCGCAAGTACGGTAGAGGTGTCTACATTGCGAGTGTTTTGATCCCAGCGGTATACGGCCACAGCGAGCAGAGAGCTTGATACGGCCAAAATGACGAGGTCCGATTTTGCTATCACGTTCTTAAGATCCCTGCGGTGGCAATTCAATGGCGAATGATACCGCGACACACACCGCGGTTGGGCCGAAAAACGTAATGTGCCACACGCAATGGCATCAAGGCCACGGTATAAGTGCCTGATTTTCCGGATGAACCCACAAACTACTAGCTCTAGAGATAGGTGAACAGTCCACAAAATGGCGCCATTGTCTCCGATTACGGTGTGTGACAAACAACATTGTAATTTTGGGGTGGCCGCGTGTTGACCAAGTTGCGGTAGTGCCTGAGGCGTGTCTTGTCGGTTTTGTGCCACAGAGCTAGCGGGTAGCTAGCCGTTCGACCGCGCTCGTTGTTTGGCAAATATCAGATGTACGGAGATACCCAGTGCGTAGCAACTCGCAAGGGTAACCACCAGTGCTACGGTGCCGCCGTTATTCACTGTCATCAGAAGTAGTGGGGTTCCAATCAAGTTGCCGAGGTTACCCGCTTGTGCCAGCGCGCCATACGCCAGTGCTTGATCGCTGGCGGTGTTGTTGAGTTGTGGGATGGTGGCGAAGCTGGCACCTTGAACTAAGCCCAGCGCACAAAAGAGTGCCACGGATAGTGACGGGCTGAACCCAAGAAAAGGCAACAGTAAAACCAACGCCATCGCCATAGCAAACCCTGTCAACACCACTTGAACGGCTGTGAATCGCCATAACAGCACGACACCCAATGTCATGGAGGCAACAATGCTGGCCAGCGGCATGGCCGTTGAGACTAAGGCTCGTTGTGTCGCGTCTACCAGGCTTGGCAACAGCGCCAGCAAAGCAACAAATGTAAACGTATAAAACAGCCAGCCCGCGGCGGGCGCTGCAATAAAGGGCGATGTCCACGCTTGTTTATGTCGTTGTAAAAAATGTTGCCATCCGGGTTGGGGTGCTGTTTCAGAAGGCAAGACTCTCTCAGTACTTTCAGCTAATGGTGTTTTTGGAACGAATAACACCACGAGTAAGGTGGCTAACGCGGTAATCATTCCATGTAGGAAGAATAACGACCGTATGCCGTGGCTATGTACTAGCGGCAACGCAAGCCAGGCAGTCACGGCAAAAGACACACCAAAAAACGTACCCCAAAATGTCATCGCTGTGGCTCGATACTTCGGTGTGTTGTACTGAGCAATCAGGGTAGGTGCGGCAATGACAATCGCCAGATGAGAAATGCCTTCTAGTATTCGAGTTATAAGTAGACTGTACAGTGGTTGACTAACGGCCTGGAGTAACGATACGCCACTGCCGATGACGAGCCCCATAACCAATGCTCTATAGGCGCCAAGTTTTCCTACAAAAATACCCGCCACCAAACCAAACACTGCCCCAACAAGACTGATCAGTGTGATCAATAAACCGGTTGTAGCTTCCGCTGTTGGGTATAACTGTTGAAGTTCAGGTAAGAAAAGACCCATCTTGGCGAACTGAGCCGCGGCACAGAGCCCGGCAAACCAGAGAATGAGGGTAATAAGGAAGCGGGTTGCCAAATGCATGCTGCTAGTGTGACTCAATCAAGTGACTTTGACCATGCAAAGGTATTATCGGTTTATGAATACTGGATGAATTAAGGAAACAATTAGGGCTTTTCTGATTAGAACCTGTGTGGAACCGTTGTGGCGCTAAGCTGGCGCTTCGATGCCTTGCTTTGTGTAAAGGCATCTGCAATCAAGCACAACTATCAAACGTCAGGGACGCAAATGCAAATGAAAGCAAAGGTTCGGATTTTCAGATCATCGGTACATCAGGCGTTAGGGCTCTTCAGTGTGACCCTACTCACCGTCGGATGCAGTGCCAATGGCAGTGTCGAGCAGATTGTCGAAAGCGACAATGTTGTCCCAGCACCTAATGGCGTGCTTGACCTTAGCCAATTTGAAGCTGATGCATTAACGAGTAGCGAGATCGTCGATTGCGAGCTATCAGATGGCACAGAAACCCAATGCTATTTGCTTCGGACCAGTGGCTTACAGAAAGTGAGTGATAACATTGGGCCCTTTTGTCCCAGCACGACATCGACAACTGCTGAAGATTCGGGTATCTGGCTGGACGGACAGTCTCTGTACGAAGCGGACGGAGATTTCTTTTTGAATTTACCGAATATCTATGGGGATGATTACCCGAGCACAGCGTGGGCGGAATTTGCCGATGCACAGGGAACTATAAATGTCACCCAAACGTTGGAAGATTGCCAGGCCGCAGCGAACCCTAACGTCGGTCCTGAGTACGCAGGCTTTTGTGTGCAGTGTGATTTGGCTGAATTAACTGCTGATTTAGAACTGGAATTTTTGATTCCAGTAACGCCCATAAACGCAGATCAACCTCAGTCTTTAAGCGCATCTGCAGGTATATCGCTAAATGGTTTCCAGATTGCGGCACAAGCCCCTGTGGATGCTATTTTGTCGGCGGTTACCGTGGCACCCTTTGATGATTGTGGGGGGCATGTTAACCCCAACGACGGTTATCACTACCACGCGGCCACCGCTAGAGAAGGGTGCAACAGCGCAGGGATAGACGAAAATGGCCACCCTGAGTTAATGGGCTATGCCATGGATGGTTATGGAATTTACGGGCCGCTGCCGGCCGGAAGTGCAGAGGCCGGAAGTCTGGATGAATGCAACGGTTCTGACGATGCTGAACTTGGTTATCACTACCACGCAGGAAGCCCCGAGCTCAATCAACACATTGCGTGCTTCAAAGGTAAAGTGGTGGCTTCAAGTGCTGGACCCGGCGGCCCGCGTGGCCCACGCAGAGAACGCGGTGGCGACGAGGGTTAAACTCGTTCGATCTTGATGCTTCGGGTTTCGTTAATGCAGTGACGGTGATAATCTGGGACGGTATCGTTACAGCGAACTTACCGAACCAGAGTCACCGCATGAGCATTGAATTTTTACTGACCTCGTTAATCGTTGTTCTACTGCCAGGAACCGGTGTTATCTACACCCTAGCGGTGGGTTTGGGTCGAGGCTTTAAGGCGAGTGTCGCTGCTGCTGTGGGCTGCACTTTAGGTATTGTGCCCGCTGCACTTGCCAGCGTCCTAGGGCTGGCGGCCATTTTTCACGCCAGCGCGGTGGCCTTTCTTGCTGTGAAATATCTGGGTGTGCTGTACTTGTTTTATATGGCCTGGTCTATTTTAAAAGATGGTAGTTTGCTTCAGGTCGATCAAAACGTTGAAGAGCAGAGCTACGTAAAAACTGCTGTTCAAGGTACGTTATTGAATGTGCTTAACCCTAAGCTCTCCGTGTTTTTCATGGCATTCCTACCTCAATTCGTACCGGTACATCAGGTGGGTTCGGTGCAGTACTTAATCAGCTTAGCGCTGGTGTTCATGCTCATGACGTTTGTCGTGTTTGTGGTCTACGGCGCATTTGCCGCAAAAGCCAGGCAGTACGTCATCGAATCCCCCACGGTGATGGCGTGGTTAAGGCGCTTCTTTGCAGGAACCTTTGGTGCTCTGGGGCTAAAGCTTGCTTTAACCGACCGATAAACTTAAGTTAACGCCGGGTGAGTTATGCCAAAGGTTCTGACAAACCAACAGCTTAGAGATTACAACGAATACGGGTTTATATCCCCCATTGATGTAATGTCTGAAGATGAGGCGGCTACTTATAAAGACCGACTGGAAGAAGCGGAACAGAACCACCCAGAACACATACACGCAGAGAACCGCAATAACGCGCATTTGTCATTTATGTTTCTGGATGAACTGGCGCATCACCCCATTGTGTTAGATGTGGTGGAAGACTTATTGGGCCCTCACTTTTCCCTGTGGGCCAGCGTTTTGTTTATCAAAGAACCCAATACCAAACACTATGTCAGCTGGCATCAGGATGCCACGTATATGGGTATGAGCAATAATGATTTTTTATCGCCCTGGATTGCGCTTACCCCAAGTAATCTGGAGACAGGTTGCATGAGCATGATTCCCGGTAGCCATAAGCAACACATCGTTGCCCATGAAGATACCTTTGCTGATGACAATATCCTTACACGAGGTCAGCGTGTGAACGATGTAGATGAATCCAAAGCTGAGCACTTGATTTTGAAGCCTGGGCAAATGTCGGTACATCACGCGGAAATCATCCATGGGTCGCAGCCCAATCGCAGTGATGAACGTCGCATTGGTTTCACCTTGCAGTCTTACATGCGGCACGACGTAAAACAGCAAATCGCGCAAAATCAATGGATGCATTGCCGTGGTGATAAGCGTACCGATGATGACCTATTGGAACTTGAACGCCCCCGCTTCGATCTTGACCCCATTGCTCAGAAGGGGCGGGATGCGGCCAGTGCCAATTACGCCGACATTCTTTACCACGGGGCGAAACAGCGCAGGGCTTATTAAGCCATAGTCATCGTGTGAGCCACTTGGCGACAACGAAATGCTGTCTGGTTATTTTTGGTATAGCGCTTACCGTTGAGCGCTGGGCGTGCATCGTAGTGCTTGAAGCGCAGTAGCCCTTGCTTTAGTGTGGGTATCCCTGCACCACCGGCTTCATTACTATAGGTTCTCTCATGTCCCAACCCGGGTTTCACACAGCTGGAACGTCACAGCCGGATGTTCCCAGTACCGTGGGTTCTGCCAGCAACGACGATGCGCTGGACTCATTGCTGAAGTCTGCTGCTGTGCTGGTGGTGGATGATGAGCCGGGTATGCGCAATTTCCTGAAACGCGCATTAGAAAAACGCTGCGCGTTGTTGGAAGTTGCTGGCAGCGCCGAAGAAGCCGAAGCGTTACGTTTGCGGATCCACTTTGATCTGCTGTTGGTTGATATCAAGTTGCCGGGTATATCCGGGCTTGAGTGGCTGGGTCAGCTGCGTGAGCGCGGTGTGCGAACACACGTTATCTACATGACGGCCTTTGCCGACCTTGAAATGGCGGTCAACGCATTACGTAATGGCGCTGACGATTTCGTTATGAAGCCGTTTCGTGCGGAGCAGATATTTTTGTCTATCCAACGTTCGCTGGGGCGACAACAAATCTTGCGTGAGAATTCGTTGTTGCGGTTTCAGCTGCAGCATGTGAAGCAAGACACCGGCGTTGTGGGTGAAAGTCAACCCATCAAAGATACGTTGGCACTGGCGCAGCGTGTGGCGCCGACGCAAACCACCGTACTTATTCAAGGTGAAACGGGTACCGGGAAAGAACTGATCGCCCGAACCATTCACGCGTCTAGTCAACGAAGCGGTGGGTTTGTAGCCATAAATTGTGGCACCATCGCACCCGACTTATTTGAAAGCGAACTTTTTGGACATATCAAGGGGGCGTTCACCGGTGCCATGCAAGCCCGTGATGGGTTACTGTTTCACGCGGATAAAGGCACCTTGTTCCTTGATGAGATCGGTGAACTGCCTGCGGCGATGCAGGCAAAGCTGTTGCGCTTTTTAGAAGAACGCGTGATCCGCCCGGTCGGTTCGGAAAGAGAAGTGCCGGTTGATGTGCGCATTGTTGCAGCCACCAATCGTGACTTAGGGGAATTGGCTGAGGCGGGCCGTTTTCGGCAGGATTTGTTTTTTCGACTGCATGTTTTATTGATACAAGTACCACCACTGCGTCAGCGGATGGAAGACGTCGAGTTACTCATTGCGCATTTTATGAAGCACTTATCTGCTGAGATGCGGCTGGCGCCGATCGAGTTCATGCACACTGATCGGCAGAAACTAAAAAATTATCACTGGCCCGGCAACGTGCGGGAATTAAGAAATTTGGTTGAGCGTACTTTGCTACTGGGTGGCTTGCCCGCCGATAGTCTGAATCACCTGCCAGTGGACAGCTCAAACGAGGTCGGCAACGCAAGTTCAACGGGCCAAGCTCCTGCGGTTGAACGCGGGTTCCCGAACGATTGGCCTATGGCAAAAGTGGAACGTGAGCACATTGAATCGGTGTTGGCATCGGTGAACTACAACAAGTCTGCGGCGGCCCGGCTGTTGTGTGTGTCTCGTAAAACCTTAGAACGAAAAGTGCAGCTGTGGTCATCGGATACGACCGCTGATGACGTGGCGAACAACCCTCCGGGTGAAGAAGTAAGCGCATCGGTTGGGGATACTAGCGACCCAGTGAACCCGGGCTAAGCGTGGCGCAGGCTTACCACATACAGTCCCGGTGGTTCAGTAGTTTACGTTATCGGTTATTGACGCTGGCTTTGGTGCCGTTGCTATTGCTTGCGGTGACGGTGGTGGTGTTCGCCGCTCAGTGGACAACGAACTTCACTTACGAACAGCTCTTTACCAAAGTTAATACTGACCTTCGTGTCGCACACGATAGCTTCCAACGCATTCAAAGCGAACAGGAAGAGACCATACTGACGTTGGCCTCTAGCAAAGAGATTGTTAGCTACTGGCAAAACCCAACTGAGCTGGTTAAATGGGTTGACGTGCAGCGCGAACTGAATGAGTACAACTACCTGATATTGCTGAGCCAGGACGGCGAACAACGCTTAGGTCAGGGCGGATGGTTACCGCACACCATGCACGCTTCGCCGTTGACCCAGAGTGCACTGAGCAATGGCGTCACGCCCGGGGGTGGTACCGGCATAGAAATCGTACCGGTGGAAGTCTGGCTGAGTAATGGGTTGCTTGAACCAGGCAAAGTGGTGTTTCCACTCATAGACACACCGCGTGCCGCACCGTCGGATCGTTCAGCCGAAGATCGCGCCATGTTGATACGCTCTGTGCATGCCGTCATTGATGAGAATGGTGACCGCATAGCGTTGTTGGAAGGCGGGCGGCTACTTAATCGAGATTTTGATTTTGTGGATCGCATACGCGACCTAGTCTATGGCCCGGGGAGCTTAGCGCCAGGAAGTCTGGGAACGGTAACTGTATTTTTGGATGATGTACGAATTACCACAAACGTACCGTCCTCCGATGCTACACGTGCGTTAGGAACACGCGTATCAGAGGAAGTGCGCAACACCGTTTTGCAGTTAGGGGAACAGTGGATAGATCGTGCGTTCGTGGTAAATGACTGGTACATCTCGGCGTACGAACCCATCATTGATGTGAACGACGAACGCGTCGGTATGTTGTATGCCGGTTACTTAGAGAAGCCTTTTCGACAGGAGTTGTTTAACGCCATCGCGGTGTTATCTGCCCTGGTGTTGGCCGGTTGTTTATTTGCGATTTGTGCAGCCATGTTAGGTGCGCGTTCCATCTTTCGTCCCATTGAGCGATTAACGTCGGTTGTTAGAGCAACTGCGGCTGGGAAAAGTACGCGGGTCGGGGCTGTAGAATCGGTGGACGAAATTGGTGAATTGGCCGCGCAGTTCGATGGCATGCTGGATACACTGGAAGTGCAGCGGCGCAAGATAGAACAAGGGGCGCAGCTACTAGAAGATAAGGTGCAGCTACGCACGACTGAGCTGCGACAACAAAACCAGCGCTTAACGGATTCGTTAACGCTGCTAAAGCAAACCCGTCAGCAACTTGAAACGGCCGAAAGACTGGCAGCACTGGGTGAACTCACGGCGGGGGTAGCCCATGAGATTAATAATCCGACCGCTGTCATCCTGGGCAACATGGATATCCTGATTTCAGAGATCGGTGAAGACCGGGAAGATGTGGCTACTGAAATCGATTTAATCATTCAACAGGTTTATCGCATACGCTCAATCACCCACCGGCTGGTGCAGTACTCACGTTCGGAGAACGACCAACTCTCGCCATCGGCACAAACGGTGTCGTTGCCTGATCTCGTATCCAATACCGTGCGGCTGATTCAACACGATTTTCTGGACGATTCACTGGTTATCACAGAGCAACACGATTGCACGCAAGACGCACTGGTAGACCCTGATGAAATGCAACAGGTATTGGTGAACCTGGTTCGAAATGCGGTTGAAGCCATCAATCAAACGTCAGTCAAAGGGCGGATTGTTATCGCAACAAAAGACCTGGACGATAAAGAAGTGTGCATTGAAGTCACCGATAACGGCGCGGGTATCGAACCCACGCATATCGCTCGACTCTTCGATCCGTTTTTCACCTCTGGTAAAGAGTTGGGTACCGGCTTGGGATTGTCAGTGAGCTTTGGCATCGTTAGAAGGCACGGTGGGCGCATTGATGTAACTTCCACATTAGGTGCTGGTTCAACCTTTACGGTCGTATTGCCTGTGGCGGCCAGCGCTCCGTATGTGGCGTCAAATAGTCCAAGCGTTAAAGCGGCACCCATTTTCGACACCGAAGACGTGCTGTCTGAATTTAAACGCTAAGCGTTGAGCGGAATGACTTGAGGGGACAGGTTAATCTGGTAGCCGTCCTGTTCGGTCAAACGATCATCGGTGCCCAGACTTCTTATGCGTACAATCAGTTCCTGAACCAGCGTTCGAAAATAGGTTCGCTGCGGCATGACTAAATCCAATGCGACGGTGGCGATGGGGACGTAATGCAAGCCAAAATCTCGTGCGGTACTTTGAACACCGCAACAGATGTCAGCTAGGCTTGTGTTAACCGCCGCGACCGCAGCGCGTTCGCTACTGTAGGTTCCCCCTGCAGTGAAAGTGCTTAGCGACACTTGATGTACCGCACAAAGGTCTTCCAGCAGTCGCTCGGCTCCTGAATCATCGTGGCGCATCGCCCAGCGAAGCGAGGAGGCCTGGATAAGGGATGTGGGGTTGTTCCAGCACTGCGTTTTGAACGAGTCACTAAAATCATGACGCAGGATGAATCCTTGACTGCGCTGCAAGCAGCGAACAATGACCCACTGGTTATGGTGCTGATAGCCACGCAATAAACCCAGATGCCTGCGAGCGCTGGGTTCTGCTTCACCCCAGTTGATAAAGCAGGCGTCAACACGTCCTTGGTCCAACATTTTTAAACCGTGCCGCGTTCCGTTAGGGCTGTAACTTATTAACGCATCACGTTGCCATTCAATGGCGGCCTCAGAGCAAATGTTTCTGACTAATCGATCGTCACTACCGGCCAGTAGTAATCGATCGTTCATTACCCCGCCATGGCTGTTTTCAATGAGCCACGTGTCAATCAGTGTCCGCGGGAAAATCCACTTACCCGTGACCTTAGTACCGGGTAAGGCACCGTCTCCGGCTAACTGATACACCTTCTTTTCATTAATGTTTAACAGCTCGGCGAGTTCTTGAACGTTCAGGAACGGCTTGGTTATTTGCTCGAAGGTGCTCATAGCGAACTACGCTAGATCTCGCATGCCTTTGGTCGGTGGTGGTACCCGACGCTCGCGGGGAATCGCGTCAAAGTCAATGTATTCTTCACCGTTATACACCAGGAAATGGCGACCTTTGGCACGGGCGATAACGTTCATACCTACTTCTTTGGCAAGCTCTAACCCCATTTGAGTCACGCCACTTCGTGACAACAATGTGGGTATGCCCATGAACGCTGTCTTCATGACGATTTCTGAGGTTAGGCGTCCGGTGGTATAAAAAATTTTGTCACTTCCGTCGATATGGTTTAACCACATACGGCCGGATATGGCATCCGCGGCGTTATGACGACCCACGTCTTCAATGTGCATGAGTGACGTCGTCTTCGTGCATAAACCACAGCCATGTACCGCGCCGGAGACTCGGTATACCGCATTTAACTGGCTCACGTGTTTGATTAGCGCGTACAGCTCCGACTGTTTCAATTGGGTCGGTGTTAACTTCACCTCATACAGCTTGTCCACTGTGCAACTGAAGATCGTGCCCTGACCGCAACCGCTGGTTACGATGCGGCGCTTCATTTTTTCTTTCCAATCGGCTATGCCACGGCCGGCATGAGTCAACACATCAACCACTTCACGATCCCAATCGACTGTGACCGATGCAATGGCTTCGATA
The DNA here is from genome assembly GCA_020629835.1 of Granulosicoccaceae bacterium. Lineage (GTDB taxonomy): Bacteria > Pseudomonadota > Gammaproteobacteria > Granulosicoccales > Granulosicoccaceae > Granulosicoccus. Next base: position 30,882 of record JAHDCO010000006.1, read on the forward strand.
TCTTCCATCAGTTTTTGGTTGCGGATGTAACCCAACGCCAAGGCTTCAGGTTCTGTACCCAGCGTCATTAACGTCACCACTTCCATGCCATCGACACGTAGCGTGAGTGGTAATTCGCCGGGAATATGTGCCGCAACGGCGTCACCGAATTCGTTAATCACCGTGACGTTGTGTGCGGGGTTCAGGCTTTCGTTGCTGAGTACAGGTGAGGTAAGCACGATGACGACTAAGCCTTTGCGTTAAACAGAACACCGACTTTAAGAGTGAATTCTTGCGAAGTCACTATCGTTGTTCAGTACCGCATTAAATTGATCGGGTATTGTTGCGACTTTTTGTCTCACATTGGGACAACTTGTCACGATTCGTTGAGTCTGCTGTTCCTCTAAAACAAATCCAAATTCGTTTGGTTCTTCTTTGGCTAAGCGCTGCGTGCAATAGTACCCTCATGAATGTTGAGGACATTGGCCAACGGGGGTTACCAGCACTCGACAAGCGCGTGGAATTCAGAGCCACAGTATTGCTTGAGAAACGGTTGGTAAAGCGTAAGTTCTGGCAATCGCACGCCTGGTACTTAGATACTGTGGCTTTGGGTGATGGTGTCAGTCAGCACGATGGTCAGGGTGAATTTGCTTATCAACGCCCAGGCGGTGATGTGTTTCGCTGGGACGGTTTACGAATCACTTTGTACAAAGATGCGTGCGAGCGTTACTGGCATGCGCTGATATCGGATAAACCGAAAATTTATGTGGTATGCCGAGATTCAGACGACGAATCTTCTGCACACGACGTGGCACCCTTGGTTGTAACCGCTGATTATGATGAAGCGTTGGCGTTTGCAGAAACCGATGATCTAACACTCTCGGCACCCATTCCACCTCAGCTATATCGGTACATGGAGGACTTTGTTCTCACCCACTACCGGCCTGTGCCCTTCAAAAAGCGCAAGCGCAAGAATTGGAGTGAGGACCACGGGAGGCGCGCGTGAGTGACGACAATCGCACGGGTTTTGCGCGCCGCTGGTCAGAGCGTAAAGCGGCGCAAAAGCAGCGTGTTCGTAGCGCGGCCGACACCACGCTTACCGATGAATTGGCTCATGATGAAGCTGGTGATGACGCTGCAATTCAGGCTGATGCTGCAGCTACTTCATTCGTCTCTGTTAGCGATGCATCGGGTCAAACAGATCAATCTACTGAGATCGAAGATACCGCTGAGGATCAGGCAGCAGAACCGGTATTGACCGATGCGGATATGCCGGATATCGCCACGCTCAACGGCCAAAGCGACCTAAAAGACTTCTTCAATTCGGGCGTGTCTGCGGAGTTACGACGGGCGGCATTACGTCATGTGTTTTCGTTACCCGTTTACAACGTGCGTGATGGGTTGAACGACTACGACGACGATTACACGCGATTCGAACCACTGGGTGACACCGTCACCTCTGACATGAAGTGGCATAAAGCACGAAAAGAGCGAGAAGCCGAAGAAGAGCGCTTGCGTCTTGCTAAAGAGCAGGAACAGTTAGACGAACAAGCACAGCTGGATGATCAGAAGCAGCTCGAAAATCAAGCCAATGATCAAGAACAGCCGAGTGAAGAGAACCCAGCCGATCAAGAGCACTTGCAAGAGCAAGAGCTAGATCAAGAGCAAGATCAGGAACTTGAGCAGCAGCGCCTGGCAGAAGGCGAGACCAACAACAGCAACGTTATTCCAGAATCCCTTTCATCTGACACGGCAAATCAAGCTGCCGAGACTACCGTATGAGCGAAACACAACAGCCTCTGGCTTTTCACGTTAATAGCGATGCCTGGACGGCTAAGCAGCAGCTACCTACCGAGACATCGCAAGTCAGTTACACCTGTGGTGGTCATGTGTTAGCGCTGTGTGACCGCCTGGATGATGTGTATCCGTATCTGGATCGCATGCAGGAAAACGGCGTCACAGTGGTTGTACTCGATTCGGCTGTGGGCGGTATAGAGAAACAACTGCTGGACTCTGGAACGGCCGTTTTTACCGTACCTTCACTGGTGGTTACCGGGCACTTAGGGTCGTACTTCGCACACGCGGTGGACACGACGCGTGAATTGGATTTGGCTGTGTCCGTGTTTCGTGAAACCGGGGCGTTTGATCTTGTGTTGGATGTGAAAGCGTCACCCAGTATCGATGTGACATTAAAGCCTTTTGGCTATGTACACCGAACCGATGCCGATGACCTAGCGGGTGACATCGATGAGTTGCTTGCGTTAACCGGCGACTTCGATAAGCCCAAATACTTTGACTACAGCGCATCTGTGTGTGCGCACAGTCGTAGCCAGCTGTCCGGGTGCACACGCTGTATGGATGTGTGTACGACAGGCGCGATACAAACCGATGGCGAAGGGGTAAAAGTGGATCCGTATCTTTGCCAGGGCTGTGGTACCTGCGCCACGGTTTGCCCGAGCGGGGCGATGACTTACGCGTACCCACGCCCTAAAACCGCCATAAAGAAAAGTCGTGAATTGCTGGCCGAAGCTAACGCTAGCACGGTGTTGCTATACAGCGAAAAGCATCAAGCGCAGATGGATGAGCTGCACTTGGAAGACGACGTATTCGGTTTGTTGGTGGAAGAGACAACAGCCTATGGGCTGGACTACTGGTTAAGTCTTTTGGCAGGGCATATTCAAAAAATTATTGTCCTAGTGTCTTGCGATGAGGTTGAACTGATCGCGCTACGTCAACAACAAGCGATTGCCCATGAGCTGCTGGCAGGGCTTGGTGTTACTGAATCGGTTGTGCATTTGTTGCCAGTAGAAGCACTGAGTCAGTGGCAATCGCTTCCAGTACCTTCGCAGGTGTTGGCGACTGTGCCGGCGTCCAGTTACGACACGCATAACGATAAACGTCAAACGGTGCGCTTGGCGCTTGATGCACTCGCTGAGGCGCTGATGCCCACGTTGTCAGAACCGGTTAGCGAAACGCCATTACCGATAGGCGCGTCGTTTGGACGAATTGCCGTGAACCAGGATGCCTGCACCTTGTGTATGGCGTGTGTGTCTACATGCCCAGCCAAAGCGCTGCAAGACGGGCAAGACACGCCGGCGTTGAAACTGATTGAAGCTAACTGCGTTCAGTGCGGACTATGCGAGCAAGCGTGCCCGGAGTCGGCCATCTCACTGCAGCCCCAGTATTTATGGGATTCGGTTTCGGCGAGAGAGGTCAAGACGCTGCATGAGGATTCACCGTTTCATTGCATCAGCTGTCATACGCCGTTTGCCACAAAAGGTGTGATCGCGAATATGGCCTCTCGTTTGGGCAGTCATTGGATGTTTCAGGATGATGCAGCGCTCCGACGGCTGAAGATGTGCGGGGATTGCCGAGTGAAAGATATTTTTCGTCAGGACGCGGCGGGCATCGAAACGCATCGCGAAGAACGATAGGGACTATGTGTCCACGGTTGGGAAGTTTTGCCCCGATTGTTACCAGCGCATGGACAAAAAGTCGCACCGAGGCTTGATGCGTGTTGTTTGAGGTGAGCTGGCTAGGTGTTTAGTGGTTGTTATTGAGACTTTTCTGTCTTTTTTTAGGGTACAGCGGTTGCTGAAGAATAAATTATGAGTTCAACATTAATGGATATAGACCGTCCCGAAGCGGGTGCGGCAGATGCGGCCGTAACCGATGCGCAAAAGAGAACGCATGTCGGTTCTACTGTCTCTGCAATTCCTGTGCAAAGTGATGTGGCGTTTCAACAGGATCAAGCGCAGCTTGCGCGCGTTGGCGTGTATCACTTGCTCTCTACGTTGTTTAGTCAAGAGCCGGATCACGAGGTGTTGCAACGCTTGTGCGACATCGGTGACGTTGATACCAGCAACGGCAAAATTGCGATGGGCTGGGAACTCATGAAGCAAAGCGCTGCGAACACAAACGTGGAAGCGGTCCGGGATGAGTTTTTCTCGTTGTTTATTGGGGTGGGGCGTGGCGAACTCATGCCGTTTGGATCGTGGTACCTCACCGGGTTTTTAATGGAAAAACCGGTGGCGGTGCTTCGACGTGACTTACAGATGCTGGGCATAGAACGTCAAGAGGGCGTGGCTGAGTCCGAAGATCACATCGCTGGTTTGTGCGACGCCATGGCGTTAATGATTCAGCACAGCGATGAGATTGACTTGGCCACTCAGGCCCAGTTTTTTAAAGATCACATCGAGCCATGGGCAGGTCGATTTTTTGAAGACTTGCAATCGGCATCGAACGCAAACTTTTATCGCACGGTCGGATTTTTCGGTGCCGCGTTTATTGAATTTGAATCGGATTTACTGGCTCGCACCAGTTGATTCCATAACAAGTTGTATTGATACCGTCGGGTGTTGCCGACGCAGGGGAGCATATGAAAGACAAGAAAAAGCAGGCCAAGTTTATCGATGCTAAACGTCGAGGCTTTATGCAAGGTGCTGCGGTTGCCGGCGCGGGTGTGGCCACAGGAGTTGCCACTTCGACGGCAAACGCTGCCGACATTGACTTGGTAAAACCTGACGCTGATGGCAACAAACTAGAGCGTTACGAAGAGAACGACTACGTGCGCGCTTACTACAAAAACGCGCGCTTCTAAAACGCCATAAACCTTTGAGGAGATAAGCGATGAAACTGACACGTAAATCGGATTCAAGCGTCAATGGCGTTAGCCGACCATCTGCGGGTGTTAAAGCCGCCAGCTTGCTCGGTACATCAGTCAATCGACGATCGTTTCTGAAAAATTCAGGCTTAACGGCCGGTGGTGCGGCATTGGCTGTCGGTGCCGGCCCGTCCATGCTGAAAAAAGCGCGCGCTGCGACCACGTATGCGAAAGAGGGGGTTGCCACCACTCGCGTTAATTCCATTTGCACGCACTGCTCCGTAGGTTGCGGTGTGGTTGCTGAAGTACAAAACGGCGTATGGACTGGGCAAGAGCCAGATTATGATTCACCGATTAACTTAGGCGCGCATTGTGCCAAGGGCGCTTCGGTTCGCGAGCATGGCCACGGCGATCGTCGTTTGCGTTATCCCATGAAGTTGGTGGGTGGCAAATGGCAGAAAGTGTCGTGGGATACCGCCATCAACGAAATCGGTGATCAGATGCTGAAAATTCGTGAAGAGTCCAGCCCGGATTCTGTGTACTGGTTAGGCTCGGCCAAGCACAACAACGAACAAGCGTATTTGTTCCGCAAATTTGCAGCGCTGTGGGGCACAAACAATGTGGATCACCAAGCGCGAATTTGTCACTCCACCACGGTAGCCGGTGTTGCTAACACCTGGGGCTACGGTGCCATGACAAATTCATACAACGATATGCATAACTCGAAAGCGATGTTCTTCATCGGTTCTAACGCCGCCGAAGCTCATCCCGTAGCCATGCAACATATCCTAAAGGCGAAGGAAAACGGGTCTAAGTTAATCGTGGTAGACCCACGATTTACACGTACTGCAGCGCACGCGGATCAATTTATTCAAATGCGCCCGGGAACAGACGTACCTGTCATCTGGGGAATCATGTGGCATATCTTTGAAAACGGTTGGGAAGATCAGGAGTACATCGACCAACGCGTTTACGGCATGGATGATGTGCGTGCAGAAGTTGCTAAGTGGAACCCAGCCGAAACTGAACGCGTTACGGGTATTCCGGAAGCCACATTAAAACTCGCTGCACAAACCATGGCAGAGAATCGTCCCGGCACCATCGTATGGTGCATGGGCGGCACGCAACACACCATCGGTAATAACAACACGCGCGCCTATTGTGCGTTGCAACTTGCCTTAGGCAACGTGGGTGTGTCCGGTGGCGGTGCCAATATCTTCCGTGGTCACGATAACGTGCAGGGCGCAACAGACTTCGGCGTTCTGTCTCATACCTTGCCCGGTTACTACGGTTTATCGGCTGGTTCGTGGAAGCATTGGTCAAAAGTGTGGGACTTAGACTTTGAATGGGTTCAGGGTCGTTTTGATTCGGCGTCTTATGAGAAGAAAGGCGATAAAGATATCCCCACCATGCACACGGCCGGTATGCCGGTTTCACGCTGGATTGATGGTGTATTAGAAGATCCTGACAACATTGCGCAGAAAGACAACATCCGCGCCATGGTGTTATGGGGGCACGCCCCGAACTCACAAACCCGTGGGCCGGAAATGAAAGCGGCGATGGAAAAGCTGGAACTTTTGGTGGTTATCGATCCGTACCCAACGCATACCGCGGTATTGCCCGACCGGCAGGAAGGCATGTACCTGTTACCGGCGGCTACTCAGTTTGAAACCTATGGTTCGGTCACCGCGTCAAACCGTTCACTGCAGTGGCGTAACAAAATCATTGAACCGTTGTTTGAGTCGCTACCCGATCACACCATCATGTACAAGATGGCGGCAAAACTTGGGTTTGGCGATGAGTTAACCAAGAACATCGCAGTTAACAACGATGAACCACTGATTGAAGACATCACGCGTGAATTCAATAGTGGTATGTGGACAATTGGCTACACCGGACAAAGCCCTGAACGTATCCAGGAGCACATGAAACACCGTGCCACGTTTGATAGCACCACATTGCAAGCGAAGGGTGGTCCGCTGGATGGTGAATACTTTGGGATGCCTTGGCCGTGTTGGGGCACCGCGGACATGAAACACCCGGGCACGCCAAACTTGTACGACACCAGTAAGCGTGTGAGTGAAGGCGGCTTAAACTTCAGAGCTCGTTTCGGTGTAGAACGCGATGGCGTAAACCTCCTGGCTGAAGATAGTTGGTCGGTGGATGCTGAGATTGAAGACGGTTATCCGGAATTTACTGCGGACATGCTGAAGCAGTTAGGTTGGTGGAACGACTTAACCGACGCTGAGAAGCAGGCGGCTGAAGGTAAGAACTGGAAAACGGATTTATCGGGCGGTATTCAGCGAGTGGCTATTGCGCACGAGTGTGCACCGTTTGGTAACGCTAAAGCTCGAGTAAACGTTTGGACTTTCCCAGATCCTGTGCCAGTGCACCGTGAACCGCTGTATGCACCGGATCGAGAATTGGTGGCTAAGTACCCCACTTACGAAGATCGTAAGTCTCACTATCGTTTGCCTACCCGTTATGGGTCTATCCAGGCGGTAGATTACTCCAAAGACTTCCCGCTGATTCATACCAGTGGTCGCTTGGTGGAATACGAAGGCGGCGGTGATGAGACGCGCTCTAATCCGTGGCTTGCAGAATTACAGCAAGACATGTTTGTGGAAATTAATCCAGCGGATGCGAATGACCTGGGTATTAAAGATGATGAGATGGTGTGGCTTGAGGGCCCTGAAGGCGGCAAGATCCACATCAAAGCCATGGTCACTGAACGCGTAGCACGCGGCGTCGTCTTTACACCGTTCCACTTTGGTGGTCACTACCAAGGTGAAGACTTGCACGATAAGTACCCAGAAGGTGCAGCGCCTTATGTTCGCGGTGAAAGTAACAACACCGCCATGACGTATGGCTACGATTCAGTCACTCAGATGCAAGAGACGAAAACGTCTTTATGCAAAATCTACTCAGCGTAAGGGAGAATAATCATGGCTAGAATGAAGTTTCTATGTGATGCCGAGCGCTGCATTGAGTGCAACGGGTGTGTCACCGCGTGTAAGAACGAGCATGAAGTGCCTTGGGGTGTTAACCGACGTCGAGTGGTCACACTGGATGATGGTCTGCCTGGAGAGAAATCGATCTCGGTGGCGTGCATGCACTGTACTGACGCTCCATGCCAGGCGGTATGTCCGGTTGATTGCTTTTCAACCACATCAGACGGCATCGTGTTACACGATAAAGATCTGTGTATTGGTTGCGGCTATTGTTTCTACGCGTGCCCGTTTGGTGCACCGCAGTACCCGCAACAAACCTCGTTTGGCGCACGCGGCAAGATGGATAAATGTACGTTCTGTGCGGGCGGTCCAGATGAAAGTGCCAACCTAACCGATGCAGAGTACGAGCAATACGGCCGTAACCGAATTGCAGAAGGGCGTATGCCGTTGTGTGCAGAAATGTGCGCAACTAAAGCGCTGGTGGCTGGTGACGGTGATCAGATCGCTGACATCTACCGTGAGCGCGTCTTGCGTCGTGGCGGGCGCCCACAAACCTGGGGCTGGGAGACAGCCTACACCGAGGGGTAATCGCTAATGGACAAGCAAATCCCTCAACTCGATGCTCAAACCATAAAAGCGGTGGTGGACGAGCACAACGCAAAAGTTAGCAAGCGACGTCGTCGACATCGAATTGTGTTCTGGAGTTTATTCACCATTCTGGGTTTGGCGATCGCCTTACCCATGGTGAGTTACACGAGCCATTGGATGGGGGCTAATGCAGTGGCTCAGGAAGCGGCGGCCTCAGCGAACCCGCGTTCCAACTACTGGCGTGCGGTGAAAGAAGGTGTGGCTGGTTATTCGGCTGTGAGTGGGCCTGAATCGGGTGTGCTCATCCAAATGAACGGTACAGGATGGCAACAGTTGCGTGATGGTCCCATCGCGCAGAAACTGCCTTGGGCTATCGCAGGTTCAGCTGTGTTACTGCTGTTATTTCATTTGATCTTTGGTAAGAGCAAGTTAACCCACAGTAAATCGGGGCGTAAGATTAAACGGTGGAGTTGGCTTGATCGCCTTGTGCACTGGGTAACTGCCATATCGTTTATCGCGTTAGCGATTACCGGGCTCAGTATGCTCATTGGTAAAACGCTTTTGATTCCCGTACTGGGAAAAGCCGGGTTTGCAGCATGGGCGCAGGTATCCATGCAAGCGCACAACGTGCTGGGACCTGTGTTCAGCGTCGGTATCGTCTCTATGATTGTGTTGTGGGTCTGGTACAACTTCCCCAGCAAAGTGGATATGGCGTGGTTAAAAGCTGGTGGTGGTATGTTCAACAAGAACAAACACCCATCTGCTGGACGCATGAACGCTGGTGAAAAGATCTGGTTCTGGCTACTGGCTACCTTGGGTGTCGTCGTGTGCTTAACAGGCATAGCGATGGTTGCGCCAATTTATGGCATTGCCATTCCCGATTGGGCACAAAACCTTCCGTGGCTGGCAGGGACTCGAGCGGACATGCAACAAGCCAATCTCATCCATGCCGGTTTGGGCATCGTCTGGACCGCGATTGCCCTGGGTCATATCTATATCGGCACAGCCGGTACAGAAGGGGCATTCGAGGGTATGGCTTCAGGTTACGTTTCTGAAGAGTGGGCGTTACAGCATCACGATTTGTGGGCAGAGAAGATGATCGCCAACGGTAAAGTGATTGAAGCCGGCAGTGGCTCAACAGCGGCTGCGGGAACAACGGCTGCAACTTAATTGCCGTACTCACATTTTAGGCAAACACAACGGTCGCTTTGGCGGCCGTTGTTCGTTCTTGGCGTCCTATTGTTAGTAAGCCAGTGGTAATGTGTATTCCGTGATAGAGACGAATCAAAAACTCCCTGATGACGTCATGGTTGCGCTGCACGCTGCCAATGTGACGGTTACCATAACGCCTGTGCAAATCGATCACGGGGAATGGCAGGCTGCGCTGTTTTTTGTGTTGGCAGAAGATGCGGCGTGTTTAAACAAGGGTCAGTTAATCGGTCGTGGGCCCTTCACGGTGGGTTTTGATGCGGACTTGCATGAGCATCACAATGCCACGGTCATTGAACTCGGAGTTGAGATCGCTACGCCACCTGAGTCTCAAAATGGCACCGTACTGTTTATTACCGGTCATAGCAGCAATCACTTTGATGGTTTGAAGCTTATGACTGAGCAAGACGATCTGCCGCTGTTCATCGCTGATGCGTACTGCAATGTTCTATCGCAACAACGTGTGCCGTTAAATCAAGCATTAAAGGCCGGCTTGCGTGGTTTGCTCGACGAAGCGGTTCGTCGCGATGCACTGATCCGTATGACGGGGCACTACGACCCTGACGCTGCGTTTACTGCAGTTCTTTCGCAACGTGGCATGAATTGAATGATGCAACCGTTGGTTCGGTGGTGTTTAGTCAGGTGGCATCTTGGCTATTGGGGCCCCTTCCAGTGGTGCCCCGTCCGTTGGAGTAAGAGCCGCAGCGCTGCGTTCTTTATGCTGCTCTTTGTTGGTGTTCATGCATCGAGCGTTTCTGCCGATACCGCTCAAACTGCGAAGCAGCGGTGGATTACCGCCATCAATCAAGACGATGCTGTCACGCTGATGAGTTTATTAAATCAGCGTGTGGTAGACGATGCGTGGAAGGTTACCGCATCAAATGGCAAAACAGCATTAATGGTGGCCGCTAAAGTGGGTCATCGAGACCTGGCAGCGCGCCTGGTGACTGAAGGTTCGAGCATTCATCGAAAAACGATAACGGCTGGTACGGCATTTATGTTCGCCATCCTGGGTGATCAATTGCCAATGGCTCAATGGTTAGCTTCCCGAGGGGCCAATGTGAATGCGCAAGGTTCCAATGGTTGGACATCGGTCATGATCGCGTCAGCGAAAGGTTTAGACAGTACCTTAGCTTGGTTACTGGAGCAGGGGGCGGATTCCAGCACGACGGACGTGTATGGATTTTCACCGTTAATGCGAGCGGTTGATAACGGGCACATAGACGCTGTACGGTTACTACTTAGCGATACACGCGTACAGATTAACTGGCAGGATGAGCTTGGGAATACGGCATTACACTATGCTGTGTCTAATGCGTCCGCGATAAGTGTGGCGCTGTTGATCGATGCGGGTGCGTCTGTGCATATCGATAATTGGGCCGGTACATCGCCGTTAGCGCTAGCAAGAGAAATCGCTGACAAGGGGCGCGATCAGTTACGTTCAGATGACCCACAGGTGGCTGCGTTACAGGCCATATTGGCAAAATTCAAAGTAGTTCAGTAATTGAGGGTTTAACACAGTACTTGTTGTGCGGAGAAGTCTTTAGCCAGAACAACCTTCGTTGTATTACCCACACGAGCGCGTACATCGCTGGTGCCATATTCCATAGCAAGACGGAATCCGAAGGCTTGTAAAAACCGCTCGTACTGATCCGGGCCATGACTGCCGGTTGCGAATAGCGCACCGTTCTCGTCTGGCTCTAACGCAATTGCCGCCAGCGGTACCGGTGCAGGGCCACTAAGCACTTGGCCGCCTTTGGCCGGATGGTAAACACTACGCTCAGAACAGCAGCTAATAACGCCACGCTGCGTTTGTTTTTGGCGCTGCTTATCGTAGAACGTGACTGGCTTATCCTGATAAGAGATGTGGCTAATAGGCCGTGCAGGGTGAGACATTTTGTGGCTGCAGATCGCTGAGAAGGCCACCACGCTCTGATCATGATCCACACCCCCAGGCCACGATCCTTGATGCGGAGCGGATTCGTGTAAGCGCACCAGAAAACAGGGTGTGGTTTTATACGGGTAGCTGAATATCCAGGCTTCACCAGGATTCAACTGCGCTAGCGTAACCGGTGAATCATCTTCAAATACCAGCGCACTCCTCGGAGTGGGGGTGATATCGGTTGCATTGACGTGTAACGAGGATGCTCCTGCAACCAAACCTGTGCACAGTCGATTGAATTGCCGTCGATCCATAGAATCATCCTAGGTGTTTAATAAGGACTTTCTGCAAGTGCGACTTATGTTTTACCACACCTCCGCTCCCGTTGTGGCGGTGTCAATCATGAATCCATTTTGCCGTAGCACTGCGTAGTAACACTGCAACGAGACCGACAAGAAGCTCGCATGACCGAACAGATCAAACAACATATGGGCCCGATTGAAATTGGGCTATTGCTTTTCATTTCGCTGTGCTGGGGTGGGTCTTTCTTTTTTATTGAGATCTTGTTGGACTATCTTCCGCCGTTGACTATTGTGACCTTGCGCATTGGCTTGGCCGTCATCGTTTTATGGGGCATCGTGTTTCTGAGTAACCTCCAACGTCCGCAAGGTGTTTCTCAGTGGGCTGCATTAACTGTTCTGGGACTATTGAGCATTGCACTGCCATTCAGCCTGATCACTTGGGCGCAAACCCGTATAGACTCTGGCATCGCGTCGGTACTGAACGCCACAGCACCACTCTTTGTTGTGCTCCTAGCAGGTATAACGCTGTCTGACGAGCGCTTTACGCGAGGTAAGATTGCGGGTGTGTTTATCGGAGTATTGGGTGTGGCTGTATTAATCGGCCCGGAGGCATTAACGGGTATCGGCGGCTCGGCCTTAGGTCAAATTGCGGTCATCGGCGCATCATTTTCTTACGCCTTAGCCGCGGTATTTTCTCGGCGGTTTGCGCAAATGGGCTTGTCGCCGACAGTAGTGGCGACCGGGCAGGTGAGCATGGCCACACTGATGCTTGTACCGATTACGTTAACAGTTGAAGGTATGCAGAGCTACATATTCATACCTGTAGCAGCGTGGGCTAGCCTACTGTCAATGGCGTTACTGAGTACCGTACTCGCGAATGTATTGTATTTTCGGTTGATTAAAACGGCTGGGGCTACCAACTCGGCTATTGTTGGTTTTTTGATGCCAGTGGTTGGCACCAGCTTAGGAATTGCACTGTTAGGTGAAGCATTCAGCGCCGTGCAAATCATCGGCGCAGGCTTAATCGGGGTTGGGTTGATTGTGATGGATGGACGGTGGGTTCGTCTCGTCCGAAGTAGTAAGAATTGATCAATACCGCGAAGACACTCTGCGCAATTTGATTGTGCGAATACTCAATCCAAGAAATATCAGTGCCGCGATAGCAGCATAAGCGGGTGTGATCAGGTGTTGCATGAGCATATTCCACAAGGAGCCATCGTTTTTAGGCGGCAGCAATCAATATTGGCGACTATTCAATTGATTTGAACTCGGCCTGATCGCTATCATGCCAGCGAACGGGTGTGAGCGTTTTGAATAAAACCGCAGGATTTCGCCATGGAGAACGGTTGGAGATTGAAACCATGAATCTACCCCAGATAGTGGCCCCATCAAAATGGGAAGAGGCGATAGAGCAAATTAGGATCAAAGAAAAAGCTCTGACCCGCGAGCTGGATGCATTGGCCGCTGCACGTCGACGATTACCAATGACCGAAGTTTCCAAAGACTACAAATTTATGACTGTCGAAGGGCGCCGGTCGCTTCTTGATTTGTTTGACGATCGTAATCAGCTCATCGTTTATCATCACATGTTGAGGCCGGGTGACTCAAAACCCTGTGCTGGCTGCTGTATGTTTATTGATAACGTCGGGCACCCAAAACATCTTCATGCGCGTAACACGAGTTTCGTTGTGGTCGCAAAAGCACCCGTTGACGAAATCGCCAGCTTGGCCAATCGTCTTCAATGGACCTTGCCGTTTGTTGAAACGGTAGATGACTTCAATAGTGATATGGGAATCACTGACGGGTTTGGCCTCTCAGTTTTTGTCCGCCGTGATCAGAACATCTATAGAACCTATTTCACACACGGTCGGGGTGTGGAATCACTGGGCAGTACGTGGACATTCCTGGATTTGACGCCGTGGGGGCGGCAAGAGACCTGGGAAGATTCACCGCAGGGATGGCCGCAATCGAAACCCTACGAGTGGTGGCGTCTACACGATGAATACTCTGAGCTATAGGACCTTTCGAACTACAACAGCCACCAAGTTGCTAAGCCTAAAAATAGTGTGAAACCGACAATATCAGTCACCGTTGTCAGTACGACTGAACCTGATAAAGCCGGATCAATTCCGAATTTGTCTAGAACAACGGGAATAATCACACCGACCACTGCAGCTGCTAAAAGATTTAAAAATAGCGCCAAAGCAATACTTACTGCCAACATAGGTGAACCAAACCACACGGCGGTAACAGCGCCGACAACCAAGGCCCAGGTCACACCATGAAGTATTCCCACCCAAAGCTCTTTCTTAAACAACCAGCCCAGGTTTCCTCGACTGAGTTGCCCCATGGATAGCCCACGTATCGTCAACGTCAAGGTTTGACTCCCTGCAATACCACCCATACTCGACACGATAGGCATCAATACAGCCAAGGCCACAATCTGCTGCAGTGTGTGTTGAAACAGACTGATAACTCCAGCGGCCATAAACACGGTAACTAAATTAATCGCTAACCAAACGCCACGGGACTTATAGCTTTTTAAGGGTGTTGCGAGCAGGTCGGTATCGTGTTCCATTCCCGCTGTTTTCATAAACTGATCGCCACTGCGTTTTTTAATCACTGTGAGTGCTTCTTCAATCGTCACTCTGCCCAGCAAACGCTGGTCCTCGTCAACAACCGCCGCTTGAATTAATCGGTGGTCGTCAAATAGGGCGGCTACCTCTGCTTCATTTGCTGAACTTAAAATCACGTTTGTATCATTATCCAGAACGTCACGTACGAGTGTTTCTGGCGAACGCGTGGTCAGCATTATCAAAGGGAGTTTACCCAAATAGTGTTGATTTTCATCCACCACCAGTAAGGTGTTTGTGTACCACGGCAGTGATGAATAATTCGACTTCAGGTGTATTACGACCTCAGATAAAGCCCAATCGGCTTGAATAGTCACACTGTCGTCTCGCATCCATCTCAAGACAGAATCGGGTGCACTGGCAAGGTTTCGCTGAACAGCTTCAGATTCCGTCAAACCGAGTGCATCAATAACAGCAGCTGCGGATTTAGAATCCAGTTGTTCGACCACCAATGTTGCCGTTCGTAATGGCAAGGAGGGTGTTATTGACGCGAGTTCATCGTTCGTGGTGTGAAAAATCAGCGAATCCTGCACGGGAGTATCCAGCTGGGGTAGCACGGCAGTTCGTTGATCTGTAGTGAGGCTTAACCAAACCACTTCACGCGTTGGAGCGGGCAGCTGCTCTAAAACATCCGCCGTGAATTCGGGGGTGAAATCATCCCAAATTACTTGATCAGCCGATGAAGGATCTCCAACGAGTTGTGAAATTAAAGTGACAGGGTCAGCGGTTTTATCGTTCACATAATTCTCAACAGTGATTTTGGAAAGGAAAATTGCGTTCTACAGAGTATAGCGATAGGGTGTGCGCTACCAGAACAACCGATCAGCATTCGACCACAATGCCTTATGCAGTTTGACCGCCTACTTGCATGATAAATAATAGTTATCAATTAATATAAAATATTCCGTTTTATTTATTGATTGGTCTTCCGCAAACTCTTGTCATACCCCCTTGGTATTTAAACGAGAGTTTTGGGAGTCAACCATGAAAAATTCTTCAACCGTATTACTCGTCGCCACCGCGTTTCCCTTGAACGCCATGGCCTTGGACTTAATAACTTACGAGAACCCCGAAAGCTCGTTTGAATCTGCGTACGTGGACTTCAATGCGAATGCCAACGCGGGCAATCAGGACCAGACAAGCTTTAATTCGTTGATTGATGTGCAATATTCATTACGTCGATCAGAAGAAAAGCGCGTTTGGGGTTTACGTGGCAACGCAGTTTCCAATGCTAGCCGTGGTCCCAACGATGGGGATAAAACCAATAGCGAATATGGATTTGAAGTCGGCGCTTATACCGATGTGTACTTCAACGAAGCGCGTCCCAAATTGTTTTATTTTGGTGATGTCAGCTACGCCCACGAAAGTAGTGCAGCTGATGACAACATTGGTGTTACTGCAGGTATTGGCTATGGTCGAGTCTGGAATGCAACACCTTTAGCGAAAGCCTTGAGAATTCAAGAGGCTTTTAAGTCACACGGTTTACTGTCACAAGATCTAACCGATGAGCAGTTGATGCAGTTAGCTGATGTTATCGCTCGAGAGGACGAGTATCGTGTTACGCATGGTGTTGAGGACTATAAAGGCGCCTGGTACACCGATATGGAAGCGGTTATGGTAGGCGCTAACGCATTACCCAGTGGTAGCTTGAGTGCATTGGCGACAGTGAAATTGGATGATGTTCTATTCAACGAACCAATCAGTGCCCGACGGCACGGTTGGGTGGTTCGTGCGGGTGCTGGATTCCAATCGAGTGACTTTTCTGGTTTAACAGATAATGACCCAAAACTGACATTCCAAGCGGAATACGCGAAGCCGGTGGGATTGCGAGGCCAGTGGATTAATCTGTTTTCCTATGAGCCAATTTTTGGTAGCAATACCGTGCATACGGTGCAAAATCGCTTGAGTTACACCCACGAGATCAGTGATCGAATTGATTGGGTAAACGGATTAGATACGCTGATTCTGCAGGCGGATGATCGTAATGATAGCCGTTTCACCAGTAACACCTTATCCAGTGGCTTTAACTTTCATGTCACCAATACGATTGATCTGGCTTTAACCTTTGCCGCCATCAAGACCAGTGAGCGACCCAACGTCGATCGCACAAATGATGAGGTAAGTACTTCAGCAGTAATCGGTGTTAAATACCGTCTGAAGTAGTGAGTTTTTATTTGCCTCGGGTCTGAGACGACCCGGGGCAAGACTACCGCGTACCATCCTGCGAAGTATGTCTTGCGAACTTTAAAAGTCGGGTAAGCCTTGCATTTTAAGGGCTAAGTGCCTTCGGTCTCTAGCTGAAGCCCAGTGGTATTCTGTAGAGGTCATAGTTCAGCACGAAACTACTGTGGCCTGCGGCGTACAACCCATGTCCTTATTCATTGCAATACCTTGATGGAGCTGTGCTCGACGGGTGAGAAGCCCGACGTGTGTATGTTTTCCGTACTGAGGTGGATTTTAAAGATACGATTTTTTCTCTCGCCACTAAGTTTCTCCTAATTCTGGGAACCGAAACTACTCCTACGCAATAAGCGTTTACCTAATAAGTGGAGAGACAAAATGAATCATTCAAAGAAATTAATTGCTACCGCCGCCGTTGCTGGAGTATTGGCTGCTGGAACGCTGGCTTACGCCGATAACCTGCAGTCGTATGAGGGGGCTTTGCCCATACAACAAGCCTCAGAACTTGCGCTAAATATTGTGCCCGGCACCATCATAGAGGCGGAACTTGAACGCGAAGACGGTGTGCTGATTTGGGAGGTGGAGGTTGTGAATGGGGAGAACCAGACGGTGGAGTTAATGCTGGATGCGATGTCTGGCGAGCTTCTCGGGCAGGAGATTGACGATGACGACCATCATCGCAAATTGAAAGGTTGACCGACGCTTCATAGTACCTAATAGGAAATTATTAGAAAGCCGGAATGGCACGTTGCTTCTTACCGACCCTCAATTTGTTTGATTTGGGTCGGTCTGAAGCTTCTACCCTAGCCATAATTTAATGGTCGTGCTGTTGGAAGGTAACTAAAGAAATGAATCGGTGCTAGCTTGAGATTTGGTGTTGGCTGAGTCTGAAACTAGCGGGTGGTTGATCGAAATAGCGTTTAAATACTCTGCCGAATGATGCCTCGGAGGAGTACCCGCTAAGTTGTGCAACCTCAATTATTGGTTTGTTTGTCTCGGCCAACAAATGCTTCGCAACCTGCATGCGCCAATCGGTTAAGTACGCTAACGGTGTACTGCCCATTAACTCGCTAAATTTATTGGCAAAACTCGTACGGGATAACCCTGCCACTTTGGCAAGGCTATCCACTGTCCACATATCACCAGGATCACGATGCATCGCTTCTAGAGCACTTCGGATTTTTTGATCGGCAAAAGCCGCGGTAATATGCCGGTTTTTGCCATCGCCGGAAATGTAAGTGCGGATTGCTTGCGCGAAAATTATCTCTGCTAGCTTGTGTGCAATCAAATCGCTTCCGAGATCATCCCGACCAACTTCGAAACCGATCATCTTTAAGGATTCATTCAACCAAGTGGGAGATGCTTCGCCGTAGGCACGAAGCAAAATGTATTCGGGTAACGCGTCAATCAAAACATGTTCAGCTACTGGATCAAACGCAAAGTGACCGCAGATTAATTGCGTTTCATGATCTGAGTCACTCTCGCCATAAATTAGAGCACCCCTTCCGGTGAAACCTGAATCTTCTAGCACGCTATCCAATGATTTGCTTCTGGCATCAGCAGGCTCAGACAGTACATGGCTTGCTCCTTTGGTGATGATAATAAGATCACCTTGGTTTATTTGTACCGTTTCACCAGCAGTTGGCAGGTGAGCGAAGCATCGACCACGATGTACGTAATGAAATCGAGAAACGTTTTGATACTGTGGCACTTCTACACCCCAGGGTGCAGTAAAAGATGTTCGAAAGTACAAAGTACCTGACATCTTTGAGAAACGAAGTATTTCACTTAGTAAATCCATGTAGGAACGATACCGCGTTAATGCGGCTTCCGCTACCGTCCGTTCAAGCACGGGAATGTGAAAATGTACGAATAATCAAAAGTGCTGAACGATCGGTCGTGTATGTTGAAAAACCATCCTTAATACTTTGTCTCATGGGGTGTTTGGATATTACAGGCACCGAATTCCATTCGCAAAGCAGGATGAAAAAATCAATGAAGACTCTGTATTCAACGCTGGTTATCGGTTTGACTCTTATGGTCGGTTGTGCAACAGCGCAGGCGAACAAACCTTCTGATCTAAATGATCTAGAAATCGCACATGCGGCGTACACTGCCGACAATATAGACATTAGGTACGCTCATTTAGCGCTAGCAATCTCAGATAACCCGGATATCGTAGAATTTGCAAAGACTATGATCCGCGATCATGAAGCGGTGAACGAACAAGCTCTTGCACTGTTAGCTAAACTAGAGGTGCAGCCGAAAGATAATTTTCTCAGTCAGCAATTGACTGTAGGTTCAATAGAACTGATCAATGAAATGAGCCAATTGCGTGGGGTGGAATTCGATAGGCGTTATGCTGAAAATGAATTGGCCTATCACAAAGCGGTGAATGAAATTGTCAGTAAAGAGTTCATTCCTAATATCGAAAATATGGACGTTAAAGCCTTGTTTGAGCAAGCGTTAGTGATTTTTTTAGCGCATGAAAAACACGCTGAGATGATGGTCAAGAAACTTTCGAACAAATCCGAGTAGACATGCGAGGGCGAATCGTAACAGGGGCTAGAGTCACAAAAGCTATAGTTGTCGTAGTTTCAAGTTTTGCTCCGGTTCTGTGGGGAGCAGAGGCAAGCCAAAAGGCTGTTCGGATAACACATTATGTCGAGATTCGAGGGTTTGAATTCAAACCTTCGAATCTGTCTGTAAGCCCGGGAGACTCGATAGTCTTCATGAATCTTGACATCGTACCTCATACGGCGACAGCAATTGATAACACTTGGACGACAGACACATTAGAGACAGGGGAAACCCAACTAATCACGATCACGTCGGACTCCACGCCTGTGTATTATTGTATTTTCCATCCCTCTATGAACGGATCTCTCGATCTTCAATAGAGGGCCAATCATTCAATGAGAAATGAGTTGTATTAAGCCTTCTTGGCGGTTTTCATTGCGTCTCTTATCAATGACGGATCGTCTGATAGTCGCGCGATCAGTAGCGAGCCCTCTAGCGCACTGACAAAGTTAAATGAGCGGTGTTTGTAGTCTTTGAAACCCATCTCTTTAAATTGTTTTGCAACCCAGGCTCTCATGTCCTCAAAGTACACTTTTAAGCGTTTTTTGACTGCAGGGCTTACCGATTGCATTTCGGCAGACATCATTCCACAAAGGCAGAATTTTTCCTGTTCCAGATAGCTCTCAAAAACTTCCACCAGCGTTGTTAGGCGTTTCTCAGGGTTAGAGAACCTAACCTCAAGCTTGCTGAGTGCCGCAACCTGGTCTTCATGAGCACGCTCTACTAACGCAAGGGCGAGATCCGCTTTTAATTTGTAGTGGTAATGAACGCTGGCTGTTTTCACGCCAATTTCGTTTGCAAGGTCAATGTAGCTGAAGCCATTAAACCCTTTGAGTTGGGTCAGCTCTTCGGCCACATCTAATATTCGAGTTTTAGTGTCTGCCATAAGTTGCTTTATCCAAGCTAAATTTTTTTGGTACTCATTAGATGACTACATACATATAGGTAAAGTATAGCAATTCAACGGAATTAACAAGCAAAAAAATTTCCCATCTCAGATCGAAATTCGGTATGGCTACATATACGAAGGTTAATGATTAGAAAAGTAGCGTTGATATCTCTGAATTTGTAGGCTGTCTCTCAGCAAAAAACGTTATTAAGAGGCATCTGAATAATTGGCTGGTTTGCTTTAGAGAGATTCTTTTCCAAGTTGTAGTTTGGTGTGTACACGCTATGCGCTTACTGCTAAATAATACGGATAACGCATTTGTGATTTAGCCAAATCAAGTTTATTGTTGCAAATGGTGGGTTGATTTTAGGCGCTGTGTAGCACAGTACACTGCGATCAATACCGGGGGTGGCAGGGGCTGAGAAAGGTTGGTCTGCGTTTCGACAACTTACTCTTACTCAACGCCCCAAATCCAACGGACATCGACCATTCCAGCCCAAAAATGGACTAGATAAGTAGATGTCTTATCCCCAGTGGTGCTCTGGCACGTTTTCGCCCACTTGCACCGCCTTTCTAGCATTGAATCGATCCATATAAGCAGAAACGTGCTTGTAGGTTCTAAGGCCTGTCACCTCATTAGCCTGGTAAAAACGTTCCATACCGTTCAACCATGGTGCGATGGACATGTCGGCAATGGAATAGTCCCCCGCCAACCAATCGCGCTGACTCAATGCCTGATCCAAGACGTTCAGTAGACGTTTTACTTCATTGGTATACCGCTCTAGTGGACGCTTGTCCTCATACTCTTTACCGGCGAAAGAATGGAAGAAGCCAAACTGCCCTGCCATGGGGCCTAATCCACCCATTTGAAACATTAACCACTGTAGTACTTCATAGCGCTGTGCTTCATTATTACCGATGAACTTATTGGATTTTTCAGCCAAGTAAATGAGAATAGCGCCGCTTTCAAATAGTCCGAGTGCTTTTCCATCGGGACCGTGAGGGTCAACAATGGCTGGAATTTTATTGTTGGGATTTAATGACAAAAACTCAGGGCTGGTAACTCCTTCGTCGTTCAAGGGAATTTTGTGTGCTTCGTACGCTAACCCCGTTTCTTCTAGCATGATGGATACTTTCTGCCCATTCGGTGTTGGCATGGAATACAGCTGTATTACGTCAGGGTTCTGGGGTGCCCAGCGCTTCGATATTAAGAAATCGGATAGAGAATTTGTTTCATTTTTAGGTTTATGAGGCACAACGGGGTTCCTTTTTGTGTAGCGATACTCAAGCGATATGACTTGCTGTGTAGGCATCTGAAATAGTTGGGAACGGGCACAATCAACGTGCCCTTAGCCCACGATCACGTTGAACCGTGGGCTAAGGCATAAAGACACTACTGCTGAATTACGCGACCGCTTGATCTTTAGTGGTTGGAGCGTACTTCTGGAACGGTGCGTCAATCGGTGTCTGTGCAATGTGATTGCTGTAGTTAGACATCAGCTTCAGGCTGGTGCCCATAATCACATCGAGAATATTAGCTTGGGTGAAACCTGCGTTTAAAAACGCCTGAATATCTTCTTCACTAACCCAGCCCCGGGCTTCATTGATTCGACGAGTGAACACATGCAGTGCTTCTAGCTTCGGATCAGCGATCGGTGTGCCGTTCCGCAGTGCTTCGATGGTGTCTTCAGGAATGTTCTTCATGTGGGCAGCCATTGTGTGGGCAGCGGTGCAATAATCGCATTGGTTGAGTTGATTATTGGTCATTAACACAACTTCTTGCTCAATCGGCGTTAAGGTAGTTTTTGTGTAGCTATCGGCCAAGGCCCAGTAGCCTTCCACCAAAGCAGGTGATTCAGCGAACACCGCAGTTAAATTGGGTATAAAGCCAAAATCCTTCTGCATTCGATCAAAGACTGGCAGACTGCCTTCAGGTGCCGTTTCAGCGGTGTGTACGGGTAAAATGTTCATATGGATATCCTTTTTTTAATTGGTTGAATTATCGGTTTTGCGAAAAATGGGTAACTGAACGAAATATTCCAGTGCGAATTAATTGTTGCTGTGCGAGTCGTAAACTTTTCCACTGATCTTCCACTCACCATCGTGTTGGTAGAGCACGAAGTAATCGGTGAAACGCAAACCACCCCAGTGGATAAATTCCACCTTTGCAGCAGCAGCTGGCCCAGAGATATCGATCCAAGCAATGTGGTGTTGAACTTCGGGAGCTGGGCCACCCTCGGTCACGGCACCTTTAAATTCATCGGCGCTCATGTTGTAGAACTCGCCCTGTACTGAGCCAACAATGTGGGCGTGATCGAAGAAAGCGGTGCGGGTTAATGCGCCATCGCCTGTTTTAGCCGAGTCGATATAAGGTTTAAGCGCCGCCTCAACCGCTTTATATGCAGCAAAGTTATGGGCCTCATCGGCTTGTGTTTCTTTAGAGATTTCAGCTTGTGACATGATGTAAGTCCTTATTGGTTAATGTGATAACAGAAAAAATTTAGGTGCTATTAGCGAAGTGCGTACCGTCGATGATTACATTCATCGGAGTTCTCATTTCGCCAATTCGGTAAAATATATATCTACATATAAATAGGTGATTGGCCCAAAAGATTAATTAATGTTCTATCTTCAGGATATTGAAAAATTGGAAATTTTCCGACTTCGTTTCAAGTAATATCGACAACTACCTACATATTTATAGGTACAAAAAGCCAAATGCAAGCGAATTTGTGAGATAAATCGACTTTGTTTAAAGCTTAGGAGATGATTGTTCATCTACTTGTGCTTTTGCGACTGGGTTTGCTCAGTCGATCAACACAGGTTCCTGCTCGATATCAACAGATACGCTGGAATCCAGATCAGTATCGAAAAACTCAGTTACATCGAAACTAGAGTCATAGCGTTCTCTAAGCAAAAAGCTCAGTTCAATATCGATGTTTGAAATCTCAACGTCGCCAAGTGTGAGGTGGTCAAATTGTGGGTTCATGTGTTGTCTCTGTTAGGTTAGATAGTTCTGATTTAAATTGTTGAAATGGTGTAGACGGTCGAATCGTAAATGTTTTGATAAAAGTAGTCGTCTGTACTAGGAAAATCTGTTGTTTACTAGAAGTAGTTACCAGGGAACGGACGATGCTCATTTTATGTCTCGCGATTTCTTTCACAGCGTAACTGGTGAGCCGCAAGCGATCCTAGGCTATAAACGCCGTCATTCAATTGACAAACCTGTGGCAGCCGATCGTTGTAGAAAGACCGATTCGTATCATCGATGAGTGGCGGATTTGACACGCTAGGTGATTCTGATTGGGCAGTTTTTCCGCTGGAGAAAGGATCAGATGGATTGCCGTAGTTAGAACTCACGGTAGCTACCGTCGATAGGAGAACAAATCCAAGAAAAAAATGCTGTTTGTTGGTTTTCATGAAGGTTCCTTGACACGAGATATTTGCGATTGCCAATACGTTGGTATTGATGAAAGCAAAATCATTATATATCTATATGTATATAGAACTCGTAGTGTTTAAAAAACCTGTTGAGCTGCGGACCCAACAGGTTAATGAGTTAGAAAAATCCAGTAAAAATTACCTACAAGTCCATATACCTATATGTATATAGAATAATTTAGTAAAATGCAAGTTTTCAGGTGGAAAAAATTCTTTATTGCCAACTCGCGGGCTAAAATTTGAACAATTCTTGGGGGTTATGAATTTCTGAACTCTTTGAATTGCGTTAGCCACTCTCGAGGTGTTTGGCCGGTACGACGTCGAAATGTGCGCGTGAAGGCGGCAGAATCTTTGTATCCGACCTGTCTGGCGGCGGTTGCCACCGACAAGCCACTGCGCAGCAGGCTCCTTGCCACGCCAAACCGCCAGTCGGTGAGATAGTCCAATGGGGTAGAGCCGACTGACTCTCTAAAATATCGTGCAAAGCTCGACCGTGACATTGCCGCTTGTTGTGCAAGAGTTTCTAGCGTCCATGGTTTTTCAGGATGGTCGTGTATTGCCGTGATCGCGCACGCCAGGCGTTCATCGCCGAGGCTACTCAATATACAGGTGGGCACTTGGCTGTTTTACATTACATGCCTGAGCAATAAGATGAGCATGTATTCCATTAAAAGTTCTAGAGCCGTCTCACGTTCACAAACATTACCATCGGCTTCAACAAACATACACCGCTTTGTCGGCAGAGATCTGGGGTGGGGTTAGTACGGATGTGGGTGCACACCTTAGGGCTGATGTGTTTTTGCGGACGCGAACACGAGACATTGAGTTGGCCGAATCCAAGCGGTTGACTTGGGGAGGAGTAACGCTCAGCCGTACGTTTTGATACTGGCTGGGCGTTTGATGTTTGTGGCGAGGGATTTATTGTTCGTTTGAATCGCAGTAATAGAAGAATCAAATAGATTCAAGATGGGCGATAAAACCCGACACAAACAACCTGTACTATCCTGTCGGATATGACAATCGTATTGGAAAAGTCGGTTAAGCCTTCCCGTCTCAGGGCCGAGTACCTGAGCTCTTTGGCAGAACCTCAGGAGTATTTCGTAGAATTGATGGTGCAGCAGGGCATCACGGTGACCTGCGACGATACAACCTACGCCGTTATCCATAACGATAATTTGGTCGAGCTGTACTGCACGGAGTTGAGCACAGAGCGGGGCGTTAAATTGCTTCATCAATTGTTCGATGATCGGCTTATCTCAACGGTTTTGTGCAAATCCTACGATTCGCAATTGTTGAACGCCGCTTTGTCACGGGACGCTAAGGTGTCCACAGTGGCGTATTTATTCCGCCGCACTGTTGCTGTTCCACGTCCCGCTTTAGATGCTGGAATGCTGTTTCGCGCAGCAGTTATCACGGATGTCGAGGCCATCATGGCGTTCAATGACGGGTTCTTTGAATCAGTGGATGAGCTGAGTGGATATCTGAACCGCGATGGGTTATTTGTTTTGGAGTGGCATGAAGAGATTGTTGCGTGTGGCACTGGCACTGCGGTTGTCCCCGGGGAACGTGACATTGACGTGGGCGTGTTGGTGTCAGTAAAGCATCGAAATCACGGCCTGGGTCATGTTGTGGTGCATGCCGTAAAAGAGCATTACCTAGCAAGGGGTTTCCGCCCGATTTGTGGTTGCGCAGTCCGCAATCTAGCCTCTAAACGTGTGCTGGAAAAAGCAGGTTTTATCAGTGAGCACCGTCTGTTGTCAATTCAGTACGAATCAGTGCTCTCTTAGCTAAATTGACGACCACCACTGTAGATTCAAAGACTAACTGCGCGCTGTAGTGCCATATCAGGCACCCGTCAGAAGCGAAAAAAAACATGCTTTTTATTACAATCGTGCCAAATTCGTTTTGTTGATTACAGTCGGTTGAGTCAAGCGTTTCAGACCAATAACGGTTTTAGCCCCACAAAACCTGCGCATCCTTTCTAGTTCACTGCACAGCTTTGCCATTCGTCCGGTGCCAAAACGTACCCCTTCCCCTGGCCAAAGATTCAGCACATCCAGTTGATCAAGTGCGCGGTTGTGTTTCACTTCAATACGCCCCACAAACGTATCGCCCTCCAGCAACGGATAAACGTAGTACCCGTACTGTCGTTCAGCGGGTGGGGTATAGATCTCAATCCGATAGTCAAAGCCGAAGAGGGCAGCTAATCGTTTACGATCACGTACTAAGGGATCGAACGGATTGATGATTCGAAGGCGCGACGTCGGCGTGGGCGGGCTTTGGACGACATCAAGTTGGGAACTATGTACGAGGTAATCTGATTCTTTTCCATGCGCGGTTGTTACTTGAACCGTTGTTAATTCCTCCTGGTGTTTGTTGCACCAAGCTTTGGATTCAGCAACGGTGTAAACATCCCAAAACCTTGCAACTTCTCCTGCCGTTGCAAATCCTAGCCGGCTAAACGCGTTGTGCATCAACCACTGCTTGCGTGAGTGCGGGGTGGTTTTTTCCTGAAGTGTTTTATCGGGGAAGATACGGCTGGATAAATTGTAGTACTTGGAGAAATTCACGCGCTTGGAAACCGCTAAGTCACCTTTCAGCCATAAATAATCCAGCGCTTTTTTATGCGGCGCTTTGGTCCAAATGGCTTTCTTGGTTTCACGGGTGTCGGATTGAAAATCGTTGGATCGTAAGCAGCCTTCGGTACTAATTCGTGCCATTAAGGCTTTTTGTAATGCGCGATTGTCTGGGTTTTGTCGACACTCGGTCCAGTAACGAGATTGGGTGAGCTTTTTGAACTGGTCAGACCAGTACGGCAGGGTGCTCATGGGCAGCACACACGCGTCATGACAGAAGTGTTCAAAAATCTCACCTTGCTTTAACAAGGTGTTTAACTTACTCGGACGGTACTGATTACAGCGGTTCCATAAAATATGATCATGGGCACGAGCAACCACCTGCAGTGGGTCGAGCTGTACATACCCCAAGCGATTGATGAGTGCGAGCAGCTCGGCCGTTGTGCAGGAACCGGTTGGTGCTTCGCTTAACCCGGCGTAATGAATAACGAGCTGGCGCGCTTGTTGGTTGGTGAGCTTCATGTGCTTAAGTGGCTCACAAGCGTTTAAAGCGTATCCACGGCTTCCAGGAATCGATCTACTTCGTCGTCGGTATTGAAGTAATGAACCGAAGCTCTAAGGATATCGTTCAGGCCGCGTCGTTGAAAATCCAAACGCGCAGATCCTTGAAGCGAGACGGAAACGTTCATTTTTTTCTTACGTAAAGCGGCGGCTGCATCATTCGCATCCCATCCTGCCTTACTGAACGTAACGATGCCACATTGCTTTTGTCCTAAATCATGTACGGAGATGCCGGGTAGAGCCTGCAAGTCGTTTCGAAGTCGACGGCTTAAGTGCGTGATGCGTTCTTCAATAGCCGGCAGGCCTATGTCATTGGCATATTCCGCAGCCTTTGCTAAACCTACGCGCCCTGCATAAAAGGATTCCCAATTTTCAAACTTGATCGCGCTTGGGTGAAACTCAAAACCGTCATCACGCGTCCATCGTGCGGAGTGCAAATCCACGAACGGCGGGTCGAGTTCGGGCAGAAGACCCTCTCGTACGTACAAAAATCCCGTGCCCCTTGGACCGCGCAGAAATTTACGCCCAGTACCGGACAGCATGTCGCACTGCAAAGTTTCCACATCCAACGGCAGTTGCCCCACCGATTGGCAAGCGTCTAACAGGTACATAAGGCCTGCGTCCTTTGCGATCTTACCCACAGCTTCGGCTGGATTAACCAAGCCGCCTTGCGTCGGAACATGAGTGAGTGCGATCAGTTTGGTTTTGTCAGTGATTTGGTTTTGCAGGGCGGTTAAGTCGATTTGCCCGTGCTCGTCCGATGGCACGAGATCAATGTGTAGCGATCGTCGTTCGGCTTGTTGCAGCAACGCGAGGTAATTCGAGACGTATTCAGAATCGTGGGTAAGAATTCTATCGCCCGGTTCCAAAGGCAGAGCGTAGAACGCCATATCCCAGGCTCGTGTGGCGTTCTCAATAAAGGCGATCTCGTTTGGTTTGGCATTCAGTAGCGTTGCAAATTGCGTGTAGAAATCGGCTACCTTCTGCGCATTGGCTGCGTGTGCTTCATACCCTCCGATTTCTTGCTCCAGAGCCAGGTGCTGCAGCACCGCGTCGTACACCGGTGTGGGCATGATGGATGCCCCGGCATTATTGAAATGCAGCAGAGTGTTACAGCTGGGAGTGTCGTCTCGAACGCGATCAATGCACAGCAAGGTTACTTTCCTGATGTTGGCCCTAATGTCGGCAGGCGATCCAATAGGGCGGATCCACCCATGGCGGCAGCTGCCAACCACGGCCGAATTTTGTCATTGCCGGGTATATACCCCGTAGGCAATGCGCTCAATTGGTTGAACTCTTCATGATCACCCAATATAGCGCTGGCGACCGCTGATCCGCAATAGTTTGCAAGCGCGACACCATGCCCGGAATAGCCACTGGATGAATAGCAGTGTGGTTCGAGTTGTTGCACGCTTGGCCAACGGGTCCGTGTGATACCTAATGTACCGCCCCATACATAATCCAACTTAGCGTCTTCCAGGCTAGGAAAAATTTCCAGCATCGCCTTACGAACTATCGACTGGATGTTAGCCGGAAACCGGTAACCATAATTTTCGCCGCCACCAAACAGCAAGCGATTGTCCGAGCTGCGGCGAAAGTAGTTAACCACATAGCGAGAATCAGCCACCGCTGCATTGCTCGGCAACAACGCTTTTATTCGGTCACCCAACGGCTCGGTTGCAGCAATAAAATTGTTGATCGGTATAACGTCTCGTCTTGCTTTGGGTATCAGTCCATCGAGATACCCGTTCATTGCGCAAACAACGGTGTTGGCCAGCACATAGCCATCACGTGTTCGAATCCGATAGTTCGTATCGGAAGTTACTAACCGCGTAACCTCGGTTACGGCACTGGTCTCAAACAGCAATGCTCCTTCATTCTCAGCCGCTTGGGACAGACCGACAGCCAGCTTGAGTGGGTGAATATGCCCGGCGCTTGGGTCGTAAACACCAGCGTGGTAGTCGTCGCTAACGACATGATCCTGTAGCGCCGACTTATCCAATGCACACAGTTGAGCGCCAGGGTGTGCGTCGTTAAACGCATCAATTTCGTGTTGCAGTTGCTTAAGGTTTGTGGGGCGGTGCAGGGCGTCTACGATGCCTGGCACATACTCAATATCGATGTGGTGTTGCTCGCGCGTGTCCAGCACCCACCGTTTAGCGCGCTCAGCCAGGTCCCAATAGGTTTGTGATGCTTGCGCACCGAGTCGGCTAGCTATCGCCTCATGCCTGTTGAAACCGGAGCCTAGTTGCCCACCGTTACGTCCGGATGCACCCCAGCCCACGCGGTGCGCTTCCAACACGCAAACGGATTTACCGGCTTGTGCAAGCGTTAAGGCAGCCGATAAACCTGTGTAACCTCCACCAATGACACAAACGTCGGTCTGTTGAATTCCGCTTAACGATGGGTACTGAGGTGTGTCAACTGTTGCGCTATACCACGACGGGGCGTGTTGCCCGAGTTCGTCGTTGGCATACAGTAACTTCATATATCCGCTACACGTTCAACAGCAAATGCTCGCGTTCCCACGGGCTTATCACTTGTTCATAAGCGGCTGTTTCATGCTGCTTAATCGCGCGATAGGTGACGCAGAAATCTTCACTCAGTGTTTCGCGCATCAGAGTGTTGTCTTCAAACAATTCCAGCGCTTCGTACAGCCCGTAGGGTAAGGCACGCGGTAGGGAATACGCATCGATGTTTACAGCGTCTCTTGGGGTAAGTTTATGTTTCATACCCAGGTAACCGCAGGCAAGGCTTGCCGCAATGGCAAGATACGGATTGCAGTCCATACCAACGATACGATTCTCCACCCGTCGTGAAGCCGGTCGCGATAACGGAACACGAATGCCCGTCGTGCGATTATCTACTGCCCATTCGATGTTGATGGGCGCGGCGTCTTCACGAGTAAACCGTCGATACGAATTAACATAGGGCGCCAGGATGCAAATGACTGATGGCAGATGGTGCTGTTGCCCACCGATGAAGTGATAGAACGCGTCACTCGGTGAATCATCCTCGTTGGTGAACAAGTTACGGCCCGTGCGGCTATCCACCACGCTTTGGTGAATGTGCATGGCACTGCCGGGTTGATCTTCCATTGGCTTTGCCATAAACGTTGCAAAACACTGGTTGCGCATGGCAGCTTCACGAATCGTGCGTTTGTAGTAGAACACCTGATCGGCCAAAGCTAATGGGTTGCCATGCTGCAAATTGATTTCAATTTGCCCAGCGCCACCTTCCTGAATAAGCGTATCGATTTCAAAGCCTTGCGCTTCGGCAAAGTCGTAGATGTCGTCGATGACTTTGCCATATTCCTCCACAGCGGTCATAGAGTAGGCTTGTCGTGCAATGCCCTGGCGACCGCTTCGACCGACTGGTGGTTCGATGGGATAATCCGGGTCGATGTTCGGTTTGGTTAAGTAGAACTCCAACTCGGGCGACACAATCGGTTGCCATCCTTCGGCTTCATATAACGCCAGTACACGCTTTAAAATGTTTCGTGGTGCGACGCGTATGGGATTGCCGTTACGATCCTGCACATCGTGAATGACTTGCAGCGTTGTATCTTCCGACCACGGCACGGCTGTAGCGGTATTGAAGTCAGGTACTAAACACAGGTCCGATTCTTTCCATTGTTCGGGGCTGTTTTCTAAATCAACGTAATCGCCGTTAATGGTTTGCTGAAAAATCGATGTGGGTAAGTACAAGCTTTCTTCGCGGGTGAACTTACGCCACGGCATGGCTTTTCCTCGCGACATACCGGCAATGTCTGCCACTATGCATTCCACATCGTCTACGCGGCGTGCGCCAAGCCATTCAATAAACGCAGCCGGAAGCTGATTTAGAAAGTCATCATTGGGTTGGTTCATGCGAGTCCCTGCAGAATAAAATCGCGAAGCACGGACGATACCGACGCGTTGTCTAAGGGCGGACCCAGGGAGCTTCGCGCGGTGGTGACGTTGTGGCCTGGGAACAAATGCCCACGTTCGTCCAGTAATGCGCTAACAAACGCATCATCAAACTCGGGATGGGGTTGTATAGACAAAGCGCGCTGTCCGTATTGAAGAGCGGCGTATTGGCAGTGTGGAGTAGTGCCTACTACGGTGGCACCTTGCGGTAACTCGGTGACTTGATCCTGATGAAAAGCCAGTAGTGTGGTGCTGTCAGGAACGCGTTGTTCGAACGGGCCGCTTAAGTGGTATTGCATTTGACCCATACCCCAGCCACCTGAGAACTTTTCCACTTTACCGCCAAAGGCCTGTGCAAGGATTTGATGGCCAAAACACACCCCGATGATGGGCTGTTTGGCTTCAAACGCATCGCGCAGATGTTGCTCTAACGGGGGTATCCAATCGTGATCTTCGTAGGCGCCATGTCTGGAGCCTGAAATTAACCACGCATCAGCAT
Organism: Granulosicoccaceae bacterium; assembly: GCA_020629835.1. GTDB lineage: Bacteria > Pseudomonadota > Gammaproteobacteria > Granulosicoccales > Granulosicoccaceae > Granulosicoccus. Next base: position 61,664 of record JAHDCO010000006.1, read on the forward strand.
CGTCAAGTGTGGGGTAATCACCCAAGTGCACATCAAACGATCGGTAATCGAACGCAGCGTCGTCGTGATTTTCGGCACTGAGCATATTCGCGTACAGCGTGCTGTACGCGCCGTGGTTCTCGGTCATGGCTTCTGAGAACCGACCGCATTCTAAAATGCCAACAACGGGTTTGCGTGTACTCACAAAGCCTCTAGGGTTTGGTTAAAAGAAAACGTTCATCTATAAGCCTACGGCATCGCGAAAACCGTACCACCACGAACCCACGGTGCTGTACGCCGGGCCAAAACGCTGACCACCAGGGAACGGTAACCACGGCAAAGACGCTAAGCGATCAAACCGTTCGGTGCGACCTTGAATGCCTTCAGAAAGCAAACGCCCGAACAAATGCGACCCGGTGACACCGTGGCCACTGTAACCCATGGCAAAAAACGTCTGGTCGCCAAGGCGCCCTAGTTGCGGAACGCGTGAAAATGACAGCGCAAAGTTACCGCTCCACGCGTATTCCACCGCCACATCTTTAAGTTGTGGAAACACCTTTTCCATGTTGGGTCGCAACTTAGCTTCGACGCTGCGAGGGTCTTTACCGCCGTAGATGGTGCCGCCACCGAACAGTAAGCGTTTATCGGCTGACAGGCGGTAGTAATCCAGTATGTAGCGCACGTCTTCGATGCAGGCGTCGTTGGGTAATAGCTCATGGGCTAAATCATCGCTCAACACTTCGGTTGCCATAACCTGCGTCGATACCGGCATCACGCGCGAAGCCAGGGCGGGCACGGCATCGCCTAAGTACGCATTTCCGCATAAAACCAACGTGTTGCAGCGTACCCTGCCAGTGGCGGTCGTGACAGTGGGCTGTGCTGCATTTGTATCCACGGACTGTACGAGGGTGTTCTCATGTATACGCCCGCCCAGCGATTCAATGGCCGCAGCTTCTCCGAGTGCAAGATTTAACGGGTGTAAGTGACCACCGGAATGGTCGACCATGCCCCCGGCGTATAAATCTGATCTTACATACTGTTGCAGTTGTTCTTTGTCTAACAGCTCATGATCGTCCATGCCGTGGGCACGCCACAGGGTTTGTTTGTCTTGCAGGCCCTGCAAGTGTTTCTCGTTAAAACCCACGTACACGTTGCGTGGTTTTAAATCGCAATCGATCTCGTAGTCCGCCACGAACTGGCGAATGATGCTGGCACCTTCCTGCAGAACCGAGCCGATAAAAGTAGCGGTGTCAGCGCCAAAACGGGCGTGAATGTGCGGCAGGCTGGCGTTCAGTCCATTAACGATTTGTCCGCCGTTTCGCCCGGATGCCCCCCAACCAATCTGTTGACCTTCCAGTAGCAGCACCGAACGCCCGTTTTGCAAGCAATGCAGCGCTGTGGACAGCCCGCTGAATCCGCCGCCCACCACGCACACATCGGCCTCAGTGTCGCCATCCAGGGTGGGCCGTTCGGGTGAGGGGTTAGCGCTGGCGGCGTAATAGCTGGGGGCGTGGTTGGAACGGGACATTGGATTCGTGGAATGCAAAGATAGAGTTGTGATAGCGCCGGGCGATGCTGAACATCGCGACCCCGTTATACTCGCACGATTGAACGCTTTCGAATGCAAAATTTATGGGTGACCGAACCTATCCCGCCATCGCCGTACACCGCTTGGCGGACCTGACAGACGATGAGATTCATACGCTGTGTTTGCGCGCTGAAGACGATTTGCAGCCGTTTATTGAGGGGGTACAGCCCATCATTGAAGCGGTCCGCACCGACGGTGATGCCGCGCTGGCGCATTTTGCTCAGAAGTTCGATCAAGCGCCAGTTAGCGCCGACGCCATAGCCGCCACACCGGCTCAAATCGACGCTGCGTTCGATACGGTGGGCGCCGAGATGGTCGATGTTCTGACCGTAGCAGCCGAGAACATTCGCCGCTTTCACGAAGAGCAGGTACCCGAGCCGATGTGGACGAAAGAAATTCGCCCTGGGGTGGTGGTTGGGGAGCGCTATACGCCGATCGATTCAGTGGCCTGCTATTCGCCACGCGGCAAGGGGTCCTTCCCGTCAGTGACGCTTATGACAGCGGTTCCTGCCGTGGTGGCAGGTGTGCCGAACCCCATCATTTTGACGCCCGCCGGGCCCGACGGTGAAATTGATCCTGCGACCTTGGTGGCCGCGCGCTTGGCTGGGGTGGAGCAGGTTTACAAAGCCGGGGGCGCTCAAGCCGTCGCTGCTGCAGCGTATGGCACCCAAACCGTACCGCGTTGCCGAAAGATTGTTGGCCCCGGTAGCCCATGGTTAGCCGCCGCCAAACGGGTGCTGGCGCATCGCATTGACCCTGGTCTTCCCGCCGGCCCCAGTGAAACCATTCTGATGGCTGACGACACCGCGAACCCGCGCGTGGTGGCCTTGGACCTCTGCATCGAATCTGAACACGGCACCGATAGCAGTGCGTTTTTAGTGACATGGAGCGAAGAGTTGGCGAACGCCGTGGCAGCCGCTGTACCCGGTTACTGGGATTCGATGAGTGAAACCCTGGCCGGGTATTCGTCCACCGTGTTGAGTGGTAACAGCGGCGGCATTGTGTTGGCTGAATCCGCTGAGCAAGCGTATGAATTCATCAACGAGTACGCGCCTGAGCACTTGCAAATATTGTCAAAAGACGCATACGCGCATTTACCTCATATCCGTCACGCGTCTGAGATTTTATTAGGTGAACATACTGCGGGGTCGTTAGCGAATTACATGATGGGTCCTAATTGCGTATTACCGACCTCTGGCGCTGCGCATTCGCATTCACCACTTGGCGTGCATGATTTTATAAAGAGTGCCTCTATAGGACACGTAACTCAGGAAGGCTATAACGACCTGGCGCCACGAGTGCATCGCTTCGCTACCTACGAGGGCTTCGACGGTCACGCAAACGCCGTGTCTTCTTTACGAGCTGATGCCATGCAGACGAACGACCCCAGTGAGACGAACTAATGGCTTTCGATAATACGCAAGTTAAACGACGCCCGTTAGATAAAGCAGGGCGTTCTGTGGTTCATGGGTTGAACGGTATGGCAAGTACCTCGCATATTGCCGCTACTCAAGTGGCCATAGACGTATTGAAGGCTGGAGGTAACGCACTGGATGCTGCGTTAGCTGCGTGTGCGATGCAATGTGTTGTTGAGCCGGGTTCTACTGGCATCGGTGGCGACTGCTTCGTATTGTATGCGCCGAAAGGCTCGAGTGATTTATTGGCTTACAACGGCTCAGGACGAGCGCCCGCTGCTGCCACACCCGAACGGTTCGCTGAACTAGGCATTGAGTCCATTGAACGCGGTTCTGCCCACTCCGTGGTTATCCCAGGTGCTGTTGATGCGTGGTGTCAATTACATCAAGACCACGGCAAGCTTCCGTTAGCTGAGCTGTTGGCTCCTGCCATTGAAACCGCACGTAATGGGTTTGTGTTGTCACAGCGTGTGCAGTTTGATATCGAGCAACAAGCCGAGTTTTTAAGCGCGTTTCCTAAATCTGCTGAGTTGTTTCTAGATAACGGCGCAGCGCCTGCCATTGGTTCTGTTAAACGATTAAGTGAGCTTGCCGATGCATTGGAGGCCATTGGTCGCGACGGTCGTGATGCGTTTTACAAAGGCGCATTAGCGAAAGATATGGTGCAAGAGCTGCAAAGTCGTGGTGGCTTACATACCCTCGACGATTTCGCTAACGCTGCAGGACAGTATGTACAACCCATACACATAGACTACCGCGGTCATCGCTTACACGAGTGTCCGCCGAACGGTCAGGGCATCATCACCTTGTTGATGATGAATATGCTCAGTGAAATGCCTGTTGACCCACATGGGCCTTTATCGGTAGCTCGCGTGCATTGGGAAATCGAGATTTGTCGACTCTGTTACGCGCTGCGGGATGTGTGGTTGTCCGACCCCGATCATGTAAAGGTTGATTACGACGTTCTATTAAGCAAAGACTTTGCAATCGAACTGTTAGGCAAAATTGATCCTTTAAAAGCCAACGAACGCCCAACGGATTTTCCACACCCCAAACATAAAGACACCGTGTACATCACGGTTGTTGATAAAAATCGCAACTGCTGCAGCTTGATGAATACCTTGTTTTATAGTTTTGGTAGCGGCATCACCACGCCCAGTGGCATCACGCTGACCAACCGTGGCATGTCTTTCTCACTGGACCCGAGTCATGAGAACGTTATCGCACCCAACAAGCGTCCAATGCACACCATCATCCCCGGCATGGTTAGCCAAAACGGCAAGGTGTCGCATTGCTTCGGTGTGATGGGTGGTCAGTATCAAGCCATGGGGCAGCAGCAGTTTCTGTCACGGCACTTGGACTTCAACTACGACATTCAACACGCCCAGGATTTACCGCGTTTTATGGTGAATTTAGAAGATCACTCTGTTGATATGGAAGCTTTGTTAGAGAAAGAAATAGGGGATTCACTGCGGGCGATGGGGCATAACATCGTTAGTGCTGATACACCGATTGGCGGATCGCAAGCGATTCAGATCGATTGGGAGAGTGGGGTGCTGAGTGGTGGGTCTGATCCTCGGAAGGATGGGGGGGCTTTGGGGTGCTAGTTAACAAAGGATAATCACCTTAGCTGCTGGAGTTCACCACCTATAGATTCGTGATTCCAAGTCTGGAATTCGGTCTAACCAGAACCATCAGTATGTGCGAAGTCACAAATGACGCACGTACCTCAAAAAGTCCTAGACTTGAGGTACGTTCATCATTTAGACTCGCGCCAAGCTAGGGCGTTAGACGTCCTGGCTACCGAAAAACTGGACTTTGTGCCAAAAGCTCATCGACATTGAGAGAGGCGAAGGATACTCATCCAGTTTGGAATCAAAAATGACGTACGTACCTAAAATAAATTTATAGACATGATAGACGTCTATCATTTACGCTCGAAGCAAGCTAGGGTCAGTTTCAGTCCTTGCTGCTGACACACAGCAATGTGTGACTTAAAACCTATTGGAGGAATACAGAATGAAGAATGTAAAGCTAGCAACCGTCGGAGCTGTCTCCGTGGTTGCTGCGTCTATGGCAAGCGCGGTGCAAGCTGAAGACCTCACTCTCTGTTGGGCAGCTTGGGATCCGGCTAATGCGTTGGTCGAGCTCAGCAAGGATTTCGAAGAGCAGAGTGGGCACACCATGAACTTTGAGTTTGTGCCTTGGCCGAACTTTGCCGATCGCATGCTAAACGAATTGAATTCAGGTGGTCAGCTGTGTGATTTGCTGATTGGTGACAGTCAGTGGATTGGTGGTGGTGCGGAAAACGGCCACTACGTAAAACTGAATGATTTCTTCGATGCTGAAGGCATCAGCATGGACGATTTCGCACCGGCCACGGTTTACGCTTACTCAACCTGGCCAAAGGGCACGCCAAACTACTACGCACTACCTGCGATGGGTGATGCGAACGGCTGGTTCTACCGCAAAGACTGGTTTGAGCGCGATGACATCAAAGCCGCTTATAAAGAAGCCACCGGTGATGAGTTAGGTGAACCTCAGACTCAAAAAGAAATGCTGCAAATAGCGCAGTTCTTCCAGGGCCGTGAGATTGATGGTCAAACCGTATATGGCGCCGCGATCTTCACCGAGCGTGGTTCTGAAGGGATCACTATGGGTGCAACGAGCGCTTTATACCCTTGGGGTTTCAAATACGAGAACACGCCAGGTTCCTATGACATGGAAGGCGCGGTAAATTCGCCTGAAGCAGTTGAAGCGTTAGAGTTCTACAAAGAGTTCTATGAGACGGCCACACCTCCCGGCTACACCAACTCTTACATGGGTGAAAGCCTGGATGCGTTCAAGTCTGGCCAGGTGGCTATGGCCATGAACTGGTTTGCGTTCTTCCCAGGTCTGTACGCTGATCCGGATACCGGCGGCGACAAGATCGATTTCTTTGTGAACCCACCACAGAACCAAGCTGGCTCCACACTCGGCGGGCAGGGTATCTCTGTTGTCTCGTACTCAGATAAGCAGGATGCATCACTGGAATACATAAAGTGGTTTGCGAATCCCGAAGTGCAAGCTCGTTGGTGGAGCATGGGCGGTTACTCTGCGCACAACTCTGTACTGCAAGGTGAAACCTTTAAAGACAGCGCGCCATTCGCTGGTGACTTCCTGATGGCGATGGACGATGTGCAAGACTTCTGGCAAGAGCCTGCGTATGCAGAACTTCTGCTGGCTATGCAAAAGCGTCTTCACGACTATGTGGTTGCTGACACAGGTACTGCGCAAGAAGCGCTGGATCTTCTGATTGAAGATTGGACGGAAGTCTTCGAAGACGAAGGCAAGCTGTAAACCTTTTGTTGTAATCACCAGATCAGCGGTGCGTTCGCACCGCTGATTTTTAAAATTTCTCTCTACCTTGGCTGCCATGTCAGGCGGCTAAGGTTTTTCCATGGGTGACCATTCATGTCTGACGGGACAGTCGATAGACTTGCCAGGGCTACGCCTACGCGTGTAGCACGTAAAGTCAAAGGGCTTTCAGATCGAGCGATAGCGTGGCTATTTGTTGGGCCGACCATATTTTTACTGTTGGCAATTAACATCTTTCCGCTAATCTGGACGATCAACTTAAGCTTTACCAATTTCAAGGCAAACCGACCCAATCGCGCGGTTGAGTATATTGGCTTGAGGAATTACGAACGCATCCTCAGCGACAGTGATATCTGGCTGTCTATGCAGGCAACGGCGCACTTCCTGTTCTGGACGCTGTTCTTTCAAGTACTGATTGGTTTCGCACTCGCGTGGCTCATCAATAAAAAATTCCGCGGCAACGATATGTGGACCACTATCATCGTATTACCGATGATGCTGTCCCCGGCCGTTGTCGGTAACTTCTGGACATTCCTGTATCAACCACAAATCGGTTTGTTCAACTACATCGTGGCGTTCTTTACCGGTGCCGACCCTTCCAGTTTTGACATGCTTGGCTCCGTTGACTTAGCGCCCTGGGCCATCGTTATTGTGGATACCTGGATGTGGACGCCGTTTGTCATGCTGATATGTCTGGCAGGGCTGAGGAGTATTCCTGACTACATCTATGAAGCTGCCGAAGTGGACAGGGCCTCCAAACTTCGACAGTTCTTCACGATCACCATCCCGATGGTGTTGCCGTTTCTCATGCTCGCGGTGTTGTTCCGAGGCATAGAAAATTTCAAGATGTTTGATTTGGTTGTTCAGCTCACCGGAGGAGGGCCCGGGTCGGTTACGGAAATGTCCTCAATTAATTTAAAACGTGAAGCGTTTGAAAAGTGGCGAACCGGTTATTCCAGTGCGTTCGCCATCATCTTGTTTGTCACTGTGTTTGGCTTGGCTTCTATTTACGTTAAAGCCCTGAATAAGGTGAAAGAGCGATGAGTTTTTCAGTAACTGAACCTTCATCGCGGCAAAAATGGTTTGCCGGTACCTTAGTGATTACGTATGCCTTGATCACGATGATTCCTTTGCTGTGGATCATGATGACAAGCTTTAAGACGCCACCAGACAGCATCAGCTATCCGCCGAAAGTGGTGTACGAACCGTCTTTGGAAGGCTACGTTAATCTGTTTACAACGCGCACTCGGTTAAGCCCAGAAGCATTGGCGGAACTGCCACCGCCTGAGAACTTTGCTGAAGAGATTGTTCGAAATCGCAACATGGTAATTGCCGGTCCCTCGAAATTTGGTGGTCGATTCTTAAACTCCGTCATCATTGGTTTTGGTTCGACTTTCTTGAGTATCTTTCTGGGAACGCTTGCAGCTTATGCATTCTCTCGCTTTAAGATTCCCTTAGCCGATGATTTGTTGTTCTTTATTTTATCCACGCGAATGATGCCGCCGATAGCAGTCGCCATACCGATCTTTCTGATGTACCGCCAGCTGGGTCTGAGTGATACGCATCTAGGGATGATTCTGCTCTATACGGCCGTGAACATATCGCTCGCAGTCTGGCTCTTAAAAGGGTTTATAGATGAGATCCCAAGAGAGTATGAAGAGGCGGCGCTGATCGATGGGTATACACGTTTTCAGGCGTTTTACAAAGTCGTGCTACCTCAAGCAGCAACGGGTATTGCGTCAACGGCAATCTTCTGTTTGATCTTTGCCTGGAACGAGTACGCGTTCGCGGTATTGCTTACGTCGGGTACGGCGCAAACTGCACCAGCGTTTATTCCCACCATTATCGGTGTGGGTGGATTGGACTGGCCGGCTATCGCGGCGGGCGCAACCATCTTCTTACTCCCGGTCATGATATTCACCGTATTGCTGAGAAAGCACCTACTGCGTGGTATCACGTTTGGAGCGGTACGCAAATGATGCATTTTATGAAAGGCATTGTCACGCTAAAGCGAGGCCCCTGGGAACTGATTGCCACTTTACTGATTGGCTTGGGTGTTTTCATGCTGATGCAACCGTTCGTGCTATGGGCCTATACCTATTCGTTCATCGTGACCTTAGTCGGTACGGTGATGTTCATTATCGTTAGTCACTTTCCGGAGCAGGAATAATGGCCGAGATTGTCATCAAAAACCTGCAGAAGAATTTTGGCGAATTCACCGCAGTTAGAGAGTCGTCTTTTAAAATTGAAGACGGTGAGTTCTTCATGCTGCTCGGCCCGTCGGGTTGCGGTAAAACCACGACCCTTCGCATGATTGCCGGTCTTGAATTGCCAAGTTCGGGGGAGATTTATCTGGATGGGGAGGAGATCAGTATGCTGCCCCCATCCAAGCGTGACATAGCGTTTGTGTTTCAAATGTTCGCGCTTTACCCGCACATGAATGTTCGCAAAAACATCAGCTACCCATTGGTAAGTCAGGGCATGAAACGCCGAGACGTCAAAGCAAAAGTAGCTGAGGTAGCCCGAATCCTGGGTATAGAAGATATCTTGGATAAGCCGGTTGGCGGATTGTCCGGTGGAGACCGTCAACGCGTGGCGTTAGGTCGCTCTATCGTTCGAGAGCCTAAAGCCTTCATGATGGATGAGCCACTCGGAGCACTGGACGCCGAGTTTCGTGAGCACATGTCAGAGGAACTCAAAGCCCTGCACGATCGCATGGGTGCGACAACGGTATACGTCACCCACGATCAATTAGAAGCTATGCAGATGGGCGACAAAATTGTTGTGATGAACAATGCGGTGGTGGAACAGTTCGGAACCCCAAGAGACATCTACGATAAGCCCGCAAGTTTATTTGTCGCAGACTTTATTGGGTCACCTTCAATGAATTTCCTACCGTTCTCAGGTGCTGTATCTGCTGGACAATCCCAGGTAGCGCTTGGACAACATCATGTAGACGTACCTCAGCAGCGTGAAGACAAGCAAGGAGAATTGGTGTTCGGGGTAAGGCCTGAGCATATTTCACTGAATGATGGCGGCAGCTTACGAGCAGAAGTTCAAGCAGCCGAGTATTTGGGCACCACGCAAATCGTCGTAATGAAGTCAGAGTTCGGCGAAATCAAGGCGAGGGTGGACTCTACGCTCAACGTAACCGTCGGTGAGCAGGTCGGTTTGGAATTTAACTCCAGTACGGTAACGCTGTTCGAACAAGCTAATGGTCGAGCGATTCGTTCTGCACTCAACGAGGAGGCATTGCAACATGGCTGAGGTTATTCTCGAAAACTTAAGTAAGTCATACGGCAAACAAAAAGCCGTCATCGACATGAACATGACGATTGAGGATGGCAGCTTTGTCGTACTGTTAGGGCCAACGGGTGCGGGTAAAACAACCACTCTCCGATTGATTTCCGGTTTGGAAAAAATTGACGAAGGCAGCGTAAAAATCGACGGGCGAGTCGTGAATGAAGAGATTCCGGCGCAGCGTGATGTGGCGATGGTCTTTCAGCAGTACTCTCTTTATCCACATTTGAGTGTTAGAAATAATCTGGCGTTTCCACTGAGATCTCCAATACTCAAAACATCGAAGGACGAGATTAAAAGAAAGGTCGATGAGGTAGCCGAGATTCTGCAAATCTCACATAAGCTCGATAACAAAGCCACCGAATTGTCCGGTGGCGAAATGCAGCGCGTTTCCATTGGTCGAGCGTTAGTTAGAGACCCGGCTATTTTTCTTATGGACGAACCCTTAAGTTCACTGGACGCACGTCTGCGGGCTGATTTACGCATTGAGCTTAAACGTATTCATCACGATCTGGGCTCTACGCTGTTATACGTAACGCACGATCAAATCGAAGCCATGACCATGGCGAGCCATGTGGGCGTGCTACAGGAAGGTGAACTGGTACAGTTCGGTTCACCCCGAGAGATTTATGAAAACCCCACCAGCGTTTATGTTGCCGCACGCTTAGGATCACCGCGCATTAACTTATTGCCCGCGGCGGTGTTTAACGATACGCCAAATGACGTTCACACCTTAGGGTTACGCCCAGAGCACATTGCTTATGGCGACGGTGAGGACGCGACAGTAAAGCGTATTGAACACCTGGGGGATCACACTCGTTTACACCTGGACTTCAAAGGCCATGCAGTGACGGGGCTAAGTCCGGAAGGCAATCCATACACACAAGGTAGCACCATAAAAATAAAACCTGTTAATCCACTGTGTTTTAACGAAGCAGGCAACCGAATCACTGGGAGAGTCGCGTGACACAATTTATCAATGCCAAAGAAGATCTTGTAACAGAAGCTTTAGACGGTCTTTTAGCAACCTCAGCGGGCACGTTATCCCGACTTGATGGTTATCCCCATATAAAAGTTATTTGTCGTGCAGATTGGGATAAATCCAAGGTCGCGTTGATATCCGGTGGTGGTTCCGGGCACGAACCTGCGCACGCGGAGTTTGTTGGGGAAGGCGTGCTTACAGCGGCCGTTTGCGGTGAAGTCTTTGCATCGCCTTCAGTCGATGCAGTGTTGGCGGGCATTCTTGCGGTAACCGGTGAGCCGGGTTGTTTGTTGATTGTTAAAAACTACACGGGTGATCGTTTGAACTTCGGTTTGGCGGCAGAACGTGCTCGAGCATTGGGACACAAAGTCGAAATGGTAGTTGTTGCCGATGATGTAGCGTTGCCTGAGTTGCCGCAGGCACGTGGCTTAGCCGGTACCTTGTTTGTACATAAAATAGCGGGTGCGGTTGCAGAGTCGGGCGGTAATCTTGACGCGGTTGCTGAGGCGGCAAAATCCGTTATATCTAAATGCGCATCGATTGGCATGTCGCTGGATACCTGTACGGTGCCAGGTTCAGAGAAGGAAGATCGCATTGCTGAGGGCCACGCGGAACTGGGTTTAGGTATTCACGGCGAAGCAGGTGTTGAGCAAGTCGTTTTAGCCAACGCGAAGTCCGCTATGGCAATGGTTTTGGATAAGCTTACTCCCCACATGGGGCAGGGACCGGTTGTCGCCCTGTTGAATAATCTGGGCTCTACCACCCCGTTGGAGATGTCCGTACTTGCAAAGGAACTCATGGATTCACCGTTAGCATCCAACGTTGAATTTATTGTTGGTCCTTCGTTACTGATGACATCGCTCGACATGCACGGTTTCTCAGTATCGGTGATGAGTGTGTCGGACGCAGAGATTCAGTCGTTAGAAACACCGGTTAATCTATCGGCCTGGCCAGGCGTGCAACGACGGACCAGCGTCAGGGTAGATCGTCTTCCTGATGGTTTGGCACCGGTTGAGCCCATCGCGTCCGACAATCCGGAAACGCGACAAACGATCTTATCGATTTGTGATTTATTGATTGATTCAGAATCTGCGTTGAATACACTGGACGCGAAGTCAGGTGATGGGGATACGGGAAGTACCCTTGCTACTGCGGCGCGGTCGTTGAAGGGCTCCATTGACAAGATGCCTTTGGCTGATCTGACACAACTCATGCCGGCGCTTGGTAATGAATTAAGCCAAACGATGGGCGGCTCTTCAGGCGTCATCCTGGCGATATTTTTCAATGCCACAGGCGATGCATGCGCGCGTGGCATGCCAATTCAAAAAGCGCTGGCCGAAGGTTTATCGCGTGTGTGCGAAGTAGGTGGTGCGGAACTGGGCGATCGCACGATGGTTGATGCATTGCACCCCGCGCTAGACGCGTTATCAACGGATTTATCATCAGCGGCGAAAGCGGCAAGGGCAGGAGCAGACGCCACCGCAACCATTACCAAAGCCAAGGCTGGCCGCGCAGCCTACGTGCCTGGGGAAAACCTCATGGGGCACAACGATCCTGGCGCTGAGGCTGTCGCATTGGTTTTCGAAGGTTTAGCATCCGGCAGCTAATTGATCAAAGCAAATCGCAGCAGTTACATGGCGTCTAGAGACAAACCAACAGTGAACGACATTGCGCGTCATGCGGGGGTGAGTCTTGCCACCGTTGATCGTGTACTGAACGCACGCCCGGGCGTGCGTAAAGTCACGATTGATCGGGTAACAAAAACCATTAACGAGCTGGGTTATATACGCGATACCGCAGCGGCTAATCTGGCGCGCAAACGCATCTATCGGTTCGTTTTTCTGTTACCGGGAAATGATGCCGAGTTTATCCATTCGCTGGAGGAGCAGATCCTCAAGCAATCGGATGCGCTGTCCAACGATCGAACCTTTCTTGATGTCAAGAAGCTTCCTGTGTTCGATTCACAATCGATCGTTGGTGCACTGGATAATCTGGATCCAACTCAGTTAGACGGTGTTGCGGTCATCGCACCGGAAACGCCTTCGGTTCGTGATGCGGTGGATAGAGCACGAGCGAGAGGTATCGCTGTTGTGGCTTTGTTATCCGATTTACCCAGTTCGCAACGCGATCACTTTATTGGAATTGACAACACGGCAGCAGGGCGCACGGCTGCTCAATTGATGGGCCGGTTTATCAAAGAATCGTCCGGGCGTATTCTGGTGTTAGCGAATTCTCGTTTAGCGCGCGACCACATTGAACGGCGCCACGGTTTTGATGGGCTCATGTCTGATCAATACCCAGCGCTTGACGTGTTGCCTTCGGTGGAAGCAAAGGATGACAAAGAGCTACGTGAGCATTTGTTGCCCAATGCATTCGAGACGTGGCCGGACATCCGAGGAATCTACGCCTCATACGCAAGTAGTCCCGGCCTCATTCAATTTTTAGAGCAACAAAAAACCGATGTCGTTGTTATCGCCCATGAACTGACGCCGTTGTCCCGTAAAGCGTTGCAATCAGGCGAGTTTGATGCGTTAATATCCCAAGACCTCGGACATATTGTAAGAAGTGCGGTTCGATTGATGCGAGCTAGGGTAGATGAGGTGCCCTATAACGCACTACAGGAACGCATCCGAGTTGAAATATTCTTAAAAGAAAATTTGCCGCCACCCGTGTAAACGTGGATAGGCGCCACTACGGGAGACCAGAACGTGAAAACCATCAAAGGACCGGCCTTATTCTTAGCGCAGTTTGCCGGTGATGACGCACCGTTTAATTCATGGGACAACATAACCAAGTGGGCAGCCGATTGTGGTTACAAAGGTGTGCAGGTACCCAGTTGGGATGGTCGTCTGTTTGATTTAGATAAGGCAGCAACATCGAAAGATTACTGTGATGAATTCAAGGGTGTGGCCAGCGCGAACGGGGTAGAAGTGACTGAACTGTCAACCCATCTGCAAGGTCAGCTTGTGGCAGTTCATCCAGCTTATGATGATGCATTTGATGGGTTTGCTGATCCATCGGTACATGGCAACCCCAAAGCTCGGCAAGAGTGGGCCGTGGACCAAGTCATGAAGGCGTTGAGCGCTTCCAAAAACATGGGCATCGGTGACCATGTCTCTTTCTCAGGAGCATTGGCGTGGCCCTATGTGTACCCCTGGCCACAACGCCCGGCGGGTTTGATCGAAACAGCCTTCGACGAACTGGCCAGCCGCTGGCGCCCCATTCTTGATCATGCAGAAGACTGCGGCGTAAACGTGTGCTATGAAATCCATCCTGGCGAGGACTTACACGACGGCATTACGTTTGAAATGTTTTTAGAGCGGGTGGACAACCACGCGCGCTGCAACATGCTGTACGACCCATCGCATTTTGTACTGCAGTGTTTGGATTATCTTGATCACATCGATATTTACAAAGATCGCATCAAAATGTTCCACGTTAAAGACGCTGAGTTCAATCCAACCGGTAAGCAGGGTGTTTACAGCGGGTACCAATCATGGGTTGATCGAGCAGGGCGCTTTCGTTCGTTGGGAGACGGTCAGGTAGACTTTTCAGCGATCTTTTCCAAGATGGCCGCCAATGATTTTGATGGTTGGGCCGTCGTTGAATGGGAGTGCTGCTTGAAGCATCCGGAAGACGGTGCTCGTGAAGGTGCGCAGTTCGTTTCAGATCATATTATCCGAGTGACTGAGCGGGCGTTTGATGATTTTGCTGATGGTGGTACGGATGACGAAGCTAATCGTCGGATGTTGGGGATTAGTTAAGAGTTAGTTCGCTCTTCGAAACTCACCCGATTTAATTTGAACGAAAAGAAGCGCCTGCAAACACCGTCATTCTCAGTATGAGTTGAACGGGTTTCAGGCGCTTTTTCTATTCTGCTTTTCATTAATCTACTTCAGAGTATCCACACCCAATTTCAGGACGGTATTTTTACGGCTGTGAATTAGATCACCAAAGCCTATCTGGCTCACAATTAAGAGCGAAAGAATTGGGGTGAAGCGAGCACTTTTTCTAAATTAGGTAAAAACGCAAGAAGCGTAAGCCGAGACTCTGCTTATGAACAGAGGTTCGCTCCTACTTGTTGCTTTGCTGATTGTCGGTGTCTGGAAACACTCAAACGGTGTCGTCTCAGCCGATCCCGGCGTGTTGGCAGCGGGTGAACCTGTACAGGTAGAGATCGAGAAGCCAACGCCTTTCCACCACAATGATGTCACCATAGAACCTGTCGCGCACTTTGAAGTAAAAGCCAAAGTATTAGGAAAGAAGCGATACTTTTTTGACAATACGGCAGACATTTCCAGCTACGATTTTGCCCTGGGTTGGGGAAGAATGTCTGATCAGCAGATAGTGGATCAAATTAATATTCGCCAATCGAATCGCTGGTATTACTGGTCATCGGATAGGTTGGTGCTACCCATCGAAGAAATTGCACGTAGCAGCTCTAACATGCACCTTGTTCATAAAAATGATGCGATTAAGGATGCACTGGGTAAGGTTCGCGAAGGCCAGATCGTACATATCAAAGGTTACCTAATCAACGCTGTCTATCCTGATGGTGGAAGATGGCGAAGCTCGTTGACGCGTGAGGATAGGGGGAACGGCGCTTGTGAAGTCGTTTTTGTTGAAGAGGTAATTGTTCTTTGACACTACCTGTTAATGTGACGTGCTTTCCGGTGGTGTAGAGGCTAATCGCTTTACTGTTTTTGATCGATTTTTTAGATTTCTTGTTTGATTTTTTGCTGGTAGGATGATGCTGTCAAAAAGGGCTAAGGAAAGCCGTCATGCTGCACATATTCTGTACCAAGAAATTGGCTGATTCAATTGGTCTTACTCTAACAACACCTGGAGATTCCAAAGCGATTGGCGAAGTCCATTCCAGTTGGCATGCTAATCTTTTTGAAGTAGTGTTTGACCCCTACCTATCTGACGAATACCCGCATACCTATCTGTTGCTAGTAAACAACGAGAGTTTGCTTTCATTTTACGTACGAGTGCCAGATACCCTCGATACGGCAATGCTCCTTCAAGAGTTGCCAGAACACTTCAGTCAGTACTTTCTGAAAAATGGTTTCAATCGAGCACAAATAAATGCTTTAAGCAGCGCTTATCGAGAAGTTCAATTTTCTCGGGCGACGGATAGAAGCCTGTTAGGTTATTTGAGATCTTACGCGATGGATTATTCCAATGAAATCCGCAGGAAGGAGTACGGTCTTAACGACTACTCGGAGTACACTGAATTCGATCTAAATACGCTAAGCAAGCGTCGATTAAATAATCAGACGCCGCTCCAGGTGGCGAAAACAATTTTCTAGCCGGTAGAGACTACCTAAGTACTGATTAATCGCTGAATTCGCAACACTCTATACCTTAAGGACAGTATTCTGCGTCTTCGAATACTACGCCCGATAAGCCGGCAACGGAGCGCGATCCTGCAACTCAATCATGCGTTGCAGCATGGTGGTTGTTAACTCAGCTCGAACCTCACGAAGAGACTCATCCTGGTACACATTGTTTAGTTCGTGCGGATCGTTCGCTAAGTCATACAACTCATGCCAGTCTTCGCCTTCGCGTAACGACATGCGGTAGCGATCAGTCACCACCGTGCGTACGCGTTGCGGCTTATCAAAACCAATCATCGTACGCTGACTGTCTTCCTCGACGATGATGGCAGATGGGGATTTAGAGCCCAACAAGTTACGCCCTTGAATGCCGTTGTAAGCCTGAATACCGGCCCTTGCCAAAATACTTGTAGATATGTCGATGGACGAACCCAGGTCAGTGTTGACAACTGTGGTCGAGGTGCGTTGTGGGTCATACCAAATAAACGGCACTTTAATTAACCCTTGATAATGCAACAGCAGTTTTAACATCAACCCGTGATCACCCATGTAATCACCATGATCTGAAGTAAAGATCACAACGGTGTTATCTGCCAAGCCTGAATCGTGGAGCTGTTTCATAACGCGGCCAATTGCGTCGTCAATCATACTGATCATGCCAAACGTTAAAGCGATGATGCTTTTGGCTTCATCTGCGGTCACAGCGAAAGGATTTTGATTATCACGAGGGTCGGTGCCTTTGTCCAAGGCCTGCTGCATCGCTTGAATAGGCGGTAGTGTGCCTTTGCCGAATGATGCTGGTAACGTCATGTCGGCGGGGTCGTACATATCCCAATAGCGACCGGGAGGGGTGAAAGGATGATGCGGGTCGGGAAATGACATCTGCAAAAAAAACGGCTCATCGCTTTGAGCTTGTTCGCGTAACCAAGCCGCAGACCTATCGGCGATCCAACTGGTTGAGTACAGTTCTTCCGGTACGGCAGTGCGCCATGCTTGGGGCGCGTTAATGCGGTTATCACCCAGCGCATTGGTTTTACCTACCAAGGAATCAAAGTCAGCATGCTGTTGTCTTGCCCACAAAAGATAGTCGCCTGACGCGGCATCCCCATGATCAGCTGCCACTTCAACATGTTCGAAGCCATAGAAATGCCCATCCATACGTTCAGCTAATGGCGTATCCCATCGGGGTACTACTTCTAAGTCGTAGTCTTTGGAATGTCGGTTGTGCTTGTAAGCATCACGCAAGTGCGGGGATGGGGCATGCAACCCCGGTACGGCTTTGAAGGTATTGGTAGCGGGTAAGCCGGTGAAGCTTTGTAAGTGCGACTTACCGATGAGTGCAGTGCGGTAGTTTGCATCGCGCAGTAACTCAACAAACGTTGTGTGATCTTTAGATAACGGTATGCCATTGTGCCGGGCGCCGTGGGCTGAACACATACGGCCGGTCATGATTGATGCGCGATTCGGCATACAGATGGGGTTGGCAACGTAGAAGTTTTCCCAGCGAGTCCCTTGCCCAGCGATGGCATCAATGTTCGGTGTATTGATTATGGGGTTGCCGTAACACCCCAAATGATCGGCGCGATGCTGATCGGTAATGATGAACAGAAAATTCGGTCGCTGAGTCATGTGGCGGCCCTTGGTATAGACGGTGTGTTGCCGGATTTAAACCGATCAAACGCGATTAACAACACACCTAATACGATTGCTGGCAGGTACACCCATGCGCTTAACGCCAACATAGCAAACGCGGTGGCAAACCGAAGTCCAATTTCTAGAACAGATAATTTGCGACGGTCATAGGCGGATAAAGCGGACGAGAAAAGCCAAATGCAAAAACACGTTCGCGCAACAATACCGATGAAACTCAGTAGATCAAACTGTTCAATGATTAGGATGGTGGGATAGAACGCAAACACAAACGGAATAATAAACTTAGCCATACCCAGTCGAAAAGACATAAACGCGGTCATCAATGGGTTAGCACCGGCAATAGGCGCGGCAGCGTATGCGGCAATGGCGACAGGTGGCGTTAATGATGACGCTACGCCGTAGTAGAACACGAACATATGAGCGGTCAACATCGATACACCGAGTTCTTGTATGGCTGGCCCCATCACTAAAATGATTATGAGATAAGCGGGCAACGTGGGCATACCCATTCCCAGGATCAGCGCGCCCACCATCGCCACTAACAACGCCGAGAACAAACTCTCCCCACGAATTGATGCGATGACGTTGGCAAGCTTCAAACCTAACCCTGTGGAATCAAGCGACCCGACCAAAATCCCTATCGCCGCAATCGCGATGAGTAGGGTAGCGCCGGATTCCGCTCCCTTCAAAAACGAATGCCATAAGCGCAGTGGTTCCCGCCTGACCGCAGGATTTACAAAAGACAAGACGAGCAACACCACAACCGCATAAAAGCCGGCTTTAGATGTAGAAAGTCCCGCAATGAGTGACCCAATGACGACGAGTATCGGACCAACAAACAGCACAGAGTTAATCATATCGTCTCGAGTTATGCGGTCGTCCATCGTCATGACCTGTACTTCAATTCCCTGACGACGCGCTTCAACGGTTACCGCTGAAAACAGGCTGAAGTAGTAAAACAAAGCGGGTATGAGCGCTGCAATGATGATATTCAGATAACCGACGCCAGTTAAATCTGCCATGACTAAGGCAGCAGCGCCCATTATCGGGGGCATAATCTGCCCACCCGATGACGCGGTGGCTTCGATGCCCGCAGCGAACGTGGGGCTAAACCCGCGCTTCTTTATCATTGGAATGGTAAAGGTACCTGTGCCGACAATGTTGGCTACGGTTGAGCCGGACATGGTTCCGAAAAACGACGACGCTAAGATGGCAGCGTGAGCAGGACCACCCCGAGTTTTGCGAGTTGCAAGAAACGCAAACTTTAAGAGTGTGTCGCCCGCACCTGTACCTTCCAACAACACTCCGAAAATAATAAAAATGAACACTGTGCTTAACACGATGTTTGTGATGGAACCGAATACGCCTTTGTTGGTGTTGTACCACAACGCTTCGGCCACTTCTTTTAACGAAAAACCTGAGTGAGCTAATAGCCCGGGTAAGTCTTGCCCAAACAGTAAATACAACACTCCAAATGCGCCGACAGCGAAAAGCCCCCAGCCCCACAGCCTGCGGCATAGCTCTAAGAACACCACCAATCCCGCTAATGCGGGCCAGGCGTCTTTGTCGGTCACGTCGTACAACGCAACTTCCATCTGCGTCTGCACAAAATAGAACGACCACACTGACCACAATCCAGCGATGACTAACAAAGCATCGATCAGCAGCGCTAGGGGTGCGTTAGTGGGACGGGTGTTGAGTTTTGCTTGTTTAGCTGCACGGCGTTTTTGAGATACAGCCACTGCAATGATCAATGCCATGGCAAAGCCAACAGCTCGATGAAGCTTGGCATCTATTAAGCCCACGCCTGAGCTGTAGAGTGTGATTGAGCCTAAAGCAAAAGCGACTGCGGCCACGCTGTACCACACCGTGCGCGTGCCAACGCTTGGTTCATGAAACGAGTCAGTCATGGGGTTTGCCGCAGGGGTAAGCGAAGCACCAGTGGGTCACGTTGGTTACGTTGCGTGACCCACTGGCGCCGTTGCAATTACGGTCTAATTGCGTCTGGTATAGCGATACCCGCTTCGTCGTAGTAGCGCGCCGCACCGGGGTGCAGTGGCACGTTGATAGAGGTAAACGCGGTCTCCGGTGTTACCGCTTGTAAGAAAAATGCAGTGGCATGCACTTCATCCAGGTTTTCCCAGAATGATTTGGTGGCGGCGTACACCACATCATCTGAGACGCCAGCGTGAGTACCCACAAATTGGGTAAAGCCTAGGGCGGTGATTTCACCTTCGGTTAACTGGCCTTTGTACACATCACCTGCAAACTGCAACATGCCACGGCCAGGTCGGCCAAACAGCTGCTGCATGTCATCGCTGTTGACTTTGTCTTCGGGTATGGAGAGTAAGCGGAATTCACCTGATAGACCGAAACGTTCGATATTCGCCGAACCGACTTCGGCCGGCCGTACCATCATGTCGATCTTCCCGTCAGCAAGTGCTGCGTAGCCTTCACCCCAGCTCAACCGCACGGCTTTATAATCATCGCCAGCAACATAGCCTGTGATAATTTTTATCAACGCTTCGGAGGTTGCCGATGCTGAGCCAGCAGGCGGGCCTGTGAAAACTGTCTTGCCTTTGATGTCTGCCCAGTCTTCAATACCGGAGCCTGCAAGAGTGACCGGGTGGTAAGCACCGGCCTTAAACCCAAGGATGGCGCGAATGTTCTTCGCTAGCTCTGGCGCATCGGCAATGTTCTCGTACATGCGCTTTTGCCCAGCCATTAACGTCATCAATGACGGCACGGTTGAAAAGAAATCAATCTCACCGCGTGCGCCTTTGAGCATGGATTTGGTTAGGGTTTGACCCGCGTTAACTTGAATCTCAACGTCTGCCTTACCGGCCTGGTTGGAAAACGCCACAAACATCGCGTGAACAGGGTCGCCCACGCCGGCGGTTTCACCCTTGTAGATTTCAGCGGCGCTGGTCGTGGAAATAAACGTGGCTGTCGCTGCAATACAGGCTAGCAGCGCGTGTTTTTTAAATCTGATCATATTGTCCTCCCGGTGGATTTATCCACCGTAGCAAAAATAACGTATCGCGTATAATCAAACGTTTATGCTTTCATATAAGTATTTGGTATGAAAATCGACCCCAAATACCTCGCCCAGTTGTCCGTCATTGTGGAATCGGGCTCATTTCAGACGGCGGCCGACAGATTGGGGCTTACCCAGCCTGCGCTCAGTCGGAATATGAGTGTTCTGGAAGACCGGTTGGGTTCGGCGTTGTTTAAACGCGACGGGCGGCGTTCAGTGCCAAATTCATTGGGCCTGCGTTTAGCACGAAACGGTTTGGCGATTCGCTTGGCCGAAGAGCAAGCGGTGATCGCGGTTGATCAGGCGACGAAGGGCTCATTTGGCGAACTTCGCATCGGTGCGCCACCGATTGTCGCTGGTCGATTCTTAACTCGAGCCCTGGCAAGGTTTATTAAGAAAAACCCGCATTGCAGTATCGAGCTCAAGACAGGGTTAGTTCACGAACTAAGAGCCATGCTGGAACGGGGGCAGATTGATGTCGTACTTGGCCCACGTAACCTTGCCGATCCGGCTGATGGTTTGGAATTTGTGCAATTGGTGGATGACAGGGTAGGCGTGCTTTGCCGCAAAGGACATACGCTTGCCCAACGTAAATCTATCTTGCCTGCGGACTTAGAGGCGTACGTGTGGTTGGCTCACTCACGAGGTAGCTTACTTCGCCAACAAACCGAAGCCGCCCTCATTGCCTCAGGATTGAGTGCCGTTCAAATAGGGTGTGAAACCGATTCCATACGATCGGTTTTGGAGATCATCTCCAGCACCGACCTTATTACCACTATGCCGCAAGCGACAACACGCCCTTATCTGGAAAAGCGCTTGGTGTTTCTTCCGTTTGATCATCCACAGTTTCATCGACCTATTGGGTTCATTCGCAGAAAAGACACACCCAGTAGTACCGTGGAAAAAGCGTTTATAAAGACACTACTTATGGTCAATGGAATTGAATTACCGGCGAACGCAGTGAGTGCACTCTCACAAGACTAAATGTACTGGGAGTTAGCTATAACTTCACAATTTATGCTGAAATGTAACCATGAAAACGATTGGCATCTTAGGCGGAATGTCCGCTGCATCTACCCAGACGTATTATCGTGAGTTGTGTAACCTTACACGCGAACAATTGGGTGGATTACATTCGCCTGAATTACTGATTCGATCGTTAGATTTTGCCAATATCGAAGCCTTGCAAATGGCGGGGGATTGGGATGCTGCCGGCAAAGTCTTGAATGCAGAAGCAATAGCTTTAGAACGTGGTGGAGCAGAGCTGCTGGTACTTGCAACCAACACCATGCATAAGCTGGCGGAACCAATGATGCGCGATGTTTCCATTCCGCTCATCCATATTGCTGATGCCACCGCGCAAGCGATTGTTGCCGCCAAGCTCACATCACCTGGCTTAATGGCAACCGCGTTCACGATGGAGCAATCGTTTTACCTAGACCGATTGACTGATGCCGGACTAAATGCATTAGTCCCCAACGATAAAGATCGCGCAGAAACTCATCGCATAATTTACGACGAACTGTGTAAAGACATCACTACCACCGAAAGTGAAGCCGCTTACATCGCGATTGCGGAGCGGCTGGTTGCCGCGGGCGCTGATTGTTTAATTCTTGGATGCACCGAAGTTGGCATGTTATTAAACGAGAATAACGTGTCAGTGCCGGTGTTCGATACTACGTTGATTCATTGCGCTACAGCACTCGAACAAGCGCTTGAGAACACATAATCCAACGACCGCCGCTGTAGCTGCGCGACCGTTAGTTTCGACCATTAGGGGTGTGCAGTAGGCTTCCAACGGCTGAATAACACAAAAGCCAAGACAACAGACAACGCCGATAGTAAGAACGGTGCAGACGGCAGATAAATCGGCGCTTCACTGTTCGTGAAGTAGCTAAACACTTGAGTCATCACCAACGGGCTAATAATAGTGGCTAGCGCGGTCAGGGAACTCATCGCCCCTTGCAGCTCCCCCTGTGCGTCTTCGGGAACAGCATTACTCATTAAACCTTGCAACGCGGGTACAGCCAGCGCGCTGAACACACTGATCGGCATGAACGCAAATACATGCCAGGTCTCTGACATAAACGGGTACACCAGAAAAGTTAACAGGTGCATACTCATACCAAACAGTGCCGTTATTTTTTCACCGAATCGCGTAAGGATTGGCCGAATCAGCACACCTTGTATTACCACCACGCCTAAGCCATAAGCGGCGAGTGATAAGCCGGTCATTCGAGCGTCCCAATCAAACTGTGCACGTCCGAAGAAAGCCCATACCGATGGATAAACAAAGAACGCGATGCTTAGTAATAAGAAAGCCATTAGCATCGGCGTCAGGCCTGGTAAGGTTCGCATTTGTTTAAAGGCACCAAAGGGGTTTGCGCGTCGCCACTGAAAAACGCGCCGTTTTTCTTTGGTTAATGATTCAGGCAACACGAAATAGCCGAGCAGTAGATTGGCAAATGCCAGGCCGGCTGCTGCGTAAAACGGCGCACGAGAGCCAAACTCGGCCAAAAGACCGCCTAGCATCGGTCCTAAGATGAAGCCAACACCAAATGCAGCCCCTAAAAGTCCAAAGTTTTTGGCCTTATCTTCCGGGCTTGAAATATCGGCCATGTACGCGCCAGCGGTGGCGTGTGTGGCCGCAGTTATGCCGCCAATAAAACGTCCTAAAAACAGTACCAAAAGAGTGGGTGCCAGCGCCATTAGCAAATAATCCAGCGACATGACAAGGAGCGCGATGAGTAAAACAGGCCTTCGACCGTAGGCGTCGGACAAGCTTCCAAGCGTTGGGGAGAATAAAAATTGGTTGACGGCGTACACGACCGTTAATGCACCACCCCACAGGGCAGCCTGACTCAAATCGACGTTGCCCACTTCCTGAATCAAGTCGGGCATCACGGGCATGATGATACCGATGCCCATCGAATCGAGCACGACGGTTAGGAAAATGACGGTGACGGGTAAACGCATGACAACACTCAGCGGTTAACGCATTGCGACTCAATGGGATGGACCTCTCCTCACCCTTAACAGCAATAACGCTGTTTAGTTCGGCGTCACGATGCGCCAGAATGGAGATTCGAAGCAACCATTCAAAATGAGGAGAAGTCCGAATGAAGATTAAACGAATTGGGGTCGACATTGCAAAGAACGTGTTCCATGTTCACGGAGTTGATCGCTATGGTGCAGCGATTTGGCAGAAAAAATTAAAGCGCCATGAGTGGATAACCGTGCTGAAAGCGAATGCTGATCCCGTCGTTGAAATTGGCATGGAGGCGTGTGCTAGCTCACACCATTGGGCAAGAGAATTACAGAGCTACGGATTTCAGGTCAAGTTGATCGCAGCGCAGTTCGTAAAACCATTCTTGAAAGGAAATAAGAATGATAGAAACGACGCTGAGGCAATAAGCGAGGCGATGAGCCGACCCTCGATGCGTTTTGTCAGCAATAAAACGACAGCTCAACAAGACGTTCAGGCGATGCACAGAATACGCTCGGAGCTGGTTTCACATCGAACGGCAAAGGCCAATCAGATAAGGGGTTTGGCAGGAGAGTACGGTGTTGTGGCCCCAGTGGGTTTGAGTCAGCTACGCCAAGCAATTCCTTGCTGGTTAGAAGATGCGAACAACGGATTGAGTGAATTAATGCGCGAACTCATAAACGGGCAGTGGCAAGATTTAATGCAATTAGATGAAAGGGTTACTCAGCTGGATAGCCAAATAGCACACACAGTAAAAAACGATCCGATAGCACAAAAGCTAGCCACTCTGAAGGGGGTGGGGCCACTGGGTTCGAGTGCGATCGCAGCGGCTTTAGGCAATGGCAGCGGCTATCGCACTGGCAAATAAAATGGCAAGAATTGCCTGGGCAGTGATTGCGAGAAACCAAGAATTTGATCCAAGCCTGGCCGCCGCCCCAAAAGTCTAGCCGCTGGAATATCTAGTCAACAGAGGATACCAATCACCACGATTGCAAAAGCACAAAGATTGATGGCGAATAGGTCGAACCAACCTTGGAAGACCCCGGACGTGTAGACGAGCTAGCAGCTCTTTGACTCTATTGGGATCCAAGGTGCGGATAGCCCATTATGGTCCGATGCCGAACTAGAGCATCAGCGAGAGACCGAATACACTTAGGCAGTCGTAACTACTTCGCTAACAAAACAAAGTGCTTGCAAAAGAGGAGAGGTCCATACACTACACGTGTAGAGTCGCTGCTACACCAAACTTGCGAAAGTAAAAAGACTCGTTCGAAGCTTGAGCAGCGCGGCACAGGTAAAAGGAAAATATACGAATCCGGCCTTCAATCGGTGTTTGACTTCAAGCTATGAACGGAGATTGACTAGAAACCTAACTGTGCAAAGCCACCGCCAACTGCGCAGCAACGGCTGCATTGTTATAAATCAACGCTTTGTTGGTTTCTAAACTTGCCCCATCCGTTAGCTCAACAATACGGCCCAACAACCAAGGCGTCACGGCTTTCCCTTGTACGCCTTCCGCTTCACTGTCGGCAATGGCTTGAGCAATGATGGTATCCATGTGCGGTTTGGGAATTTCTGCGTCTGCCGGTACCGGGTTACCAATCAGAACGCCGCCTTTCATGTTCAGTTGTTGCCGTGCCGCTATAAACTTGGCTACCTCATTGATACCTTTAACCGACAACGGTGATGCGATGCCGCTGTCTTGCGACCAAAAGGCGGGTAAGTTTTCTTGACCCACGGTGACCACCGGAACACCTAAGGTTTCTAACACTTCGAGTGTTTTAGGAATATCCAAAATCGCTTTGGCTCCAGCGCACACCACATGTACCGGTGTATGCGCAAATTCGTGTAAATCCGCGGAGATGTCAAACGACTGCTCAGCGCCTTGATGCACGCCTCCAATGCCCCCCGTTGCGAATACGTCAATCCCTGCCAGATGCGCAGCAATCATGGTTGCCGCAACGGTGGTGGATCCGTGCTTACCTTGTGCAACAGCAAAAGCAAAATCCGCTCGCGAGAGTTTCATCACATCGGTTTGTTGAGCCAGCTCATCCACGGTGTCGTTATCCAGACCGATGCGCAGTTCACCATCAATGATGGCAATCGTTGCGGGTACCGCACCGTGTTCTCTAACCGTTGCTTCAACGTTTAGTGCTGTTTCCCGATTCGCAGGATAGGGCATGCCATGAGTAATGATGGTGCTTTCTAACGCAACAATGGGTTGTCCATTGGCTTTAGCTGCTTGTACTTCGGGTGAGAAGGTAAATGGTGCGGTCATATAGATAGAGAAACTTATTTAGATTGAGAATCTGGTTGTTGTTGTTACGATTAAAGTTGAGGTGCTTGCTGCTTACCCGTGATCACCGCCTGTGCGGCCGGAATACCCACGTGCTGAACGGCGTAAATCAAGTGTTCATGTGAAAACCCGTGCTCCGCGCAGTGTGCCACGCTAGCGCCAGTCAGCGCATCACCGGGGCCATTCAGGGTGTGTGGGTTGTCAATCGATTCAACCGTCAGGTGCGTGCTTTGGGTTCCAGACACAACCCATACGCCGTCTACACCCAGACTTAAAACAACATGAGCACAACCAGCGTGGCAAAGCATCTTAGCCATCAGCTCGGGGTTGGGTTGCCCTTCCTTGCTGAGTTCGGTTGTTAGCGCGTGCGCTTCAGACTGATTACAAAAGAGTGCGGTTAGGTCAGGTAAGGCTTCTAAAAAGCGAGGCGCTTTGTTCGGAGACACACACACGCCCACCACCGAATACCCATTTGAATTTTCAACTCCTGCTGCTTGGTTGGCCCACTTTGCTACGTCTTGTAAGCAGCCTGCATCCAGATTCCCATCCAGGACGAGAGCCGTTGTCGCGTTGTTGAGCGCACCAGTACCAGGTACTGATGCGCGAGCAAGCCCATTAAGCACTTGATCCAGTGTCACGTCTTCGGCTTGGCTAACGTCGGCTAAGCCCACTAAGACATCACCATCCGGTTGTAGCACGGCGGTATAGCGACCGGTAGCGTGGCTGTGTTGATCAGTAGGGAGTACCGTAACCCCATTGTTTTCTAAGGCGGCTTGAAGGGCCAGGCCGTTGGCATCGTTTCCGCAGTTCGTGATCAGCCAGATGGGCTGCTCCAGCGCAGCGTGGGCTGATCGAGCTACGTTGCTGCCCACTCCGCCAGCGTACCGGTGCCAATTGACGGGGTTCGACTCGCCGAGCCGCAGTGGGGCCACTGACGTTGCGATTTCATCCACATGCAGTGCACCTACCACAACGACACCTGCATTATTTGAAACACTCATGCGGCCCAGTTTACCCGTTGCCGTTGGTGAACACCGTCTCGTCGCGCTGGTTTACCCATTTTGCCCATTTGAGGCGTAAAGTGTGCCCCCATTGCGAGTACACAGTTGGATTAGGATCATGATTGAACGCATCGCGGTCATCGGCGCTGGCACCATGGGGGCAGCCATCGCAGGACAAATTGCTAACGCGGGTTTGGATGTACTGCTGTTAGACCTACCCGGCAAAGAGGCCCCGAACTCAGTCACAGAAGGTGCGGTGCAGCGCTTACTGGAATCGGACCCACCGGCGCTACTGAATAAAGGGGTGGCCAAACGCATTGCCGTAGGGAATACCCGAGACGACTTCGATCAACTTGCCAAAATGGATTGGATTGTCGAGGCGGTGGTGGAGCGACTGGATATCAAGCAGGCGTTGTATCGACGATTGGATGAGGTGATATCCGATCAATGCATCGTCACCTCCAATACGTCCACCATTCCGATCGCTTTACTCGTTGAAGGCATGCCGCAGGCATTTCAGGAACGGTTTGCCATTACGCATTACTTTAATCCGGTGCGTTACATGCGCTTGTTGGAGTTGGTTCGGGGCACAGAAACGGCCCAGAGTGTCATGGACGAACTGGCAGATTTTAATGATCGTCAGATGGGTAAAGGCGTGGTGAGCTGCGCAGATACCCCTGGGTTTTTAGGGAATCGTGTAGGTGTGTTTGCATTGCAAGTAGGCATTGATGAAGCCACGCGTTTGAACTTGCCGGTGGAAACGGCCGACGCCTTGATGGGGCGCCCGATGGGTATTCCTAAAACTGGTGTCTTCGGTTTGTACGATCTCATCGGCATTGATTTGATGGCCGATGTGGTGCGTTCGCTGCGCTCGATATTGCCTGACGGTGACGCCTTCCACGCCGTGGGTGCAGAGAACGACATGATCAACGCCATGATTGAGGCAGGCTACACCGGTGAAAAAGGCTTAGGTGGTTTCTATCGAGAACACGAAGGCGCTGAACAGGCCAAAGATTTAACGACCGGTGATTATCGAGCGCGGCAAGTGGAGTTGCCCCAACGGGCGGTACTCGCAGCCACAGCAATTGCCGAACAACGCGAAGCCTTAACGGATCTGATCGACGGCAATAACTATGAGGCTAAATTCTGTCGGCATGTTTTGGGGCGTGTGCTGGGGTACGCAGCCAGCTTGTTGGGGGATGTGACCGATTCGCCGCAGGCGATAGACGATGCGATGAAACTGGGTTTTAACTGGGTGCGTGGCCCATTTGAAATGATCGATGCATTGGGCGCTTCCACTGTTGCCAAGCTGCTTACTGAGATTGATCAGCCGGTACCCGATGCCCTGCAACGAAACCAACGTTTTTATGAAGTGAGTGATTCGGCATTAAAGGTACGCCATGCCGACGGCACGTTGCAGCCCGTTGACTTGCCTGAAGGTGTGGTGCGTTTTCATCTGCATAAGCAGGCGCTTGAGCCGGTTGCTTCCAATCACTCGGCCAGTGTTTATGCACTGGACAACGACTTACGGCTCATTGAATTTCATAGTAAGGCGAACGCGTTAACCGATGAATCCATGGCGATGGTACGTGCGGCCGTTGCTGACCCTGGCGCAGGGATCATCGTGCATAACGACGCACAGCATTATTCAGCCGGTGTGGATTTAAACGCCTTTTTGGCGATGATTGATGCGTCTGACTGGGACGGCATTGATGCGTTCCTGGAACGTTTTCAGATGAGTGTTAAGGCGTTGAAGTATTCGCCTGTACCTGTGGTGGGTGCGCCCAGTGGTCTGTCGTTAGGTGGCGGCTGTGAGGTGCTGTTGCACTGTGATCAGTTGGTGATGCATGCAAACATCGTCATGGGTTTGGTGGAAGCAGCGGTGGGCTTAATTCCATCGGGCGGTGGTGTAAAGGAGACGTACCTGCGCTGGTACAACCAACTTGGTGATTGGGATGAAGCGGCGTGGAAAACCTGGATGAATGTGGGCTATGGAGCCACAGGCACCTCACCGGATTTGGCCGAACGCTTGGGCTACTTCAAACCTGACCATGATGTGCAAGTGATCAACCGCGATCGGCTGTTTGCCAAAGCGGTGGACACGGTACAGAGCTTACAAGCCGGGTACACCCCACCGAAGGAACCCAGGTTTCGATTGGTGGGTGGTGACATGTTGGAGCGCATGCGCTCGTTCATGGAAGACGGAGTTAACAAAGGCATGTTCATGCCACATGACTTAACGGTTGCCATGCAGGTAGCTACCATTGTTTGTGCTGACGACGGTGTGGAAGTGGACGCTAGTGAGGACGATCTGTACCGTCGTGAAAGAGAGGCGTTTATTCGCCTTGCGCAAACGGCTGAATCACGAGCGCGCATTGAGCACTTATTGGCTGGCCGCGGTACTTTGAGAAACTAATGAACGTAACGTCCGATCACGTGGTGCTACGTCGATGCTTAGACGTAATCGCTGACGACATCTTGCCGCTTACTGAGCAAGGTGTGGCCGGTGGTAATAAAATTTTTGGGGCCGCTCTAATTCGTAAGTCGGACTTGTCATTGGTGTTGGCGGAAACCAACAACGAAACCGAAAACCCGTTGTGGCACGGCGAAATGCACACGTTAAAGCGTTTTTATGAACTCCCCAGCGATCAGCGCCCCGCTACATCTGAACTCATTTTCTTAAGCACTCATGAGCCGTGCAGCTTGTGTTTATCGGCTATAACGTGGGCCGGGTTTGATAACTTTTATTATTTCTTCAGCCATGAAGACTCGCGCGACAGTTTTGCCATTCCGCACGATTTAAAAATTCTCAAAGCGGTATTTGATGTAAACCCAGGCGAGTACCAACAAAGCAACGAGTTCTGGACTAGCTACAACCTCAAAGCCATGCTGGCAAGCCTGGACGACGAGGCAGAAAAACAGTCTTTGATGGAGCAGGCAGAGGCCATAGCCCAACGCTATGCGGCCTTGTCCGAGGATTATCAGGCAGATAAGGCCGGGAACGATATTCCGCTGAACTAGCTTTCTACTGCTAGAGACTGAGGTGGGCGCACCAGCACCTTTCGTCGCTAAATTGCTGCACCGATTTGGCGCGACGAGTGGCGCGTGTGCACTGGGTGAGTGCATAATGGCCAATGCGCCTGGTGCGAACCTGACGTAACTGATTGAAAAACCGAGTGTTATTTTTTTGGCACATCGGCTGCTGTTACGTTAAGGTTTACCCACTAACTCACACCCTTGGATACCAATCGATTCATGAAGACTGAAAACCCCGTCGGCCGAATTGGCCAATTCACTAAATCGCTGAAGCTCAGCGGTGCAGCCTTAGGTGTTGCGCTGTTTGCTGGGGCTTCCTCCATCGCCTCTGCGGCCACTGAAGTGCCGTTCGCTCTGGATTGGAAATTTGAAGGCCCGTCCGCTGCGTTTTTCGCAGCCATTGATAACGGTCACTTTGAAGCGGCAGATCTCAGCGTTGAAGTTTCTGCAGGTCAGGGCTCGTTAGCGGCTATTCCAAAAGTGGCAACCGGAGCGTTTCCACTGGGCTTTGCCGATATCAATTCACTGGCGCAATTTCTGGATTCGAACCCCGGTGCTCCGGTAACTGCGGTCATGATGGTGTACGACAAGCCGCCGTTTGCGGTCGTTGGTCGTAAGTCGCAGGGCGTTAGTGCGCCGACCGATCTGGAAGGCAAGGTATTAGGTGCACCGCCACCAGATGGTGCCTGGGCCCAGTTCCCGGCGTTCTCTGCTGCCGCTGGTATTGATATGGATAAAGTAACTGTAGAGCCTGTGGGCTTCCCAACGCGTGAACCCATGCTGGCAGAAGGTAAGGTTGACGCGATCACCGGTTTCTCGTTCTCTTCTTACTTGAACCTCGTGCGTTTAGGTGTGCCTGAAGACGACATTTCTGTCATCTTGATGGCTGACCACGGCTTGGAACTGTACGGCAACGCGATTATTGTAAACACGGATTTCGCAGAAGCTAACCCGGACGTTGTTAAGGGCTTTTTAGCGGCCGTGGCAGCCGGTTGGGTTGACGTTATGGCCGATCCTGAAATGGGTGCTAAAGCTGTAGGCGCTCGCAACCCAGCAGCTGATGTCGCTTTAGAGCAGCGTCGCCTGCAGTTGGCCATCGATTCGAACGTGCGTACTGACTATGTATTGGAAAACGGCATGGGCGGCATTGATGCCGATCGTATGGCAGCCGCTCTGGAGCAGCTGGCGCAGAACTACGAATTCCAAAATGATGTTGATATGTCTTTATACTTCACGGACGCGTACCTTCCCGAAGGTAACTTCCCCATTCAGTAATAGGTAACAAGCTATGGCAGCAGGCCATTCGCCAGGTTCGCACAGCGAATCGCCTCTGATACAGCTTAAGTCTGTTAGCCACACGTTCAGCACCGCCACCGGTCCCCTGCCGGTGCTGGACGGTTTGGAAATTTCCATCGCCGAAGGGCAGTTCACCGCTGTGGTGGGCCCTTCGGGTTGTGGCAAATCCACACTCACTCGCTTAATCGCCGGGCTGATGAAGCCGGACACCGGTGAGGTGTGGCTGCACGGTGAAAAAGTGGTTAGCCCTCGTTCAACGGTTGGCATGGCCTTCCAAAATCCGGTGCTATTGGAATGGCGTTCTATCTTGAAAAACGTCATGCTTCCGCTGGAGATTGTGCCCAACAAACTCAGCGTTAAAGAGCGGGAAGAGCGTGCACGTTACCTGTTGGCATTGGTCGGGCTGGAAGGCTTTGAAGAGAAACGCCCGTCTGAATTATCCGGTGGCATGCGTCAACGCGCATCCTTGTGCCGGTCGTTAGTGCACAAACCTGATGTTCTTATCCTGGATGAGCCCTTTGGTGCGTTGGATGCGTTTACACGCGAAGACTTGTGGCAAACCATGCACACGTTGCGTGAAGAAGAACCGTTCACCGCGTTGCTCATCACACACGATTTGCGCGAAAGCATTTTCTTAGCCGATGAAGTGGTCGTACTTTCCGGTCGCCCGGCTAAGTCTCAATATGTTCTGTCGGTAGACATGCCCGGCAAGCGCACGCTGGACGACTTATACACACCGCAAGCCAGCGACATGTTGGCTACGCTGCGAGAACAAATCAAAATTGCCCAGGGTCATGGCAAGGCGGGAGGGCACAGCGCATGAGCATTCGCCGAATCTTCATACCCGTTGCCACCATCGTTGTATTTTTACTGCTGTGGGAATGGCTGGTTTGGGTAAACCAGTGGCCGAACTACAAGATGGCGTCACCGACTGACATCTGGCCTGCGTTTTGGAAATTCAAACACCTGTTTCTGCAGTACGGCTGGCAAACGCTGTGGCGCACCATTGCCGGTTTAGCCATCGCTATTGTGGTGGGTACTTTTCTTGGTTTGATCATGGGTATGTCGCGCAGTGTTCGAGAAGCGCTTTATCCATTATTGGTGGGATTTAACGCCATCCCCAAAGCGACCGTGGTGCCCATACTTGCGCTGATGCTGGTGGGCGAGCACAACATCAACACCATTTTGATGGCGTTCATGATTTCGTTTTTCCCAATCGCCGTGTCTGTGTCGATTGGTTTGAGCACACTGGAACCTGAATACAGGGACATATTGAAAGCCCTCGGTGCGTCGCGGTTCATGATTTTTCGAAAAATCGCCTTACCGAAAACGTTACCTGAATTTTTTGGCGCACTGAAAGTTGCTGTGACACTGGCGTTTATCGGTACCAACCTTGTGGAAATCATAGAACCGCACGGGCGAGGGTTGGGGCATTTGTTCGACAGTGCGAAGATCAATTCAGACTACCCGTTGATGTTTGCCGTACTGATCGCGCTCGCGTTTATGGGTATTCTGCTGTATTACGTGGTAGTGATTTTGGAGCAGATTTTCGCAGGTTGGGCGGAGCGCTCGCCCACGTAACTGCGCGTAATCTGCAAGTTAATCTGTGCGGGTGCGTCATGAAAATTGAGATTGAAAACGTTAACGTCCCAGGGCAAGTGACCCGGGTTGACGCGGTAAAGTACGAAGACATGAAGCAAGCGTTACTCAAGGTGCTGCCAAAAAAGGCACCGGGG
Organism: Granulosicoccaceae bacterium; assembly: GCA_020629835.1. GTDB lineage: Bacteria > Pseudomonadota > Gammaproteobacteria > Granulosicoccales > Granulosicoccaceae > Granulosicoccus. Next base: position 94,665 of record JAHDCO010000006.1, read on the forward strand.
TACACGTTTGATGAGATAAAAACCGCGGTAAAGCCATTGCTACCTGAGGCAACATTTCCTGGTGGGAAAGCCTGCGGCTGGTGGGCGAAAACCGTGCAGTTGGACTTGGAGGCAAAGGGCGTATTACAGCGTACCGATGCAAAGCCCTTACGTTGGTTTCAGAACTAGGAAAACATGAACACGGTACGGTACGGTATTTTGGGTTGCGGCATGATGGGCAAAGAGCATGTACGCAATCTGGCCCTAATTGACGGGGCGATCGTCACGGCCATCGCAGACACTGACGCAAACATGCAAGCCGGCAATCATGAGCTGGCACCCAATGCCAGGCTGTGCGGCACGCTCGAAGAGCTTCTCGCAGGTGATGATATTGATGCGTTACTCATTGCGAGTCCAAATTTCCAGCACGCCGATCAATTGCTGCATGTCCTGGCGAACACCCAATTACCGATCCTGGTTGAAAAACCAATCTGCACAAAATTCGACGACGTTGCACGTTTAGCAGCAGCCTTCGATCAGCATCCGGCACCGGTTTGGGTGGCGATGGAGTATCGCTACATGCCTCCTGTGCAAGCGGTGCGTGAATCGTTGGAAGCGGGCACCGCTGGGCCTGTACAAATGCTATCGATCATTGAACATCGCTTTCCCTTTTTAGAAAAAGTCGGCGATTGGAATCGCTTCAACCGGTATTCGGGTGGCACCCTGGTAGAGAAGTGTTGTCATTACTTCGACTTGATGCGTTTATTGATTCCGTCAAAACCGATACGGCTTTACGCCAGTGGTGCAGCAGACCATAACCACAAAGATGAGCAATACGAAGGCGAAGTACCCGACATTATTGATAACGCCTATGTGGTGGTGGACTTTGAAGACGGTCAGCGCGCCATGTTAGAACTGTGCATGTTCGCCGAAGGGTCACGGTATCAGGAATCCATTATTGCGCTTGGGCCAAAAGCGAAAGTGGAATGTGACATTCCAGGGCCAACTCGATTCTGGCCAGAGGACCTCGGCGAGCCGCCAGTACCAAGAATTGTGGTGAGCCCACGCACGCCGGCTGGCCCCATCGAAACTCCGGTACCTGTACCACCGGAATTATTGGAAGCCGGGGACCACAACGGTTCGACGTTCTATCAACATCAACTGTTTTTCAAAGCCGCGCTAGCTCATCAGAAGGCTACTCAGGCGATGGCTATGTCCGATGTCAGCACCAACTCTGATGTTTTAGCGGATTCGGCATTGGGGGATGCTTTGTTTAACCCACAAAGCCCGCTTAACGCCGATGTCGAGGTGTCTGCGTTAGACGGTCTACGGGCTGTTGTGATGGGAATGGCCGCTCAGCATTCTATTGCGACTGGTCAAGCGGTTCAGTTGGCTGATGATGGGCTCAGCTACGTTCATTAACTCAGGCGCGTTGCTTATTGAAACCGAAAGTGGTGTGCTTCGGTGTATGGTAAACGCAGCGCGTAATCATTCCCGCTGCTATCCGTTACTCGAACATCAAACGATTCGTTGTCCCCATTACCGGTGTCGATAGTCAGGCTTGAACCGTCTGATGCCGACACAAGTAGCGAACCTTGCTCGCTTAAGTCAGTGTCTGGGTTGTTGTGCAACGCACCAATGTTCTCTATGAAGAAGCTTAGCGTCGGCTGTCCAAATTCAATCGTGGCGTTGATGTAGCTTGCCGGTCGTTGGACGACCCCTGTTGTAACGGTCCAATCGGCGTTGTAAGACCCTTTGGTCTCAGAGATGTGCCATAGCATTTGATCATCATTGCGCCATGACAGATTGGTACCAGAGCGGGATTGATAGCTCAATGCTGAACTCGTGGTGCGAACAACCCGTTCAGCAGATAACTGATCATTCGGTTGGATATGATCATAGTCTTCGATACGGGTGTAACTGCTGTACTTCACCCAATCGCCAGTTAATCGTGCTGACATGACGCTATCGCCATCACGACATTGGTCGGCCACAACGGCAGATAAAACCATAGGACCCGCGTATTTCACAGCATCGGTCAGAGTGCCTCCCATAGCACACACAACCTGCTGCTCCTGAACACCGAACACGAGATAGCTACCGGTTTCCAATTCGCCTGTTTGTTCGTTAACTTGCTCGTAAGTACCGCGGGTCTCTTCTAGCAAGGTGGCTTCAGCGGACGGCACATCCGTTACCGATAGGGCGTTGAAACGGCTTTGTTTATTAAACGCAGCGAGGTCAGTAAATACGCGTTCCACCGCGGCAGACCGCTGCACGTCGAAAACGGTCGTTAAAGTTGCGTTGAGATTGTTCGGTGCAAGGGGGTGTTCAGGTGGTACATCAATATCCCCACTTTGAGCGAGTGGGATGCCGTTGGGCGGATACAACAACTGGCAGTCTGAACCCACTGGCCACGGCGATAACTCGTTTAGGGTGCCGTCTGCGGTTTGTTCTGGAAGCTGGGTTGTTCTACCGGGTTCATACACCACAAGGTTCCAGACTGGTGTTTGGTTTTTGTAATCAAACGTGATGACCATGGACGCGCCGCTGGGGCCTGTGACTTTCATGCTTCCATCTCTTGGAAGGCCGTTATCGTATCGCACGCCATTGTCACCGGATAAGGTGACATTCAGGGCACGGTTGCCAGTTTGCTGGCTTTGATAGGTGAAACGCCCAGTGACGCGATCAAAATAACCCAGGTTCAGTTTTAGATCTGCATCAATAATGATTGAGCCTAGTTGTTTTCGTTCGATCAATTTGCCTTGAAAGTGCAGATCGTGTTGTAGCTCCCCGCTGCCAGTTAGTTGTCCATGCGTTTCAATCGGTAACGAATTCCCCGTGCTGGAATGAAAATCGGTGAAACGCGTAGTACAAGATGCGTGTTCATTGTTAGGCCCGGTTTGACGATTGTACGATTGCTGAATCAGTTGCACTGTTCCGGTCAAGCGGCGGCTATTGACCTCGCAGTTATTGAAACTTGCCGTAAGGCCACCGGCAGTCTGGCCATAGATAAATGCCTCTCGGGCAACTTCAGCGGTTCCGCCTTGGGGGCAGTTGACCAGGCCTTCGTAAGGGGGCGACGGAAACAAGCTGTAGTAATCCTCTCTCAGTGTTTCAAATACCCTTGGCATAGTTGAAAGTGATAATGCTTCGACTAAGGTTTCTGTGAGCGCTGCGGCCGTGTCGCGCGTAATAATCGGCGCATCTGCTGGGGTGGTCACTGAAAGGGTTACTGCCGGGCCGCGCGTTTGATTCTCATCGATAGGCTCAACGGTGTAGGTGTACGTGGTTTGAGCGCTTAACCCGGTCTCGTAGAAGCTTGGGCCAGGAGCCATGCCGATTATTTGACCGTCGCGACGTATTTCCCAAACTACGGCTGTGGACCCGACTGGATTCTCCCAAAAGAGCTCAATTTCTTCAAAGGTGTAGGCCACCGCTTGCAGCGCAACTGGTGCGCTGGGTGGGGCATCGTCTGACACTGGGGTGCTGGGTGAACTGGGTTCAGCATCATCTGACATGGGCTCGTCAGGTACTGTCGGCAGAATGTCATTTAAAAGCGATGAATCAGGCGCTTCGGTAGATGAGGTTACTTGGGTAGAGCCGCTTGAAACGGCTGAGCTATGCGGAGTACCTGAATCCGCTGAACACCCTACCGTAAATACCACTAAGGCGAGCAGCGGCATCCTGTAAAACTGAATTGTTCGTTCTGCTTGGATGGATAGCATGGACGGTTGGCAGGAGGCTCGAGATTTGAGTTCCAGCCTATCAGAGACATCTGTCGCCTAAAGCGGATTGCAGCGGTAATTTGACACAATGACTGTGATGCAAAAAAACCACTCGCACACCGATTTTGCACTACGCGCTTTTTTCTTCTACTATCGCGATGACTTGGATGGAAGAGTGGAGATAGTAAATGAGCGAATTAAGCGAGAAACTGGCTAAATTTAAAGCGGACGCAGAATCCCAATTAGCCAAAGCCGGCGTTACCGATATCAACGATGATGAGCTCTCGAAGTTGGTCAACAACTTACGGCTCGTTATCGATAATAAAGACGCGTTATCGGTCGCAGGTTCGGATGCAAAAGAAATGGAAACAGTACGCCGTAATTTTATTGTCAAAAAACTCGGTATCGAAGATGAAGACAAAGGCAAGGCCATCTGTAAAGCGGTTGCAGAACAAATGAAGGATAGCCGCATGAAAAATCGTGCAGCTTTTTACTACCTGTGTAAGCAGCACGCCGAGTAAAGCACGTTTTACGGGGGCTACCGCACGCCCGGTAGAGTTTTAGGTTCCAGACACCCAGCGTTGCGCTGCCAAGGTTAATACCCAGCAACCCATCGCCATCAGCGCCAAGGCAGGGAAGCCAAAGGCGAACAACACCATGGCATCCACGAGTGCCATCGCTGCAATTAAGCTAATTACGGCTTTGGGCACATCGCCGGGGCTACGGTGTATCAGTTTGATTGCCGCAAACATGACCGACGCCATCAGTAACACCAACGGTATCATCACCATGGGCTGCTCAAGCGATGTATAAACACCCCAGGCAATCGGCGCACACGACACCACCACTGGCCATAGGCTTCTTAGTTCGTTTAGATGCTCCTGCTTGGCCGTATAGGTAAGCCCGATAACGTACAGCCACAGTATTCCGGCAACCATCAATACATCTAACGATAAAACAACATTGGCTACCAATGCGGCGGTGACGTAAACCAGTGCTCGGCAAGCGCCCATAATTACCGGGCTTAATGGATTGTTTTTATGCGAGGCGTTGTACAACACAATGCAACCCAGCAGGGCCAGTAATGCACACAAGGCTTGCACCACGGATTGCCCGGCTAGCTGCGTGGCAAACCCGATAGACGCGACGCAAGCCATTAACAAAATGACAGCTACGGTGGCAACGGTTTGAATACGAATGTCACCTTGCGCTATGGGCCGATCGTTGCGATGCTGCTTATCGAACTCAGCGTCAAAAACGTCGTTAAGAAACATACCGGCTATGTACGCGAGGCTGATGCCAAAGAGGGTAAGCAGTACAAACGACGACGTGACGGAAACCGTAGCAGAGCTTGCTAACGCAATACCCACCAATACGTTAGCCCATACCGTAGGTAAGTTGGACACTCGACCCAACTTTAACCATGTGTTGATACTGGGAAACTGTTTCAGTCGGTGAGTTGCGGTGGCGTTTACCGTATCCATAACTTAACGTCCGTTTGTATTTTAAGCATGTGTATTTATGCGGCTTTTGCCTGCTGCACACCCAATGTATTTATCACCCAGTCTAGTTCTCGAACAATGGCGTCATCGACACTGTCGGTCCGGTAGGCGGCGGGCAACACATCCCAGGTGTAAGTTTCCACTTCCAAGTGCTCGCTTATGGGCTTTTGGCGGTGGCGTTCCAGCGCTTGTTGTACAAAGAATTGTGTTGAGGAGAATTCACCCAAATCGTCCAGGAAAATTGGCACGTGGAAATGCACACGCCATTCTCGGGATTCTTCACTGTCCCCTAATGCGGCTAAGGCATCGGGTAAATCGGGGTAACGGTTGAGCGTGCCGTTGTGTTGTTCTACCACTTGATGCAGGTACACCTCATCGATAAACGGGGTTAGTAATGATTTGTTTTTTGCAGAGACATCCGGCAGCCGCAAGCCTGCGCTGATTTGTACTTTTCCGATTGCGATGCCCGCATCTTCCAGGGCATCGATGCAAGCGTCGCAGGACTCAAATTCAACGGCGGCGTGACATAAGTCCAAGCACAGTGTGAGATGGGTTCTGAGTAAATCTTCGGCTACCTCTAAATCAACAGCCACAAGTTCAGCGAGTTGTTCGCACGCCTTGGGCGCGTAAAGATGTTGGGTAAAGTATTCAATCGACTCTTCAACGGTTTCCAGGTAACAACATGGCTCAGGTTCCAGTGCCAGCACAATATGCTTACCGGTTTTACGTTCCAGTTCCACTAAATGAGCTACTTGCTGTACGAAGTGGGCAGTCATTTGAGCGATGTCTTCGTCGTTTGCCACACTGCTTTTGAAAGCGCCGGGTACCGTGCTGATGCTGCCGGTCATATTGGGTGGTAAAAATTCGGCGAACGCATCGGCCAGGGTATTGCTGTAATGCAAACGGGATGCATCTTTCCAATCGGGTAGATAGACGTTTTCCTTGACCGCCTCACCGTGAAACGTACCGTACGGAAATCCATTCAATGTGAATAGGTAACAGTCGTGCTCGCTCAGAAATGCCCGTAAGTCGGCAATGGCAGACGGTTTGGAAAGCGATGTCGCGGCTTCTGCCGATAACCTCAGTCCGATACCGAATGGTGCATTCGGGCTGAGCTGTGCCTTAATGCCAGGTATGTGCGTGTGTAGGTTGCTCAGCACCTCCTGCCAGCTTTCCCCGGCGTGAATGTTGGAGCAGTAGGTTAGGTGGCCTGTACCGGCACGATGTGTTGATAAGTCCATGCCTTGTACTTGCACGAACTGTGCATAAACGGGGCATGAAACAAACACTCGTCATTTTAGTTGTGGGCCTTAGCCCTGCGTTGGTCGGGCAGCACACGCCCCATTTGTCTCGATTAGCTGCACGCGGCGGGCTGCGGGCGATGGGTGCTGTGACGCCTGCCGTCACCTGCTCAGCGCAGTCCAGCATGTTGACCGGTTTAACGCCGAGTGAACACGGGATTGTGGCCAATGGCTGGTATTTCAGAGACTTATCTGAAACCTGGCTATGGCGGCAGTCAAACCGTTTGGTGGGTGGCGAAAAAGTCTGGGAAGCTGGCAAAAAAATCGATCCGAATTTCACGTGCGCCAAAATGTTCTGGTGGTACAACATGTACGCCTCAGCCGATTGGAGTGCCACACCGCGGCCAATGTACCCAGCCGATGGTCGAAAAATTCCAGACCATTACACCTTCCCGGCTGAACTGCACGATGAGCTGGATGGCAAATTCGGGCAATTTCCGTTATTTAAATTCTGGGGCCCGGCGGCGGACATTACCTCCAGCCGTTGGATCAGTGATGCCACGGTGCATATGATGCAAACGCGCTCACCCACGCTGACGCTGACATACTTACCGCATTTGGATTACAACCTGCAGCGCTTGGGACCGGATATGTCGCACCCGCAGCTGCAACAAGATTTAATGGACGTCGATGCGTTATGCGGCGAGCTGATAGCCGAGGCAGAAAAACAGAACATGGAAGTGATGGTGGTCTCTGAATACGGCATTACACCGGTAACTGACGCCGTGCATATTAATCGTGCACTAAGAGACGCCGGACTGGTTCGCGTCCGAGAAGAGCAGGGCCGAGAACAATTGGATGCTGGAGCCAGTGATGCGTTTGCTGTTGCTGACCATCAACTCGCGCATGTGTACGTTAACAACCGCGATAAGTTGGACGAAACACGCGCCATCCTTGAAGCCCTGGACGGTGTAGAGCACGTGTTGGATGAATCGGGTAAACGTGCGTGGGGGTTAGATCACGAACGATCGGGCGAACTGGTTGCAATTTCAAAAGCCGATCGTTGGTTCAGTTATTACTACTGGTTGGATGATGCGCGCGCACCGGACTATTCAACCACGGTTGATATTCACAGAAAACCCGGGTATGACCCGGTTGAGTTGTTTGTTGACCCTGCGATTAAGTTGCCCATGGCTGCTATTGGCTCGCGCTTAGTTCGTAAAAAGCTGGGTTTTAGAACACTGATGGATGTGATTTCGAATCACGATACGCAGTTAGTTAAAGGTGCGCATGGCAGGCCCACGGATGATCCTGATCATGGGCCGGTGTTAATCAGCTCGAATGCAGCGTTGTTGCCGAGTACGGTTCATCAAACCGATATCAAGCAACTGATGCTAGAGCATGTGTTTGGGTCGCAGGGTGCCGGGGTTGAAGATGCGGCTTGATCGGTCGACGATTTAGACCGATTAGTGATGTCCATCTAAGGCTAATAAGCCGTTCAGTAGCGGTGGCTTACCCATCACTGCGCTGCGTATTGTCTTCTAACGCTGAACAGCGAGCTTTCAGTTCGTCGACTTGTTCTTGCAGTAACTCGATATGCAGAAGCAATTCGGATACATCTGTATTTGCCTGGCTACCCTTCGAAGCAGATGATGCATCGTTCGAGAGCGCGTGAGATGTCTCAGTGGTTTGTTGTGTGGAAGTGCTGGGCTGAACGCTCGCTACTGAATCCGAATTCGACGCAACGTTATCTGGCACGCCGCTGAACAAATGCATAAAACGTTCACCTCGCTGTCCAGGTTGTGGTTGTAGCTTCACAACAAAAGGCACTTCTCGTTGGCATAATCGATCAAGCGTGTGTTCTAAATCTTCCTTTCCGGCAAATTCCACCATGCGCTGCGTGCGTGTTAAGAGTTCACTAACGGTTTGGGGCCCGCGCAGCATCATGACGCACAGAACGGATTGATGTTTTTTACCCAAGCCCAGTGCGTTGATAAAGTTTTGCGCGTACTTTTCCGCGCGTGAACCGTATTCTTTACTGACAAATTTTGCGTGCTGGAGCTGTTGTAAGGTTCTTGCCACTTCACCTTGCGCATAGTTACTTACCGGGTCACGGCTGGATTTCTGATTGCAGGCGGTTATCAGGCTATTCAGCGTCAATGGGTACTGGTCAGGCGTGGTGAGCTGTTTCTCCATAAGGGCGCCCAGCACTCGACGCTCGATGCTGACCAATTGAGGCACAACGGCAGGTTCTTGTTGTTTCGTGCTGACATCACTGCCGCGCGCGTCATCGGCGCTACCGTCGACACCGGTTGAATGAGGTGAGCTATCACTGTATCGAGGCGAATCATGCATAGTGGGCTTTTCCAAGTGCTTGAATTGATTATAGTAAGAGGAATGTGCCAATCCTTTCCTTTTTTCGATGAGTAATTCGCGGACGCCGTCGTGGATGCAATCGCGGATGCAATCGCGGATGCAATCGCGGATGCAATCGCGGACGCCGTCGCTGCCGCCCGCGGTTGCGGCTCTACCGATCGCTGCCGCTTTGCCAGATGTGCAAGCGGCGATTACTGATTCCAACGTGTTGGTGCACGCCGAACCCGGCGCAGGTAAAAGCACCGGGTTGCCATTTGCGCTGCTTCCGAATGCGTCCCCGCAGCATAAGATCGTTTTGTTGGAGCCACGCCGGCTGGCGGCCCGCGCGGTTGCACAGCGCTTGGCGTCGCTACTGGATGAGTCACTGGGTCAAACCGTTGGGCTTCGCATGCGCGGGGCAACACACGTATCCGATAACACCGTGATGGAAGTGGTCACCGAGGGTGTACTGACACGATTGCTACAGGCTGACCCCGAACTGACAACCTATCAAACCATCATCTTTGATGAGTTCCATGAACGCAGTTTGCACGCCGATCTTGCGCTGGCTCTGTGTCTGGATGTGCAGCAATCACTGCGAGAAGATTTAAGGCTGGTGTTTATGTCAGCTACCTTAAGTACCGAGTTGCTGGCTGCACATTTGGAAGCGCATCGAGCGCCGGCTCTTAAGCCATTGCAAAGTGTGCATGCACAAGGTCGGCAGCACCCGGTTGAGATTCGTTGGTGGGGCCCTGTGCCTGCTCGATCCAATGAACACCCAGCACAGCGGCAAACAGCGCATGTTGTTAATGCTGTGCTGCACGCCATGCAACACGAAGTCGGTGATGTATTGGTGTTTCTGCCCGGTGTGGCTGAAATAGAGCGCGCTGCTCAACTGCTGCAAGCGCGCTTGACCGAACAAGCAACCGAATTACCTGCTGAGATTTTGCCATTGCACTCACGCGTGGATGATAAAGCGCAGAGGCGTGCAACTGCACCTGCGGCTGCACGTTCAGACGGCGAACATGCGCAGGCTCACAAGCGGCGCATTATTCTCAGCACAAGCTTAGCTGAGACTTCATTAACTATTGATGGAGTTCGCGTGGTTGTGGATTCTGGATTGGAACGACGAGGTCGCTGTGATCCTGTGACGAGTGCGACGCGATTAGAGACCGTGCCGGCGAGTCAGGCGAGCGCTGTTCAACGTGCTGGACGAGCAGGGCGTACCGCACCTGGGGTTTGCTATCGGTTGTGGTCAGAAGAAAACCACACGCGTCGAGCCCGCAGTTGGGAAGCGGAAGTGTTACGCGCGGATTTAATGCCAGTGGTAATAGAGCTCGCTGCGTGGGGTGTGGATTCTATTGCGGGTGTGCCGTGGCTAGAAACCCCTAGCGAGGTATCCGCCGCAAAAGCCACATCAGTGTTAAACAAGCTGCGCGTGATGGCCGGTACAAAGCTCACTCCGACCGGTGATGCGGTTAGCGCGCTCCCCGTACATCCTAGGCTCGGTGCAATGGTGTTGTGGGCGCAGCAACGCAATGGCTTGGACATCGCGTGTGAATTAGCGGTGCGGCTGGAGCAGGGTACCGGAGGTAATTCGGTAGATTTGCTATCGCAACTTGGTACACGCAGTACCACATTCCAAAAACAACAAATCACACAGTTAAAACAGCGCGTAACTGCATTAGCGCAAAACCTATCGTCAGCTCCTGAACCCATAGACGGTAGTTTGTCGTTGGCGGTACTGGTGGCCTGTGCCTTTCCCGACTGGATTGCTAAACGCAGGCCAGGCCGTGATGCACGGTATACGCTGGCATGTGGTGCAGGCGTTGTGTTTTCGAATGACGACCCGCTAAGCCAAGCGCCATGGTTGGCTGTAGGCAACCTGGGAGGTGCTGCGGGTGCTGGAAAGGAGGCACGTGTGTTTTCCGCGTGTGCGCTGGATGTGGAGGAATTGCAGACACATATGCCACATCTGTTTAACTCGATACGGATGTGCGAGTGGGACGATGCGGCCGAGCGCGTGATCGCCGAACAGCAAACTCGGGTGGGCAATTTGGTGGTGGATTCGAAACCCATTCATTCGATAACTAACGACGATAAGTTGCAAGCACTGCTAGGCGCTGTAAAAAAACGCGGGTTATCGTGTTTGCCGTGGACTGAAGACTTGCGTCAATGGCAATGGCGTGTGTATCACCTGAAGCAGACCATGCATGCCGATGAGGCTGACGCTATCCCAGGTATGGATGACGCGGCATTGATGGACCGTTTGGATGATTGGTTGCCGGCGTGGTTAACCGGTGTCTCCAGTTTTAAAGCGTTGTTGCAGATTGACTTGAACCAAGCGCTACGCAGCCAACTGAGTTATCCGCAACAACAGCAGTTAGATGCATGGTGTCCTACTCGTTACACCGTGCCAAGTGGCTCATCCATCAAACTGCGTTACTCAGAGCAGGACGTTGTTTTGTCGGTTAAGTTGCAGGAAATGTTTGGTTGCACCGTTAACCCATCGGTTGCACAAGGTGCTATCTCATTGAAAATAGAACTGCTGTCACCGGCTCGACGGCCCGTACAGATTACGTCCGACCTGGTTAACTTTTGGCAGAACAGTTACCCGGCGGTTAAAAAAGATATGGCGGGTCGTTATCCGAAGCACCCTTGGCCAGATGATCCGTTACATGCCGAACCGTCCGCTCGAGCGAAACCCAGAAAAAACACGAAGTAAGATTAGACAAAATCAACGACGACTACGGACCGAGAACTTACTCGATGATTAAGTTATCCGGGTCAGCGGCCTTTCCCGCTTGTGTGACAACCGGTTCACGGCCGCCGCGTAAGATCGAGTTACCTTCGTACACGGAACGCTGATCGATCGCTGGTGGGTTTAACCAGTCTTCTTCCTTCATTTGACCGCTTTGGCCGTAGGCATCCAGTGCGTTTTGATAACACACTTTGCGAACATTCCCTTCGGGGATACCCCGTTCCAATGCGAGTTTTGCGGTCTTCGCTACGCCCAGCGGTTCTGATATTCCCCAATCGCACGCCGAGTCCACCATCATTCGATCGGCGCCGTACTGCTCTAGAATGTCCACCATGCGAGCGTTGCCCATCTTGGTGGATGGGTAGATGGAAAAAGCCGCCCAATAACCTCGATCCAGCACCTCTTTTACCGTCTCTTCATTGTTGTGGTCGATAACCACCATCGAAGGGTCAACACCATGTTCTTCACAGACATCCATCGACCGGGACGTGCCGCGCTTTTTATCCCGGTGAGGAGTGTGCACCATGACTGGTAATTCCAGCTCTTTTGCCAGTTCCAGTTGCTGACGAAAGTAGCGATCTTCCAGTTCTGTTTGTTCGTCGTACCCGATTTCACCAATGGCAACAACACCTTCCTTTAAGGCAAAGCGCGGCAGAATTTCCATAACGGCTTCAGCCAGTTCTTCGTTATTGGCTTCTTTGGAATTGAGCCCGATGGTGCAGTAGTGTCGAATGCCAAATTGACTGGCACGAAAGCGTTCAAAGCCCACAATAGACGATAGGTAATCTATGTAGGTACCAACGTGCGTACGCGGTTGCCCCAACCAAAACGAAGGTTCGATAACGGCGACCACACCCGCAGCTGCCATGCGTTCATAGTCATCGGTGACTCGTGAAATCATATGAGCGTGCGGGTCGATGAACATCATGTTGTTGGGGCCTAAGTAGACGGTTTTATGTAAGTACTATAAACAGTAGACCAACTCACATCACCTGCGGTTACAGAATGCAGCAATTGCTGATGTTCTGCCGTGAGAGTAGGTAATAAATGGGTCAGTTTTTCGCTGGAGGATAAGGCGAGCAGCGCACCTTCTGCGCTACCGGGCGTGGTGTCGTTTAACGCGCGCAGTAAATCGCTGAGTTGCTGATCTGTTTTTGCGTAGGGGCCGACGCAACGCCACAGTTCCGGTGTTACCGGTCGGCCAGCGGCCCAGCGCTCGTGAGCGTAGTCACACAGTATGGTGGCCAGTTCGCTGTTGCCGCGTTCGTCTAACCCCACAATTGGGTGTAGCGTGCTATCAATAAACAGCGCTTTTAATACCATGTGGTTCCAGCGGTGGGTATCGAATGCGCGACTGGGGTAGGGGTTGTTATGAGCTATGGCTTCAAATACTGCCTGAATACTGGTACGCAACCCATCACCGAGCGCTTGGTCCAACGCTTCGCTGGGTTCTAACAACGCGGTAGCCTGGTACAAGGCAATCTGTTCGTTAAGGTCCGCTGTTCGGCACAGTTCGGTGTACAGCAGCCCGAAATCGTTGCGCCCACTGTTTGCCAGATCCGTAATAACCAACACGCGCGCTGCCGTATCGACAGACCATAGATGAGGTTTCCAGCCGGGTAATAACGCGTGCAGCGAAGCTTGTAAGGTCTTGCCGACCTGCAAGTCTTCTCGACCGAGTTTTCTGGGAATCATGCCCAGGGTGATGTGCAGTGCTTTATCGCTGTAATCGTTGTTCAGTAATTCACGGCGTCCGGCCAGCCAACTCCAACAATCATCGCTGATAGACGACTTCAAGCAGTCGTTAAGTGCCTGGGTAGCCTGTGCGATGGCTGACGGCTGAATATCATTAGCCATACCAGGGTGTGATGAATTCATGCAGCAAGCTCAACCTGACGACACTTCAGCCAATCAATCGCGTTCAAAATCAAACTTTCATCCATTTGATTAACCTCCACACCCGTACCTAAATCGTCGAGTAGTGTTATGCACAAGTCGCCGCCGAGGTGTTCTTTGAAATCGCGTAACCCTTGTAACAAACTCCAGCGCTCACCTTTGTCTTTGTGCAGCAGGGCGTCGTCCCATAAATCAAAACCCAATCGATTCAGCAATCGACAAATACGCTCGTCCGCACCGGCTCGTAAATGGCCGGCCAACACCGAATATCTCGCGTCCAACGCAATGCCAATTGCAACGGCTTCGCCGTGGCGTAACGCATAACGAGTCAGCGTTTCCAATCGATGCGCAGCCCAATGACCAAAATCCAAAGGTCGTGCGTTACCCGTTTCAAACGGATCGCCACCTTGTCCGATCTGATGCATGTGCAGTTCAGCGCAGCGCCGAATCATGTACTGCATGGCGTCGGGGTCGTAGCTTGCTAACTTGCCGTGTTGCTTTTCCAACCAATCGAAAAAACATCGGTCACGAATGAGTGCCACTTTGACCGCTTCTGCCATGCCAGACACTTTGTCTCTGTCGGGTAGTGCTTCGATAAAATCGTAGTCGTTGAGTACTGCGTAGGGCGGTGCAAAGGTGCCCAGGTAATTCTTTTGCCCATATCGATTCACCCCATTTTTAACACCAACGCCTGAATCGTTTTGAGCCAGTACCGTGGTGGGGATTCGAATATGCCGAATACCCCGGTGCGCAGTAGCAGCAACAAAGCCAACGGTGTCGAGTAGCGCGCCACCGCCAATGGCAACGACGTAGGCGTGTCGATCCAATCGTGTGTCGACCACAATTTGATGTAAGTGCTCTCTGAGTTCATCGTCGTTTTTGACTGACTCACCCCCGGTTACGACCACCGGTAATCTCGCAAGTTGAATCTGCTCTGAATGCGCTTCGGCATACGCTTGAATATCGCTAAGTAATTCTGGACAGGCCGCGCTAACCCCGTCGTCAACAATGCAAATAAAGCGGTGTTTTTTGTCGGTATCTCGTCCTTGCAATGTGTGTTTAAACGTAGGGTTCTCCGGCTTGAAGAGACCTTTGGTAAAGCTCACCGGAAAACGGAAAGGCACTTGAAAGGACTGGTAAACGGTGTCGGCTATAGGAGCGTTCATCGGTGTCTCCTTTGGCGGATAGTAAGGCCAGCCACGATTGTCAGCAGTAGGATTAACCAGGTGGTTACCGCACCACCTGAGGAGGAGGTCGCCGTTGAGTCACCGTTGGTGGTTGTTCCGGTTCCGGTTCCTGCACCGGTGCCTGAGTCAGTGTTTGTGCCAGCGCTTGTATCAGTGCTTGCACCCGCGCTTGCACCCGCGCTTGCACCCGCGTCACCCCCTGTTGTAGTGCCGGTGCCATCACCTGAATCTGTGCCTGAACCGGACGAAGAGTTGCTGCCTGAATCTGTCCCGGTTCCCGCATCAGTACCCGTACCAGAATCAGCATCACTGCCATCTGTCGCACCGGTGCCACCTTGCGGTGGGTTGCTGGGTTGGGTTGCAGGTGGTGTTGCTGCAGGCGCGTTAACCACGACGGTCAGCTCCGCTCGATTATCGATGCCGTTGCGATCTTTTTGACTGGCTACAACCGATACCGAAA
>JAHDCO010000051.1:0-11870 GCA_020629835.1 Granulosicoccaceae bacterium
AGTATTCAAACTGTTGGGTGTGTCGAGTTTGGGTTTGGGTTTGGGTTTGGGTTTGCAGTATTAAGCGCTTTTTAACATCGGCAACTGCTGACGCAGCAGTTGTTCGAAGGCGGTGCTGGCAACCGGCTTACTGCAGTAATAACCCTGAAATTCGTCGCAATCCAAATTAGCCAGCAGTTGCAGTTGGTGTTTGGTTTCAACCCCTTCAGCCACGACATGCATTCCTAAATCATGGGCCAATGACACCAGCGCTCTGACAATGGGCTGATGATCATCCGCGGACTTAATCGGACGAATAAACGACTGATCGATCTTCAGTTGGTCCATGGAAAAACGCTGCAGGTAATTCAGCGCAGAGTACCCGGTACCAAAATCGTCAATCGACAACTTAACACCCAACTCTCGCAGCTGACGCAACTTTATGACGTTACTCTCTGCGTCTTCCATGATCATGTTTTCGGTGATTTCTATCACCAACGTCTGCGGTGGTATGCCCGTATCTTTAATAACTTGCTCAACCAAGTGAGTAAAGTCCGGTTCATACAACTGACGAATCGAGACATTGACCGCGATATTAAATGGCTCGCCAGTGAGGTTTTGCCATTCTTTGGCGCGCACGCAGGCTTCCCTTAACACCCACTCGCCGATGGACACAATCATGCCGGAGTCTTCAGCCAGCGGAATAAAATCCACAGGGGAAATTAAACCGAACTCAGGATGCATCCAACGCACGAGGGCTTCAGCACCTTTGATACGCCCTGATTTTATTTCCACTTTTGGTTGGTAAACCACAAAGATTTCTTTGTTTTCTACCGCCGTGCGCAAGCCGTTTTCAATGCTCAGTAATTCGTGAGCTTTTGCATCCATTTGCTCAGAATAGAACGCTAGCTTGGTATTCAAACGCCGCCGCGCGTGCATCATCGCCGTTTCAGCATCGTTGATAAGATGCTCAACAGAACGGGTAGATTCCGACAAGGTAGATACGCCGATGTATACGTTCAGGTAGATGTCCTGGCCACCGACGCTTAGCGGCTTTTCCATCATGTTCAAAAATTCGTCAATACACGCTCTAAGCTCTTGTACCGATTTAGACGGACTGCCCGGGACCACAACATCCGAATGATACTCAACACCGGGTACCATCACCACAAACCGGTCCCCACCTAAGCGGGCAATAAAACGTTTTTGTTCCTCACCATCAGAAAAACCATCGTCCGGAGCCACATTAAAAGCACGGCACAGACGTTGACTGAATGCCCACAGTACATCATCGCCTCGAGCGGGCCCGAGGGAGTCATTAATTAGTTTAAATCGATTGATGTTGACAAGAATGGCTGCGCCTTTGAGCTTTGATACGCGCACTTGATCAAGCGCACTGGTGGCGCGCTGAGTAAACAGCAAACGATTGGGTAGTTGAGTCAACGCATCCTGATACTTCATGCGCTGCTCATACGCACGAGCGGCAAGCGTATTGCGCATACGCAGCGCGAGTTCACTCGCGTCAACGGGCTTTGATAAGAAATCACTGGCGCCCAGTTGCAGCACCCGCAATTTGGTTTCTGCGTTATCCGATGATGTTAATACAATGACGGGAACATGCTTCAGCGTTTCATGCTGGCCCAACTGTTCGAGAATCTCAAAACCCGACAGATTAGGCATGACCAAATCCAGCAGCAGTACATCGGGCTTTTTTTCTTCCATCTTGGCGATGGCTTCAGTCGAATCACTGACGCAAACAAAGTTTTCATACCCTTCGATTTGCAGGTGGATGCACAACACGTCCATGTTCAGTGGCTCATCGTCCACCATCATGATATTGACGTGACGGAGCAGCCTGGCTGTATCAACACCGGGTTGAACTGGTTTTGTCAGCTGATGCGAAGACACGATGTCAGTAATACCCCAGTAAATCCGTTTTTAACTCTTTAACCACTGCGCACCCTATTAATTAACGCCACTACGCCGATCGATTAAGAAAAGCGGGGTCTCGACCCATCTTGATGCGCCTTGCGTAGCTTTCAATGGCTTTCATGGATGCATCTATGCCGGCCTCATCTTCACCTTTCGCACAGACTTCTAATTCAGCCGCCAGCAGTCCGAGATCCTTAAAACCGATGTTGCCACCCGAACCTTTCAACCAGTGCGCAAGATCCGCTAGTTCTGAAAAACTGGATGCTTCAATCGCCCTATGCATGGCTTCCATTTGGGAATCCAACCGAATCACGAACTGATCAACAATCGCCGCCATCCTGGGATCGCGGCTCAATATGGTGCTTACAATAGGGGTATCGGTTGTACCGGAAACATCATCAGCGGTGCCTGGATGATTCGTGACGTCAGCCTCAACCTGCTCAATTGTGGTTTCAGTTGTTGGTTTTTCCGGCGCTTGATTTTGGCCGGGTAATCGAGCCCAAAGCCGTCGCAGGGCCACCATATACTCAACACAGGCATCATGTTGCTCCGCGTGAGCGGCTTTTTCCAGTTCAGCGGCTGGTTCGTAGAATTCAGCGAAGCCCACCGTGCCACCGCTGCCCTTTAACCAATGTGCGTGTGACGCCAACGCAGCGTAGTCGCGAGCTTCCAGAGTGGCTTCAAATTCAGCTGATCGCTCGACGCATCTCAGGACAAAATCATCCACCGTCGGTTGAAATCGAGCATCGCGCATCGCCAGGGTACTTACCAACTCGGGTTCGTTGCCCAACGCGGCCTGATCGGGGGACGGTTTTGCTGCGTTATTCTCAGCTGATTCTGTCGTGTGTGGAACGGAATCAACAGCGTGCTGATCATTAGGTTCGTCGGAAGTTGCTGAGTGCTCCACCGGCCTGCCACCCAACAGCTCAGCCAGCAGCTGTCCGAGCTTATCGATGTCAATGGGTTTGGTTTGGTAATGGGAAAAGCCGGCTTTCAGGATTGGCCCTTCGTCACCTTTCATCGCATTTGCGGTTAACGCAACAATGGGGCGGGTTCGACCTTGTTCCCGCATTTTTCCGGCGGCTTTATAACCGTCCATCACAGGCATGTTGATGTCCATCAACACCACACCGTAGTCGCCACAGGCTTCCGCATTCACACCCTCAAGCCCATTTTCGCAGGTGTCCACAGACAATCCATACTCACCCAGCACCAACTTCAGCAATTCACGATTTTCCGGCCCGTCATCCACAACCAACACAGACTGACCATCAAACTCCCAACTGCTCAAGTCCGCTTCAGCGACAACATCCAGCGACGCTTCCACCTCAGCCGGTGTCAACCAATTCACACCGCTCATGTCGCCTGTTGGCAGAGTTACCAAAAACGTACTGCCCTCGCCCGGTACACTGCTGACGTCAATAGCACCGCCCATGGCTTCGGCAAGCTTACGACTGATCGATAGACCGAGACCTGTGCCACCAAAACGACGCGTGATGGACGCATCGGCCTGAGTAAACGCGGAGAAAATTGACGCCTGTTGCTCAGGTGTCATGCCAATACCTGTATCGGTTACCGCTAACGAGAATGCGCTGTCACCCTTTTGGGACGGGGCATCGCAAGACAAACGCACCGTCACCGCGCCTTCTTCTGTGAACTTAATGGCGTTGCCCACAAGGTTCGTTACGATCTGCCGGAGTCGCGCGGGGTCGCAATCAATGGTCTCAGGCAAATCACCGTCGAACTCTATGTTGAGACCAATACCCTTCTCTTCGGCTTTCACATTTAACACTTGCCGAACATCGGAAACGATCACCGCCACATTAGTCGGTAACAGTTCTAGCTCCATTGCGCCGGATTCCACTTTGGATAAATCCAGCACGTCATTTATTAATTCCAGTAGATGGTTGCCACTGCGTGAAATGGTGTTCAGATGCTTGAGCCGCTCCTCACCGGAGGTGTCATAACCGCGTTTCAAGACTTCTGTAAAACCCAGTATGGATGTCATGGGCGTACGTATTTCATGACTCATGTTGGATAAAAATGAAGACTTAGCCTGGTTAGCGGCTTCCGCTGCCTGCATACTTTCACGCAGCTGAATCTCTTTTTCTTCCAGTAAGGTTACGTCATCCATGCTGACCAGAACGCCACCTGGAACCCCTTTTGGCCCCATCACCGGTGAACAGTTCACCATGAACGTGCGACGAACGCCTTCGCCATCGGCTAACGAAATCATTTCACCGCGCGATGTTTCTGCCGTTCTGAACGCTCGGGTCCAAGGCATTTCAACATCGGCTGACGCGTCGTTCTCACCGGTTTCGGTCGACGACGGCGCAAGCCAATCAAACTGACTGACGTTTCGGCCCATTAACTGCTCAACCGGTTCGTCAACTAGTTCCGTGAAGGCCGCGTTTGCCAGAACAATGTTTGCTCGTTTATCCAACACCAGCAAACTCTCCGCAATCGTATCGAGCGCGGATCGCACACGCCCAGGTACCGCTTGTGACGGATTAAGCTCTTTGAGCATCTTGCCCAAAAAGAAGTAAAAAAACGGGAAACACAAAAATGGGATGAACGCGAGCATAGACCAGGAGCTGAGTTGTACTCGCTTCCACAACGGCAGTAGATGCTGCTCGTTATATTCAAAATGCAAAGTGCCCCAAAGGCGTTCATTCCGAAACAGCGGAACACTGATCACACCCTCTCGCTGCTCAGAATCGAGCAGCCCAAGAGATTCACCAAATCGCCGTGTTTCCTGTGAACGTTCGTAGTCCACATCGATCGCCATGAGATTGGGGTTACGTTCCACGACAAAGTTCAACAGACTCGGAACGCCTGAGGCGTTTTGATCGCGCTGCATAACGATAGAAACGGATGAGGCGATGGTTTCAGATTGAACTACGTGCGCTTCAGACTGTATTGCGCCTCGATTCGGCAGCATCCCGAAGATATACGCAATCAAAACGACGGTCGTCACCCACGAACACAACCCCATGGTGATGTGTAAGCGAGGTGATAGCGTGGGTAACCACCGAAACGCATTGCTCAGTGCGTTCTTCATAACATTTACACGCCGAGAAAGTCAGCTTGGCAGCGAACCCCACTGGGAATCGTTAAATCCGGATTTTGTAGTTCAACCCGGATACCGTAAGTACCGCTGGCGGCATCCGCCACAGAATCGATACGACGAACCACACCGTCGAAAACATCATCGTAGAAACCTGGTACATCCAAGCGAATGTCCACCCGAGATCCTACGTTTACAGTGCCAAGTTCAGCAATGGGAAGTAATACTTCAACGTGTAACGGATTTAACTGAGCAATCTGGTAAACCGGATCCGCGTCTACGAATTCACCCGGATTGTGATACCGGCGAGTGATCGTCCCGCTTATGGGTGCCTTGATTAACCGTCTGTCCAGTGTCGCCTTCGCACGAGAGAGCTCCAACTGCGCTAATGCATGGTTTTCACGCTCTTGCTTAAGCTGCAACTGTGCAATTCGGGTATCCGTTGCCACCTGATCCATGTTTTGTTTAGATATCGATTTCGATTCGAGCAACTCTTGATTACGTTGCTTGGTACGGTATCCGAAGGCTGCGGTTAGCTCACGCAATTCGATACCCGTCTCCGCTGTGGCAACGGCTTCGGCTATCTGCACAACTGTTGCTTCGATCGACGATTCCAAACGCGCCATGACCATACCTTTGGTCACGTAATCGCTGCGGTCGAACAACACCGTGTCTAACTGCCCTGGCACCGCGGCACCCAGATCCACCACCATGCTCGGTTCCACCAAGCAGTCCACGTCGCTCAAAGCGACTCGATTTGCATGGCTTATCTGCCCGACACTTAATCCTGCCAAACCCACGGTCAGCGCAAGGGTTCCAGCCGTACTGCCCACCTGTTTAGGCCGGCGCACAATGAAATTGGCCGTACGAGCCCAACAGTTTTTAGCAGCCGCAAGCGGCGATAGAAATGCACGGCTCATAACAAGCACCGAAAACCAAAGAACACCGTAAAGCCGGTGCAACCCATGTGCCGCGCGCCTGTTATAAAAACGCGTAAACTGTGAATTCCGACACGGAACCGCCAGAACAACGCTTCCCAGCCCATCCACAACTGATCATGCCGTTAAACCCAGACTTAAAAAACCAGCTCATTCAGTCTGTAGGTGTTTCGCATGTACTGCTTTATGAAGATGTCAGCAGTCGCGCAAAACACTACTGGAACAGCGACAGCCGCGAGGCGGCCGCTATTGTGCGACCCGCCAACACACAAAAGGTGTCTGAGGTACTCGCGTTGTGTCACCGATGGCGTCAACGCGTTGTCACGCACGGTGGTCTAACAGGTTTAGTTGATGGCGACCGTACCGACGACAACGATCTGGTTCTTTCTCTGGAACGCATGAACGTCATCGAATCTATTGATAGCGTTGGCAAAACCATTACCGTACAAGCAGGCTGTGTGTTAGAGACAGTACAGCAGGCCGCCGCTGAACAGCACTTAAGCTTTGGGCTTGATCTTGGTGCAAGAGGCAGTTGTACGATTGGCGGCAACATATCCACCAACGCTGGCGGGCTGTCCGTACTGCGTTATGGCATGACGCGCGAGCAAGTCCTGGGCTTGGAAGTGGTGCTGATGGATGGCCGTGTCGTATCCTCCATGAATACGTTGATGAAAAACAACGCCGGTCATGATCTTAAACATTTGTTTATCGGTTCCGAAGGCACGTTAGGTGTTATCACGCGGGCGGTACTTCGATTACGGCCACCCACTTATAGCGTTAACACGGCCTTTCTGGCATGTCCGTCATTTCAAGGCGTCACCGAATCACTTAAGCACCTGGAACTGACATCAGCCGGTCAACTGCACGCGTTTGAAGTGCTTTGGAAGTCGTTTGTGCAACTCAACACCGATCCTTCTCACCCCGCGACAACTGCAGCCCCCATCGAATTGAGCGAGCCCTACTACATCATCGCGGAAACCCGTGGCGTACACATAAAACAGGACGCAGATTCGTTCGCTCGATCTATTGAGTACTGTTTTGAACAGGGCTGGGCCATCGACGGGGTCGTGGCTCAGTCACAGCAAGAACAACAAAAGATTTGGGCGATTCGCGAAAACATTGAAGTCATGCTGGAACACGATCCCTTGTACATCTTTGACATCAGCCTGCCCATCGCGAGCATGGAGTCCTACATTCAAACGCTTAACGATTCGGTTCAAGGATTGTGGCCTGGCTCAACCGTATTTAGTTATGGGCATCTTGCCGATGGCAATCTTCACGTTGGGGTAGCCACTCCAGCCGCCGAACCACCGTCAACGGCCGAGGACCAGTACGAACGTGTTAACCGTTTGGTGTTTGAACCGTTACAGACGCTGGGCGGTTCAATATCGGCTGAACACGGTATCGGTCTAACTAAAAAAGCATGGCTGAGTTATTCACGAAACGATGAAGAAATTCGGCTAATGCAATCGCTGAAAATGCTGTTCGATGAACACAACTTGCTGAACACTGACCGAATCGTTAGCTTATGCTAGCAGTCGTTGCGTTAGTCCTTCCGCTTTTCGGGATCATCATCCTGGGTTACATCAGTGGCCGCGTAACGTCTCTGGGTACCGATGCGTTAGGTTGGTTGAATTTCTTCATTGTCTATATCGCACTGCCCCCGCTCTTTTACGATTTGTTGTCTACAACACCAGTTGAGGAATTTAAAAACTTTCGTTTTTTCTTCTCAGCCGTGGGCGTCACGTTCGGAATGTTCCTTACGTGCTTTCTCATAGCGTTGGTATTACGCCGAAGCGGTACCGCTCAAGCAACCGTTCAAGGGCTAGCCGGAGCCTACGGCAACATCGGTTATCTAGGGCC
Source organism: Granulosicoccaceae bacterium (assembly GCA_020629835.1). GTDB lineage: Bacteria > Pseudomonadota > Gammaproteobacteria > Granulosicoccales > Granulosicoccaceae > Granulosicoccus. The sequence continues at coordinate 7,780 of JAHDCO010000051.1, forward strand.
CCCACTGGCGTTAGCCGCATTTGGTCCAGAAGCTGGCGTACCGGTGGCGTTAATCTTTTGCTTGGAAAACACCATGCACTTTATCGTTGCGCCTTCACTGATGGCGTTCTCCGGTGGAGGTGACAAGACATCGATACTGAGACTCGTGGGTGGCATCGTGAAGCGTATCGTTACGCACCCCTTCATCGTCGCCACGGTCGTCGGGATTACTGCTGCTTTTTATCAGTACCAGTTACCCCCGGCGGCTGAGCAAATCGTTAAAAGCCTGGCATCGGCAGCCGCACCGTGCGCGTTGTTCGCGATGGGCGTAACCGCTGCATTACGGCCACTTAAACGTATTCCTCTAGCCGTAAGCTACATCGCCCCCGTCAAGCTGCTGGTGCATCCCATGCTGATGTTCCTTGTGCTCAGCGCGATCCCTGACGCTGATCCCACCTGGGTGCTCGCTGCGGTGCTACTGGCATCCTTACCTACCGCCACCAACGTGTTTGTGATTGCGCAACAGTACTCAGTTTGGGAAGAACAAGCCTCCAGCATGGTGGTGATAACAACCGCATTATCGATGCTTACGGTAACCGGATTGTTGTATCTGGCTGGTGCCGGCTAACGCAAAGTTGCTCCAATGTGTCCCGCGTTGGCCTATAAAATTTCACCTATCGAAATATAAGCATCTGATTTTATTGGTGAAATATACAGTCGCTGAAGGTTCCCAAGTTACGATGCGAGTACTCATACCCCATGCGAGTACTCATAACCCATCGGTATGGCCACGGGGCAATTAATGCTTAAACAGCAACACTGTATTGGGCTGGTCCGTTTCGGTGTGCGAGCACGAAACTCCCAAAAACGCGCAAAAAAAGGTTATACTCTGCGCGCTGCATATGTGCAGATTTTCCGGCTCAGGGCCCATGCCCAGTCGTCCTTTGGCAAGCGCACCCGTCGTAACCAATAGCAACTTGACCCGAGCAGCACCCACTGTTGGCAGGATAAACATCCTCACAACCACCAGCAAACACAATCCATAGAGTATTCTTAGAGACTAATTCGTGAGTTCAACCGACATCGAACAACAACTTCGTATTTGGAAAGACCTGGCCATCAGCAAACAAATGCTGATGAATGAAGCAGCTTCCGCATTAAAACTGCGTGAAGACTGCACCTCCGATGAACTGAGATCAGCTCTGGAAGCAGCTGTGAAGCGCGCCCGTGAAGCCGATGAGGACATGGCCGCAACCCGCGCTAAAGCGGAAGAACAGATTCAAGAAATGCAACGCAGCGTTCGTAACGTTGAGAAAGCACGAAATGATGCGCTAAGTGAACGCGACGAAGCGTTGGCTCAGAAACAAGGCGCCGAACAGCAGTTGGCAAACGGTCGCAAGGACAACGCAGAAGCGTTGAAAAAAGCCAAACGCCAAGTTGATGAAAAGCAGCGCGAACTGAAAGCCATCAATACCGCGTTAGCCGACACACCCGACAACATCTTGAAAAAGCTCAAGACGTTAAAAAAGCAAAAGCTTGACGAGTCAAACGCTAAGAAATTGGCTGAAGACGCTAATCGTAAGCTCAAAAAAGACAACAAGGAAAAGACCGAAGAGCTGGAGTCTTTGAAAGGTTTGTCTGAAAACAGCGCCAAGTTGGTTGAAGCGTATCGCGACCTACAGCGCTGGGCAAAGGATAACGCTGGTGATGCCGAAGGTATGCCAGAGATTGATGAGTCGATACTCAGTGAGATTGATACGATCACTGCGAGCGACAGCGAAGAAGAAGAAACCCGCGAAGCTGCAACAGCGTAAGCGGCTTTTTCGGTAGTGACATCTCAGGTTGTGCGTATCCCGCACAATCTGAGTATCTGCATTACGACCAACGAGGGTTAGACCGATTGAGCCTGCAGCCCAAATCCGTTATCTCTCTGCAGGCGATAGAGCCCTAGTCGTTGAATTCGGCAACGCGATCGATCAGCGCTTAGTCAATTCGGTCAAACACCTTAAAACGCACGTAGACGCGCTCAGTGAAGTCGGCGCCCTGCCCGGCGTGGTAGAGACGGTACCCACATTTCGCTCACTCGCAATCGTCATCGACCCTTTGGTTACATCGGTCGATGAGATCAGGGCGTACCTTCAACAGCACCCCCCAGCTCCGGAAAAGCAAGCTCAAACCCTAGGCAAACACTGGCGTTTGCCAGTCTGTTACGACCCGGAATACGGGCCTGATTTAGCCTTTGTAGCAAAAAGCGCACAGCTTACTGAGCGTGAGATTATTGAGCGGCACAGTAATCGAAACTACAGCGTGTATCTGTTGGGATTTCAACCGGGCTATGCGTTTCTTGGCGATACGGACCCACAACTGCAACTGCCACGGCGTACCGAACCTAGAGTTCGCGTACCCGCCGGCAGCGTAGCGGTAGCGATGAAACTAACCTGTGTGTACCCGTGGGATTGCCCTGGCGGTTGGCACTTACTCGGGCGCTGCCCGGTAACGCTATTTAATGCGAAGGCCGATCAGCCCACCTTATTTTCACAAAACGATAGCGTCACATTCGAAAGCATCACATCGACTGACTTCACGCGACTGAGCAACGACAAAGCCGCAGGCCAATTCAATTGGGATAACTGGCTCGATGGGCCTTCCGCATGAGCGTCATCGTAAAAACGGCCGGCCTGTACAGCACAATACAAGACGCAGGGCGCAAGGGTTTGCGACAACTCGGGATACCCTGGGCAGGCGTCGGTTCAGAACCCTGGATGCGGTTTGCTAATGCGTTGCTGGATCAACCGCAGCACACGCCGGTCATTGAAACGATTGAAGCAGGCCTCGCACTTAGCGCACAAAACCAATCATTGAATTGCTGTGTAATCGGCGATGCCGATATTGAAATTACGCGAGCTGACGGTAGCGTTGTGCCTGCAAGTACCTGGCAAAGCCTCGTACTCCATGATTCAGAAACCCTCAGCATAAAACGCACGGGAAAATACCGCTCCGCCGTGGTAGGCGTTCGCGGAATACAGATCAAACCCCATTACGGCAGCTGCTCCACTTACGCCAATGCCGGTTTAGGCGGCCTAACCGGTTCACCGCTCGCCGCTGGAGACGACATACGCATTAACACCGACGTTGCACTGTTGAGCAACGTCAGAGCGCTACTCCCGTTTGTTTTCGAGGGTGAAATAGTCGAAGGTGAAATAGTCGCCGGTAAAAATATGCAGGTGCAACTCACCCAAATTTCTGTAAACGCTGTACCCGGTCCTCAGGATGACGCCTTTAACGAAGACGCGTTAAACACATTTTTCTCACAGCCATTTATCGTTAGCCAGGACATCGACCGAATGGGAGCACGATTAACAGGGCCAAAAATTGAACACAAAAGTCCCGCCCACCGAGATTTGATTTCCGATGCCATTCTGCCAGGGTCAGTACAGATACCCGGTGCAGGAGCACCGATTGTGATGTTGAGTGATGCTCACACGATGGGCGGTTACCCAAAAATCGCAACCGTTGCAAGTTCTGACTTAGCGCTGTTTTCCTTATGCCGACCCGGTGTTGAGGTTGTGTTTAAAAAAGCCACCACACTCAGTGCCCGTGCACACACACAATCTGTTGAAGCGGCAATCAACGCACACATCGCCACGCTATTTACACCGAAGAAAACACAACTGAGCAACGAAGATTTGCTAGCCTCGAATCTGATTGATGGTGTCACCAACGCGCTAGATTTCTAATTGCTCGCTAATGCAACGCAGGCAATAAGACTACTCAAGCAATAAGGCTACTCAGGTGACTCAGGAACTCGGGAACTCGGGAACTCAGGAACTCAGGAACTCAGGAACTCAGGAACTCAGGAACTCAGGAACTCAGGAACCCGGGAACTCGGGAACTCGGGTTACTCAGGTGACTCAGGAACTCAGGAACTCAGGAACTCAGGAACTCAGGAACTCAGGAACTCAGGAACTCGGGTAACTCAGGTAACTCAGGTAACTCAGGTAACTCGGGTAACTCGGGTAACTCAGGTAATTCAGGTAATTCAGGTAATTCAGGTAATTCAAGCAACTCAAGCAACTCAGGTAACGCTATGCAACTGAATCTGAACGCTGATT
>JAHDCO010000051.1:11970-26230 GCA_020629835.1 Granulosicoccaceae bacterium
TCAAGCAACTCAAGCAACTCAGGTAACGCTATGCAACTGAATCTGAACGCTGATTTAGGCGAATCCTTCGGGCCATGGCCAATGGGCGATGACCAGCGACTATTGACGATTGTGCACTCGGCCAACGTGGCCTGTGGTTTTCATGCCGGTGATCCAAGCGTCATGATAAAGACGATAAACACCGCGAAAACAAACAACACCAGCGTGGGCGCTCATCCGGGTTTTCCGGACTTACAGGGTTTTGGTCGACGTCTGATGCACATGCCACCGGCTGAACTTCATTCGACAGTCATGTATCAGCTTGCTGCGATGGATGGCCTGTGTCGAGCCCACGATGCAACCATGACGCACGTAAAACCCCATGGCGCAATGAATAACCTGGCGTGCGACGATGCTGATACCGCCCGCACGATCGCTCAGGCGATAGCACAGTACGACCGCCAACAAATCCTGTTGGCACCTGCTCTGTCAGAACTCGCCAAGGCGGGCGAGGCCGAAGGTTTAACGGTAGCGCTGGAAATCTTCGCCGATCGAGCCTACCTGGCGTCAGGCAGTCTGGTACCCAGAAGCCAGCCAGGTGCGGTGCTGGATACCGCAGAGGCTTGCATCGAGCATGTTCGTCGCATGATCGAAAGCCAAGGCATAGTCACACAGGATGATCAGGTGCTTCCCACAACTTTTCACAGTATCTGCGTGCATGGGGACAACGCCCACGCCGTTGACACTGCAGCAGCCCTGGCAGAAGCCCTCACACACGACGGACACGATCTTTTACCGTTACCCGAGATGAGAATCTAGGCGAACCTCAGCAGCTTGCGTTTCTTGGTCTATGCTCAATACTTGACCACATTGTACGACCAGGACCAACCATGCTCTGTTACCGGAACCTAGCCTTAGCAACCCTACTGCCTTGTTTATCGCTCGGCCTGTCTGCCTGTAACAACCCGTTTTCCAAAGGTGACACAGACAATGCAGCTGAGGCGACGGCGCTAGTGGTGGAACAACCTGTCGGCGGAGTTACACCTGCAGACTCCAACGAGCTGGATATGGACACGCCAAACTCTGCCCTGGCTGCGGTATTCGGCGCAAGCGAAATACCCTATCCCGTTTACCCCAACGGCCAAAAATACCGGGTTGGTGGAGAGAACGGTTTAAAAATCGTGGTCTTTCAAACCGATGATGATTTCGAATCAGTAGACGATTACTACAGCCAGGTGAAAGACAACGCAGGCATGGCCAGGTTAATGGCGATGCAAGACTACGTGCGCTACACCAACGGCGATACGGATTCAGATCCCTGGGCTACTCATAAACCCGGCATCGTTATTCACCAATTCAATGATGAAGGTGAACGCAAGGCAGTGGGTGCTAGTCCTACGGCTCGTACGAATATTATTATGAGCTTCTAGAACTGCTCCAGTTGATTGGGGACGGAGAGGCCAAAAATCGCACGTTTCAAGGCTTAACGGCACGGCGGTGTTTGTATTTTCGATCGTGCTCCAATCGATCAATCAGCACGTCTATGTATATATCGATGTGATCGGCGAGACGATCCGGTCGTTTGGTCGTGCACCAAGTGCGACGATTTAAACGGTTAACTTTCGCCCGGATGTTTGCCAACGCATGATTGATTGAGAACAAATAATCGAACTTGGTTTTCTTCAGTTCGCCCTGGCCGACAACGCAGCCTCGATCGCTTGCATGAACGGTGTAAGTAGCCTCTGGAAAGTACCGCTTGATCAGCATGGGATAGTGTTTGTGCCCATCAATTTTGAAATGAACATCTGGCGGTAAGACGGCTTGTAACGCTTCGAATAAACCGTTGCGCGCTTGGACGCTGTGATCAGCTCGTCTTCCGTAACGCTTTCTCGAAATCGCCGCCAGACGGCCGAACGCAGGGATAGCAGCGACTCTGAACCCTAGCGGTATTCGAACCCCGTCTATAACGGCTAGGGGCACAGTTAGAGGTTTGCAGTTCGTGTGCTCAAACGTTATCAAGTCATCAAACTGCACAGTTTTAATAGGCCCACATGCCTGTATGTAGGCTTGCAGTTTCCTCTTATTCTTTTCTCGCGCGCGCTCCGCTAACCAGATTAGGCGTGCGGCGATGGTCTTGATGTTAACCCCAACCAGTTCAGCAATATCCCGCGGACACATATTACTCGCCAGACAAAACCTGACGGTTTCGTTGATGCGTCGGCGCTTCTGGCGGTAAGTGGGCGTGAAGGTGGCGTTAGAGAACTTTTTGCCACAGTCCTTACACCGAATTCGTTGAATGGATTTTGAATCGTCGGCCCGGTGATAAAAACCGTCTCGAACGAGCGATGATCTAGGCGCATCGCAGCGCGGGCAGTGTGTGGTCGCATCCATGCGAACCTCGATTAATTTGTAAGTTTTAGTAGGTTAACAGAATTTTTCATCCCCAGTGTACTGGGGCAGTTTTGACTTTATTGCGACAACGCTTCAAGCAAAGGCTGATCATGCTCACTATCCATCAAAGACCCAAGCGAGATACCCAGTGCAAGTGTTACCTTGCGCAGCAACGCGATGGACATATTGCCCTGGCCTGACTCTAACTGAGCCAGATAGCGTTCCGACACGCTCGACACCTCAGCCAGTCTGCGACGCGACATGCCAAGCGCGTTACGGCGGCGGCGTACGCGTAAACCTATCACTTTTAAGAAGGCTTCCGTTGGCAGGGAATCAAGCGTTCCAACCGCGCCAGCAGGTGATGATTGGTTATGGGCTAACACGTCATTTCGTCCTTTCGTATCCATCATGACCGGCAAAATAACATCAATTTTGTTGCCTACTTCCGATTACGAAGGCGAGTTAACCATCTATGACATTTGGCTAGCCGCAATGTCAAACAACGTATCTAAACCCTTAAAAAACGTTGGTTTTTCGTAAATTTTCACTCACGAAATGTGCGAAAAGAAGACCGACTTAGTCGTCCAGCAAAGATCTGGCTTTGGCCACACTGGCATCGTCGGTTGGTTTTGTGGGGGCGGCGTTTAACTCTCGGTGGCCTTTAACGATTTTTAACGCATACCAACCGGATATCAGAAGTAGAAGAAATGGGCCAAACCACAGAACCAACGTGGAGGCTTTGAGTTGTGGTTTGTACAGAACAAAATCGCCGTATCGAGCGACAAGGTAGGTATCAATTTCCGATCGGCTGGCGCCGCTTTTAACCTGATCCTGAATTTCTTCACGCAAATCACCGGCTAACGCGGCGTTGGAATCCGCCAGATTTTGATTCTGGCATTTCAAACAGCGGTACTCCTGCAATAACTCTTCGTACAGGATCTCCTGTTCAGGTGTGTCAAAGTTGACGAGTTTGGATCCGGCCGAGAGCGCAGGCTGCAAGGACATCAAAGTCCACATCATGAGCGCAATCAAGGCGATGCTCACATTTGAGCGGCGAATGTTCATCGTGATGACACCTTTTGGGCGGTAAGCGATTGCAGCAACGGCAGTACGGTGCTCTTCATGTCTTCGTCACTGAGTGGCCCAATGTGCTTGTAGCGAACGTTACCCTCCGCGTCGATCACAAACGTTTCAGGTACTCCGTACACTCCCCAGTCAATGCCGACTGAGCCGGCTTGATCTTCTGCTACCGCGTAAAACGGATCACCGTAACGCGCAAGCCAGGCGATCGCATCGTCGGTGTTGTCCTTGTAGTTTAAGGCGACGACTGGAGCGCTCTGCTGCTCGGCCAAGTCGGTTAACACCGGGTGCTCCACAATACACGGGCCACACCAACTCGCGAACACGTTAAGCACCCATGGCTGACCTATCATGTCGCCACTGGTAAAGGTCGTTTCACTACCCAATACGGGTAACGAAAATGCAGGGGCGGCCTGATCGATTAACGGAGAATCGATGCGCGAGGGATCACGCTGCAGCCCCCAGGCTAAAAAGCCCACCATGACCAAAAAAATAATGAGTGGCAGTAAACGCGTCACGATGTACTCGTGTTGGTCGCGACTGTGCTCGCCCCAGCGGTTGCAGGTGTTGGTGTGGGCGGAGTAACGTCTGACGATGCCGTGCTTTTTACCATCGAACGTGTGCGGTAGCGCCTATCGCAGGCAGCCAGTAAGCCACCAAGCCCCATTAACAAGCAGCCGTACCAGATCCATCGAATGAACGGCTTCACTTGCAAGCGAACACTCCAGGCGCCTGCGTCCAAAGGCTCACCTAACGCAACAAACAAATCGCGTGTTAATGACGCATCAATACCGGCTTCAGTCATAACATCCTGACGCACGTTATAGATGCGCTTTTCAGCCATTAATTCGCCTACCTCTTTTCCGTTCCGGTCGATCGTGAACAAACCCGCCGCAGAACGATAATTAGGCCCCTCAATCTCCTGTACACCATTGAACAAGAACTGGTAGCCAGCCACGGTGTAGGTATCACCGGGTGCCATGCGTACCGCTTCTTCTTCTGAGTAGATGCTGGTCATGGCCACACCTAATGTGAATACACCCAACCCTAAATGAGCGGTGATCATGCCCCAGAAGCTAGCCGGGGTATGCAGCATCGAAGCAAGCTTTGTCCGCTTGTTGCGTACGCGATGGTAGATACCGTGAGCGGAACTGGCCATTATCCAAAACGCTATGGCCAGCGACACTACCGCACTGATCTTAAACGGCGTGAGCTGCAAGGCGGCAAAAAAGCCTAACGCGATGCTCAATGCAATCAGCACGAGGTACCACGTTTTGCGATTACTGAAATTATCTCGTTTCCAATTCAACATGGCGCCGATACCCACGCACAGCATGATGGGCACCATCAATGGGATAAACACCATATTGAAGTAAGGCGTTCCGGCCGACATGGTGCCAAAGCCCATGGCATCGTAGAACAACGGATACAAGGTCCCGCCCAGTACGGTTGCACAAGCAACAACCATCATGACGTTGTTTAACAGGATGCCGGATTCACGTGAAATCAATTCAAAGCCTGCGGTACTTTTTAATCGATGTGCACGCACGGAATACAGCGCTAGCGAACCACCAACAACAACTACTAAGAACAGCAGAATGAACATGCCTCGTGCGGGATCATTTGAAAATGAATGCACCGATGTCAGAACGCCTGAACGAACGAGGAACGTACCCAACAAACTTAATGAAAATGCCAGTACCGCAAGTAAAACCGTCCAGGCCTTAAAGACGCCGCGCTTTTCCGACGCGGCAAGCGAATGGATTAACGCGGTACCAACCAGCCACGGCATGAACGACGCGTTTTCAACCGGGTCCCAAAACCACCAACCGCCCCAACCCAGTTCGTAATACGCCCAGTAACTGCCCAGAGCGATACCCAGGGTTAAAAACATCCAGGCTAAATTCGTCCAAGGTCTCATCCAGCGTAAGGTTGCCGAATCCAATTGCCCGCCCAGCAAAGCGGCAATGGCAAACGCAAACGCTACGGCAAAACCAACGTAGCCCATATACAGCATGGGTGGGTGAAACGCCATACCCGGGTCTTGCAACAGTGGATTTAACGATGCGCCGTCCAGCGGCACCGGGAACTGACGAGCAAAGGGGTTAGAGGTTAGAAGCGTGAACAATAAAAAGCCGACGCTAATCATGCCCAGCACCGACAACACACGTGCAACCAACAGCATCGGCATGTGTCGACTGAACTGCGCCACGGCTCCAGTCCATACGGCAAGGATCAACGCCCAAAAAAGTATTGAGCCTTCATGCCCACCCCAAACGCCAGAGATTCGGTACATCAACGGCAGTTGCCGATTGGACGTCTGTGCGACGTAACTGACGCTGAAGTCGCTGTGTATGAAGCTGATGGTAAGTGCCATGTAGGCAATGAACAAAAACAGCAGATGCAACAACGCGGCAGGTCGGGCAACCGAGAGCCAACCCACATCACGCGTATAAGAACCCACCATAGGCATGATGGACAAAACCAAGGCGGCTACTAATGACAGGATGAGGGCGAATAACCCTAGCTCTGGAATCATGGGTCTACCAAGGTTTTGCTGCCAAACGTGGCAGCAGTGGAAGGCATCTTTCCGGCTTTTTCCAAAGCCGCCGCCACCTCAGGTGGCATGTAGTTTTCGTCGTGCTTGGCCAACACTTCACTGGCGATGAATTGACCGTCTTCATTCAATTGACCTTTAGCAACGATGCCCTGGCCTTCTCTGAACAGGTCCGGCAGAATGTCGTCGAACTTTACGGTCACGACTTGCGCATGGTCGGTTAGGTCAAACTGCACGTCCACGCTATCGGTGGAACGCAGGACTGAGCCGTCTACCACCATGCCACCGATGCGAAAGCGCGTGCCAGGTTCGACCGCACCGGCAACCACATCCGCGGGCGAATGAAACAGCTCCAGGTTTTGCTGAAAAGCGGTCACAATTAAAGCCATCGCTGCCGACGATCCGAACAGCATCAGGCCAACTAACATAAGCCGTTGTTTACGTTTAGGTGTCATATGTTTTGTTAGGTTTTGCTAAGCGTTTGGATTTGGTCGCAGCAGCACGAACCTGATGCTTTAACCAAACCCAATTCACAATTAGAACGAAAGCTGTAATGCCGTAAGCGGACCAAACGAACGCGCCGCGTCCACCCATTGATAGCCATTCCGCCATGTTCAGAGTTTTCCGTTTTGCACACGTTCAGCCACCCACTTAGTGCGACGGTCACGCTCCAGCATAACCACGCGTAACTTCACTAACAGGTGATGAGCGTAATACAGTTGGAAAGCACCCAACATGACAAACAATGGAATGATCATGCTGATGTGCATCGTTGGCCCGTCGGCTCGCGTGATCGAAGCGGGCTGATGCAGCGAATTCCACCATTCCACTGAAAAATGAATGATCGGGATATTGACCACACCCACAATCGCCAAAATGGCAGCCGCACGTGCGCCGCTTTGTGGGTGTTCGATGGCTGATCGCAAAGCGATATACCCCAGATACAAAAATAATAAGACCAGTTCTGACGTTAACCGTGCATCCCATTCCCACCAGGTACCCCAGGTTGGCCGCCCCCAAATAGAACCGGTCACTAAGGCTAGAAACGTAAACGAGGCACCGATGAATGCAGATGCTTCGGCAACCGCGTCGGCTAATTTCATGCGCCAGATAATAAAAACGGCGCTGGAGATGGCCATGACCACATAAACGAACATCGACATCCAGGCGGCTGGCACATGCACGTACATGATGCGGTACACCTCACCCTGCTCGTAATCCGGCGGCGCTTTCACCAAACCCAGGTACAACCCCCATGCAAATAGCCCCAAGCTCGCCAAGCCTATCCAGGGACTCAGTGCTTTGGAAAAGCCGTACACAAAAGGCGGTGAGCCAAATTTATGAATCCACTTAAACATAACGGGTTTGAATTTATCCCCTAACCTAGGTGTGACAGTCTACCAGCCGGGCGGGTTCAATCGCCGGAGCTTACGCCCACTCGTAAGGCCGCAGCAATACCCACTGGAGCCAATGCCAAGGCCCCCATGACACCGCCACCCAGCAGAGCCAGCTGCCCAAGAGCCTCACGCTGCTCGACAACCGCTTGGACGGCCGCGGCACCAAATATCAATACCGGTACGGATAACGGAAGCACCAATAGGGCCAGTAATACCCCACCTTGCTTAACCGTCAGAGTTAAGGCAGAGCCGATCGCGCCGACCAGGCTCAAAATCATAGTACCGAGCAACAGGCTCACGACCAATACCGGTAAAGCAGTGGTTGGCAGGTTGAGAAAAACACCCAGCAGCGGCGACATTAATACCAACGGCAAACCACTGCGTACCCAATGCGTACACACTTTGGCTAACGCAATGATGGACAACGGTTGACCGGATAACACCCATTGTTCCAAGGTGCCATCCCGGTGGTCGGCCGCAAATAATCCGTCGAGTGACATGAGCATGGCTAACAGAGCTGATACCCAAATAACACCTGGGCCGATGCTGGATAAAAGGCGCGGGTCAGGTCCGATACCTAACGGGAATAAACTCACCACCAGCACGAAAAAGAGCAGCGGATTAAGCCCTTCGCTCCATGAGGAAAATGCAATACGAAGGTCGCGAACAAATACCGTGCTAAAGACCTGCCATATCCCAACCGTAGGCGTTTCTTGCTCCGTACTCACGACGACATTTCCACTTCAGACAACAGCACTTGCTGCGCCTGCCTGCGCACCAGTGGCATGGGTTGATGCGTGGTGAACAACACCATACCTCCGCGCTCGGCGTGTTCTTCTATACGATCAACCACCCAGGCAATGCCATCCACATCTAAGGCGTTCAGCGGCTCATCCAGTATCCACAAGTTCACAGGCTCCAGGACTAATCGCGCCAGAGCTACGCGGCGTTGCTGACCGGCGGATAACCAGCGACAAGGCAATTCTTTGCGCTCACCCAAAGCTAACGCGTCTAATGCATCGTCCAGCTGCGTTAAGTCCGGTGATGCTTGCCGTACATGCAAAAACGCCAATAAATTTTCTCGTGGTGTCAGCGCACCACTTACGCCAGGCTTATGCCCCAGATACAGTAGTTGCGATTGAAAGGTGGAACGATCATGTTCGATATTATTGCCTTGCCACATCACCTGACCGTCATCGGGTAATGCAAGCCCAGCGAGCGTTCGCAACAAAGTGGTTTTACCACTTCCGTTTGGCCCAACAACCTGCAGAATTTGACCGGCGCTCAGCGATAAACTCACTTCATTGAGTACACAGGTTTCACCGCGCCAAGACGTTAGATCAATCGCGCTTAACACAGCATCAACGGACGTCATGTCGAGCCCTTATGACTGATAGGCCTCGCGCGGCCATTACTCGGCCGGCCCCAGCGGCATGAACACACCACAACTCATCACCCCTGCCACGTTGCCACGAATTTCGGCGCGTTCAGCTAATTGAATAAACACCGCACGCGACAGACGCGCCTTTAATCCATTGCGCATGGGTAAATAAGGTTCCGGAATCGCCTCTCGGGTTCGGTACTGCACATCAATCAGATGATCGGCATCCGCTGTAACCTTCTCGCCTACATTGGTTGTAAAAACCAACGCTGGCTGGTTATGTACCGACTCCACATCCAGTAACACGGCTTGAAAGTGTGCATCCTCTACGGTTATTCGAAGCTTCTCACCGGGAGTTACCAACCACGTATCGCCGTCTTCCTCTACTCGAAGAACGCTGGAAAATAGTTGCACCAGGCGTGCTCGGTTAATCGGTGTACCCAGATATTCCCATTCACCGTTCTTCTTAATGCGCATATCGATATCGCGCGCTTCCGACGGATGCCATAAATCAACCGGCGGCAACGTTTGATTAGACCAGTGCGTAATCAGGTCGTCTATGGCGGGTGGTAGGCCACTGGAAGTTTTTTTATTTGCATCCATCAGGATTGTAGCTGCGGTAAGTGTTTGAATAACTCTAGCGCTTCGGGGTTCGCTAAGGCTTCTACGTTATCAACAGGCTCACCGTGCACAACTTTACCAACGGCCAATTCAACAATCTTTCCACTGCGTGTGCGTGGAATGTCATCCACAGCAATGATTTTTGACGGCACATGCCGAGGCGTACATTCGGTTCGAATGTGACGTTTTACTTTTTCAATCAGATCGTCATCCAGGCTATAACCGGGTTGCATGCGGGTAAAGAGTACAACACGCACATCGTTCTGCCATCGCTGCCCGATGACCAGAGCTTCAGCAATCGCTTCAAACCGTTCAACCTGCCGATAAATCTCAGCGGTACCAATACGCACACCGCCCGGATTTAACACCGCATCAGAGCGCCCGTAAATCACCATACCACCGCGTTCAGTCATGGCGACGTAATCACCATGACACCAAACATTAGCAAAGCGATTGAAGTACGCCGCGTGGTAACGCTCACCAGACTCATCGTTCCAGAAGCCAATCGGCATACTCGGAAAAGGATCCGTACAGACAAGTTCACCCTTAACACCGATCGCGCACTGCGAACCGTCATCAGCGTATACCTGCACGTTCATTCCAAAACCTAAACATTGAATCTCACCTTCGAGCACAGGTAACGCAGGGCAACCAAGAACAAAACACGACAAAATGTCTGTACCACCAGACATAGAGGACAAACACACGTCATCACTGATGTGTTCGTACACGTACCGAAAACTCTCTGGAACCAGTGGAGAGCCTGTTGAGAGCACACTGCGCAACGTACCAAGCTTGTGCGTGTGCTTCGGCGTTAAACCCGCCTTAAGACAGGCATCAATGTACTTTGCCGATACACCAAAGTGATTACATGACTCCGCTTCCGCATAGTCAAACAAAGTCTCGCCCGAGGGGTAGAACGGTGAACCGTCGTACAGCATCAATGTGGCACCGGACGCTAAACCGGTCACCAGCCAGTTCCACATCATCCAACCGCAGGTGGTGAAGAAGAACACCTTTTCACCCGCACGCACGTCCACGTGTAAGCGATGCTCTTTTACATGCTGTAGCAAGGTTCCACCCACACCATGGACGATGCATTTTGGCTTACCGGTTGTGCCTGAACTGAACATGATGTAGAGCGGATGATCGAAAGCGGTTGGTACGCACAACGCGTTTAACTCGTTAAGTTGATCGTTGTCGCTCAGTGTTTCTGCGCCACTTAAAATCCCGGATAAAGCCACTACCAATCGACCGCTGGGTAAGGCCGGGGATCGCTCGTCTGCTGGTTGCAGATAATCAATAACAACCACCTGTTCAATGTCTTCAATGGCCGCAGCTAATTCGTCAGCCACTCCCAGCGAATCATGCGAGCGGCCGTTGTACCAATAACCGTCGGCGGTGAACAACAACTTCGGTTGAATCTGTCCAAACCGATCCAGTACACCATTGAAACCAAAGTCGGGAGAGCATGACGACCACACTCCACCTAGCGCGGTAGTGGCCAGCATGGCAACGATGGCTTCTGGCGTATTAGGAACATAGCCCGCGACCCGATCGCCAGGCTCAACACCTTGTAGCTTCATCCAACGCGCCAACTGTAAAACCTGTGAACGCAATTGCCGCCAGGACATGCGACGCGAATCGGTTGCGCCCTCACCCCGAAACACCAGCGCATCTGCATCCGGTGATTTGTTGTACTTCAACAAATTCCAGGCGAAGTTGAGCTTCGCTTCGGGGAACCAACGTGCCCCAGGCATCGCGTCGGCGTTTTGCAGTACCGAGCTATTGTCGGGTTGATCAAGATCAATTCCGCCAAACGCCACGAGCGCCTGCCAAAATTCGGTGGAGTGCTCAACAGACCAAGTATGCAGAGCGGATTCAGAGCTTAGCGTTAGCTCGTGCTTTTCGTTTAGGCCTTGCATAAACTGCCGCACGGCCGATGCTGCAATTTGTTCTGAACTGGGTTGCCATAGTACGGTTGTCACAGGAATTTCCTAACAAGCTTCAGGCTAATTGGCTAGCCACTTTTCGATCACGATTTTGGAGAGCTAACCGATCGTGGCTTACCGTGTTCATCCAGAGCCACAAACGTGAATAATCCTTCCGTCACCATCTCATCCGCCACGTTACGACGCCCGCGACGAACCCAGGCTTCCACATGCACCGCAACCGATGTATCCCCAATGCGTGTCGTTATGCAATAGCAACTGATCTCATCGCCTACATTGACTGGTTTATGAAATTGCATGCCGGTGATGGCAACCGTTGCCACCCGGCCCTGTGCCTCACGAAACGCGTGTGAACCGCCGGCCAAGTCCATCTGCGACAGTATCCAGCCGCCAAAAATATCCCCATTAGGATTCGTATCCGCTGGCATGGCAATGGTGCGCATCGCCGGTTGCGTGACTTTGATGTCGATGTGCGGTGGCATTTTGCTGCCGGATGCGTCGGGCGCTGGACTACTTGAGCGACTGATGGGACAACTCCACAATAGGAAAACCGGGGCCTTGAATGGTACCCCCTGTTAACCCCTGCCGTCAGGCTTATCCCGAGCCATTAACGCGAGAAGCACCTACGCCTCGTAGTCACGCGCATCGTCAATCAGCACACCATCATTAGGTAACGCCTCAGCAGCGAGCTCGGATGCCACCGACAATCCAGCCACGGCCCGAAACTCTGACGCCACCTTGCTTAACAGCGCTTCCGTGTCGTCCGACGAAAGCGCATGGTGTTCAGTCAATTGCACAGACAGTGTCGCATGGTCGGTGTCGTTTTGACGCGTCACAGTCAGGCGCAGCCGGCGTATCGACGGGCTTAGCTTGTACAGAGCATCCAGTTGCGCAGGATCGACAAACATTCCCTTCACCTTGGTGCGCTGATCTGCACGCCCCATCCAACCGGCAATACGAGGTGCCGTACGTCCGCATGGGCTGGGTTCATCGAGAAATCGACTTAAGTCACCAGTAGCAAAACGCACCAAGGGGTAATCCGCACTTAATCGAGTAATAACGAGCTCACCCACATCCCCTGCCGGCACAGGCTCTCCAGTACCGGGCCGCACGATTTCAACGATAAGGCCTTCGTTAACAACCATGCCTGGAACACACTGACCGTCAGCCTCTGTTTCGTACGCCACAACCCCTAAATCGGCTGTTGCGTAACACTGACGCGTGGTGATACTCAGCGCTTCATAGTACTCACGCAATGCCGGGAATAAAGCGCCTCCGCTCACCATGGCCCGTTTGAGGCTGGTGATTGGCGGCCCGTCACTGGCGGCAGCTTCCAACAGAATCTTAAGGTAGTCCGGTGTGCCGATGAACGCATCCGGTGAAAAATGGCGCATCGCAGCTACCTGCGATTCGGTATTTCCAACCCCGGCTGGAAACACCGTACAACCCAGCGCTCTGGCACCTTCATCTAAAATAAAGCCACCGGGAGTTGTGTGGTAAGAGAAAGCGTTATGAACGCGGTCGCCCGCCCTGATGCCGGCCGCGTGCAACGCTCTGGCCGATTGCCATGGGTCGGCACCGGTGATTTGCGGTTCCCAAACCGGACCGGGTGACATAAACACCCGCGTACCCGGCAAGCTGGCGGCGCGCACAAAACCACCGAAGGGTGGATTTTGCTGCTGAGCTTCCATCAAAGCTGATTTACGAAGCACCGGCAAGGTCGCTAAGTTCTCGGGGGAACGCACATCGTCGAACCCGCTTGAACCTAGGTGCTGCGCCAACCCGGGACACTCGGACACGGCTTGGGCTAAAAAGCTGGGTAATGCATCAAACAGTTGCTGTTGTCGAGTTGATGCACTCAGGGTATCGCTGTCGTCGTAATACGCCACGTCCATTAGATCCTGTATTCAAACGTACTGAGATGTTGACTTATGCCAACCAACGCTTTCGGCGTTTGTAGTGTTTAACGTTACGAAAACTTTTACGTTCTTCCCCGCCCACACCCAAATAAAATTCGCGCACATCCGCGTTATCGCGCAGTTCGTCTCCACTGCCGTCTAGTACCACCCGGCCGGACTCAAGAATGTATCCGTAGGTTGCGTATCGCAAAGCGATATTGGTGTTCTGCTCAGCTAACAAAAACGACACACCCGTATCGACATTAAGTTGGCGAACAATTTCAAAAATCTCTTCCACCAGTTGTGGTGCCAAGCCCATTGACGGCTCATCCAAAAGGATCATGGAAGGACGAGACATTAACGCACGTCCTATGGCACACATTTGCTGTTCGCCACCTGAGGTATAACCGGCCTGCGACGTGCGCCGCTCGCGCAGGCGTGGAAAATAGTTGTAGACCATTTCCAGGTCTTGCTTGATCGCTGCCTGACCATCTTTACGTGTGAAAGCGCCAGTCAGTAAGTTCTCTTCTACCGATAAATGTTCAAAGCAGTGCCTGCCTTCCATCACCTGAATACAGCCGCGACGAACTAATTCGTTTGGCGATAGGTTATGCACG
The DNA here is from genome assembly GCA_020629835.1 of Granulosicoccaceae bacterium. Taxonomy (GTDB): domain Bacteria; phylum Pseudomonadota; class Gammaproteobacteria; order Granulosicoccales; family Granulosicoccaceae; genus Granulosicoccus. The sequence goes on from JAHDCO010000051.1 coordinate 25,844, forward strand.
GGCTTATCGTTAAAGGCTATTGCGCCTTTGGTCACCTCACCGCGTTCGGCTTGCAACAGATTCGAGACGGCTTTGAGTGTGGTCGTTTTACCTGCGCCATTAGCGCCTAACAACGCCACTATCCCGCCGCGCGGTACTTGTAGCGACACGCCTTTAAGTACCAGGATCACATGATCGTAGATAACCTCAATGTTGTTAACATCGAGGATGATGTCCGCCTCAGGCGACGGATTTTCACCGTCGCCCAAAGCGTTTGCGTTACCTAATGATTGCGACATCAATCTGCCTAGCTGCAGGTTTGTGTCTGCCAATCTGGCTTATCAGAAACGTACTTTTCAGCCGCCTCTTCCAACATAGGCCGAACCACATCATTCATCGGTTCGATTA
>JAHDCO010000133.1 GCA_020629835.1 Granulosicoccaceae bacterium
GATTCCCCCGGTGCTAATTGCGGCTGTAAGCACGAGACAATACGCGAGCCTGGATGGTGGCTGGTGAGTTCTGAACAGTTACCTAAATTGGGTACGGTAAACGTATCGGGCATATCGAAAATTACCCGAGTGTTGGTGGCTGGTGTTCCACCGTCCACATCATGAATTGCGGCGTAGTCAATTGTGACCGTATCGCCTTCTTCCACGGTGGTATCCAGAGTCGATGCGTTGGATATCAGTGACACTCGAGACGGCTGCGGATCGTTCTCGCCATCGGGGATTAATCGCAACTCAGTCCAGCGACCGCGTGCAAACGCAAAGCCACCGTTCTCAGGTATTTTGTCATTTGAATTCGCAACCGATTCCACCGCGATGGCATCGCCAGTGGTTAGTGTGATGTCCTCAAAACGGTGCGCTGCGGGCATGTAGTCAACGCTTGTGACGAAATTTGTGGCTTCGCCAATCAGTACGCCGTTGATCCAAAGTTTGTATTCGGCTTCACCATCTAATTCCGCAAGCCCCATCAACGTGATATCAAAGACGCCGGATGCCCCGCTATAGGTGGTTTCCGCGCGGGCGAAAACATCGCGGTAGCTGGGGTCTGCCGCGTTGATGGCCAGGGCATCACGTGCGGTTTCGCGATAGTACGGTGCGGCGCCGGAATTGATGATGGGGAAGTCCACCGTAGCTTCCAGCACGGTCGTGGCCGCATCCGCAGTGCTGGCATACGCCAGCGCACAGAGCAAGCCAGTGGCTGGCCCAGCCTGTCTGACCACCTGGAAAAAAGATTTTGAACTACGAGTTGAAGCGGCGCGCATATCGGTCTTTCCGTGCTGCGAATCATTAACATTCCACACAGAAGCTATGCAACGGCTGCGCCTGTTTTGGCAGCCTTCATCCAGACGCTAGCGGGCAGGGCTTATACGCTCGCCAACTAAAGCGTTGCATGACAGAAAACAAATTTTTGACGCCTGCCTGCGATCGCTGTGAACCGCCTGGCGAGGCGCGCTAGCCGTGCAGAAAGTTAGCGCGGTTTGGGTTGGCGGCCCATGTCATAAAACTCATCGTTGGGTCGCAACGACATTACGTTAGCCATTCGATTACTCAAACCGAAAAACGCAGTAATACCCGTGATATCCCAGATGTCTTCGTCAGAAAAACCGTGCGCATGCAGGGCATCAAAATCCGCGTCATCGACGGCTTCGGAAGACACGGCCACTTTGACGGCAAAGGCCAACATGGCTTTTTGACGTTCGGTCAGATCCGCTTTTCGGTAATTCATGCTCACCTGATCGGCAACCAACGGCTGTTTAGCTCGGATTCGAAGAATAGCTCCATGAGCTACCACGCAATACCCACAGCGGTTCTCGGCGCTGGTGGCAACAACAATCATTTCGCGCTCAGCTTTAGTCAAGCCGCTGTCTTTTTCCATCAAGGCATCGTGATACGCCATAAACGCGCGCAGTTCTTCCGGGCGCCTGGCAAGGGCTAAAAACACGTTGGGAATGAAACCAGCTTTCTCTTGTACCGCCAGCATCATGGCTTGCAAGTCTTCAGGCAACGCAGAGATTTCTGGTACGGAAAATCGGCTAATAGGCGGCACGTCTGGAGCGTTGGTGGTGGGCTGATTCATACGCGTTTTAAGCCTGACTGACGAAGAATTTGGACGAGCATAGTACGAGCACTTACGCAGTGTTGTCGATGTAGCTCTGCAGCAGCCTGTGGATCGCCTGCCAGCATGGCGTTGTAAACGCGTGTGTGATCATCGACTGATTGAGAGGGTTCTGGACGCAGGTTTAACGTCACAGCTCTTGCTCGGCGCACCTGATCATTGAAGTTCTCCACCAACCGAATTAAACGTTCCGACTGACTGAGCTCCACTAACTGAGCGTGGAACAATTCATCGGCCTGAGCCCAACGGGGTAGGTCGTTCGTGTTTAAGGCTTCAATCATTGCCTCTAAGCTGCGCTTCAATGGATCGAATGCGGCCGCGGGGTGGTCAACCTCAACGGCTAATCGAACTGCTAAACATTCCATCTCGGTCAAGATCACGTAAATCTCTTGCATATCATCGGCCGAGAGGGCGGCGATGCGCACACCTTTTCGTGGCTGTACTTCCAAAAGGCCGCTTGCCTGCAGCATCAAGGTGGCTTCGCGCACAGGTGTGCGTGATATACCCAGGCGGGTTGCCAGTTCGCTTTCCAAATGGTTACTGCCAGCGGTTAGCTCACCGCTGAAGATGAGCTGGCGGATTTCTTCGGCAGCGCGATGGGTGGCGGACTTTGCACGTTCAGTTTTTTCCGCAAAGGACATCGGTGAGCATCCATCGGTTGGCTGACGAGGCCGTGGGCGTAAACCACGTCTCAGGTGAGATCAAGGATAGAGTAAAGGCGGCCGTGGCGTCAGCCTCTAGGCGGTTGCCAACGCTTAGATTTGTGGATAGTGTGCTGTGTCCTGGCCAATGTATTGGCCTGCTCGCGTCTTCTGGGACAATAATCGTATGAGTGCACAGATCAACGAGTACCGCGGCAACGAACACCGCGCAGAGCGGATTGACCTTGCTGCTGCGTTTCGATGGGCGGCACGCCTGAACTACCACGAGGCCGTGGCTAATCATTTTTCGCTAGCGATTAATGAATCGGGCACTCGATTTTTGATGAACCCAAACCAGGCGCATTTTTCGCGCATTAAAGCATCGGATTTGATTGTTGTTGACGCCGATGATCCCAGCACCCTAGAACACCCGGACGCGCCGGATATAACCGCCTGGGGTTTGCATGGCAGTGTGCACCGCCGCTGTCCACATCACCGCTGTGTGATGCACGTGCACTCTATGTTCGCAACGGTCCTAGCGTGCTTGAAAGATTCCAGGCTGCCACCGATTGATCAGAACTGCGCAACGTTTTATCAGCGCTATGTCATCGATGAAGGCTATGGTGGCTTAGCCACAGAAAGCGAGGGCGAACGCTGTGCAGCGCAGCTCTCTGACCCGGCAAAGAAAGTCATGATCATGGGCAATCACGGTGTATTGGTGATGGGCACCAGTGTGGCCGATACATTCAATCGACTGTTCTACTTCGAACGTGCGGCAGAGACCTATATTCGTGCGTTACAAACGGGCCAACCGCTACGCGTAATCCCTGCGGATATTGCGGCGAAAACGGCAAGCGAATTAGACGACTATCCCGAGCAAGCTGAAAAGCACTTAAGTGAATTGAAAGCCATTCTGGATGACGAAGGCTCAAACTACGCTCAGTAGGGTTCACCCCAACGCGTTAATGCCTATATCTTTTTTAAACCTACATTTCTGTCAAGAGGCCTTTTGTGACCACAGTTACCGTATCGCTGGATGACATTGAATCTGTCAGCCATACCGCGTTAGTTCAACATGGTGCGGACCCTTGGGTGGCTGCAGAAGTGGCGAAAGCCATTCGTAAGGCAGAACATGACGGCAACCTTATCTGCGGCTTGTATTACTTGGAAAGCTACTGCCTGCAGTTGCAGACTGGGCGGGTAAAGGGATCAGTGGAACCCATCGTATCCAAGCCGAAACTGGCATCAGTGCAGGTCGATGCCGGTTTTGGGTTCGCGCAAGCGGCTTTTGCCAAAGGGTTGCCAGTGGCAATTGAAACGGTTAAGGCATCGGGCACGGCATCATTGGCCATCTGTCACGCGCATACGTGTACGTCCCTAGGTTACTTCACAGAACAAATCGCACAGGCAGGGTATATCGCCATTGGATTTACCAACGCGTCGGCAGTTGTGGCACCTCCCGGAGGTAACAAAGCGGTTATTGGCACGAACCCTATCGCTATGAGTATTCCGGCCAAAGAAGGTGGTGTTGCATTTCAGTTTGACCAAAGCACCAGCGCTGTGGCGTTGGGCAAAATCACTATGGCAAAAGCCGCGGGAACGCCGATTCCGTTGGGCTGGGCTATTGATGAAACCGGCGAGCCCACCGAAGATCCGGCGGCCGCACTGAAGGGGTCTTTGGTATCTACCGGTGGTTACAAAGGGTATGGATTCGGGTTAATGGCCGAAGTGTTGGCTGCTGCGGTTACCGGTAGTGTTAACTCATTGGATGTGGCGGGTTTGAAAGTGCCTGAAGGGCAGCCGCACGATTTAGGACAGTATTATTTCCTGGTTGACCCAACCGCGGTTAGTGGTGACGCCTTCTGGGATCGGCTAGCGCGGTTATCGGATGCGGTGGATGCGCAGGAGAACGCTCGGCTTCCTGGTTCCGTGCGTAAAGCGCTAACTGAAGTCACTATTGCACAGGATGTATGGGCGTTAACTCAACGGCTCGCTGGCGTTAGCTGATAATTTTTGCTTAGTGCTTAGTGCTTAGTGCTTAGTGCTTAGTGCTTAGTGCTTAGTGCTTA
>JAHDCO010000134.1 GCA_020629835.1 Granulosicoccaceae bacterium
GCTTACGGGAGTTGTTTTCCTGTTTGGATAGCTTTGAGCCCATGTTTAATATTGTTGAGCCTTAGTGTTGGTTGAACCGGTGTTTGAATCAAGCTTCTGGTAACTAGGGCCGAGAGATTTTGCTTGTATGTAAGCTGACCTCTTGCTTCAATTGATTAAGTAAATGATGCAAATCCTTTTTACTCTAAACGTGCAGCGGCGCAGGCTGATTAAGTGATCTCCCCGATCTTGATCCAATGCTGCTCAGAGATTATCGATATCGGTATCCCTCTATCTCTGTATTCAGCCGCTTTCATTATTTTCGTACCGAAGCTTTCGTGTTTCCAGCTATCGGTGACATACGTTCCGATAACTAGAAAATCCAACTTTCTGGTAACGCTACTGGCATTTAAACCACCTCGCTCTTTCGTGGCTTGTTGACAGAGTTTTCTAGCTCCATATGCGAAAGTGCCTGTGTAGAGAAAATTTCTTCCTTTGAAGCTAAATGGTGGAGCCGGGTCGCAAAGCGGTAGCGAGGTCGCTTGAGCTAACTCTCCGACTTCCGAACTAACACCTGCAATTCCATTGAGAGTTGACACGAGTTCAATCGACTCATCGTTATCGATTACTCCATCGGACAATACGTCCTCTACTTTCTCGAGTAGGTTTTCTACTAAAGGATTAAACGATCTAGATTTACACTGTACTAACCAAGCTGATAAGCATTTTGCTTCATCCAAGTTAATTCTGTTATCTGCTGCTAATCCTTTGCATAGTCCAATCAGGGTGTCGATATCCCGATCGTCAATTCGCTTACGGTTAAACTTCGTGAACATATCCATAAGTCACTCAATCTAATTTGTTTGAAAATTTGCGTGGTTCAGCGTACACCCGGGACGTTGTATATGCAAATGCATGTACCTTCTTTCGGGCTACCTATTTATAGGTAATTTCAATCTGATCATTAGGTTGTCTAAAAGATGTGTTGAGATCGAACGTATTGGCGTGCACGTTTGAAACAGTAATATTCGATACATACTGACCAAATAAAATTTCGATATTTAGGGATAGAACATTGAACAAAGAAATTTCGCGTACAGAAATGCGGCATCCACTATGGCAAATTTTTATGCTGTTACTGAGTGCTTATTCATTATTTGTACTTTCTGTAGAGTTTCTAATTGTTGAAAACCCTGAAGTTCAAGAAGTAGTTTTTAAGTTAGATTTTCTGCTGTGCCTACTTTTTTTTGCGGATTTTCTTTATTTGTTTTTTACAGCTGATAGCAAGCGCCGATATATGCTCAAGTGGGGTTGGATCGATCTATTGTCATCAATCCCTCTAGTTGAACCTCTCCGTTGGGGTAGGCTGGCAAGGATATTTAGAATCATAAAGGTTCTGAGAGTTTTAAAGTCACTTTCAGTTATTGGAGCCTCTGTTAAAGCAAGCCCTTTAGAAACCTTGTCAATGATGATGTTCATCGTGGTTTTCGTTTCTTTTTCGGTTTCATCAGGCCTAATTCTAGGTTTTGAAGAAGGTTTTGGATCGGGTATCACCACAGGTCGAGATGCGCTTTGGTGGTCATTCCTATCGATCATGAACGCTAAGGGTGGTTTTCACGTTGCAGCATCACCTGAAGGTGTGCTCACGACGGTGTTTTTAAATAAGATTGGCTTACTTTTGTTTGCCTACCTCAACGGAACTATAATATCTTGGCTTTTGAGTGCAAGAGCAAATGCAACTATCGATGATTGACCCCTGATTTAGTTGCTTTGAATATTCACTAATGCGTAAAGAGCGAGTGAGGATTCAATCTAGTGTGTTTTTTGCGTCATTCAGAAAAGATAATATTCATACCATCAAAGATATCTTCTTTGCCCATCCGTGAAATTCACTTGATATGGATAGCGGGTGCATCATTACCACTGGTGCCTTGGTTTGCTGTGCGCAGGGTTGCAAACATGATCAATCTGAGTTTAGAGTCCGGCGATGAGCACTCACGAACACGTCTGCTACGAGAGTTGTGTGTATCGATTATCGATGAGCGTGTGCGACTGGTTTGAATCTTTAATTATTTGGTTTGCCATAGTTAGGCAAAAACTTCCTTTAACCCACTATTACGTCGAAAGCGTTCGTTGATCTTTTCTGACTTGGTTATAAATGGTTGCGTGGAAATAATGACAGGTGACAATCGCTGACTTCGGTATCGTCAATCGAAAATCGGGATACTGGTCAGCGTCCTCTTCGTTAAGGACCTTGATAATCTCTTCGTACCGGTGAGTCAGCTCGGCCACTTCACCTTCTTTGCGGTACCCACTCATTATCGGAACGATCGTAAGAAAGGCGTTCTCCACATCCGGCTCTATCGTTTCGTAGACTTGCCCGATATAAATTTTTCCAGTGGTAAGACTCAACTGCAGGTATTTTTTGGATTCCAGGGCATCGAGTATTAACCTGTCAAGATCATTCTGATCAACGGCTTTAAGCGCTTCTAGCTGGCCGACTTCGTGGTTTCTAAAACGAGCAGCGATGTAGGCGGATACTGCAGCGAGAAGATAAATGAAAATCCAGTGGTGTAATTCGGGTGCTGCAATGAAGTCACCCGTACTGAAGAAATTGAACAAGGTGATTGAGAGGTAGCCAAATGTTACCCAGCCCACACCGGTAACGAAAATTGGCAAGTAGTACTTATGACCTGCTTGTCTGGCTAGCGTATAACGCCAGTAGTGATTGACCTGGCAGTAGATGTAGCCAATGCCGACCGACAGTAGTACGAGCGTTGCGTACAACGGTTTACGCTATGCGCTTCGCCCAACGATTGCCTCTAGGGCTGCTTTGGTTTCTTCTTTAAAAGTGCGGTCCTGGAGAAGCTTTTCTGGTTTGACTCGAACGACGCCATCGCCACGGACGATATAGTTTTCACTCCGAAACGACTCTTCTTTTCGTCTACCTTTCGCCGAGCGGTTTGGCAGACCGTTAGTGCCTGATAATTCTGACATTGTCTCGCTCCCCTCGATTACGGTTGGTTGGGTCACCTTATTATGGCAGTTGGCGGCATTTCGCGCATGAGCTGAAATGCAGCGTCGATACATAGGGCTCATCGCTCGAATATAGAACCACTCCCAAGACGATAGATTTATTGGCTCTGACTGGATTTCTCAAGTTTAAGGCGCTTCTTACGTGCACGGCTCACTCAGTGAGCGGTGATGCCCGTCGTGAACGAGGCTCGATGGCACCTTACTACCCGCAGAACGCAGCTGCTTGCGGAGCCACGCCCACCCGGCGGCCACTGCCTCACTGCGCTGGCGAAGCCCATTTTGCTGCGCGGCGGCCATCAGCTCAGCGGTGATTTCGATGGGTTGACCGGATTCAATGATGCGGTTGTAGGTTTGTTGGTCCATGCTGAATACTCCTGAATCTGTCGGATTGCTTTGGTATGGAAGGAGTATCGGTCTACGCAATGGTTTAATAAACCGCATATTTTTTGCTTTATTATCAAATAAAAGTTAAGAATAGCGATATGAAGGCAATATCAGACCGGGAAGTGTTCATCGCAACCGTCAACGAGGGCAGTCTGACCAAGGCGGCTGAGCGGTTGGGCTTGTCGTTGGCCGTGTGCAGTAAGCGCTTGGCTATGCTGGAAAAACGGTTGTCGGTACGGCTGTTGAACCGCACGACGCGCAGGCAACATTTAACTGACGAGGGCGAAATTTATTACGAGCATTGCCTGCGCATTCAGGAAGAAATCGATGCCATGGAGTCAAGCCTTGCAGGGCGGCGGGAAACCGCCCAGGGAATCTTGCGCGTAACCATGCCGACTTCGTTTGGACGCAAGCACATCTCACCCTTCGTTCCAGAGTTCCTTACTCGCTACCCAGGTATTACCTTGCACTTGTCGGCCACGGATACGGTAGTCGACATGGTAGCCGAGGGTATTGATGTGGGCATTCGTATTGGCGCGTTAGCTGATTCATCCATGATTGCGGTGAAGCTAGCGCGAAACTATCGCGTGCTGTGCGTTTCGCCGGATTACATTGAGAGGCGTGGTGCGCCATCAACCATAGACGACTTACGAAGGCACGATTGTTTGGTGCTGTCGTCTCAGGGAGGCATTAACGACACTTGGGAATTCTATCCAGACGAGAAAATAACTCGGGTATCGGTTCAAACTAAATTAACAACCAACAGTGGGGAGGTTGTTAGGGACTCAGCGGTTGGTGGATTAGGTATTGGCATCAAATCGTTGTGGGACATAAACGATGAACTGCTTAGTGGTGAACTTACTACTGTTTTAGATGATATCCCGTTAGTGTATTCAGACATCTACGCCGTGTACCACAATCGGCAGTTCCTTTCGCCAAAGGTGCGTGCCTGGGT
>JAHDCO010000007.1:0-55499 GCA_020629835.1 Granulosicoccaceae bacterium
CCTGCTGACCCTGCTGACCTTGCTGACCTTGCTGACCTTGCTGACCTTGCTGACCCTGCTGACCCTGCTGACCTTGTTGACCTTGTTGACCTTGTTGACCTTGCTGCCCTTGTTGGCCTTGCTCGCCTTGTTGGTTTTCCAGCAGTTGCCGTAACGCCCTTAATTGCTGTAGTGCGTCCGCGATTTGAAGGGCTTCCTGATCAGCGCCAACACCTTCGGCATCCGCGGTTTCTAACGCTTCATCTAAACGATCGCGATATTCTCGTATGGCATTGGTGACTAAGCTTTCGCCGGGAAGAACGGTCGCAAACGAATTGCTTTGAATACCGTCGCCAGCGATACCCAGCATGAGTTCTGCCTGGCTTTCATTCAACGCTTCGTTGGCGGCGTCGAGTAACTCCGCCGTGTCAGGTGCATTGTTGGCAAATCGATCCCGAAGATTTTCAACATCTCGTCGCACATCTTCCAGAGCGTTTTGCAACGCGTGTTTTCGCTCGGCTAACTCGTCAGCTTCATCTCGGGTAAGTCCTGGCGAATACCGTCCGGAGGCACGTGCCTGCGCAGCTCTTGCCACCGCATCTCGTAACTCGCTTTCCGTTTCGCGTTGTTCGACAAGTATGGACTCGGTTGCGTCAATGGCTTCTGCTATTCGCTCTTGCAAATCCGCAGCGCGGTTATCACTCAGAGAAGACAACGCTTCCTGCAGTGCTTGATTGGCATCGTTAACACCATCCTGGCTTCCAGCTGATTGCGCATCTGCAAACCCTTCCGCACCCAGTGGATTTTGTTCAGACGCTTGCTGGGTATCCGCACCATCACTTGCGTTGTTGTCCCCCGAGTTTTCAGCTTCGTTGTTTTCTGTCGCATTTTCATCGGCGTTTTCAGAAGAACGTTGTGCTGCATTTTCAGCAAGGCTTGTTGAATCGTCTTGCCCGGTAGTGCCTTGCTCCAGCGCTTCCTGCATGGCTTGCCGGGCTTGCTCCAGCTGTTCCTGCAATTCTTCTAACGATGCTTGATCAGATCCGCCCTGGTTTCCTTCAGATGATGATTGCGATGAAGACTCAGTAGACTGGGCATCATTAGCTTGTGCCTGCTGCTGCAAAGAATCCACTTCACGCTGTAATTCTTCTAATTCTCTTGCCAACTGTTCCTGCCGCCAGCGTTCTTCGCGCGTTAACGACCGTTCGCGATTGGCTTCTTCGGAAAGTTCTTGTTGCCTGCGAGCAAGCTCAGCCAGCTTTTCAAAGACATCATCGAGCGCTTGGCCTTGCTCTTCACCTGGCGGCGGCGGACGCTCACGCTGTTCATATTGATTGCGCTCGAGATCCATCTCTAACTCAAACATCTCTGCCATATCCTGGCCAGCCTGTTGCCCGCCTTGTCCCTGACCCGATTGCTCAGTGACGCGAATGTCGTTGAAAAGCGCTTCCGCTCGTTGCAATAACTGCAAGGCACGTTGCTGCGGGTTAATCGCGTTGGTGAAGTCTAATTCGTTCAGTGCATCGGCCGATGGCCCCATGGATTCCACGGCTTCGCGCAGGTAATCCACAAATTCACGTATCAGCGCGCCCTGATCAGTCAAGGAGCGGGCTTCAGAACGCTCCGCTAGGGTTATCGCCTGCTCAGCTAGACGCGTTTGCATTTCAGCGAGTAAGACGGCGTTGTCTCTTTGACTTTCCACATCACCGCCGGCAGCTTCTGCGGCGCGTTGCAGGTTCCACGTGGCCAGCAAAATTTCCTTCTGGCGTTTAGAAATATCCGAACCCTCATTTCCTGGCGCCCCGCCGCCACCGCCTCCACCACCGCTTTGTTCAGAGAACCGACGTTCAAAGGGTCGCACATCCACTAACAACATATCGGTTTCAACAATATGATCATGATCGGTTACGCGGGCGTAGTACGTGATCAGGTCACCGGGCAATAACGGAGATGCAGCGGGACCCATCGCCTCCAAAGAGAATTTATACTCTGTGAGCGCATCCGTACCTAATGCAACCGTTTGCCAGTCTCCGGCATTTACCGAATACAACAGCTCGATCGATTTCACACCAAAGTCGTCACGCGCTTCCAGACCAATCAACACTTCTTCAACCGGGGATGCCGATACATCTCGTCCCGGCAGAACAAATTTCACATTGGGCGGATTATCACCGCGCAAATTAACCGGATGTTCAGGACTGATTCCCACTTGCGTGTTCAGTAATCGGTCGCGCAATTGATACGTCGTGTTTTCTGTGATCAATAATTCAGCCGTAGCTTGATTACCTGATACGGTTACCGGGTATTGATTAGCGCCAACATAAAACACCGGATCATTTAAAGGCTTGTCAGTTTCAAATGTGAAGCTCACGCGGGTATCCTTGACACCCGAAACACTGCGAACGTTGGTTCGAGTCTCATCTTCCAGTTGAGTCCATTCCGGATGGGTTATGACCGCCTGGATGTTTTCCAATTTCGCGGGCTGCACAACATCCACTTGATACACATCACTGGTTACATAAGTGGCAGAGAAACGATACTCAAACGGCTCCGCCACGCGGAACAGTGAGAATTCAAAGTTGTTGGGTTCTGTGGCTGCAACCTCAGTTTGTTGCCAAGGTCCGTTTGAGTAACGTACTTCCAGTGCGATCGACTCGCGCGAAAACCCCGACAATGTGGCCGTAAGTGACACATCATTGCCTGCGAGTATTTGAACATTACCCGGCGTAACATCCAAACCTCGCTGCGCGACCAGGTTTGATTCAGCCCATCCCCATACAACATGCGCAGCGCCGTTTTTCCAGGCTTGCGGCGCTTGATTGATTAACGCACCCACGGCCCCAAGCAGCAACACAAGCCCAAGAGCCGGCCACGCGATGGATTGAGTACTAACAACTTTCTGTTGTGGCACCTTATTCGCCACCCGCATAGCATCACTGGCCAGGGGCTCAAGGAATGGATGATCAGGGCTTTTCGCCGCCGTGTTCAGCCACGTTTCAGCGCGCCCATCAAAGGCAGAGTCTGCCGACTCCACAAGCGCGGTACCACGGTCTTGATTTAACCGTCGCCATGGTTTCAAAACGCCCACTATCAGCACAATCAGTGCAGACAGGACCATACCCACACGAGCAACCCAAACCATCGGTTCGGTAAAACCTCGCTGCAGCCCCAATGCGGTTGTAATCACTATGAGTAAAGCAATGGCACCCAAACCAACCAAGGCACCAGTAACCACTAAGCGAGTACTTTCTCGCCGACGCACACGGGACAAATATCGTTCAAATGCGTTCATGATTTTCCCAGGTCTCTAGAGACCATCACGGCGAATTCTCAATCGGCGGTTCGCCACTAAATTTTCTGCTAACAGCGAAAGCGCCATTATGGGCAGTAACCAACTCAACCAGGGTAGCTTCGCTGCGTCAGTTAATATTGGTGTCTCTGACACGGCGTTTGGTGTGCTCACCGTACCCGCATCTCCTGCAACATCGCTTTCTACCAAGCCACTTTGCCAAGCAGTATCGGCTTCTACAGAGGTTAAGTTTGATTCCACCCAAGGCACGGTCACAGACAATGCATGACTGCCGGATCGCGTAGCAACTGTGTGAATTCCAGGCTCTCGAAGCACAACCGCTTCCGCGGCAGACATGCCCGCTAATTCCCGAAGCGGTTGTCCATCCGGTGAGATAACTTGAGCGCCAGCAGGCAGCAGGACACTCTGCCCGGCATCAAGACGATCCGGGTAAGCGGTAGTCGCATCAAACCAACGAATCACCTGCGCAGTCCAATCGACAAAAGCCGTTTGTAACGGCAAGTCAGAACTTATTCCGTTTAGTGAATCATTCAACACCAGTACACGCCCTGAACGTCGAGTGTTGCCTTCATTAAATAGTCGTTCAATTAAATAAGGTGTGCCGTCTGAGCTTCTGATTAAAACATCATCAGTTAAATTAACCGTAAGCGGATGGGTTTCGTAAACGCTGATGTCGCGCCAGTTGAGTTCTCCTAAACCCAAAGGGTGTGCGGTGTTCACGCTGCCGACGTAACCAGTATCTGACGGACTACCCGCTGACTCGGTTGCGTCGTTAAGGTTTCCAGGTTGACTTTGCAACACAACCAACGCATTGCCCCCGGACTCTACATAACTCGTCACGTTGTCCGGTAATACCAGAGGTTCTCCCTGGGGTGCTTTCAAAAACACGACCCAATGCTGAGCCGCGCTCCACGCATCACCTGTTGCATTATCCAAACTGACCACGCGGGCAAGACGGTCAGTGGTGAGCGCGGTATTTACAAACAACGCAGGCGTTTCCGGTATAGCATCGTCTACCGCGGTCATACCCACCAGGATAGGCTCTCGTTTACTCACCGGTACCTGAATTTCACTGTCTATGGCTAGACTGTCATTCGCATCACCTGCTACGCGAACGCTTAACGCCTGGACGTTAACACCCGGCAAGATCACAGATTCAAACGCGATACGTTGAGTTTTGTTCGCAAACAGTTGAACATTTTTCGAAGCCAACTCACGGTTTTCATCGGAAACAAACACCGTGGCGTCGATGCTTTGAGCGTCGCTCTGTGAAGCGCTATCTTGACTCGATTGCGCGGTACTCCAAAGTACATCGGTGGAGATCTGTACATTCACCCCGTCTTCTGTACTTGCACTTGCACGCACCGATAAGTTGGATTCACTGTTAGTAACTCGCACCACCTCGAAACTATCTATGTGTTGAGTGCGAAGCAGCCGCCTTTGTACGGGGAAATTACTCTGTTGTTCATCAGTAACGAACACAACGTCAACCGGCAAGGATTCTCGTGCAGCTAATGCATCCAGCTGTTGCATCATACGGCCATACTGAGCAGCTTCAAAAGATGGTTGTAACTGATTAAGAGCCGAAACCGCTTGTGCCGCATCGTTTGATAAATCCGCATGTGCACGCAGCTCGGAGGATAAATCAAATAGCTGTACGGCATTAGAGGCCCCGGTAAGGTTTGAAGAGTCTGACCCACCACTTCGCAACACCTCTCTGGCAGCTTCAACCGCCTGCGGCCATCGGTCACCGGTTTGCATAGAAGCAGACCGATCAATAACAACGAACGTGTTTCGTTGTGAATTCGAACTGAGGCTGTCGCTGGTGCAGGACGGTTGAGCGAACAGTAAACACACGGCCAGAACAAACAACGTGCGCAAGCCGAACAAGTCGATATGCCGTAACTTTCGCTTGCGCGATTCGGGCACACGCGTGGGTTCTAAAAACTGCGATGACGGAAAACTGGTTTCCGGTGGATCTTCACGGTTGAATCGGTGCAAGATCCACGGGCCTAACCAAGCCACCAAACCGGCTAAAAACGCTGGAAATAGCAAACTCATGATGGCCGCGTCTCCCGGCGTCTGAGGTAGGCGTGAAGGACAGCATCCAGCGGTTCATCGGTCATCACTCTGATGTAATCCGCCCCTAATCCCACGCACGCCTGTTCAACCGCGCCACAATGCGCCTGAATTTTCGAGCGATAAGTTTGTGCAAAATATTCAGGAGCAACCACAACTTTTTCTTGCGTTTCAAGATCCTTAATGGCACTGATTCGATTTTGCGTTGGCTCCAATTCTTCGCGGTCCAGGGTGTGAAAGACCATTAACTCCTGACCGGCATGGGCAAAGGGTTGCATAGCCTTGATCAAGGCATCCGTGTCGCCATAAAGATCAGAAATCAGTACCACCAGGCCTCGCTGAGTGAGTCGTTGTGATAACGCGGTCAAAGACGCCGGCAGATCCGTACCGGACTCAGGTTTCGCAGCGTGTAATTGGGACAACACCCGCTGTAAGCGATCGGGGCTGGCACTGGGTGGTAACTCAGAGACCGTGTGTGTATTGAAAATGTTTAACCCGAAGGCATCGTGCTGATTCTTAATTAAATACGCTAAAGCCGCACATAGATATTGTGCGGTTTGCCATTTAGTTACCGGCTCCCCGAAATCCATTGAGCCACTGCAATCCAACAGCACGTTGACGCGTGTATTGGTATCGCCCTGAAAACGCTTTATATACGCGCGATCAGTGCGCGCGTACACATTCCAGTCAACAAACCGTAGGTCATCACCCTCGTTGTACGCTCGATATTCCGCAAACTCCTGACTGAAGCCAAATTTCGGCGAACGGTGCAACCCGACCATCGCGCCTTCTACCAAACGCCTGGCGATAAGATCTAACGAGCCAAGCCCTGCCAGAACATCGGCTCGTAAGTAAGTGGATGGGGAGACGCGTTCGGCCACAGACAATTACGCCGCCGCCTGCGCGCTGACCAGAGTAGCCAACACATCGTCTACGCTTAGCCCGTCTGCCTCCGCCATGTAATTCACCATGACACGGTGACGCAACACCGGAGCCGCTAAGGCATCAATATCTTCTATGGTGACGTGATAACGGCCCTGCATTAAGGCTCTGGCTTTCGCCGCGAGCGTTATGAACAATGCCGCTCGTACTGACGCACCAAATTTTACGTATTGCTTTACGGCATCCGGTGCCGACGGATCATGAGGGCGCGTTGCCCGAACCAGTTTCACTGCGTACTTACCGACTGAGTCTGACACCGGCACCTGCCGCACAAGCTGTTGAAAGGCCAATATTTGCCCGGCGTTTGTACAGGCCTTGACGGCGGCAGGAGGCGTATCAGACGTGAAACGTTCGACCACTGTCAGTTCATCGTCTAACGGCAAGTAGTCGAGTAACACATTGAACAGGAATCGATCCAGCTGAGCTTCGGGCAACGGATAAGTTCCCTCAAGTTCCAAAGGATTTTGCGTGGCTAAAACAAAAAACGGTTTGGCAATCGTATGGCGTTGACCTCTGACGGTGGCGGAATACTCTTGCATTGCCTCCAGTAACGCAGCCTGAGTTTTCGGCGGTGTACGGTTTATTTCATCGGCCAATAAGACGTTAGTAAATATGGGCCCAGGAACAAAACGCCATTGCCGCTGCCCCTGCGCATCGTCTTCAATAATATCCGTACCCGTGATATCAGTAGGCATGAGGTCGGGGGTAAACTGAATACGATTGAACTCAAGACCCAACGCATCAGCCAGGGTTCTTACTAACAGTGTTTTTGCTGTCCCCGGCATACCGGTCACCAAGCAGTGCCCTCCCACAAACAGTGTGGTAAGTAAGTGTTCCACTACGTGGTCCTGCCCCACGATCACCCGACCGATTTCTTCGGTTAGCTGCTCGGTTACGTCGCGAAACTCGGCAACGCGTGACGCGGCTGAATCAGTGATGTCAGTGTGATCAGTCATATTGGGTTCCGTTAGCAAGTTCAAGCAATAGCTTTTGGGCAGGCCGATAAAAAGGCGAGATTTCCAGCGCATACAACACTTCGTTGCGCGCCAATCGTTGGTCACTGTCCAGCATCGCAGCTTGCGCTCGGCCGTAATAGGCTTCGGCTGGATTATCTGGCGTGACAGCCAGTAAGGCGGTAAATTCTCGCAACGCGCCGGCAGAGTCGCCGGTTGCCAGAAAGTGTTCGCCCAACCACGCATGCTCTTGCGGGCTGTAGGGCATAACCCAATTTAACGCCTTCATCACTTCGACCGCATCGTCATGACGATCATTACTGCGCAAATCTCTGATTAATTGCTGCAGTACAGTGGGTTCGTGCCCACCGCGTTCAAACCAGGCCCAGCGATTCGCCAGTGCTGCATCAACATCTCCACTGGCGGTATGGGCCGCGGCAACAATGTCATAACCGCTGCCGGGCGCGATGTACTCCGGATAACGTTGAATAAGATCGGTACCCAACACCACAGCGCCTTCCCAATCCTGGTTATCCAGCGCACGCTGTGCTTCACGAGCCACGAAGGAGTATTCGTCCAGACTTCGCGCCAACTCACCATAGCGTTCATCGAGGTGATTTAAAAAGGCTTCATCCAACCCTTTGGCATCCAAGCCGACTGCATTTTGTAAGGCCGTCTCCAGTGGTATGCGCCGCCCGAAATCCTTTAGTAGAGACGTCAGCGCATCGTGACCAAAACGTGATGCGATAAAGTGACAAAGCAATCCGGCTTGCGCGTAAGACACCTGCACTTGGCCGTTATAGGTGGGTCGTACAAAGCCAAGATCCAGCGTTTCAATGGGTAAGAGCGTTTTATCTCGAATGGCTTCCAGGACAGGAAAGGACAGCATGCGATCTTTTAAAGGGCCGGTTGTCCACTCTTCGTACACCGATAAGCCTTCACTCATCCAACGTGGCAATAGATGATTGGTGGCTGATAGTGTGTAGACATGAGCTATTTCATGCCACAAAGTGCTGCCCCAATGAAATTCTCCTGGCGCCCGTGCTTTAGGGCTATCCATCGCCGTCAGATAACCAAAAGTAACGCCCAGTAAACCGATACCCGGTGTACTCACCGTTCGTACACCAAAATCATCGTGGTCGTGGAATAGCTCCACTACCATGGGTTTTTGAAGTCTGAAGTCATACCGTTCCGTGAACGTACGCATAGCACGCTCACTCAAATCCAACACGTAGGGTTCTAACGCGTCCGCTTCATCCTCATCCAATCGAAGTAAGACTCGTCCCAGCGGGTTACCGTCTTCATCGTCCACATCAAACACCGTGACGCGCATGTCATCAAGACCATCCAACAGTCGCAATGAATTTATTGTCTGTGCATCGAAGGGATCTAAATCAAAGGCTTGATTGAGGTGATAACGCGCACCGAAAACATCATTCACGCGTAATAGGTTCGTACCTAAATCGCGTTGGGCTACCGCAAGTTCAGGGTCAACGGACACAGCCTTTTGATACAGACCAATGGCTTCTCGATAACGATAGGTGATGATGTAGTAACGAGCGGGTATGTAGTAAATGTTGCCGTAGGTAGGATTAATCGCTAACGCTTGTCTAACCCAAGGTTCGATTGGTCTGTCATCTAAAAGATTGGCCGCCGCTTGTAACGCAAATATCTCTAACGGCGGCACTTGATAAGCATCCAGTTCTTTTTCAGCGGCTTCCAGAATTCGGCGCGCGACCTCTGTATTCTGATTTTCTAGTTCCAGCCGAGCCATTTGAATCAAAGCACCTGGATGAGCTGGATCGTCATTTAAGATTTGCGCAAGTTCTTTACGCGCCTCACCCTGATAGGTATCGGTGAGTGCTTGAGCAAGCCCTAACCGTGCCGGATGATGATTCGGATCAAACAGCAGCGCTTCACGAAACAACGCGATGGCGTCTGCGACTTGATGGGTGGATAGAAAGACCTTGCCCCAACCGGTTTTTATGGCAGGATTGTCACTGACTTCGCTGGCGCGACGGAACAATCGATTGGCGCGTCGTATTTCACCCAAAGCAGCAGCCGCTTCGGCCTGAATTAAAAAGTCGGTGCTCTTTTGCAATTCACGGTAACAAGCGTCAGCATCTTCGTTTTCACCTGCGTATCGATGCACATCACACTCGACCAGTGGTTTGGCACGATCTAAGTCAAAACGGAATTGCAAGGCATGGCCTTGAACGCTTACTCCGGCCAACAGCAACCCAGTGAAAAATACGATTCGATGTTTTGCCGGCACGTTTACTCTGCCCCTGTGTTGGCATTGACCGCTTGATCGATGCGGCCCTGCAGTTGCGCAATTTGAATTAACACCGCTTCCAATTGTTGGTAATAGTCCGTCTCATTAAACTGTGCCTTACGAGCACGCAGTGCGTAGAAGTCCGCTTCCAGGGCGGAGCGTTCTGTGAGTAAGCCCGCCACCACAGGATTGTTGCGCGCTTCTTTTAGTGCACCCAAGGTGGCCAGAGTAAATGCATTGGAATTTGCACCTGCCAGTCGGGCGTGTTCTGAGGCCAACAGTTTTTGCTCTTCAAAATAGTCTTGAGTGGCTGTGTTGGCGAATGTGAACGCTTCCCTAACCGTTAAGAGTTCATTTCTATCGACATCTGCTGCATCCGTCGCTAGCGCTTCTGCAAAGTATTCACTAAAGCGAACCGCATTTAGTTCACCGGCACTTTTGGTCGCAGTGATTAAGGTACGTCCGGGTTGTTTTAACGGCGTTAACAGGGCACCACTTGCCGAAGTGGATGCCACAACTAATTGCTCGTCCATTGGCAGGGGTGCCAATGCACTGACTAGATCAGTCACAGAGAGATCAGGACCGGGTACGTTGTACTGATAGCCTTCTCGATTAACGTTCCCATGCCCTACCAGCACAAGAACAAACGTTGTTACTTCATCCTCGGTGCCCTGCGACTGTTGTGCATCTTTGACTACGTCCGAAATCGCATTGAGTATTCCTTCACGAGTGGCTTGCGCATCCTGTAATAAATGCACATCGTCGTCGGTACGCGTTATGGTTCGTAACGCCTGCGCAATGTCATCGGTTTGTTGTGTAAACGCGGCTGCAAATTCTGCGTTGCCACCAATGCCGGAAACAACCACCGCTCTTACGGAAGCGGTTGCAGCGCTTGGAAATACGAACATGGCAAACCATAAAGCCACCGCAAGCCATACAGTTGCCAGTTGCTTATCCTGTTTCATAAGCGCTTCCATTTCAGCCTTAGGGCCCATTCCAAAGCCTTACCTAGCACCAGCAGTAAAAACACAATCGGCATATTCCACAGCGGCAGTTCGTTTTGCCGAGTCAGCGCGTTGTTAAAGCTGGCCACTGCGCTGGGTAAGCCGTCGAGGTCTGCAAGGGTTCTAAAGGTTCCATTGGTCTCTTCAGCGAGTCTCTTTAGCAACGCAGCGTTTGCGCCCGCATTAAAATACTCGGCCGTACCCTGCTCAACCATCCACCGGGTAGCACCCACTCCCTTGTTTTGATGCACGTCATACTCCAAAGCCGTATCGTTACTTGGCAGCTTGACTTCGAGCGCGTAGGCACCGGGTTGATCATAACTAACCGACCCAACAAAATAAGCCGGGCGATTTAAGTCCGGCACAAGCTGAAGGGTTTGCGTTTGCCCGTCGGGCTGCGTCAAGGTTGCCTGGAGCTCATCTTGAACCAGAGCATTAAATTCTTCGTCGAATGCAACCACCTCCACTAGAGCGTTCGACTGATCCCTTTGCACAAGCGGGCCGGCGTTAACGCGCACTCGATCGGGCACACCCCGCACCAACTCTCCCATGACGCTTTGCCAGAACACTTCATGCCGTTGATCTTCTGATGGCAATGACATCTGCCAACGCCAGGTACCGCTGGTTGCGAGTACGTAACTGCGGCCCTTGCCGTAACGCTGCCAAATCAACACCGGCTGCGAGCTTACTTGTGTTTGCAAAAGCACCTGGGCGCCAGCTCGAGGCGGCCCAACACGTTGCACATTCGCCAATGCGGGCAAGCTGGACCAGGACGCGTGAGACGATAACAGGGAGTCAGCGCTGCCCTCGCCGTCAAAACTTGGCGCATCCGTCGCCGCCGGCAATGTCAGCCAGTCTGCGCGTCGACCAAATTCGGTTAGTTCAACCGATGCCCGTTGTCGTTGAAACGTGGTGATATCCGACTGGCCAGCACCGGCTTGCAAACTGACAGGCAAAACCGCCTGCAATGCCGAACGTCCCCAACCACCATCGGCCAAACCGCGGCTGCCGCCCAACATGAGGAGTGCGCCGCCTCGTTCCGCTACGTAATCGCGCAGATTTGCCTGCTGTTCAACCGATAACTCCGCCGCCTCCAAGCTACCGATGATCACAGCGTCGTACCCAAATAGTGCAGCGCGGGTTAACGGAAAACCGGTTTCCAATTCACGAGGACTAATCACACCTTGCCGATAAAATTTATTTGGCGATGTGCGCAGAAGACTTACGACCTCAACATCTTTTTGTTGATCGAGAGCACGACGCAAAAATTTGTATTCCCAACGAGGTTCACCTTCCACGTACAGCACTCGCCGCGGCTGCGGAGCCACGTTTAGCACGCGCTGAGTCATGTTGTTGACGGTATTCGAATCGGCCAACGAGGTATCTACGTCGAAGGTCAGTGCCTGCTGGCCCTCGTTCCCGGTTGGCAACGAAAACTGATGCACGGTTTGCGTAGCGTTAGGCTGCAGAACGACATCCTCGGCCACTCTTAATTCACTACCACTTCTAACGCGCAACCGGACCTGCCCAGAGTCTTGCGGGTGTCGAAGTGTGATTCGCGCTTCGATAGTCGCATCGGGCAGTGCAACGTCCGGCAATTGCACATCGGCAATTTCGACATCATTCGCCATAAGTTCCGGGCCAATCGCTACCGTATGAATCGGAACGTTTGCCAAACGTATTCGGTTCCACCACTCAATATTCAGGCTTGTTGAGTTATTGCTGCCATCCGACAAAACAATGACAGAGGCCAACGCATCTGCTGAACTTTGATCTAGCAACTCAGTGAGCGCACCGGCTAAGTCTGTGCCTGAGCCAGCACCAACAGCTGCCTGTAAGTCTGTTTGAGCGTTGAGCGCTGTATTAAAGTCATACAGTTGCACATCAAAGGTTGTCTGAATCTCATCTTGCAGCGGGCCGAAGGCATTTTTTGCCGCGTCCAGCCGTGTTATCGAGTTATCCGCCACGGGGCGGCTAGCCGCAGGAAAATTCATGCTGGTTGAAGTATCCAGCAGCACGGCAATCGCATTTTCATCGCGGCGCACTTCGTCTACCAGCAGCACTGGCTGCAACAGCATTACCAGCACGATGCCCAATAGCACGAGCTGAATGCTCCCAATGACGGAGCGATTTGCTACAGATACCGGCAGGCGAGTCAGCGAGACCACGATGGCTATTGCCCCCATGATCGCTGCCAAGGCGATTAACCAAACGGGCAAGCTATGTGACAGTGCAAGCCGTGCCCCCTGCCAGGTCTCGATCGGGTAATTGAACAGCCATTCAAACATGTGTCAATTCGTTCCGTGGGTGGCGGCGTTGGGAAAACCTTACGGTGTGAATTAGATCGTAGAGCAAGTCAAAGGTTTCAGTGTGTCCTGCGTCCAGCGTTTTTGAATACTGGCTCACTATTAGTTACGAAAAACCGTCGCTAACGGCTCCACTAAAGCCAGCAACCCATATTTCACTACGCCCCCTATACTAACGAGTGTTACCCTCCCGTAACGCATGAACGCTGAAACAAAAATAAGGCGTCACCCCTTGGAGACAGGAGAACAGAATGTACTTTCACTCATCGGCCCTTAAGGTGGCTGGAGTGGCTGCACTGACCACCGTCAGTGGGCTTGCCAACGCGGGCGGTTATGCCCTAATCGAACACGGTGCTTCAGGACTCGGCAATGCCTACGCGGGATCGGCTGCCGTAGCTGCTGATACGTCCACATTGTGGTTTAACCCAGCCGGAATGATTCAACTGACCGATCGCGAATTCATGATCGGTGCGCACGCTATATCCAGCAGCACCACCATCAATGATGAGGGCACTACCCTGAACACGGCCTTGGGTGGAACGCCTGTATCAGGCCCCGGCAGCGCTTCAAACGACGGCGTTACGCTCGTGCCAAACATCTATTATGTCGCGCCGCTTAACGACGACCTGGCTTACGGGATCGCCCTGGATGTACCGTTCGGCAGTGGCTCCGATTACGGCAGTGAGTGGCGCGGGCGCTACAGTGCAACCGAGTCTTCAATCCGGGTAATCGATATCAACCCGTCTATCGCTTACCGCGTGTCCGATAAAGTACAACTCGGCGCGGGTATCAGCATTCAAATGATGAATGCCAACCTTGCCAACGCGGTGGACAGTGGCGCGGTCTGTTTCTCGGTTAACTTGGCAGATCCGGCGCCGTGCGTGAATGCAGGCTTAACACCTGGCAATCAAGCCGTGGACTCTGCGGCCAAAATAGATGGCGACTCCACCGCCTTCGGGTTCAACTTCGGTGCAATGTTCATCCCTGCTGAGCACACACGCATTGGTGTGGCTTACCGGCACAGTGTGAAGCACGAATTGGAAGGAACCGGCACTTTCGACAACAGCGCACCTTTCCAGGCTTTACTCGATGCGTCTGGCTTACCCCTGTTCCAAACAGGCCCAGGGTCAACTGAAGTAACGACTCCAGCCACTCTGTCTTTTTCTGTTGCGCACACGCTGCAACAGAACAACAAGCTGCAGCTTCTGGCTGATCTGACCTGGACGCAATGGTCAGTGTTCGATGAGTTGGTTATTCAGTTTGACAACGCCGCACAACCAGATGTACTCCAGGTGCAAGACTGGGATGACGTTGTGCGTGTATCCGGTGGCGTTAACTACCAGCACTCACCAAAGCTTACTTTGCGTGCCGGTTTGGCCTTCGACCAATCGCCCATTCCAGGACCGACTCGCCGTACGCCACGAATTCCGGGCAACGACCGAACCTGGTACTCGGTTGGATTGGGCTACAAGAGCTCAGACACACTCTCATTTGACGTGGGTTTCACGCACATCACGCTCGACGAGACACCCATTGACAACAGCTTCCCTGAGACTGGCGCATCAGCCACACACGTTCGTGGTTTGATTGATTCCAGCGTAAATATCATCAGCGCTCAAGTTAACTGGAAGATCAAGTAAGGAACCGACATGACTTTGAAAAATACTCTCATCGCACTGCCGGCGATCTTCCTGCTTCATGCGTGCAGCGGCGACAGCAATCACGACTTTCAACCGGGTAAAGATGCGCAAAGTGCGGCGGTAGCTGCGGCTGCGGATTCGCAAGCTCTGTTTGATCCGACGGGAACGCCTGCGTTGTTGCCGTTTCCAAGTACGCTCGTTTACACCGGTACAGAAGACGGCACCATTAACATTCCGGTAGCCGATCCCACAGCCATTGCAGATCCGCAAGTGGCGTTGAATCAGATGGACGGTTTCTCTCCCATCAGCCCAATCGTCACGCCGATGAATCGCGCGTTGGATCAAGCCAGCCTGCAGGTAGGCACTACCATTCATGTGCTTGAGGTGGAAGCCAGCATTGCGCAGGGCTTCGCGCCAACGGGCGTGGTTGGTCCATTGAGCGCAGCCCAAATGGTCGCAGTCGCCACACCTGGCAATTTGGTTCTACAACCAACCGCACCACTGCGCCCGAATGCCACCTACCTGGTACTGCTGACTAATGGCATCACAGATGCCGAAGGCGCATCGCTCGCACGCAGCTTAACCTACAGTTTGCTAGCTGGGCCGACCGATCTGACCGATCCATCAACCGCCGGCTTACAAGCCGTGACGCGTGCCCACCTGGCCGTCGCCGACAACATCGGCGTTGGTAGTGACAACGTCGTGCTGAGCTGGACGTTTAACGTTCAATCCATTCGCGAAACACTGCAGGCGGTTAAAGACAATTCGGTAGCACAAACTTTTGTGGCTGCGCAGCTCGGTGGCGCTACCACTCAGACGCTGAACCCGGCAGCTGCAGGCAAAGCGGATATGTGGATCGGTACCTTGGATCTGCCCTACTATCAAACCGCACCTGGTGATAATGGCGCTGCGGATGCTCTAGGCGGTTTTTGGACGGGCCCACAGGGCAGCTTTTTAACCGCCAACAATCCAATGCCTGAGCAAACGAGCGTACAGACTGTACCCGTGCTGATATCTGTGCCTAACGCCGCTTCAGCGGTGGGCGCGACTATGCCAGGTGCTGGTTGGCCGGTAGCTATCTTCCAGCACGGGATCACCCAGGACCGCACGAATATGCTGGCTATTGCCGATGCTATGGCTGATGCAGGTTTTGCTGTGGTTGCCATAGACATGCCGATGCATGGCATAACCGTGGCCGAAAATCCATTAAATGCGAACGTTACGGCTTTTCCTAATGATGTCGAGCGGCATTTCGGTATCGACGTTCAGAACAATGAAAATCCATTGGACTTCTCGCCAGATAACGTAATAGACAGTTCGGGCGCACACTTCTATCAGTTGACGAATTTACCCAACTCGCGCGATAACCTGCGTCAAGCTGTGGCAGATCTGTTTATCTTGAGCGCTAGCCTAGGCGGCGTGCTGCAGGCTAATCCTGAAGACCCAGCGATTGCGTTTGATACGTCTCGCAAAGCGTTCATTGGTCATTCTTTAGGTGGCATCGTTGGTGGTGTATTCGGTTCATACGACACCACCATCAACTCCGCCACTCTGGCTATGCCCGGTAGCGGTATTGCACGACTACTGGCAAACTCAGGCAGCTTCGGCCCAACGATCAACGCAGGTTTGGCGGCCAACGGAGCACCTGAAGGGTCGGCAGCTTACGACCAGTTCCTACTGGCAACGCAGACGGTGATCGACTCGGGCGACCCAGCGAACCATATGGCGTCATTAGCCGCGACTGGAACCCCAGTGCATCTGATCGAAGTTATCGGCGATGAGACCATTCCAAATGCTGTTGAAGGTGCTCCGTTCTCAGGCACAGAGCCCATGGCCGCGTTACTAGGCCTACAACCCGTCACCGCAACCACAAACGGCGGCGGCTTAGTTCGCTTTAGCGAGGGTGATCATGGTTCAATCTTGAGTCCAGCCGCCAGCCTGGCTGCAACCGTCGAGATGCAAACACAAATGGCCACATTCGCAGCGAGTAACGGTACCGTGCTGCTGATTAGCGACAGTTCTGTTATCGCGGGTGCGCCACAATGATGGGCACAACGATCCCTACCCGCTCAATACGTTTGAGCTGGTGGACGGCGATGGCTGCGGTGCTCTGTTTAGCATTGGCTGGCCCAGCTACGGCGAAAAAAGTGGGCAAGGCCACGGTTCCTGACAGCATGACTGTGGCAGGCACGGAGCTACCACTGCGCGGTGCGGGGCTTAGAACTCGCGCGGTATTTAAACTGTACGCTGCCGCTTTGTACACAACAGAAACCGGTGATGCGGCAGCCGTTGTGAGTGCGGATGCGCCGATGGCTATACACCTTCACATTCTGTCGAAACTCGTCAGTAACGACAAAATGATTGACGCGTTAAACGACGGATTCAACAACGCAACTGGTGGCGATACATCATCGATTCAAGCGGAGATCGATCAAATGATTGCCGCCATGGATGAGCCGTTAAAACCCGGTGTGGGTTACACGTTGTCTTATGAGCCGGGTGTAGGCACCACCTTATCTCGGGATGGGGAAGCGGCTGCTGTGATTGAAGGCTTGGCTTTTAAGCAGGCGTTATTCGGAATTTGGTTGGGCGACAAGCCCGCGCAAGCCAAACTGAAAACAGCGATGCTGTCTAACGCTTAAGGCTTGATGTTATCGTTGGCCACTCAAAAAGGTGGCCCGCGGCAACTGTATTATGGATGGCGCAAGGTTTATACCTTGCGCCATTTTTCGTTACGGGATCTGAATGTCAGTGAGCTTATGCACTGCGCGCATGCTGTTGCTCAGCTGCAGCTTCTGCCAACGGGTTTTGTATGTATGAACCCAGATGATCCGTGTCGGTACCCGCGTGCCGCTGATCGTTAGCAAAGTCATCTACCATCACAACCGCATGTGTGGCTCTCGCAGCCGTGCTAACCAGCTCAGCTTCGTCGTTCGTGATAACGCCGTCCGCTACCAAGGTTTGCAGCCAGGTTTCGTAGTCCATACCGTAAGGCACCTTACGACGTGAATCTTTGATCTTACGTTCCGCACCGTCGGCTGCCATGACACAGTCCAACGCATACTCAATCGCTCCTGTGGCATCAGCAGGATCACGTGTGATGTACAGGCCGTCGGTTAGACGATCGCGCGCTTCTGACGGTGACATCAAGATGCGTGCACAAGCCTGAGTCAGCTTATCGTTAGGCGTTCGGTAGCGTCGGCCCAATGGGAATACAAGACCACGCAGAATTAAACCGATAGGTGTGGACGGGAAATTTCGCAGGATTTGATCCAAAGCAATTTGTGTCTGAAACAAGCAGTACCGTACCGACCATTCCATCAACGGTTGATCCTCAGCGGGCGCACCGGTGTCTTCAAATCGCTTCAATACAGCAGATGCCATGTACATATGAATTAATCCATCGGCAAAACGACCGGACAACATTTCCTTACGCTTTAATCCGCCACCCAGAAACAGCATGGCAAAGTCGGCTAAAAATGAATACGCAGCACTCATACGCGTTAGACGCCGGTAGTACTTTGCGTTTGGACCCACAATCGGTGCATCTACCAGGCGCCCCTTAGTGAGCCCGTGCAGTAGCGAACGCGCACCGTTTTGTACCGCATAACCGATGTGGCCACGTAATGCTTCATCGAAGTTTTCCAAGGCCTCCTGCCGGTTCGGCAAGGACGCCGATTGAATCTCTTTGATAAGCCACGGGTGGCATCGCATAGCGCCTTGACCGAACACAATCATGCTTCGCGTAAGTATGTTGGCGCCCTCGACGGTAATACCTACCGGAATACCTTGATAAGCACGTCCGAGAAAGTTGCTTGGTCCTAAGCAGATGCCTTTGCCGCCGATGATATCCATACCATCGTTAACCACAGTACGCATACTCTCTGTGTTGAAGTGTTTCAACATGGCCGAGACCACGGATGGCTTTTCACCCTGATCCAGCGCTGCGCACGTCATGCGACGCCCCGCGTCCATGGTGTAGGTTAAGCCAGCCATACGACCAAGCACTTCTTCAATGCCTTCAAAACGACCAATCGGAAGGTTGAACTGCTTGCGCACGCGAGCGTAACCACCGACAAAACGTGAACACGCCTTGCCTGCCGCCACACCCGAGGACGGTAACGAGATACCACGGCCGACGGATAAGGATTCCATCAGCATTCGCCAGCCCTGGCCCACCATGTCAGGCCCACCGATGATCCATTCCATCGGGATGAATACCTGATCGCCACTGTTCGGCCCGTTCATAAATGCCTGGTTCAACGGCATATGGCGTCGCCCGATGTTTACGCCAGGGGTGTCCGTGGGAATGAGCGCGCACGTAATGCCAAGATCTTCAACGTCTCCCAATAAACCGTCCGGGTCATAGGCTTTGAACGCCAGGCCCAGCAACGTAGCGATTGGGCCCAGCGTGATGTAGCGCTTTTCCCAGGTAACGCGTAGCCCCAGTACTTCTTTGCCTTCGTGCTGCCCGTAGCAAACCACACCGTAGTCTGGCATTGCACCCGCATCAGAACCCGCGCTGGGCCCGGTTAGCGCAAAGCAAGGGATCTCTTCGCCCCGAGCGAGTCTGGGCAGGTAATAGCTTTTCTGCTCGTCGGTACCGTAGTGCAACAACAGTTCACCAGGCCCAAGCGAATTAGGCACCATGACACAGACACCACCGGATACGCTGCGTGCAGACAGCTTCGTGACCACTTCTGAGTGCGCCATGGCTGAGAAACCCAGTCCGCCGTACTCTTTGGGTATCACCATGCCGAGAAAGCGATGTTTCTTAATGTGATCCCACGCAGGCTTGGGTAAATTATTCGCTTCGTATGTGATTTCCCAATCGTCCATCAGCGCACACAGCTCTTCCGCTGGGCCGTCCAAAAACGCTTGTTCTTCTTCGGTCAGAGATGCTTCGGGGTACTTCAGCAGCTCATGCCACTGCGGGTCACCCTGGAAAATTTGCGCATCCCACCAAACGGTTCCAGCTTCAATAGCCTCGCGTTCTGTGTTCGACATGGGCGGCAGCACTTTCCGAACATAATTCAGCATGGGCGAACTGACCCACTTCATACGCAAGCTACGGACGTTGAACAGCACCGCTGCTGCGATAAACGCCACTACAACGAGGCTTCCAAACCAACCGCCCAGGAATCCGAAGATAGACGCCACCCATAGAATGACGGCCCCGGCGACGGTTGCCACGATCAAACTGGGGGTGAATGTGGCTAGCAGATACGTTGCGCCAGCCAGCACCAACAACCAAAAAAGTATGCCCATAAATTGAACCTATGCCCTTTACACCGGCCTCTTGGAGCATTTCTGCCCCAGCCAGTTCGCAAAATTTAACAAAGAGTTATTACGCAAACACTGCACCACTCGAACCGCTGAGTACGGGTCAAACTCCCGACTTGACCACACTTTATGACAGTGTTTAGTAATTTTCGTTTTCGGTACAGCGACGCAGGCACTATCCTTCTCCCGACACCGGCCTGGTTGGTACCAAACTATTCGCCCTCAAAGCCACAGAATGCCACCCCACTTCAGCTATAGTTTGCGTGTGAAAAGCCAATTCCGCTCCGGACGGTACTGCTGATGAAAAGCATGGACGACGCGTACGCGTCCATTTTAAAACACGTGGGTGAAGACCTGACTCGTGACGGCTTACTGGACACACCGCAAAGAGCCGCCAAAGCCATGGCCTACTTGACTCAGGGGTATTCGCAAACCCTAGAGGAAGTATTGAACGGCGCTGTGTTTGAAAGCGACAGCGACGAGATGGTTATTGTTCGGGATATTGAACTGTACTCGTTATGTGAACACCACATGCTGCCATTTATTGGGAAAGCGCATGTGGCTTACTTGCCGTCTCAGAAGGTCATTGGGTTATCAAAAATCGCGCGCATCGTAGACATGTACGCCCGACGCTTACAAATTCAGGAAAATTTAACCCGCCAGGTGGCTCTCGCGATCAGTGAAGTGACCGGAGGACTCGGTGTGGGTGTCGTCATGGAATGCCAACACATGTGCATGATGATGCGAGGCGTTCAGAAACAAAACTCAATGATGACCACCTCCTCTATGTTGGGTAACTTCCGCTCTGATATCAATACCCGCAATGAGTTTTTACAACTCATTCGAGGATAAGTATTCACCTCATACCTCGTACACACATACCCGTGTTGTAGCTGGCGATGGCTGAACCACTTAAAGAACTGTTTAATCCAACGATCGTCTCAGCCATGGGGCAACACCTGCAGCGCTGTTATCCGGACTTTAAACGCAAGCGCTTTGAGCAACAGGCGTTAACCGGTTTGGCTGAGCTGGAATTAAAAGCACGGGCGACGCACATACAAAGCGCGCTTGATGCTCAGCTACCCGAGGACTTCAGACAGGCGTGTGAAATCATGCTGGCAAGCCTCTCAACGAAAACCAATGAGGATTGGCTGCCCGAAGACATTCACTCACTCGGTATCAGCGGCTGGGCCGTCATGCCCATGGCCGACATCGTGGCACAGCGCGGTCTAGCAGATTTCGATTACGCCATGTCGGTACTTGCCGAAATGACAAAACGGTTCACGGCAGAATTCGCTGTACGCCCTTTTTTTGTGGCCGATGAAGATCGAGCTCTAAGCATTGCAAAACAATGGGCTTTGGATGAAAACTATCACGTTCGCAGACTGGCATCCGAGGGTTCCAGGCCGCGTTTGCCGTGGGGTATTCGCTTGCAATCCTTTAATGAAAACCCCGAACCGTTAATTCCACTTCTGGCCTTACTTAAAGATGACCCATCAGACTATGTTCGCCGATCCGTGGCTAATTCCCTTAACGATATCGCTAAGACCCATCCAGCGCTGGTTGCACAAGTGGCTGAGCAATGGTCGGTTGATGCGTCACCGAACCGCGAGCAACTGATCAAACACGCGTGCCGCACGTTGATTAAATCTGGTCACAAACCCACGTTAGCCGCGTTAGGCTATTCATCGCCCAACGTTGGCGTTCAGCCAATAAAACTAACTCGTAAACACATTCGACTGGGTGAGCATCTGCCGGTTTCAGTCAGTATCCAATCTTCCAGTGATAAAACCCAGAAACTGATCATCGACTACATCATTTACTTTCGTAAGGCTAATGGCAGCCTCAGCGCAAAGACCTTCAAATGGAAAACCATTGAGCTGAAGCCCAAAGAAAAATTAACGTTAGAAAAAGCGCATCCATTCAAGCCCATCACAACCCGTGTATATCACGCCGGACAGCACGGCATCGCGCTCCAGATTAATGGCGAAGCTTTCGACATCGCCGAATTTACACTTGAGCTTTAGCGCTTAACCGCTTGCCTGGGTGCTTGTTTGAGTGCTTGTTTGAGTGCTTGTTAAAACCGGTGGTTAATGCAGATCACTGATTACTATCGTGATTGTCAATCGACTCATTAATTGAATCCTGCTGCATGTGCCACAAGATGGAATAAAGCCCATCTTGAGCAAGTAATTCAGTATGGGAACCCTGCTCAACAATGCGGCCGTCTTCAAGCACGAGAATTTTATCCGCATCCACAACGGTCGACAGTCGGTGCGCAATAACTAATGAGGTGGCGCGTTCGGCTGCTGCATTTAAGCCATCCAGGATGGCTTTCTCTGTTTGCGTATCCAGACTCGATGTTGCTTCGTCAAAAACAATTATCGGTGGAGACTTTAGCATGACGCGCGCGATGGCCACACGTTGCTTCTCACCACCAGACAGTTTTAAACCACGCTCACCCACTATGGTGTCGTAGCCGCCGGGTAGCTGCTCGATGAACCGATCAAGGTTTGCCGCTTTAGCCGCCGCTTTCACATCCTCAAACGAGGCATCGTTGTTGGCGTACTGCAAGTTATAACGCAGGGATTCGTTAAACATAACGGTATCCTGCGGCACCACACCCAACTGCGCGCGTAAACTGCTTTGTGTGCAATCTCGCACGTCCACGCCGTCGACTTTTATGCTGCCGCTGTCCACATCATAAAACCGAAACAGCAAACGAGACAGGGTCGATTTCCCAGAACCCGATGGGCCCACCACAGCAACTTTCTGACCCGGTTGTACAGAAAAACTTACCCCTTTAAGAATCGGCCGCTCGGGTAAATATGAAAAATGTACGTCATTAAATTCTAAGCCCGCCTGCTTTATCGCCAAGGGTTGCGCATTCGGTTTATCTTCAATTTCTGGCGTCTTTTCCAGAAGTTTAATGATGAGATCCATATCCGCCAATGCATACTGCAGGCCTCGATAAACAACCCCTAACGCATTTAAGGGCACAAACAACTGCAGCATGAGTGCGTTGATCAATACGATGTCACCCAGCGTAATGACCTCAGTAGTTACTTCTTTAGCAGCAATCATCATAATGATGGTCACGCCAATGGTGACAATGGCTGTTTGGCCAAAATTTAACGTAGACATGGTTACCTGGCTTTTGACGCCTGCGTCCGACCAGTCTCTTAAGTAACCATCGTAAGCACCTTGTTCTAACGGTTCGTTGTTAAAGTACTTAACGGTCTCGTAGTTTAATAAGCTATCTACTGCACGACCATTGGCCTGGCTTTCCAGGCGATTCATTTCATGCCGAAACTGCATACGCCAACCGGAAAACATGAGCGTAAACACCACATAAATGATGACCGTGGTGGCAACAACCGCAGTGTATTGCCAGCCATAGCCACCGAACAGAATAGCGGCCACTAATAAAAATTCTGCGATGGTCGGGACGATGTTAAACACCAACAAATTGACGATAGAACTCAACGAGTTGGTTCCGCGGTTTAAGTCGCTGGATATACTGCCGGTTCGGCGCTCCAGGTGATAAGCCAGCGATAGGCCGTGCAACTTGGCCAGCACACTGCTTGATAGCTTGTGCATCGCGCGATATCGAACACGCGCGAACAACGAATCCCGTAATTCTTTAAAGGCTGCACTGGCCAAGCGCAAAGCCCCGTAGGCGGCAACCAAACCAATGGCTACGGTCAGTATCTGCTGCTGAACCGATTCAGCATCCAGTGTGTTGATGATCTCTTTCAATACCAGCGGCACGGCCACGGTAGCGAGCTTTGCCGCCAACAGAAAACCCAACGCGATCATCACTCGCCCGCGGTACTCCCACAGGTAGGCACTTAGCTTGACTAAGTTTTGCACATCACGTCGGTTACTGTGTGGGGCTTCAAGCCTACGATGCATACGGGGTATAGCCCTGAGAGTGATGTGATGGTGTGTTTAACACGAAGCTCAACGCTGTTTCTACCAGTTCAATCGCATCCGTCGCGCCGGATGCATGCTCACTAAGATGGCGTCGCCACAACCGCGCACCGGGTACCCCTTGAAATAAAGCAACCGCATGTCGGCTCATGGCGTTGATACGAACGCCCTGCTCGTACTGCGCTTGCATATACAACGCATAGTCTCGTGCCACATTCGCAAGTTTTAGCAGCTCGCCACCATCGAGTTCTTTGGGCTGGGTTTTTACATCTACTTCTTTGTGCGCATAGAGCGTCGTATCGGCATTCAACAAACAACTGGGGTTGTAATACGCTTCACGCCCGATCATGACGCCGTCCACGTGTTGCAGATGATCTTCAGCCTCTTCTAAGGTTTTTATGCCACCGTTGATATCTATGGTCAGCTGCGGAAATGCCGCTTTTAATCGGTACACATATTCATATCGAAGCGGGGGTATGGTTCGGTTTTCTTTCGGGCTCAAGCCATCCAGCCAAGCCTTTCTCGCATGCACGATAAAATGCGAACAGCCTGCCCTGGCAACGG
The DNA here is from genome assembly GCA_020629835.1 of Granulosicoccaceae bacterium. Lineage (GTDB taxonomy): Bacteria > Pseudomonadota > Gammaproteobacteria > Granulosicoccales > Granulosicoccaceae > Granulosicoccus. The sequence goes on from JAHDCO010000007.1 coordinate 24,269, forward strand.
TATCTACAAAATCATGCACCACCTCGTAACTATCATCTCGATCAATGCCCAAACGGCACTTGACGCTCACCGGAATTGATACCGCTCGTTGCATTGCAGCCACGCACTGGCCTACCAGTGCAGCCTCGGCCATAAGACAGGCCCCAAAACGTCCGGATTTCACGCGATCACTGGGACAACCTACGTTCATATTGATAGCGTCGTATCGCCACTGTTCACCGATGCTGGCCGCTTCAGCAAGCGCAACGGGATCTGAGCCACCCAATTGCAAAACAACGGGCGTATCGCCGTCATCCTTGCCCAGCAGATACGCCTGATCACCGTTTAATACGGCTCCTGTGGTAACCATTTCGGTGTACAGCACGGTATGCCGGGTCAGCCGCCGCATCAAATAACGGTAGTGCCGGTCGGTCAGCTCCATCATGGGAGCGATGGACAGTCGGTGATCTAGCGGATGCATCCGCTTATTGTACCCCTCACAATGCGGTAACATCGTCCAAACAGAAGTGTTCGCTTAGGGGAGAAACAATAATGAAAACACAAGCTGCAGTTGCATTCGGTGCCGGAAAACCACTGGAAGTGGTGGAAGTGGACTTGGATGGCCCGCAGGCAGGCGAAGTGCTGGTTGAGCTCAAGGCCACAGGCATCTGCCACACCGATGAATTCACCTTGTCCGGGGCGGACCCAGAAGGCGCGTTTCCCACGATTTTAGGTCACGAAGGGGCTGGTGTTGTCCTGGAAGTAGGCGAAGGCGTGACCAGCGTTGAGCCTGGCGACCACGTGATACCTCTGTATACCCCAGAGTGTCGAGAGTGCGACTACTGTTTACACCCCAAGACCAACCTCTGCCAAGCCATTCGCAGCACTCAGGGTCAGGGTCTGATGCCTGACGGTACCTCCCGCTTCTCCTACAAGGGCGAACGCCTGTTGCACTACATGGGTTGTTCCACGTTCGCAAACCACACGGTGTTGCCAGAAATTGCACTGGCTAAGGTGAGAAAAGATGCTCCGTTCGACAAAATTTGCTACATCGGCTGTGGTGTAACCACCGGCGTCGGCGCGGTTATGTTTACCGCCAAGGCAGAGCCAAACTGCGTGGGTGTGGTGTTCGGATTAGGCGGTATCGGATTGAACGTCATCCAGGGTTTGAAACTGGTTGGCGCAAAACAAATTGTGGGCGTTGACACCAACCCCAGTAAAGAAGCCATCGGTCGACAGTTTGGCATGACAGACTTCGTGAACCCCACCGATCACGGCGATCAACTGGTTGATCATTTGGTGGAACTCACCGGCGGTGGTGCCGATTACTCATTTGAATGCATCGGTAACGTCGAGGTTATGCGCGCCGCCCTGGAGTGCTGCCACAAAGGATGGGGTGAAAGCATCATCATTGGTGTAGCTGGAGCGGGTAAAGAGATATCAACCCGGCCCTTTCAATTAGTCACGGGGCGTTCCTGGAGAGGCACGGCGTTCGGCGGAGCACGCGGTCGCTCAGACGTACCCAAGATTGTGGATATGTATATGGAAGGACGCCTGGATATCGACAGCTTGATTACGCACAAGCTTGAGCTTGAAAACATTAATGAAGGTTTCGAGTTGATGCACGCTGGTGAAAGTATCCGCAGTGTGGTGGTGTACTGATCAATGAGCCTTGTTACTGAATCCAGTTGGGCTAATGCGGGCGGTACGCTGTCTGTGCACACACACGACAGCGACACCGTTCAGGGCAGTATGCGATTCGCGGTATTCACACCTGCCCAGGCAGCGAATGGGCCGGTGCCGGTTTTGTGGTATTTATCAGGGCTGACGTGCAGTTGGGCGAATGTGATGGAGAAATCCGGCATTCAGCACGCTGCAGCCGAACACGGCCTGATGATCGTGGCACCAGATACCAGCCCGCGCGGTGACTCGGTAGCCGACGATGAGGCGTATGATTTAGGTCAAGGTGCGGGGTTTTATCTCACAGCCACGCAAGCGCCGTGGGCGCCGCACTTTGCCATGGATCAATACGTCAAAGACGAACTGCCAGAGGTTGTTGGTAAGCACTTCAAAGCCGACTTATCGGCTCAAGGCATAACCGGCCATTCCATGGGTGGTCATGGCGCGCTCACCCTGCATTTAAAAAACCCGGATCAGTTTAAATCCGTGTCAGCCTTCTCGCCTATTGCCTGCCCAAGTCAGGTGCCATGGGGCCAAAAAGCGTTCAGCGCTTACTTGGGCGATGACCAAAGCACGTGGGCGAATTACGACTCGCAACAATTAGTTAAAAGCAAGCCGAGTCAGGCGACTCTGTTGATTGATACTGGAGACGCCGATCAGTTCCTGGCCGAACAACTCACCCCCGAAGCGTTTATCGAAACCTGCAAAGCGGCCGGGCAATCGTTAAATTACCGCATGCAACCCGGTTACGATCATTCGTACTACTTCGTGTCCAGCTTCATTCGTGATCACGTGGCGCATCATGCGGCGGTTTTGAAAAGCTAAGTGCTAGGGTTTCGCACCGCTAACGCTTTGTAACAGCGTTAGCGGTGCCAATTGATATGTGGCCTGATGCGTGGCGTATTCCGTAGCCGGTTTCGTGATGGGCACCTGCGAAGCATTAAGCCTCGGCTTCATTCAACGTTTTTTCAGCCAAATTCACCCAATAGCTGCAGCCGTAAGGAATGATTTCATCATTGAAATCGTACTCCGGGTGGTGCAAACCAGCCGACTCCCCTTGGCCGATAAATATAAACGCACCGGGCCGAGACTCCAGCATGTACGAGAAGTCTTCAGCACCCATCATTGGGTCGGTTGCGCGGTTGACATGTTCTTCACTAACAATTGAAGCTGCCACGTCGCCAGCAACCACCGTATTCGCTTCGTGGTTTACCGTCACCGGATACCCTAGTTCGTAATCCACTTCAATGGTGGCTCCAAAAGCTGCACTGATATGTTCAGCCAACTCATGAATGCGTTTCTGTGCAAGCTTACGCATCTCTGGGCTAAACGTTCTGACCGTCCCGCCAACCATAGCGGTCTGGGGGATAACGTTATCGGTGTCTCCCAGGTGGATTTGAGTTACTGAAACAACCATGCTGTCCAGCGGCGCAGCATTACGCGACACGATCGTTTGAATCGCTTGCACCAACTGCACCGTGACAATGGCTGGGTCAATGCAGCCATGCGGCTTTGCGGCGTGGCCACCCTTACCGGTTATGTCAATTCGGAAGACGTCCGCAGCGGCCATCATCGGCCCGGGTGTAATCGCAAACTTACCGACATCAAGCCCCGGCAGGTTATGCATACCAAACACTTGCTGAATACCAAACCGCTCCATCATGCCGTCATCCACCATGGCCTTACCACCACCGCCACCTTCTTCAGCGGGCTGGAAGATGACCGCCACGGTACCCTTGAACTGACGTGTTTCTGCTAAATAACGAGCAGCTCCCAACAACATGGCCGTGTGCCCGTCATGCCCACAGGCGTGCATCTTTCCCTCAACCGTGGACTTGTAAGGCAGATCCCTAACCTCTTGTATCGGCAGCGCGTCCATATCCGCTCGCAAGCCCACAACCTTCCTCGGTGCATCTGTGCGTTCATCCAACTCCCCGTGAATTAACCCCACGACACCGGTTTGACCAATGCCCGTGACAATTTCATCCACACCAAAGTCTTTTAAGCGCTCGGCGACAAATGCCGCCGTACGATGCACGTCGTACTGCAGTTCGGGGTGGGCGTGAATCTCACGTCGCCATTCTGCGATGTCGTCGTGCCAGTCTGCGAAGCGATTAATGATGGGCATACGGTATCCTCAACGTTTCGTACCAGTGTACACAGCCCACCGGGCTGAATCTTTATCAGCCAAGAGAATCTCATGAGCCCGCAACCGGTGCACTTACCGTTTGATAACCGTTTTGGCCAATTGCCGGAGCGGCTGTATACCCGTTTGAATCCTACTCCAGTAAAAGAGCCGTCGCTGTTTGCTTTTAATCAGGCATTAGGCGCGGAGCTCGGGTTACAACGTACCGATGAGAACGAAGCCGAGCTGGCGCAGATATTCTCAGGCAACACCGTGCTGGCCAACAGCGACCCAATGGCAACCGCGTATGCGGGTCATCAGTTCGGTCATTGGTCAGGAACCCTGGGCGACGGGCGAGCTATTTTGCTAGGCGACGTTGAGACAAGCAGCAACCAGCATTTGGAAGTGCAACTGAAAGGCTCAGGACGTACACCTTATTCACGTGGCGGAGACGGCAGATCGTGGTTAGGCCCTGTCATACGTGAATATCTGATCAGCAACACCATGCCGCACTATGGTGTGAATTCCACACGAGCATTGGCCGCCGTCACCACCGGTGAATTTGTCCTTCGTGAAAACGGGCCACTGCCTGGAGCCATATTGACCCGTGTGGCTTCCAGCCACACCCGGGTAGGACACTTTGAGTATCTCGCATCGCAACAGGACGCTGCGGGCGTTGAAGCCTTAATCAATCATCTCATCACGTACCACTATCCCGATTTACAAAACGATGAGCACAAACCGCTCGCGCTGTTGAACGCCGTTATAGAACGCCAGGCAACTCTGATTGCCAGCTGGCAGGCGCTGGGTTTTATTCATGGGGTGATGAATACCGATAACGCCTCGCTAGTGGGTGAAACCATTGACTATGGTCCTTGCGCGTTCATGGATGAATTCAACCAACGAAAGGTTTTCAGTTCCATCGATCGGCAAGGGCGCTATGCGTTTGAAAACCAACCTCGGGTTGGGCATTGGAATATGGCCATGCTGGCGCAGTCGTTATTACCTATGTTATCTGCTGATGAGTCTGAATCACTGGCCATGGCTCAAGCCGCGGTTGATCGATTTCCGACACTGTACGCCGAAGCCTACGCTATGCGTATGAAAGACAAGTTAGGTCTTTTCAATACAACAGCGGAAGTCGCCATCGAGCTAACAGAAAAATTGCTGTTGTTAATGCAGGCTGATGCCGTCGATTACACCATCGCATTTCGAGCGTTGTCCGATTCAAATCAAGACAGTTTTATTGAGCTATTTGATGACGCTGTTGCTATCACCGACTGGGTGTCTGACTGGCAAGCCGAAGTAAATCAGTCGGAGGATGAACTTGACGTCAACCGTATGCAATCGGTCAACCCGGCTGTCATCCCGCGCAATCACTGGGTGGAAGCCGTGATACAAGCGGCAGTGCATGGCGATTGGACGTTATTTGATGAGTTTGAACACGCATTGAGTCAACCGTTTACCTTCCATCCGAAGTTTTCGTTAGCACCAGCGGTTGAAGAGCGTGTTACAGCAACGTTTTGCGGTACATAACTCGTTGAACTAAGGCACCTTCAATACCACAACATCCCGCAAAGCCAGTACTGAAAGCGTAACTATGAACAAAGACATAAGCCCCCGTATTGCCATCATGTCGGCGATGCACGAGGAGATTGCGTCATTGATTGATGCGATGGATGTGCACGAAGACGCTGTTATAGGCGGTAGACGCTATTACATCGGTACACTCTTCGGGGCCGACGTTGTGCTGGTATTCGCTCATTGGGGAAAGGTAGCCGCCGCTATAACCGCAACCTGCTTGGTCACGAAATTCAACATCACGAAACTTATTTTCACCGGTGTTGCCGGCGCCATCAATGCCACGCTCGTGCAAGGTGATGTAATAGTTGCCAAAAATCTCTATCAACACGATTTAGACGTGCGCCCTATTTTACCGCGTCATGAAATTCCTCTGCTCGGACGCGCTGCCATTGCCGCATCAAATGAACTAGCCGATGCTCTAGCGCAAGCAGCACAGAGCTATCTGGACGAACGGAACGAAAAGTCTGAGCACGCCAGATTAGAAACGGAACGAACACGCCAACCGATAGTTCGGCAGGCAGATATTGCCAGTGGTGATCAATTCATTTCAGATACGTCGCTAGCCCAGAATATTGCGCAACGATTACCCAGCGTGGTGTGCGTGGAAATGGAAGGCGCCGCCGTTGCTCAAGTATGCGATGCCTACTCGATTCCGTTTGGGGTGGTAAGAACAATTTCAGATGCGGCCAACGGTGACTCCGAACAGGACTTCTCAGTTTTTATTGAACAGACGGCCAGAGACTATTCGTTAGGTATTGTGCGAAGCTTTGTTATCTCTCATAAGCAAACTTAGCGCTGATGTTAGACTTGCACCACACCGTGCGCAGAGCTGATGCGGCATACAACAACCATTAAAGACTTTAAAACAGGTAGCGCTATGCAAATTCAACATTCGCTCGCACTGCTTCTAGGATTCACGCAATAACACCGCTGGTTTTGCTTTCAATGTTCGTGATAACCACGTAGCCGCACCGAGTAAGCACAAAGCACACACACCAAACGCCACCGCGGGCGCAATACTTCGTACACCCTCTGAAGGCAATTCGATCCAAAAAGTCAGAATCCCCTGCCCGAGCAAACCACCGATCAGCGTGGCAAAAAGCGATACCACCAAGCCCATGATGGCGTACTCAACAACTGCCGCCGACATGACGGTGCGCATGCGCGTACCAATGGCGTGTAGTACGGAAGCCTCGTGCACCTGTCGCTGACGGTTAACCGCTAAGACACTGGCCATCACGAGAATGCTGGCAATCAGACTTACCGCTGAAATTAAAGAAACCGCAAGTGCCGCGTTTTGCAGTACCGAGCGTGCCGCATCCAGGGCTCTTGTCGTGCGTATGGTTACAACACCCGGGTGAGCTGCAGCGATGGTGTTCATTGCTTCAATATCTGAGTCGGCAGGCGCATCAGCCGTCAGCCAGGCGCTACCCACATGTCGAGTGACAAACGGATCCAGTACGCCAGGGCTAAACACGGCCTCAAACCAAAAGCGCGTTTCAAGGGTAGCTTGTTCATAGATGGCGACTAACGTTACATCAAGCTCTTGACCTTGTATCGCAAACTGCAATTTGTCGCCAACCTGTAAACCTAATTGATCCGCTTCGCGATCCTCCATCGCTACCAGAGGTGCGCCTGCGTAATCGTCTGGCCACCATTCACCACGGTCAATCGTGGTGGAATCAACCCCGGGTACTCGCCAACTCAGCTTGTGTTCATCGTTGGCCTCAAACGCTCGTTCAGCATCATCACTGTCGAACAGCGCTTCACCGTTCACCGCTCGTAATCTCCCTAAAACCAACGGTGCGGTTGCCAGCTGTTCAATTGTGTCTACGCCGGCGTTGGTTTGTTTAAAGGCCTCGATATCAGCTTGCTGAATATCGTAGAAAACCAGTGCCGGTGCGCGCGCTGGCACCGTATTGTTCAGTGTATTCAATAACGTTGCAATCACTAAAGCGGAGGCAACCAGAACCGTAAGAGAGGTACCAAGGGACAATAGCATTGGCCGCAGAGCAGACCCCGGACGGTGCATACCCGCTAATGCCATGCGCACCGCAAAACGGCGCTCAAGATACGGCTGCACGCTTAGCTTCTGTCCTACCCGCCGTAACAGTTTGACGATACCATCGAGAGAGAACAGAAGTAAAAAGGCGGTTACCACAAACCCAAACCCAATCAATGGGCTGGGAACCATGATCAAAAGCAGCACAATGGTAAGCACTAAAATTATCAGCGTTGCAAGCCACCACTTAGGGTTTAATGCAATTCGATGTCCCGCCAAATCCACACCGCGCATCAACATCACAGGAGGCAACCCTAATGTGCGCGCTAATGTTGGTAAGGAAAACAACATCGCAGTTAACACACCGAAAAGTGTTGTCGCGAGCACGGGCCAGGCGAGCGCAACAAGCTGTGTATCCACCGGAAGCTGCTCGGATAAAGCCAAGGCAGCCAACCACGCGATTAGAGCACCTACCGTTGCGCCTATTAAGCTTGTCACTAGCGCTAATATCAGCGTTTGACCAATAAACGCAAACGAGACCTGAGCGGATCGCGCGCCGAGCGATTGTAACGTTGCCAACGTTTTCAGTTTGCTCTGTAGGTACGCTGCAATACCGTTAGTTACTCCCAAGCCGCCTATTAGCAAAGTAGAAAAACCGATGAGCAGGAGCACTGACGCAACCTGATTAAGCCGCTCTCCCACTAACTCCCCGCGCTCTACAAGGGTACGCACTTCCCATGTTGCATCTGGAAAGGCATCCCGTAAGGCGTCTCTCCACGCAATAGGATCCTGGTCGTCCAACCGAATGCGGTAATCGTAATCCACGAGGCTCATTGGCCCGGTTAAGCCTGACTCGGCGAGAGCTCGTTCGTCTACGATGATTGGAGGCCCACGCACATCGGCCCGTAAGCTTCTATCCGGTTGTTCAATGATTTCGGCACGAAGTTCAACGGTTAATTCGCCTATCGTGACGCGCTGCCCGGGTTGAAGATCCAACTCCACCGCCAGTGCACGGTCGTACACCGCTCCCCAGGTTCCATCAGATGCGCGGGTAACGGCATCCGCTAACGCCATGCCGGGTGCTAGCTGCACCTCACCATAAAGTGGGTAGTTCTCGTCAACGCTTTGCAGCTCGATGACGGTAAAGCGATCGTCGTCCGTACCCATCATCGTCCGGAGTTCCTGCAGCAGTGAGACGGTTCCGTTGCCATCCAACCAGGCGCGTTGCTCTTCACTAATCGGAGCACGGTCACTGAGCAGTACATCACCGCCAAACAATGAGCGCTGCTGATCAGCCAGGCCACCGCGAACTAATTGCAGTAAGCCAGCGCACGCAGATATGAGCGTAATACCCAGGAACAAGCTGGCGCAAAATACCCACAGAGACCGAGTGTTCATGCTGCCACGTAAGTCTCGTAACAGAAACCGGATCATGCGGTTACCTCATGCAGTGACCGCTCATGCAAACGCAGTGTTCTATCACAGCGTTTTGCCAATTCAGTATCGTGAGTAACCAGCAGTAAGGTCGTGTCTGTGTCGTTTTCCAGATCAAACAACAACTGCATAATCGCTTCACCCGTGTGCTCATCTAGATTCCCAGTAGGTTCATCGGCAACCAGCAGTTTGGGTTCGTGTACTAAGGCGCGAGCGATGGCGACTCGCTGTTGCTCACCCCCTGACAACTGCGAAGGGTAATGCGCGCCACGTTGCCCCAGGCCCACCCTTTCCAGCATACGCGCGGCGCGTTCACGTCCACCCTTTTCACCGGCAATATCCAAGGGCAGCGCAACGTTTTCTTCAGCGGTCAGACTCGGTATTAAATGAAATGACTGAAACACAATGCCAACCTGCTCGCGACGTAGATCAGCTCTCTCGTCTGCATTCAACCCAGCCAGGGACTTACCGTCGATGGTTACTGTGCCTGAGTCCGCTTGTTCTAGCCCGGTAAGAACCAGCAGCAGCGAGGTTTTGCCACTACCTGATGGCCCAATGATGGCAACCCGTTCACCCGAGGATACTGACAGGTTGAGATCTTTGAGTACGTCTACCGAGGTGTGCGCCGTACTGTAACTCAGGGCAATATTTTCAAGCTGGATCATAGAATGCGGTGACTGATGTATCGTTTTAAGGTGAGATGATACCCAACCGTTAAGTAAGGTTTGCTATTCGAGCTATAGGCTGCTCATTTCGTAATACGAGATAGTTAGGGCCTGGGTGCACAAGAATAACTGAGTGATTTTGATCTAAGAGTTTCTCTGCACGACCGGCTCATCGATAAATTGCAGAACACCTATTGAAAAAATAAGATGAAACAACGAATGTCCATCTAATCGGTTGGCGTATACCTATAAATACCTTGCTGGGGCTTAATCACCTCATTCTTAGCAATAAACGTTTATGAAAATTTTGAGATATTTCGTTAGAGCTACCGTTTTAGCCATGTTGTTCTGTATTCAATCTGCATTGGCTGATTCTTCTGAACACTGGATAAGCCTAAGTTTGGATAACGATCTGTTTACAGGGTCAGATGATGGTTATACGAATGGATTGTTCGTCAGTTCTTTCAAGCTGAATCCAGGGCCTCTGTCCAGTGAAGCTGCAATACCTTGGTATCTGCGGCCTCAGGCAAGACTGGCAAATGCGCTCTCAGCAGACTCCTGGGTTGAAGTGCACAATCTATCTCAGGTTATGGTTACCCCACGCGATATCACAGCGCTCCCTCCTGAAACGAATGACCTACCCTATGCAGGTTTTCTGTTTTGGCAGGGTGGTATCGCGGCCATTCGTGATGCTCGTTCCACGTATATATCACTGTTGGTCGGTGCGGTAGGACCTGCCTCTCTAGCAGAGCGTTCGCAAAAGGCTATCCACAATGTCACCGGTTCTGTTATCCCGCAAGGATGGGATTATCAGCTGGAAAATGAACTGCTGTTGGGATTATCAGCCAGTCGTTTTAAACAGCAACCGCTTAGTCCAGTCAATGGCATTGAAACCGATCTGGTGTCTGGGGTTTACGGAAATCTCGGAAACTATCGATCTGGCTTTGGGGGCGCAGCTTTTCTACGCATCGGTAAATTCTTAAAAGAAAGCCACGGCGTGTTCGCTATGTTTACCAGCCGTGAAGTGAATCCTGTTGCCCAGCCACAAGGTTGGTTTGGTTTTCTAGGTGCAACCGCTTATTACGAATTGAACAATATGATTTTCCAGGGCAATTCTTCATCGAATACGACCTCCCTGGATTGGGACAAACATTTTGGCGGTGTTACAGCTGGCTTTGCTTTCTCTAAACAAAACTGGGCTTTTTCGTTCAATGTCTCCGACATGGGCACACTAGGTGATAAGTATTATGGACGGCAGAGGTTCGGATCGATTTCTGTGCTTCATAAGCTCTAAACTGTGCAAGTGTCTTGGGCTTACACGCTTGCAACACGCTTCTCCCTATCAGGGATTTGGCTGTAAAGACTGTGGCGTGTCATTTTCCGGATAAAGCTTCGTTTGGTGTTACAGGCACAGCCAATTACTCGAGCACGATCCCGCCTCGGTTACCCACTTCGATAGACCCATAACGTGCCCTGAAGCATTCAGGTAATGCTCGGTCCCCCTCGATTGATAACCACAACCTGAGCATATGCCTGCGTCGTGGTTCATCAGGCCAATCATCAAACGCTGTTCTGTCGTGTAGCTGAGAGTGGTTATAGACAAACTGCATGTCACCGGGCTCCAGGCGCATGCGAAAGTGCAATTCAGAATCATTTGCCAACGCATCGAACAAATCCAACGCTTCAATATGTTTATTGGTTAAGCGAGGCGCACCGCCGAAACGTTGAGCACTTTCAATGTATTGGCGTTGGTAGAAGACAGTCAACTTTTGTTCGAACCAGCTAAACACAGGTATCAATACATACGGCAACTGCCCTTTGGGAACCTCACCTCGGCGGTCAGTAGCAATCGGTTCAAAAAGCAATGGCAAAAGGTCGGGTCGCTGTCGTTTAAATTCGTTGTACAACGTCAGTGCGCTAACCAACAATGAATCTCCGCCCTGTTTTGCGGATCGCCAGCACAGTAAACCCACAACATCGGCACTGTCGGTGTGAAAGGACTGCCTCTCGGCAGTTTGATAAATTCGTGCATTGGCATCAGTTGAAGATAAACCCAGGTCTTTTACATGACCGAGTACATCCCCTTGAGCATTCTGCGGCCGTGATTGACCTAAGTGTGCGCCGATTCCATAGAAGATACACGCCGCCTCATCCAGGGAATACTCTTCTACATTCAACCCGCGCATCACCGTTACGCCATTACCGTGCAACAGCTGCTTTCTTAGTCCTTCCAAATACGGCTGCAGGGTTGGCAGATCAAAACACGCTTTAGTTAACTGTTTGAGGTCCTGATGCTTGGAGAAAAAGCGCTGGGCCGCTTCCTCCAACTCGTGTACTTCTGCAGGTGTCAGTGTTTTCAACCAGGCTGCTTCGTCAAGCTGCAGGTCTGCAGCCCTCCAAGCCGCTGGCTCAGTAAAATCAGAAGGAAGCTGCACCGATGATGGCACGATAGATCACTTTAAATTTGCTAACGCAGCCATGATAACCGTGCGAGCGTTCTTCATTCCAACGTCAACAGCTGCGCTCAGTTGGGCTGTATCAATGGGGCCATCTTTGCCGGCCGCCCGGTTTAGCACCGCTGTGCAGCACGCGTACTCTATGCCTAACTCGCGAGCTAAGGCCGCCTCTGGCATACCTGTCATACCCACTACTGTGCAGCCATCGTTCTCCATTCGTCGAATCTCAGCCGCTGTCTCCAAACGAGGGCCCGAGGATACGCCGTAAGTGCCGCTAGTGACCACTGGCACATCGCTCGCATCACCGCCTTGTATCAACGCCGTGCGTAAGTCCGCGTTGTACGGCTCGGTAAAGTCAATCGCCCGAACCGTCACGCCGTTCAAACCATGCGTACCATCAAAAAACGAATTTTCTCGACCATGGGTGTAATCGATGACTTGATCAGGAATAACAACCGTACCCGGCAAACAATCATCCGCAATTCCCCCCACAGCGCCTGCAGCAATAATGCGTTCTATACCTACCGAGTGCAAAGCCCATAGATTGGCGCAATAGTTAATTTGGTGCGGCGGGATTTGATGCTGGCTACCATGCCGTGCCAGAAAGGCTACGGATAATCCGTTGAGTTCGCCGAATAGTATGGGGCACGACGGCGCACCGAACGGTGTTTTCACCATTTCCCGCCGAGCAATTCTTAAGCCTTCCATGCGGGATAAACCGGTACCACCAATGATCGCTAATGTAGTCATAAAACGTCGCTCTAAATAATTCGTTGGCGGAAAGGGATATGAGAAGCCCCTTACAGCGGTAACCTATAGCACTTAAACCGTTTCAATGGCACAGACTAAAGTCGATGCCATTGCAGCGATACCCTCACCACGGCCGCAAAACCCTAAGTGTTCCGTCGTGGTTGCCTTTACATTGACACACGCAACCTCAATGCCCACGTCTTCTGCAATGTTTTGAATCATACCGGGTAGATGCGGCTGCATCTTGGGAGCCTGGGCAATCAAAGTGGCATCGATGTTCATGCATTCAAACCCACACGTTCTGACCTTTTCCACCACCTGCCTCAATAGATCACGACTGTCTGCCCCTTTGAAAGCTTCATCGTTATCAGGAAAATGCTGGCCAATATCTCCAAGGGCTGCGGCACCCAGCAATGCATCGCAAATAGCATGCAGCAACACGTCCCCGTCCGAATGCGCACGGAACTGTTGGGTGAAAGGCACTCGAACACCGCCCAACATCAAATGGTCACCTGCCTCAAAAGCGTGAACGTCAAAGCCTGTGCCTACTCGTATGCTCATAACTTAGTCTGATGATGTGGTGGGTTTGTTTGTTGATGCCAACCAAGCTGTCGCCAGCGCTAAGTCCGATGGCCGGGTCAATTTAAAGTTGGGATCCATAGCCGGTACGACCCGAGGCTTTTCACCGACGTATTCCAGTGCAGACGCTTCGTCTGTCACCGTAACGCCATCACGCTTTGCACGGGCTAACGCGGATAACAAAGCGCCAACTCGAAACATTTGCGGGGTCTGTGCTTGCCATAAGTCACTGCGATCAACGGTAACTTCAACGGTGCCAGTGTGATCCGCTCGCTTTAGAGTGTCTTGTACTGGTGCTGCTAATAATCCTCCGCAGCAATCACTGGCGCTAACCTGCGAGATTAAATTCAACAAGTCCCTTGAGCTCAGTAAGGGTCGCGCTGCATCATGCACTAAGGCCCAGGCGTCATCACCGGCTTCGTGTTGAACTGAGCGTACCCCGGCAGCCACCGATTCTGCGCGAGAATCACCACCGGTCGCGGTGATTAACCGCGAACGAATCGAGTCTGGCAAGTCGGAGAAACCGGTGTCGTTCTCAGCCAGTACCACCACAACGCCGTCAATAGCCGGATTAGCCAATAATGTATTAATCGATCGCATCAGCAGCGATTGACCATGCAACTCCAGATACTGTTTTGGGATCGATGACTGCATTCGCTCACCAAAACCCGCAGCCGGAATGACGCCCCAAATAGCCAAACGTTAATTACTCTCAGCTACGTTGCTGGCAGGCGCCGCTATGGCATTGCCTTGCGGGTCTAAAGGTGGCCCCTCAGCGGAACCATCGGCATCCAGTGGAACAGCTGGAGGCGCGTTTTCGTCATCTGAGTCACCCGCACTGGCAGCCGCACTTGCAGCCGCACTTGCAGCCGCACCTCGCTGTTTAACGAATTGATAGAACGTTTCATTCTCATCTATCATCCCAAGTTCGGTGCGGGCACGTTCTTCAATGGCATCCAGGCCACTTTTTAAATCCGCGACTTCCGCTTCCAACGCCTGGTTACGGCTGCGCAGTTGCAATAAGTTGGTATGCGTTTCGCGGGCCTCTTTGCGCAAAGCCATGTACTGCTGAATACTGCCATCGCCAATCCACAGCCGATACTGCAGCACCAGCAGCAACACGACCAATGAGCCAATAAGCCATTTCACAAGCGATAACTTCTACGCGTACCGTTAATCGTAAGAACTATTCAAACGCATGTTTGAACGCGGCCTTTCCAGCATAGTTGGCGCGGTCTCCCAAAGCGTTTTCGATGCGAAGCAGTTGGTTGTACTTTGCCACTCGGTCTGAACGAGACAAGGAACCGGTCTTAATCTGTTTAGCGTTACTTGCCACAGACAAATCCGCAATGGTGGTGTCCTCGGTTTCGCCCGAACGGTGCGAAGTAACCGATGTGTACCCGGAGCTATGAGCTAACTCGATAGCGTCTAAGGTTTCGCTTAAGGTACCAATCTGATTTACTTTCACAAGGATTGAGTTGGCTATACCCTTATCAATGCCTTCTTGCAGTATTTTGGGGTTTGTTACGAACAGATCGTCGCCCACTAATTGAACGCGAGAATTTAATTTATCCGACAAGAGTTTCCAACCATCCCAATCGCCTTCGTCCAAGCCATCTTCAATTGAAATGATGGGGTAGTTATCCACCCAGTTGGCCAGAAAATCCACAAACCCCGCTGAGTCATACTGCTTACCTTCAGAGGCTAAATCGTATACGCCGTCTTTGTAAAATTCCGAACTGGCTACATCCAGCGCCAGGTAAACATCTTTACCTGCCGCATAACCCGCCTTTTCAATCGCGACCAAAATGGTTTCCAGTGCTTCTTCGTTTGAAGATAAATTGGGAGCGAACCCGCCTTCATCACCTACGTTGGTATTCATGCCTTTTGCCTGTAGAACGCCACGCAGCGCATGAAATATTTCAGCGCCACAGCGTAAGGCTTCGCTAAATGATGCTGCGCCAACCGGCATCACCATAAACTCCTGGAAATCCACACTGTTATCAGCATGCGAACCGCCGTTAATGATGTTCATCATCGGCACGGGTAGGTTCACCGCATCTTCTCCACCTAAATATTGAAACAACATCTGGCCGGATTCAGCCGCGGCCGCATGGGCACTCGCCAAAGACACACCCAACAACGCGTTGGCACCCAACTTTGATTTATTGTCCGTACCATCAAGCTCAAGCATGCGATTGTCGATGTCACGCTGTGCGCTCGCGTCAGCGCCCATCAGCGCTTCTTTGATCGGACCATTGATGTTAGCCACCGCCTGGGTAACACCTTTGCCGTTGTACCGTGCCTTATCACCATCACGCAATTCCAAAGCTTCTCGCGAGCCTGTTGAGGCGCCGGAGGGCACACCCGCGCGACCGCGTACGCCAGAGGCGAGCACCACATCAGCTTCCACAGTCGGGTTACCCCGAGAATCCATGATTTCACGAGCGATGATGTCGACGATTTTCACGTTGCCTTGAATCCTTGATGTTTTTTGTTAATTAAGTCGTTGCACAAGGCAACGAGTGACACAACAAACCGCTGGCCCAACTGCCACGGATAATAGTACTGGGCTAGGGTAAAAATTCGGTTTCCGCAAATGGCTGCCGCTTAACCACACGATCTATTTCCATGAGACTTTCCAACAGTCCTTCGAGTTTAGCCAATGGCCACGCATTCGGGCCGTCACTTAATGCCTTGTCAGGGTCCGGGTGTGTCTCCATGAATACACCCGCCACACCTGCGGCGACCGCTGCTCTGGCCAGTACCGGCACAAATTCGCGTTGACCGCCGGTGGTTTTGCCTTTACCCCCAGGCTGTTGTACCGAGTGGGTGGCATCGAAAACGATAGGGCAGCGATTACTGCGCATGCTGGCTAAGCCTCGCATATCGGACACCAGGGTGTTGTACCCAAAAGAAGCCCCTCGCTCGCAAATCATCACGTGTTGATTGCCCACAGCACGGGCTTTTTCCACCACATTGACCATATCGTCAGGGGCAAGAAATTGCCCCTTTTTTAAATTGACCGGCTTGCCGGCTTTTGCAACTCGTTCGATGAAGTTGGTTTGGCGGCATAAAAACGCAGGCGTCTGCAGAACGTCTACCACCGAGGCCACCTCATCCATTGGCGTATCCTCGTGAACATCGGTTAGTACGGGTACGCCAACTTCTGAGCGTACTTTTTCTAAAATGCGTAAACCCTCTTCCAAGCCAGGCCCGCGTGGGCTGCTACCCGAGGATCGATTGGCTTTATCGAATGAAGATTTATAAATTAACGGCAAGGACAGCCGTTCGGCCATAGCTTTAAGGTCAGCCGCGGTGCTAAGTGCAAGCGCTTCCGACTCAATCGCGCAGGGCCCAGCAATAACAAACAAAGGATGTTCAATGCCAACATCGAAGCCACACAATTCCATGGTAGCTACACCGCGCCCGAAATCGAAACAGTATTTGCTGCGGATTGCTCAGTACCGCCAGAATCGGATGTCGCGTCTTTTTTTGCTGAGCGCGCACGATGTTCCAAAGCCGCGCTAACAAAACTGGTGAACAGCGGATGCCCATCCCTCGGGTTCGAGGTGTATTCGGGATGAAATTGACAACCGACAAACCAAGGATGATCAGGCAATTCCACCATTTCAACCAGGCCTTGCGAATTGTTTGATCTTGCCGAAATAACTAAACCCGCCTCAACTAAGCGATTTGCGTAGTTATCGTTGAATTCAAACCGGTGTCGGTGGCGTTCAACAACATCGGTTGAACCGTAAACTTTTGCTGCCAGGGAATCTTCCTGCAGTTGACACAACTGCCCGCCCAACCGCATGGTGCCGCCCAAATCCGAATCGCTGCTGCGTATTTCGGTTTTACCGGATTCGGTCTGCCATTCGGTGATCAGTGCGATAACAGGGTCTTCAGCGCTTCTATCAAATTCTGAACTGTTAGCCCCATCGATACCGGCCACGCTACGCGCAAACTCGATAACCGCGACTTGCATACCCAGGCAAATACCTAAGTACGGAACATTGTTTTCCCGTGCGTACTTGGCCGCTTGTATTTTACCTTCCACGCCTCGGTGGCCAAAACCGCCAGGCACCAGAATGGCATCAATCTCTCCGAACGCCGTGGTGTCACCACGTTCGATTTTTTCAGAATCTAAATACCGAATCTGTACATGACTATCGGTTTTGATTCCAGCGTGAGTTAGCGCTTCGTTTAGAGATTTGTAGCTTTCGGTTAACTCTGTGTACTTACCGACCATGCCAATGGTGACGTCTTTGGTTGGATTACGAATGCCGTCAACCACAGCTTTCCATTCACTCAAATCAGCTTCGGGTAGGTCCAACTTAAATTGTTCAACCACCAGGGAGTCTAAATTTTGATCGTGTAGCATGCGTGGAATGTCATAGATACAGTCCACGTCGTAGGCAGCGATTACCGCATCTTCTCGCACGTTCGTGAACAACCCTATTTTGCGACGTTCCGCATCGGGTAACGGCCGATCACAACGGCACAATAAGATATCCGGTTGAATACCAATCGAACGCAGTTCTTTCACCGAGTGCTGCGTGGGTTTCGTTTTTATCTCACCCGCAGAACCAATGTAAGGCACCAGCGTGAGGTGAATAAACATCGCATTCTCACGCCCCATCTCGATCGCCATCTGTCGAATAGCCTCTAAAAAAGGCAACGATTCGATATCACCGACGGTACCGCCAATCTCTACCAAGGCCACATCTACATCTTTAGCCCCTGCTACCACGCGGCGCCGAATTTCATCGGTGATGTGCGGAATGACCTGTACGGTTGCACCCAGATAATCCCCACGACGCTCGTTGGCAATCACGGTCTCGTATACCCGGCCGGTGGTGAAGTTATTGTCCTGACTGGTTTTGATGCGCGCGAAGCGCTCGTAATGACCCAAATCAAGATCGGTTTCTGCACCATCATGAGTAACAAACACTTCGCCGTGTTGGTAAGGACTCATGGTGCCTGGATCGACATTGATGTACGGGTCTAGCTTGAGCAGCGTCACTGTCAGACCCCGGGCCTCAAGCAGTGCTGCCAGCGAAGCGGCGGAGATGCCTTTCCCCAACGAGGAAACCACACCACCGGTTACGAAGATAAATCGCGTCATGATCCGTTGTCAGCTTTTGTATGTGCGCCGATGCGTTCCGCAAACTGGCGGGCGCTGACAACGCAAGTGAATGACGAAAACAAGCGAGCTGCGTTGCCCGCGATCGAGGTTGAGAATCACCTCAGAACGGGTAAGAAGCATACCAGATTTAAGGGGTACTCAGACCAGTTCTGGTGGGGCCTCAGTGCCTTGACGAAAATCCACAGCTACTGCGATTTCCCACACCGCCGCCAATCGCCCATCAATGTATATCAGCGGTGTAACGTCTCTAAGCCAGGGAGGCACCGATGCTTCCTGCAACAGTTTCTTCACCGCCTTGTGAAACGCCGGCTCCCCCAGTTTTATCAATTCACTTCCCACCCGACTGCGCACTGTAATAGCGCCGTGACTAGGCAACCGGATGCCCTGACGCTCACAGTCCTGACGGGTCAATGTTTGACCAATTTCGGGAATGTGCAACGGCTCGAAAGGCGCTTCCCAATCGACATGGAAGGCCTCCGGTTCTTTTTGAGGAGGCAGCAAATACAGCCGATCTTTGTGGCGGCGAAACTCATAGTCGCGGACGTTAACGATTCCCTGCGAATCGGCACGGGACGTAACCAGTTGCCGATAAACCTCGGCCAGGTCCTGCAAGCGCGGCATCCGCATACCACCCTGCCGCACCCATAAACGCAGCACGTTATACGCCCGTTCTCTAGGAAGTGCTTTTATCTCAGACACTGACAACTCGGCCGCGCCACGTAGCCTCACCTGACGAAGATCTTCCTGGGCAAGCCCCAATAAGGTTTGACTGGCAGCCGAACAACGGTTGGCTGAGCGGGTTAAGGTGCGCGTCGCAGCTGGCCATCGCGCCTTAAGTAACGGCAACACTTCATGGCGCAGGTAGTTACGGTCGTAACGCGTATCGTCGTTACTGCTGTCGTGAATATGATCAAGCTGATGCTCTTCAGCATACGTTTGAAGCTGTTCCTGAGCACATGCCAACAACGGCCGCGACATGAAGCCAGGGCCGAAGGTGCGTTTTTTTGGAATCGAAGCCAGCCCGTCCGGGCCACTGCCTCGCAAAGCCTGCAATAAAAAAGTTTCTGCTTGATCATCGGCATGCTGCGCGAGCAACATGTGCTCACCGGACTGAAGGTGTGCAGAGAATGCTGCATACCGCGCCAGGCGAGCTGCAGCTTCCGGGCCGTCCGGATGCGCCTCGTCCACTTCCACAGCCACCACGTCAATGGGCACACCTAGCGCGGTAGCGGTTGCTCTTGCGTGTTCAGCCCAAGCATTGCTCTGTTCCTGAAGACCATGATTAACGTGTAAAGCACGTACCCTAATCTCCGGGTTCAATGCCGGAATGCTTGCCGCCAGGTGCAAAAGCACATGCGAATCCAGCCCGCCACTGTAGGCGACAGTAACCGCAGTAATGCCAGACTGTGTTGCCAGGAATTCCGATAGTGCCTCGGCGGGTTGTCGGTATTGGCTCATGCTAACAACGGGCTTTTCAGCACCTGGGTACGAGCCACTTAGGCCTCCTGGTATTCACCGTAAGAGCGCCATTTGGCATCACGGTTTTTTTGTAACTCAGCGACGGTCAGCTTTTTCAAGACCGTTAGTTCTTCCACCAGCGCATCCCGCAGGGCCTGCGCCGCTGCAGCAGGATTGCGGTGTGCCCCACCAAGCGGCTCTTCCACAATTCGGTCAATCAAACCGAGTTCTTTAAGGCGCGTGGATGTAATGCCCATTGCGTCAGCCGCATCGGCAGCACGTTCGGCACTCTTGTATAAAATTGACGCACACCCTTCAGGACTGATGACTGAGTAAACGCTGTACTGCATCATCATCACTCGATCACACAGCCCAATGGCAAGCGCTCCACCGGATCCGCCTTCACCGATAACGCAGCAGAGTGTCGGCACTTTCAAGTCCGACATAACGAACAGATTACGAGCGATGGCTTCGCTCTGGCCCCGCTCTTCGGCGCCAATGCCAGGATAAGCGCCTGGAGTATCGATGAACGTGATAACGGGCATTTCAAATCGCGCCGCCATTTCCATCAGGCGTTTGGCCTTGCGATACCCTTCGGGGCGCGGCATACCGAAATTTCGTTTGATTTTTTCTTTCGTATCACGCCCTTTCTCATGGCCGATAACCATGACTGGTTCGTCGTTAAGCCGAGCCACTCCGCCAATAATGGCGTGATCGTCAGCGTAGAGCCGGTCTCCGTGTAATTCATCGAAATCGGTGAAGATCTCGTCAATATAATGCTGGGTGTAGGGACGCTGCGGATGGCGAGCCATCTGCGCGGTTTGCCAGGGAGTGAGCGATGCAAAAATGCTTTGCGTCATCGAATCGCATTTTTCCTGTAGCTTCGCCACTTCCTCAGAGATATTGATCTCTGCATCTTCAGTGGCGAATTGCAGTTCGCGGATCTTGGCTTCCAGCTCGGCGATGGGCTGTTCGAAATCGAGAAAGTTCGGATTCATCCCCACAGTTTACCGCTGTTCTAGCGCCCCGTCAGTACACCAGCTCAACACTGGATTTGCACGTCAATGCTTCGAGCGACCGAATCAATTCAGGTTGCGGCTGCACACGCCAGCCATGCCCGGCTCGCACCTCGGCTAGCGCATCGTCGTTCTCATATTCGATACACAAAGGCGTGGTGCCGCTGTTGTACTGCTCCAGCGTAGCCAATAATGCTTCCAAGCCTGCATCCTGCAGTTGCGTTCGGTGCAGGCGCAACACCAGGCGGCGCGCAAAGCGGGCCCGGGCTGAGGCTAAATCATGAATTTCCTTTGCGCGGATTTTGTAACCGCCATTAAATTCATCCGGGCTCATTTCGCCATCCACCACAAGTACTTCATCTTTCACCAACAGCGAAGCGCTGGTTTCCAATAAGTCGCCGCGCATGACCACTTCCACGCGAGCACTGCGATCATCCAATGTGACGAACGCCATTTTGCCGTTGCCCGTGTCCCGAAAGCGCACACCAAAAATTAAACCCGCCGCCAGCACCGGAACACCTCGCTGCCGAAAGCTGGGTTGGTTAGAGCCGCCGGAACCGGCTTTGTCACACAGCGCCTGTAATCGCCCATGCGTGAAATGCTCAAGCTCTTTTAAATGTTCATTGATGGGGTGCCCACTTAAGTACAAACCGAGTGTTGCCTTTTCGTGTTGCAAACGTTCACGCATAGGCCACTCGTCCACGACGATCACATCCGTCTGCTCATTATCGGCAGCCACCTCAGCGGCAGGCTCGCCTAAGCCAAACAAATCCACTTGTCCGGCCTCTTTGTCTCGATGAAACTGTTGGGCCCCTTGCATGGCGGATTCCAACTGCAGCATCAGGCTTGCCCGGTTTGCGCCCAGTGAATCTGCCGCTCCAGCACGAATCAAGGCTTCCAACACTCGCTTGTTTACACTACCTGGATCTACGCGGCGGCATAAATCGTTCAGGTCTTTAAATACCCCGTTAGCGTCACGCTCTTTTAATACATTGGCAAGG
This sequence comes from Granulosicoccaceae bacterium, assembly GCA_020629835.1. GTDB lineage: Bacteria > Pseudomonadota > Gammaproteobacteria > Granulosicoccales > Granulosicoccaceae > Granulosicoccus. The sequence goes on from JAHDCO010000007.1 coordinate 46,147, forward strand.
GCCGATTCCCCCACCCCTTTTATTGCGCCCAACCCATACAGCACAGTCTTCGAATCGGGCACACTGAAGCGCACGGTAGATTCACCAATGTTCGGCGGGATAACACTTAAGCCAATACTGTTGCACTCTTCGATTAACGTGACGACCTTCTCCGTGTTGTCCATATCTGCAGACAATACAGACGCCATAAACGCCGCTGGATGATGTGCCTTCAGCCACGCAGTTTGATAAGACAACAACGCGTAAGCCGCCGAGTGGGATTTGTTGAAGCCGTAACCGGCAAACTTTTCCACCAAGGCGAATATATTCGACGCAAGGTCTTCATCGATACCGTTCTTAACGCAACCTTCCACAAAGCCATCACGCTGTAGCGCCATGACTTCAGGGTTTTTCTTACCCATCGCCTTACGCAAAATATCCGCACGCCCTAGCGAGTAACCGGCCATCACCTGAGCAATTTGCATGACCTGTTCCTGATACAGGATGACTCCATAGGTCGGTTCAAGAATAGGCTTTAAAATGTCGAGCTGATAATCTTCGTGCGGCCAGGCAAGGGCTTTGCGGCCGTGCTTTCGATCGACAAAATCATCCACCATGCCTGACTGCAACGGGCCGGGCCGATACAACGCAACCAACGCGATGATGTCCTCAAAGGTGTTGGGTTGTAAGCGTTCGATTAAACGCTTCATACCCGGAGATTCCAACTGAAAAACGGCCGTGGTACAGGCGCGCTGCAACAAGTCATAAGTGGCAGCGTCATCCAGTGGTAACGCCATCAAATCAATGCGTTCACCGGTCTGTTGTTCAATGTTTGCTAAGGCATTGTCGATTATGGTTAAGGTACGAAGTCCTAGAAAATCAAACTTCACTAAACCGACCGCTTCCGCATCATCTTTATCGTACTGCGTAACCAGGCTGGAACCATCAGGTTCGCAGTACAGAGGAGCAAAGTCTGTCAGAGCGGTTGGTGCGATAACCACGCCACCAGCGTGCTTGCCACAGTTTCTGGACAGGCCTTCAAGCGAAAACGCAAGATCAAGTATTTCTCTGACCTCTTCTTCGTTTTCATAGGCTTTTTGCAAATCTTCGGATTCGTTCATCGCTTTCGACAAAGTCATACCGACTTCAAACGGCACCATCTTCGCCAATCGATCAACGAATCCAAACGGTTGACTCATTACCCGCCCAACATCACGCACCACGGCTTTGGCTGCCATGGTTCCATACGTGATGATTTGAGAAACGCGATGAGCACCGTATTTATCCGCTACGTACTGAATAACTCGGTCCCGTCCATCCATGCAAAAGTCGATATCAAAATCTGGCATGGATACACGTTCAGGATTGAGAAACCGCTCGAACAGTAAGTCATACGCTAACGGATCAAGGTCGGTGATAGTCAGTGCGTACGCCACCAATGACCCCGCACCCGAACCTCGCCCTGGCCCAACCGGAATGTCGTTTTCACGCGACCAACGAATGAAGTCCGCAACGATAAGAAAATAACCGGGAAAGCCCATTTGAACGATAACGTCCAGCTCGAACTGTAGTCGTTCGTCGTACGGCTTACGTATTTCGCTAAAGTCACTGCGTGTGGTGTCGTACAACTGCGCTAAACGAACATCCAGACCTTCTTGCGAAATTTTGACAAAGTATTCGCTTTCGGTCATTCCATCAGGGATAGGGAAATCCGGTAATACCGGCGTTCCTAACTCAAGTGTGACGCTGCAGCGCTTAGCGATTTCAACCGTGTTGGTAATAGCCGAAGGAATATCGTGGAACAACTCCATCATGGCTTCTGGAGTTTTTAAATACTGTTGATCGGTAACGGTCACGGGCCGTTTTGGATCCGCCAATACATAACCACCCTGAACACATAAGCGCGCTTCGTGTGCAGTGAAGTCATCGGGTTCTAAAAAGCACACATCATTTACCGCCACAACGGGTATGCCGTGTGTTTGCGCCAACTGACAAGCACAGTGGATGTAGTTTTCTTCGCCCGACTTATTGGTTCGGGTTAACGCTAAGTAAAAGCGATCACCGAAAACCGACTGCCAGTGAAGCGCTAGCCTTTCGGCATCCTCAGGACGCCCACGGCCGACCGCTTGCCCCACATCGCCGTTGATACCACCGGACAGCATGATTAGCCCATCACTAGCCCGCTCTACCCAATCTCGTCGCACTCGTGGTGTGCCGCTGGCCTGGCCCTCTTGATAACCGCGCGAAATCAGCTGCGTCAGGTTACTGTAGCCGGCTGGATTCATAACCAGGAACAAGGCTCTGAACGCGTCCTCCTCGCCTTCACCCTCTATGATGAGTTCCGAACCGGCAATGGGCTTGATACCGGCACCGTGCGCCGCGCGGTAGAATTTCACCAAAGCAAACAGATTGTGCCGATCGGTAATAGCGATCGCAGGCATCGTGTGTTCGCAGGCTTTCACCAGCGGCTTGATCCTTACCATGCTGTCGACCAATGAGAACTCACTGTGAACAGACAGATGAATAAACGCTGAACTCATATAAGGATGCTATCCAAGGATTGTGGGTAACGACATTAAGTTGACCAATCAGGTTCTACCCGGCTGGGCTATAACGGACTTTTGGACCAGTAAAGCTATCTAAGCCGGTACCGTAGTCTCGGCCTGCTGAGCTTCACCTGCCGTTTCAAGCGCCGCGCGGACCGGCCCAAAACTGCGGCGATGCTGGGGCAGCACCCCGTGCTTCATTATGGCATCTCGGTGCGCCTGTGTTGGGTAGCCTTTGTGTTGTTCAAATCCGTATTCGGGGTGCTGGCGATGCAGCTGGACCATATCCCGATCGCGCGCTACTTTGGCGATGATGGAGGCTGCGCTGATGCACTGGGCGTGCTGATCCCCTTTAACGATGGGTTGGCATGGCCAGGCTACGGCGGGAGATTTATTGCCATCCACCAACACAAGATCGATGAAAGTGTTCAATTTTTTTACAGCACGCTGCATTGCCAATAAGCTCGCGTGCAAAATATTGATGTCATCAATCTCTGCTGGAGTGGCCTCGGCAATGGCCCAGGCAGCCGCGTGTTGACGAATTTGTATATCCAGCGCTTCACGTTTTGCGGCAGTCAATTTCTTGGAATCCAATAGACCGGTTATGGGCTTATCTGGATCGAGCACAACGGCGGCGGCGACCACCGAACCGACCAGTGGCCCACGTCCCACCTCATCAACACCGGCTATAACGAAAGGCTTCATGGTTACTATTGGGTTCATAGCCCAATGATAACCACCTCCTTTAACGAAACCTGAATCTGCAGGAAAAAATTGTCGCCATGGCACGCGGGTACCCTTCCGCTGGAAGCGCCTTAACTTTTCCAATGCACCGGCAATCCGAAGTACACTCGTGGTTATTATGGAATCCAACAATTCGACAAAAACCTTACGCACAGCCGTTGTTGGCACCGGTTACCTCGGTCGCTTTCACGCTCAAAAATACCGCGATTTATCCGACAGTAAACTGATTGCCATTGCCGACGTAAACACTGAACGCGCGCAAGAGATTGCAGCAGAGGTAGGCGCTGATGCCGTAACGGACCATAAGGCGTTGATAGGGTTGGTGGATGCCGTGAGTGTGGCCTCGCCCACACTGACGCACTATCAAGTGACCAAAGATTTACTCGAAGCGGGCATTCACGTTCTGGTCGAAAAGCCGATGACCTCCACCGTGGAACAAGCCCAGACATTAATTGATGTGGCTAAGGCCAATCATGCGGTTTTGCAAGTAGGCCATCTCGAACGCTTTAACCCGGCGCTGGTAGCAGTAGCGCACGAGATTGAACAACCTTTATTCATTGAGTCCCATCGGTTGGCACCGTTTAACAAACGCGGTAGCGATGTCAATGTCGTGCTGGATTTGATGATTCATGACATCGACATCATTGCACACCTAGTGAATTCTCCCGTGGCGGACTGCCGCGCAAGTGCGATCAAAGTGGTCTCTGAAGACGGGGCCGACATTGCCAACGTTCGATTGGAATTTGAAAACGGCTGTGTCGCCAACGTAACCGCCAGCCGAGTCAGTGGCAAAACAGAACGGCGTATGCGCATCTTTCAAAACCAATCGTACGTTGCTGTCGACTTTCAAGACAATGCCGCCCGAGTGTGTCGCGTTGATAAGACTCAACAATCGGACGATGGCATGCCGGTTATTCAATGCGAAGATTTTACTCACGAAGGCGGTGACGCCATTCGCGCTGAAATCAGTGCGTTTCTCCAGGCAATTAATCAAGGCACCCGACCGTTAGTCACCGGTGAGGATGGATTGATGGCCATAAAAACTGCCATGCAAATTGAACAGCAGTGGCAACTAAAGACGGCAACCTCATGTTAGACGTACTCGTAACACAATCAACTTTAACGGATTCTTGGAGCCAAACGGTAACGCCCACGCCGTATGAAAGCTTAGTGGCACCCGCACTGAGCAAAACATTAATGCGCAAGGCATGCGATACCGTTAGTCACTGGCCTGGCTATAAGCCCACACCGCTGCACGCGTTAACACCGGTAGCGCAGGCCTGCGGCGTTGCCTCTGTTTACTATAAAGACGAAAGCGAGCGTTTTGGTTTAGGTAGCTTTAAAGCGTTGGGTGGTGCGTTTGCGATTTTAGATTGGGCCGCCACCACACTCAGTGAACAGCTGCAAACGACTGTCAGTATCGAAGAAGTGCGCCGCGGCGATTATAAAGAAGCTATGAGCGAGCTAACGGTTGCCACCGCAACTGATGGCAACCATGGACGCTCGGTGGCGTGGGGAGCGCAGCTTGCCGGCTGTCCGTGCCAAATATATATTCACAAGGATGTTAGCGCGGGGCGTGAACAGGCCATGGCCGAGTTTGGCGCAACGGTCAACCGTATTGATGGCGACTACGACGAATCGGTACGCCAATGCGCAGCCGAAGCCACAGCGAATCGCTGGCAAATCATCTCTGATACTTCCTGGGATGGGTATACCGACATCCCGCGTGCGGTCATGGCCGGCTACACCGTCATGGTAGATGAAATGCTTAAGCAAATGGATGCGCCCCCGACACACGTGATTGTGCAAGCGGGCGTGGGCGGTTTGGCCGCCGGTGTTATCTCTGCCTGGTGGGCGGCATTAGATGAACAAGCCCCCGTTTTCATCATAGTTGAATCCGATAAGGCCGATTGCATTCGTTGCAGTTTAAAAAACGACGCCATTACTGCCGTACACATACAAGATGAAACTCTCATGGCGGGTTTATCTTGCGGTGAAATCTCGCAACTTGCCTGGCCGGTATTGAAAAATGTAACCACCGCTGCTGTCACCCTGCCTGACGATCAAATTGCATTAGCCATGCAGTGCTTTGCCAACGGTAACGCCAGCGGCTTCACCATCGAAGCCGGCGAATGTGCCGTTCCCGGTGTTATTGCCCTTGCAGGCCTTATGAAAAATGAAGCACTGAAACAACACTGCGGGCTTAACAGTGAATCCCGCGTGCAGGTATTCGGCTGTGAAGGTGCAACCGACCCGGCCGTGTACCGTGCGTTGTTAAATCAAGGCACGTGACGACCCTACAAAACATACTGCGTTATTGCTTAATCATACTAAGCGTGATTTCGTCCATAGCGCTTGCTCAGGATGGCCCGACCCCACAGCCTACAACGCTGCCTCTGCAAAGCAGCAACCGTTTTCCAGCACCCTCCAGGCCATTCGATCAACACATCAAATCGGTCGAGCAGTACTTACTAAACACTCAACTGCCCAATCGCCGTGATAGCGATGTGGCGTACAACTTACCGTTTGACTTAAAGGCTGACACCAATACAGAGTACCGTGGGCAGTTCCTGCTCATTCACGGGCTGAACGATTCCCCTTTTGTCTGGCGAGACATAGCCAAGCGCTTGGTTAAACGTGGCTTTGATGTTCGAGCCATTTTGTTACCCGGCCACGGCAGTACACCCGAAGCGCAGCTAAACATTCGGTCAAAGCAATGGATACAAGCGGCACGGCAACACTTAGCACTTTACCGACAACCGGATGTACCACTGTATTTGGGCGGCTTTTCGCTCGGCGGCGTCATTGCTACCTTACTAGCTACAGAGACACCAGATTTAAGCGGCTTATTGTTGTTTTCCCCCGCTTACAAAAGCCAGATGGATCACCTTTTACGTTGGGCTGGCATTTACTCCAGGTTTGAACCGTGGGTCTTTGGCGGGATCATCATCGAAGACAACCCCGTTAAGTACAACTCTATCCCGATAAACGGTGCCTATCAATACTACAAAGCGGCAAAAAGGCTACAGCGACGCTGGCCAAAAACACCACTGCGCGTTCCGACCCTACTCGTTGGCAGTGCTTATGATTCCGTTGTGGACATGGACTACGTGCAGTCGAGTTTTATTACAGGGTTCGTGGGTGAAAGGCGCTTTATTCTGTACGACAACGAAAAAGCTGCTGCATCATTAGATAAAGCGCCTCGCAATTCAGAGGTTATTTATCGACAGAGCGCGTACCCTGAATTGCGTGTGCTAAATCAGTCTCACCAAAGTGTGCTGATACATCAAGAAAACCGACTGTACGGCGAGGATGGTGAAGTGCTGGTGTGTAACGGCAATGAATGGGAGGTGTTCAGTCGCTGTCTGTACTATCCCGGTCAGCATTGGTTTGGCGCTCAGAACACCGTATCGCCTGATGACGTACCGGTTGCTAGAAGCACATACAACCCGGATTTAAACTTCGTGTTATCGCAATTCGACGCGTTGTTCCAATGATTGCACCCCTCCCCTAGTCAAAACGCTCAAACCCTCATGACCCAACCTCCAACACGTGGCTTCAGTGCCGACGAAATCAAGCAACGTTGGCGTTTGTTGCAACAACAAATGCAAGCTGAACATATCGACATCATGATGTTGAATGAAGAACCACACGTACGCTACGTCAGCGGGTTTTTAACCCCGTTCTGGCAAAGCCCTACGCGTACCTGGACCATCCTGTTACCGGCAACAGGTGAGCCGGTTGCCGTGGTGGCTACGATTGGCGAACCCTTGATGCGAACAACTCCCATAGAGCATATCGTTTCGTATTCCTCGCCACACCCACCCACCCATGCCAGAGAAACCCTGGTTGACACTGTGCAAGCGATGGCATCGGCTTTGAATTCAGAGCGTCCTGTGCGATTAGGTGTCCCCATGGGGCCAGAGACTGCACTGCGGATGCCGCTGCAAGACTGGAATTGGTTCAAAGATCAGTGCGCCCGGTACGAAGTGGTGGATGCCACGTCGGTTATACAGCGCGTTATGCAAATAAAGTCAGCACATGAGATCAGTATCATCCGCTACGTGGCCCAGTGCGCCTCTTCGGTATTTTCAAAACTGCCATCTCTACTAAACGTTGGCATGAGCGAAATCGAGGTATTCCAGCTTTTTAAACAGTGTGCACTTTCAGCCGGGGTAGACGACGTTGCTTTTTTAGTCGGTGGTGCGGATCACGATGGTTATCGAGACATTATCGGCCCTCCCTCCCTGCGTCAGTTGGCACCAGGTGATGTGCTGATTTTGGATACGGGCTGCACACGCGATGGGTATTACTGCGATTTTGATCGAAACTACAGCGTTGGAATACCCTCGGCCAGAGTTGCCGAGGCACACCATGTGGCGTGGGACGCTACAGAAGCGGGTCTTCAGGCTTTAAAACCCGGAGAACCGTTCTGCAATGTGTTCGCCGCCATGCAATCTGTCATGCAACCTTATAGCGACAAGAGCGCTACGGGGGATGTTGGCCGTTTGGGTCATGGCTTAGGGTCACAATTGACAGAAACCCCATCGTTTACCGCTCATGAAACCGCACTTCTCAAGCCCGGCATGGTCATTACGTTAGAACCGGGCTACTGTTATGGGGACGGTCAAGTCATGGTGCATGAAGAAAACGTTGTGATTACCGAAACCGGCTATGAGCTGCTAAGCCAACGCGCACCGCGCGACATCATGAGTATCTAACATGAGCCTAAAGTGCACAACGCTGCCGTATACGCTGAATGCGCCAAGCGCACCCACTGTTGCCTTTATCGTGTTGCAAACCGATGAAGTGCTTGAAGATGAGCTTAGACATTGGTTAACGCCGGGAACTCGCGTATTGCATACGCGTATCGCCAACGATTCAACCGTTAACGCTGACACTCTGGGTGCGATGGCTGATCGCCTACCGCACGTTATTCAACAGTTACCCCATGCAGCCCCTATCCGTGTGTTGGCCTACGGCTGCACATCGGCCAGCACCGTCATCGGTGAATCAAACGTAGAAGCCATCGTGCAACAACAGCTGCCAGACGTTATGGTCACAAACCCTCTTACTGCACTTAAGGCAAACTTGCGATTTTTGGACGCAAAGCGTATAGGCCTGCTAACGCCCTACGAACCGGCGGTTTCGGAAGCCTTACATCAAAACCTTTCCGATTCAGGTTTCGACATCGTGTCTTTTGCTTCGTTTAATGAACCACTCGACACAAACGTTTGCCGCATCGACGAAGCATCGTTAAAAAACGCGTTACGCCATCTTCACACCGAAGCACCGTGCGATGCCCTGTTTGCATCGTGTACAAATTTACGTACCGCTACTTGGTTGGACGAGTTCTCCAAACAGCTTGGCATACCGGTTTTATCGAGTAACTCGGCGCTCAGTTGGCATGTTAATTCTCTACTGGATAAAAATATTATTGAGGATTCATAGAGTGAAAACGCATCACATTTGTACGAAGGCCTGAGCTTTGCGCTCACATCAACGTAGAGCCTCTTTTTTTCGCTACTGGCGCTTTATGAATTCTCTTCAGATAACGCCGTAAACAAACATCCCATTCACGGTTTTTATCAAAACGCTCAGCCAAAAAGTCGATAAATTGCCGGGTTTTGTTGGGCAGGAATGATGTATCCGGATAAACCGCATACAGCCCTGCGATACCCCAGTTGGTGGATAGCAGTACAGGTTGCAACCGTTTTTTATCAATTGCATCTCCCAACAAAAACGTCGGCAGGCGCACCACACCGAACCCCTCTATTGCAGCCTGTACTAAAGCCTCGCCATTGCTGGCTTGATATCGTGATGCAAGCTGTACCTGACCTGATTGACCCGCATCATTTGACCAGGACCATACATTGCCGCCGGCGGTGTTCGAGTAACACAAGGCGGGTAAGCCTGCGAGGTGTTGAGGCTTTTTCGGAACGCCGTGCTGATTCCAGAACTCCGGTGACGCCGCAACGACAAAATGTATGGGTGCAAGCTGCCTGGCGCGCAGCGTAGAGTTTTTTAACTGACCGATACGAATCGCCAGGTCAATACGGTGTGCCGTTATATCCAGCTCGCTGT
>JAHDCO010000007.1:55599-58119 GCA_020629835.1 Granulosicoccaceae bacterium
TGACCGATACGAATCGCCAGGTCAATACGGTGTGCCGTTATATCCAGCTCGCTGTCGCTGAAATCTGCATTGATCGTCAATTCTGGGTGCAATGCCATAAAGTCATTTATCGCAGGCACAATGTGCGCAACGCCAAAGCTTAACGGCACCGTCAGCCTGAGATCGCCGCTTAAACTCTGGGAATCTGCCGAGACACTAGTCTCAGCATCTTCCAAGGCTTCCAGTATGTGCTTGGATTTTTCAAGAAATCGTTCTCCAGCACTCGTAAGCTGTACCTGACGTGTGGTGCGAGTGAGCAATTGCACCTGCAATCGCTTTTCCAGATCTTTTATGCGCCGGCTGACGGCCGACGGAGCGCGGTCAAGCACATCGGCAGCTTTTCTCACGCTAGCAAGCTCCGCGACCCACACAAAGGTCTGTAAATCGTCAAATTTGTCCATGGCTACCTCTCGCTATTGTTCTATTTTGAAGAACAATATGTTGATTACATCGACCTTTGTTTAGTAATCCTTATACCCTAAAGTAACGCCATACGGCCAATACAGGTCAGATCTTTTTTGGGAGACAACCATGACAAACACGACGCAGTCGTTAACGCTCAGGCCCGCTGAGCAGCGCGGAAAAGCCGATTTTGGTTGGTTAAAAAGCGCACACAGCTTTAGTTTCGGCAGCTACTACGATGCAGAACATATGAACCATGGGGTACTGCGAGTCATTAACGACGACGAAGTCGACGGTGGCCAGGGGTTTCCGGCACACCCGCACCAGGATGCCGAGATCTTCTCTTATGTTTTAGAGGGCGCACTGGAGCATAAGGATTCCATGGGTAATGGCAGCACGGTCAGCGAAGGTGGCGTGCAGTACATGAGTGCCGGCAGCGGCGTGACGCACAGCGAATTCAACCCCTCTGAGACGGACCGAATGCGATTTCTGCAGGTGTGGTTGATGCCCGCCGAGAGAGGCGGAGAACCTCGCTATGACACGCTGGATATTTCGCCTGGCGAAAAGCGCGGAAAATTAGCGTTGTTTCTGTCGCCGGATGGCAGATTGGGCTCAATGCAAACCCGGGCCAATGCCAACGTGTACGCGGCCGAATTACATGGCGATGAACACATTGCGCACAACCTAGGCGATATTCCAAAAGCGTGGGTACAAATTGCAAGAGGCTCATTAACACTCAATGGGCAAGTACTATCAAAAGGAGATGGCGTCGCTATCGACGGCGGCGGTTTGCTGGAATTCAGCAGCGGCGAAACGGCCGAATTCTTATTGTTCGAACTGCTTTAGTAAACAGGAAAAAAGGATCAATACAATGCACAACGCAACCGATCACCCCGTACACGACGTTTTTCGCGCTCGACGCAGTCCGTACGAGATAGACCCCAACCGAACGGTTTCATCAGACGATTTGCATTGCCTGTTTGAAGCCGCTCGTTGGTCAATGTCAGCCTTCAACGCGCAACCCTGGCGATACATTGTTGCCAACCGTGCAGAAGACAGCGCGTTATGGGAAAGCGTATTGGCCACATTGGTAGAGGGCAACCAACCGTGGGCACAATACGCACCGGTGTTGGCACTCGGGTTAACCGTTACGCACTACACGCACAACGGCAAAGAGAACGGTACAGCCCAGCATGATTTAGGTGCCGCCTCGGCGTTTTTAACCATGGAAGCCACTACACGCGGATTGGTAGTGCACCAAATGGCGGGTATTGTTCCTGAAAAAATCAAACAAACTTTTGATTTACCTGAACACGTTGAACCCTTTACAGCGCTTGCGATTGGATACGCAGGAGTTAATCCGGACTTGCCGGACGCGTACAGAGAGCGCGATCAAAAAGAGAGGCAACGACTTCCTTTAAGCGAAATTTTGCTGCACAGCAGTTTATAGCCCACATCTATTAAGAGAGTTAACTGATGAGTTTCACATCTTGTCCGGAGCCTACTTTGGGTGATCGCGCATCATCTGACGCGGTTGATTTAATCGTCGTGCCTCGCGCCGTTGATTTGGGAGAGATGACGGTGCGCCGTGCGTTACCATCGACCGAGCGACAAATGGTCGGACCGTTCATTTTCTTTGATCAAATGGGGCCTGCCGAGTTTCTAACCGATCAAGGTATCGATGTTCGGCCACATCCTCATATAAACCTATCCACCCTCACCTATTTACTCGAAGGGGAAATCCTTCATAGAGACAGTTTGGGTACAGAAATGGCAATCAGACCGGGTGCACTGAACTGGATGAAAGCAGGCAGCGGCATTGTCCACTCTGAGCGCACCAGTGATGATAAAAAGCGCAACGGTCAGCGATTGTTTGGTTTACAGACGTGGATGGCTCTGCCGCGCGAACAGGAAGAGTCTGATCCTGAATTTATTCACCACGCCGAAACCGACTTACCTATTGTAACCGCTGACGGTATTGATGCACGCATCATTGCTGGTAGCGTTCTCGGAGAAACCTCACCGCTTCAGACTACGTCGGCAACTTTGTATGCTGATGTTCAGCTTAGACAAGAAGCG
>JAHDCO010000007.1:58219-76336 GCA_020629835.1 Granulosicoccaceae bacterium
GAATCGAACAAGCTAAAGAAGAATGGTCAAAAGGGCGCTTTGATTCAGTACCCGGCGATGAAGAGGAATTTATCCCGCTACCCGAGCATGGCGGTAAGCCGAAGCTTGCCACCGGTGCTTCCCATAACGTGACGTAACCCTGGTTAAACAGACAATGACAAACCGTTATCGCTGGCGTTAAGACCTACAAAAAAAGGCACTGCCTGCTTTGCCCATTGTGAAGGCGTTGGTGCGTTGCTCGCAGTTGGGCCAAAGCAGGATTGCAACATAGCGGTGTTAATGACGCCAGGGTTTACCGGCACCGCTGCCAGCCCAGGTGGTAAGTCTTCAGCTAACGCCAACGTTAGGCCCTCTATTCCCCATTTACTCGCACAATAAGGTGCGACTTCAGCAGCCACTGATCGACCCCAGCCACTGCTTAGGTTTGCTATGACGCCTTCACCGGCCTCTATCATAGCCGGCAATACGTGCCGAATGACCGAGAAAACTCCGGTAAGGTTAACCGCCATGACCTGCTCAAACTCACTAAGCGGCACGTTCCACAACGCGCTGTTCCTGTTGATAATGCCTGCGTTATTAATCACTAAATCCGGTGTACCCCAGTGAGTGAGCACATCGTTTATCCATGCCTCCACCGCAGTATCGTCTGTTAGGTCCACAGAATCCAAGCGGCTGGAATCCGATGCCTTAAACGCATCAGCCAAGGCGGATGGTGACGCTGAAATTTCTGTCAGATCAGGAACATTACGTGCGCATCCTGCAACTGAGTGACCCGCATGAATTAATCCAATGGCCAACGCTTCACCTAAGCCCTGACTGACTCCGGTTAACAGTACGCGACGCACAGTCATCGCGGCAGGTCCTCTCTCTGTATGTCGAACACCATGTTGCTCATGTCAAAGCCGAGCTCGGTAGCTTGGGTTTTAAAACGATTAATTAAATCGTCCGGAACCTGCGGCTCGCGCGCTAGCAACCACAAAAAGTCTTTGTTCATACCGGTTACAAACGCGTATTGGTAGTCGTCATCCAAGTCGTACACGACATAGGATGCGTAAAACGGGCCGAAGAAAGCCACCTTAAGATGACCCACATCGGTACTTTCAACAAACTTTGCTTTGCCCGACGCCGATTGCCACTGCTCTTCACTAAGTTTGTAACCTCGATTCAGCACTGAGATAGTGCCGTCACCGTTGTCGCCATAGGTGGCAGTGACATTGAACAGGCCTCGCTCAAAGCGGTTATCCATTCGAGCGATCTCATACCAGGTGCCTAAGTAGCGATCGCCATCAAAGTCATTGACCGGTGTTATCCCCGGGGGAACCTTCACGCACCCAGTGATCAGGGCCAAGACGAACACCAAAAACCAGCCTGGCCGTCTCAAATTATCAAGTCTTTTGTTCATGCGCCAACCATAGCCCAAAGTGGCTGGTTGATTGACCAACCCAGGCTCTTAACAGCTTCTGAAAATCCAGTTTTTCAACTGGGCGGCTCTAGAGCTGTGAAAAAAGGCTTGTTCTTTAAAAACATATGAGTTAACTTCCTCATCCGAAACGTTTTGAATCCGTGATTTTGATGAAAGTTGCCCTACCAAAACCTTTTGGTCTTTTATTGGATATTTTTCAATGACGCCTGAGAATACCCGTCAAAAAGGCTCGCTGAAGGCGTTGGCGAAAGAATTGAATCTCTCGATCACGACCGTTTCGCGTGCCTTGGCTGGGTATTCTGATGTGGCAGAGAAGACGCGACTACGGGTGGTCAAGGCCGCCGCCGACGCGAATTACGTACCGAACTCCGCCGCCAAGATGTTGGTCACCGGGCGAAGCGGCTACATCGGCCTCACCCTGCCTCTGCGCTCCGAACCCTTCAGTGATCCGTTTCTCGGCGAATTTATTGCCGGACTCGGCGAAGCACTGGCTGAACGCGGTCAGGATCTATTGATTAACACCGTCGCGGCCAACCAAACTGAGATGCAAGTTCTGCAGCGGACAGTGGAATCCGGGCGTGTGGACGGCATCGTTCTTACGCGGATTAAAGAAAAAGATGAACGTGTGGATTTCTTGCGCAAGCGCAATATTCCGTTTGTGACGCACGGGCGCACCTTGCACGATCACAGTGATTACAGCTGGATTGATACCGATGGTGAGTTCGCGTTCTCACATGCCACGGATTTGCTTTTATCGCTGGGCCACCATCGCATTGCTCTGTTTTCTATCACTGAGCACATGATGTTTCGTTACGTGCGCGAATTGGGTGTTACTCAAACACTGGAAAATTCCGATTCAGACGCTTCGGTAACCGTCAGTCATGTTGATCGGTTCGATACCGACGGGTGTTTCGCTGAAGCCTTACGCGTACTTCGCCAACCGAATCGACCTACGGCCATCCTAGCGTTAACCGATGACATTGCGCTGGCTGTGTTGGACGCGGCTTCCGAACTTGGCATATCGGTACCCAATCAATTGTCAGTTATTGGTTTTGGCAACATTCCACAAGCATCCGTTGTCCCACCCGGTCTGACCACGTTTGATCAAAGCACACGCACCACAGCTGAACAGATCGGCAAAGTTTTAATGGACTCTATTGACGGCAAAACAGTGACACAACAACAACTGATCCGCCCGTTTTTAGTTTCCAGAGGTTCTCATGCTGCAGCTCCTAACGTAAAGAGCTCAGCATAGAAATGTGTACCAAAAACCACGGCTCGGTAGGCCGTACAAAACCCGTATTGGAGAGAGTAATGACTATCAAAAAGACTGCGTTAGCTGCTGCTATCGCTGTTGGTACCAGCGTAGGCGCGGTATCAACGTCACAGGCTGAAGTGTTGTTTTGGTCAACACAAGCCAACCCGATTGAAGAAGCGCAGGCCATGCGTGAAAACGTGCTGTCTGGCTTCGAAGGCGAGGTGGATTTTCAGCCGAGTGAAACAGGCCCGTGGTTAACACGTATTGAAGCAGAAGCTACGGCAGGTAGCGGCAAGATTGGTTTGTTAGGCAGCCTGCACGGCAATATGATCAGCTTGTCTGATCACTTAGCCGATCTTTCGGACGTTGACACTACCGGCGTTAACGGTACATTTGTCGAGTTAGGCAAACTAGGTACCGATCAGCAGCTGTACATTCCATGGATGCAAGCCACCTACATCATGGCAGCAAACAAGAAAGCGCTGGAGCACTTACCTGAAGGCGCTGATGTTATGGCGTTGACTTACGAGCAGCTGATTGCCTGGGCTAAGAACATGGCAGACGCCACAGGTTCACCAAAGTTCGGTTTTCCTGCAGGCCCTAAAGGCTTGAAGCATCGTTTTTTCCAAGGCTACCTGTATCCGTCGTACACCAATTCCATGGTGACAAAGTTCGCTTCAGCTGAAGCTGAAACCGCTTGGAACGATTTCAAAGAGCTTTGGAGCTACACCAACCCGGCATCAACGGGTTACTCCTTCATGCAGGAGCAGCTGTTGACCGAAGAAGTTTGGGTTGCATTCGATCATACCTCTCGCCTAGCTGATGCGTTTAATCAGCGTCCTGATGATTTCATCGGCTTCCCAGCACCTGCTGGTCCTACTGGCCGTGGTTTCATGCCAGTTGTTGTGGGTGTGGCTGTTCCTAAGACCGCTCCAGATATGGACGAAGCGAAAGCTCTGTTGTCCTACCTGACAAAGCCTGAAACGCAGATCGAAACGTTGCGTGCCACAAGCTTTTTCCCAGTAGTAGACGTTGAACTACCAGACGATATGCCCTCAGCGGTACAGCTGTCTGGTGCGGCCATTGCGGCTATGAGTGGCGCCGATGACGCAAACCCAGGACTTCTGCCGGTTGGCTTAGGCGACTTAGGCGGCAAGTTCAATGCGGTTTATGTTGACGCGTTTGAAAGAATCATACTGGCCGGTCAAGACGTGCGAGCGGTACTGGATGATCAGGCAGACACGTTGCGCTCCATCATGGAAGAAGCAAATGCTCCATGCTGGGCACCGGATGCGGCATCAGACGGTCCTTGCCCTGTTGAGTAAGCGTTGACGAATACAGTCGGCTACCTTCGGGTAGTTCTGTAATTCAATGCACACCGGACGCGTCCTGGCAGCCGTTGCCAGGACGCATCCGAGTACGCTGATAAGCCGGAACCGGGTCGAATTCACTGCGGATCCCGCGCTAACGACCCTTGTAGGACGTCACGCTGCAGTGGCGAGACACCTTCAGGGTTCCACCCGATAAAGCAAAGAAACACGCCGCAAGAGCGTGTGCTTTCCAAACACTTGGAGCTGCCATGTATCCACGCTCTTTACCGTATTTGCTTTTACTGCCATCGCTGGCGTTACTGGCTGTGCTGTTTCTGTATCCGTTTGTGCTGGTTGCATGGCAAGCGATATCTGACGACGGCGGGCAGTTCACTACGGCCCATTTCTCAGAAATGTTAGGCCATTGGAAATTTGGAACCGCGTTTACCAATACGCTGCTCCTGACCTTAGCCGTGGTACCTATACAAATCGCTTTGGCTTTGTATATGGCATCGCTCGTTACCGGTATGTCCCGCGGACGCGATGCGTTCTTATACATCTGGACCATACCGCTGGGCATTTCTGATCTTGCCGCTGGCATCATTTGGCTTTCAATTTTCGAACAAACCGGTTTTTTAAACACCTTTATGGTGGGTTTAGGGTTCAGTGAGCAACCAGAGACGTTTCTGGGTTACCAGAACAAAGGCACGATATTTTTAGCTATTGCGTTAGCAGAAATTTGGAGAGCAACCGCGATCGTGCTCGTTATTTTGGTCGCTGGAATGGGTTTAATCCCTAAAGAATATAAGGAAGCCGCAGAAGTCTTCGGCGCTTCTCGCTGGCAACAGTTCACGAAAGTGACCCTACCGCTGCTAAAACCCAGCCTGCAAACCGCAATGATTCTCCGGGTCATTCTGGCTTTCGAGGTCTTTGCCGTGGTAGCGGCGCTAGGCGGAACCAATATGCCGATCTTGATGGGCGAAGTGTACAACTGGCAGTTTGTTCTGAGAGACGCCAACGTTGCGGCTGCATTTGCCTTAGTCATTCTGGGTATATCGATACTGTGCACACTGATCATTATGTGGTTCTTACGCACACCTAAAGGAGCGACGTTATGACGGTTGATGGCACGAGTAAAACGATGCTTTGGACCTTCCGTATCTCAACGGTGGTTCTGTGCTTATGGGTGTTGGTCCCCATTTATTTCCTGTTAACGAACACCCTGTCGTCACCAGAGGAAGTCGTCGCGTTTCCCAAGCGTGTATGGCCTTCGTTTAATCTGGAAAGTATTTCCTTTTTTCTAACGTTCAGTGGCGTTGGCGCTGCCATGTGGAACTCCGTCCTGGTCGCCAGCGTGACCATGGTGTTGTCAATAGCTGCAGGAGCACCTGCAGGCTATGCGTTGTCACGTTTTGATTTCAAGGGAAAGTCGTTTTATCGCGTTCTTATATTAATGACGCGTGCTTTTCCTTTACCACTACTGGCACTACCTTTAGCGGTGTTGTATATCCGCATTGGTCTGGACGACACCATATTGGGCCTTGCGCTCCTGCACACCATGTTGGCGTTACCCTTTGCCGTATTAATCACCTTTTCCCTATTCTCCGGTATTCCAGTTGAACTCGAAGAAGCGGCTTGGACGCTGGGTTGCAATCGTTTCCAGGCTTTTCGCAAAGTCATCTTGCCGCTGGTACTGCCGGGCATTACGGCTTCAGCAATCTTTGCCTTCGTCATATCGTGGAACGAGGTGTTTGGGGCAGCGGTTCTTACGATAGAAAACAGAACGCTGCCCGCATTTCTACTGCAGGGGCTGGATCAGGCACCGCTGCATCTTAAATTTGCCGGTGGAGCGGTACTGGTCATACCGGCATTGATCTTCATTTTTATGGTCCGAAAATACTTGTTTGCCATGTGGGGCATAGCAAACCGATGAGCCTACTAGACACTAGAGCGAGTACACACCATGGCTGAAATAAAAATTAAATCCGTTGCAAAACGATTTGGGAAGGTAGAGGCGCTTAAATCCATTGATCTGACGATTGCGGATCAAGAGTTCCTGGTATTGCTCGGCGCATCGGGCTGTGGCAAGACCACCCTGTTGAGAATAGTCGCCGGTTTGGAGACCGCATCCGAAGGTGAAATCTGGATTGGCGATAAGCGCGTCGATCAACTTCCACCCCGAGACCGTGGCATCGCCATGGTGTTTCAAAACTACGCCGTCTTCCCGCACTTAACTGTGTTTGAAAACATCGCGTTTGGGCTACGTATGGCAAAAGTTGATCAGGCAACCATAGAAAAACGCGTATCCAAGACGGCCGAACTGATGCATATTGAAGCGTTACTAAAACGGTATTCCGGACAGCTTAGTGGTGGACAGCGTCAACGAGTGGCCGTGGCCAGAGCCCTAGCTATGGAACCCGAGGTTCTGTTGATGGATGAACCCTTGTCTAATCTGGATGCTCTGTTACGTATGGAAATGCGTGCTGAGTTGAAGTCTGTGCTTGCTGAGAGCAAGACAACAACCATTTACGTAACTCACGATCAGGTTGAGGCGATGAGTATGGCCGACCGTATTGCCATAATGAATAAGGGTGAGATTGTGCAAGCATCTGATGCTGTTGATATCTATCGAAATCCCGCCCATCGTTTTGTCGGCTCTTTTATCGGGAATCCACCCATGAACTTTCTACCGGCCAAACCAAGATCGGAAGATACTTGGTCTGTTGCAGGCGTTAAGCTATCCGGGCCTAATCACAATGCCGCCGCCAGCGCATCATCTGTGGAGTTCGCGATCCGCCCCGAGGATTTAATACCGGTCAGTGAAGCTTCCGAAGATGCCTTTACAGCGCAGGTGCGCGTTATCGAGCCGTTAGGATCACACGTGTTAGCCAGCTGCATGGTCGACGATCAGTTGTTTCGTGTGGTTGTGGACAGTGATAAATCCTTACAACAGGGCGATACCCTGTACGTCAAACCCATGTACGACAGAATGCGCTGGTTTGATTCAAGCACGGAGCGTAGTTTATGAGTACGACCGCGGATACCCAAGCCCTGCTCGCTCAAGCCGATCGAATCCTTGAACTTAATGATCGAGGGCGATACACGGTTCCAACACACGGGCTGTACCCTTTTCAATGGAATTGGGATTCTTGCCTTGTAGCGCTTGGTCAACGACACAACGATGAAACGCGGGCCTGGTTAGAACTTGAAACCTTGTTCGAACACCAGTGGGATGATGGCATGGTCCCACATATCGTGTTTCACGAGCCAGACGACGGCTACTTCCCAGGCCCCGATGTGTGGAACACCGGTCGAAGCACTCCGACCACAGGAATCACGCAACCACCGGTTGCCGGTTTTGCTTTACGCCGCTTGTACGACAGCGCGCAAGATAACAAAAAAGCAAAGCGAGAAGCCTCAAGACTGCTGCCCATGGTTGATCGTTGGCATCAATGGTTTTTCACCCATCGAGACCCCGAGCAAACCGGCTTGGTTGCGTTGATTCATCCTTGGGAATCCGGGCGGGATAACAGCATTGATTGGGATGAACCGTTTGAAAAAGTCCCTACCGAAGGTATCACTCCGTATGTCAGGCGAGACACCCTACACGCCGATCCCACGCACCGCCCCACCAAAGCGCAATACGATCGCTACTTATGGTTGGTTGAACACTTTCGCTCACTATCGTGGGACAACGCGCAGCTGCACAACGCATCCCCGTTTCAAATTGTTGACCCAGGCTTCAACGCCATTTTAATTCGAGCCTGTGACGATCTTGCCCACACAGCAACTGCACTGGGATACGAAGAGATCGCCTCCAGAAATCGGGAATTTGCGGCCCGCGGTCGGGCGGCATTAGAAACCTTATGGCACGATCAAAATGGTCAGTACGCTTGCTATGACCGTGTCTCGAAGAAGCTTTCTGATAGCGCATCGGTGGGCGGATTATTGCCAATTTTGGCCGGGCTATCCGCTGAAAGAGCAAGCGCGATTACTCAACGCATCCAAACGCTGGGTGAAAAAGTTAATTATCTGGTTCCGAGCCACGACCCCGATGATGAACGATTCGATGCAAAGCGCTATTGGCGTGGCCCCAGCTGGTTGATCGTTAATTACTTGATTGTTTGTGGTTTACGCCTATCAGAAGAACACCAGTTGGCGGATGAAATCGAAACGCAAAGCTTAAAACTCATAGAGACTTCCGGTTTTGCCGAGTACTACGATCCGATTACCGGTGAGCCTTGCGGCGGCGCAACCTTTTCATGGACTGCGGCTATGGTAAAGGAATTTTGCTTAACGCCGAAAATTGACAAAGCGAGTTAATTCCTGACAAGCCAGTACTTGGTGTGCTGGCTTGTTTGCGCTGCCGGTACTTGTCTTCCCTGCCAGTACTAGCCCCTACTGATCCTCATCGCCAGGTTGGTAAATGTGCGGGCCTGGCTTCGATCTTTTAATCGCCCATAAGCGACGCATCTCTTTGGCGCTGATACCCGGACGAACTTCACTCAAGGCTCGGGTGAATGCGTTGTATTGGTTTTGGGGTAACGGTTTCTCTCGATACCCTTCCTGGCGTTTTTTCTGATCTAAGGAACGCCAAAATTTGATGGCGTCTTTTAGCGTTTTACCCTCATTGCCACGCATCCATTCCATAAATTCGTTAGAAAATTTGAAATGTTCGCCGGCATGCGCCTTCATAAATTGGCGCATATTCTGCGAGTTTCGATAACTATCGGTGATCTTGGTGCGGGGAGTTAGCGGCTCCTTACCCCAGTCAAATGTGGACACCACTTTTTTGGTCTGAGGTTTCGCTACGGTTCCGGTATCAAGGTATTGAACAATTCTTGCCGCCAGCTCACGCTTTTGCCCGACTGTACCGAGCCCACGCAGTCGGCAATAGTCAAGTAACTCAGCCTTAAGCCAATACCAACGCTCAAACTCCACACCGGTTTTTATTCGTTCTATGGCAGGGCGTTTTTCAAGAGGTGTCATCAGGTTCTACATCATCAGTCAGACAAAGCACACTACGACTAGTGCGTACATGTACTGCTGCTACGATATCAAACAGTAATTGGTGCTGGAAGTCGTACCATGAACACGACAATGCGATCAAGCCACACAGATTATGCGAATAATGGCGTGGGCATGGCTTGCAACAATTGACGGGTATAGTCAGACTGCGGTTGAGATAACACCTGCTCAGTAGGCCCCATCTCTTCAACTTGGCCAAGGCGCATCACGACCACGGTGTCACACAACATCTGTACAACAGACAGATCGTGGCTGACGAATAAGTAGGTCAGGTTCAGCCGGTGGCGCAGATCTGCCAATAAATTCAGTATCAGGGCTTGAATCGAAACATCCAAAGCGGCGGTAGGTTCATCCAAGATAAGCAGTTTCGGCTGTACAGCGAGTGCTCTGGCAATACCAACGCGCGCTTTCTGCCCACCAGATAGCTGATGCGGTAAACGGCTCAACAACGCCAGCGGCAACCCTACATCTTCAGCTAACTGCTCGACGCGATCATTGCGTTCCAATCGATTCATCGTTGTTAGATGCCGTAAAGGCTCTGCAATACTTTGCGCGGCCGTTTGGCGAGGGTTTAGACTATCGGTGGCGTCTTGAAAAACCATTTGAATCTCAGAGCGACGCGTATCTTTTGCATACTTTGACGCTGGCGCATTGAACAACGAAGCGCCATTGAACTGCACGTCACCTGATGTTGCATCTTGTAGGCGCGCAATAATGGAGGACAACGTCGATTTTCCCGATCCGCTTTCTCCAACTAAACCCAGACATCCCCCTCTTTGGATATCAAAACTGACACCTTGCAATGCCTGCACCGGCCCGGCTTTGCCCGCATACGTTTTGGTGACCGCATTAACGGACAACAATATATCACCCGCTGGCGGTATGGGTTTTTCAACACCGTCAACCACCAACTCATGCAGTTGTTTTCCGCGGTGAGGCGTTGCGGCTAACAAGCGCCTGGTGTAATCGTGCACAGCGTTTTTCGTTAGCTTTTGCGGAGCACCCTGCTCTACGATTTCCCCATCTTTCATGACGACCAGTTGATCGCAGTAGGTACCTGCCAGCCCTAAATCGTGTGTAATAAGCACCACGCCCATATTCCGATCCTGCGCTAACGCCTGTATCAGATCCATCACCGTCTTCTGAGTGGTGACATCCAAACCTGTCGTCGGTTCATCGGCAATCAGTAGCTGCGGTTTGCAAGCTAACGCCAGTGCAATCACCACGCGTTGACACATTCCACCAGACAATTCGAATGGATACGCGTGATAGCGTGAAGCCGCGTCCTTAATCTGAACTTCTTCCAGGGCCGCAACCGCTTTAGCACGCGCATCGTAGCGCGTGGCCTGCGCATGATGTCGCAACACATCTTCTATCTGATGTCCCACCTTACGAATCGGATTTAGAGCTGCCCGCGGATTCTGAAAGATCATGGAGATCTCGCGCCCACGGATATCGTTCATCGATGCGTTATCAACCTGCGATAAGTCAATGCCACGATAATCTATGTGTCCACCAGTGATTCGGCCTCCACTGTCCAGAATACGCAGCAAACTAAACGCGGTAACCGATTTACCCGAGCCACTTTCCCCCACAATGCCCAGAGTTTCACCACGATCCAAATGTAAGTTCACACCACGGACAGCGTCCACTACCCCGTGACGCGTATCGAATTGGACGTGCAAGTCTTTAATGGTGAGCATTAAAGTCTTTGCCTCGGGTCAACCATATCGCGTAAACCGTCACCCAATAGATTAAACGTGAACACAGCCAGCATTAGCCAGAGCCCCGGGAACAAAGCTAACCACCACTCCCCTGAGATTATGTAGTTGGCACCTTCAGCAACCATGATTCCCCACTCCGGTGTTGGTGGCCGCACACCTAAACCAATAAAACTCAAACCAGCCGCATTCAAAACAGCCCATCCCATATTCAATGACACCTGAACCATCATAGGAGGTAAGGCGTTTGGAAAAATATGCATGGCGACAATGCGATAGTCAGAGTTGCCTGCCAGTTTGGCCGCTTGCACAAAACCCGCCTCACGTCGAATGTTGACTTCCGCTCTAACAACGCGGGCGTAAAACGGCGTATTAATTACCGCTGTTGCGTAGATAACGTTTTCAACCGTGTTACCTAACGCCGCCACAATTCCCATAGCGAGCACAAACAGTGGAAACGCCATAATCATGTCCAGCCCGCGGCTGATGATGGAATCGAACCACCCACCCCAATATCCCGCAATGCAACCGAGTATGGAGCCTGCGACAAACGAAAGTGCCACCGCACCAATAGAAATAGCCATATCCAACCGAGTGGCTACTATGACGCGACTGAATACATCCCGCCCTAGATGGTCCGTCCCGAACCAATGCGCCGCACTGGGTGGTTGAAGGATCGTATCGCTGGACGCTAATGGATCATAAGGGACTAAGGCTGGCCCAAAAACCGCACAAACTATTAACGCAGCCAATAAGGTGAAGGCAATCAGCGTGACTGGGTTTTGCCGAAGCACATACGCAACGTGACTTACGAAACTGTGTTGCGCAACAGCACTCATGAGGCTTCAAACCCGATGCGAGGATCAATCACAGCGTAAAGCAAATCAATGATCAAATTTAACGCGACAAATAGCAACGCCATCGCCAAAACAAAACCTTGAACCGCAGCGTAATCAGAGGCTACCAAGGCATCTACTGCGTACGAACCGATTCCTGGCCAGGCAAACACTTTTTCAACCAATACGTTGGCACCCAGAGCAAACGAAAACACCATGCCCAATGTGGTGACGACCGGTAATAGCGCATTGCGCAGCGCATAACCTATCAGCACTTTTCTTTGCGAAAGACCCGCCGCACGAGCGGTACGAATAAAATCTGACGACAACGCTTGCAGCATAGCTGCACGCGTCATGCGCGCAATAGGTGCCAGGGTAAAGATGGCCATGGTGCACGCCGGTAATATAAGCTGCTTAGCGGCTCCCATGAACGTTTCCCAATCTTGAGTAAGGGCCGTATCGATCAGATAAAACCCGGTGACGGGATCGGGTTCAATGTACAAAAATCCCAAGCGCCCCAGAGGAGACGGGGCGATATCCAGTACATAGTAAAAAATGTAAATCAGCAAAATACCCGTGAAAAACGTGGGTAACGAGACGCCTGCCGTAACCACCACACGGCATAAATGATCACGCCAGGAGCCAGGCTTTACCGCTGCCAATACCCCTAAAGGGATGGCGATCAAGCAGGATAAAAACAATGCCAAGAGCGTAAGCTCAAGTGATGCGGGCAAACGCCTGGCAAGATCGGACAACACCGGCTGCCCGGTGGATAAACTATTACCCCAATCGCCTTTGACTAAGTCAGCAACGTAGATAAAAAATTGCTGCGGTAACGGTTTATCCAACCCAAGCGCTTGCCTCACCTCTTGTATCGATTCCGCATCCGCGGCATCACCGGCAAAGTAGACAGCAGGATCACCCGGGAGCGACCGTGTGAGTAAAAAGGTGATAACGACCACCCCGATAACCACCGGGATGGCCTGTAGAATTCGTGCGCTGATTATTTTGGCACGAGGCGTCATTAGCTGGGTTTGATAGGCCGAACATCAAGCTGTCGGTGGAACCAGAACTCATAATCGGTTGCTCCGTTTAGCGCAACGTTCAGGGCTGGCTGCCAAAGCGGGATACGCGGTAAGTCTTCTAATGCAATTTCCAACATGCGTTTAACATTGGGTTCGTAGTCTGGATGATCGACCTCCATTGGCAAGGTAACATCAACCAAAGCTTCAACTTCGTCATTGCGGTAGTTGGATGAATTAAATAAATGCCCATCTTTGTACGCCCAGAAGAAGTAGTAGTCCGGTGTATCCAACCAACCACCAAAACCCTCTAAGTGGAATGCCAGGCGTTTTTCAACCAAAGAAGCCGTCCGCCAATCCGCACCGGGTATCTTATCGATGGTTACCGTAATACCAATCTTTGCCAGGTTCTCTTGTATCAACAAGGCGGTGGGTTCCATCCAATCCAGTTGGTTTAAGCTTATGGAAAATGGCACTTCAAACCCATCGGCAAACCCGGACTTGGCTAAGTGCTCGGCGGCCTTATCTAAATCTTCCATGTAGCCAGTACGTCTCGGCCATGCGATATCCGAGCGCTCAGTTTCTTCTCCCCACAACGGCGCACCACGTCCGTAAGCAGCCGTTTCAAAGATGGCTTCATATGGGATGGCATAGGCAACGGCTTTTCTAACATCGGCATCCTGGAACGGTTCGAAGTTCGTATTTAAGCCGACGCAGTTGATGCAGTTAGCGATGGGTGTGGAATTCACTTCCATTAGCTCAGCTAATTCCAACGCATCTTTGCTGGGAATGTTAAACGATACCTGCGCATCACCGCGTTCGATAACGGCACGGCGTGTTGCTGCTGACGGCACCTCACGAATTACCACCCGTTGATACGCCGGCTTAGGGCCGCTGGCCCAATCATCATTGCGTTCGTAAATAAGTTGCTCACCCGGTGTCCAACGGGCCACCTTAAACGCACCAGAACCAATGGTATGTGTATGCAAATATTCCGTTGCCCATGGATCATCTTCTGTGGCATTGGCTTTTGCTACCGTTGAATTAATCACAAACGGAATAGGCACAGCCAAATCCGGTATGGCTAATTTCGACGGCGAATCAAGCGTGATCTGAAACGTCTTCTCATCGATGGCTGCAAACTGATCAGGACGTGTAAACCCACCCGCTTTCATTTGCACAGCAGGAAAACCGCCTAATGACACCGCGCGGTCAAACGACCACTTCACATCATCTGCGGTTACCGGACTTCCATCCTGGAAGGTGGCATCTCGCAAGTTAAAGGTTAATACCAATCCGTCATCAGACACGCTCCAGTTTTCCGCTAATTCGGGTTCAACCTTGGAATAATCAAACTCAAGTCCGCCACCCATTGAGGGTTTTGTACCAAACGACACTAAGCGATCGTAGCAGTTGATAGCCACCTGATAACTCGGCCGGTTAGTACCGGTGCGATGCAAATCTAAACTGTTGATGGTCTGGCCATTGATGGCCACTAACACGTCACTGCTCTGAGCACTGACGGGCAATACTCGAAGAAACGGTAGCGTAGCGGCCGTGACCGCAGCCGTTTGTAACAGTCGTCGTCTGGATATATCAGTCATACGTGTCTCCATGTAAAGGTGTGCGTCCCTGCACGTTGTTGGTGTGCGCAAGAACGCGCGATTCTTCAGGCAATTTTCTCTAGGTAAACCCGCCAGTCTGCTAGGTCTGTGATGTCCTCAGCTTTGTGTAGTGCGGCTGCTTCGCATACGAAGCCTTGCACAGTAGAACCGTCGGCTAAGGTGATCGTGCCAATGCACAACGGGGATGGGATGGTTTTCATAAAGCCACCGAATTCGCTCAGTGGCATATCCCACAATTCAAGCGCTACCGATGCGCTAGGGTTCTGTGTTGTGCGAACAAGCCCTGGGCGTAACACGCCCTTACCCGGCAATGCATACAACTGATAGTCACTGGAGGTTTTGTCTGCACGCACGTAGCGCGCACCGCGATTGGTTAAGGTGTGATTGAGAGGTAACCCCGTCATATGTGCACCACATACTGCTAGGCGAATGACATCAGCCGCGGGTTCGTCGGGCAAAGAGTCGGCTTTGAAGTCCCACGTCGTTGCGCCGAGTTTTCGTGTACCCCACGCTTCAACCTCCGTTGCAAGGGCAGCTACTTTGGCATCGTCACCCGCCTTCGCCAGCAAAGTTACGCTGCCAGGCCTGCCATCGCAGCGTGACGGCGTCGGTACCGCGACACCACACAAGTCCATCAAATTCACGAAGTTGGTGTAGGTGCCTAATAAATTGTTAGGGCCCATCGCATCTGCTTCAACGTCGGCCACGCTGACAAAAGTTGGGATACTCCGTACGCACAACACATCACAGGCATCGACAAAAGGTTTTACGTGACTGATTAACGTTTTAAGTTGGTAGAAGTCTTTAAACGTACCGGCTGCGGTTTTTCCCTCAGCCGATGAAATAATCTTTTTTGTCACCGGAAATAACGCATCCGGATTGGTTGTCATTAACGCTTCAGTAGCCACATAACGTTCGGCCACCCATGATCCGAAGTACAGCATTTGGGCGATTTCATACAATGGCGAAAAATCAATTTCCAGAATCGTTGCGCCACGCGCTTTTAAGGCAGCAACGCTGTGCGCAAACGACTCAGCTTGCGCAGCATCACCGTCAAACCGAACGCTGTCCGACGATGGGATACCAACCGTGATACCGGTTGGCGCTTTCACAAGCTCCGGCGTCTCCACTGTGCGCGAATAAGAATCTACGCAGTCAAATGCAGCCGCAGCGCAGAATGCTTCGTAAGCATCGGTTACCGTCAGTGCGAAAACCGATACGGTATCCAGCGTTCGGCACGCCGGGACTACCCCGGTTGCCGACAGTGCTCCGAGTGTAGGTTTAAGCCCCACAATATTATTTAACGCCGCAGGCACTCGTCCGGAACCGGCTGTGTCGGTGCCTAATGAGAAGGTTGCCATACCGTGTGCCACCGCAACGGCAGAGCCACCCGAGGAGCCGCCGGGCACCATGTCAGCGTCCAATGAATTTTTAGGTGCACCGTACGGCGTGCGAACGCCGATCAGCCCAGTGGCAAATTGATCAAGATTCGTTTTTCCAATTAACAAGGCACCGGCAGATTGTAGTTTCGAAACCACAAACGCAGTTTGTTCTGGGACGTACGTAAAGTCCGGACAGGCAGCCGTCGTTGGGTGCCCCGAAACGTCGATGTTGTCTTTGATGACAAATGGCACTCCCCAAAGTGGTTTTTCTGGGTCGTATGCGCCTAACCCCTCTGCCTCAGCAAGCAGCCGCTCCTTGGGAAACAGGCAAAGGAAAATACCCGGATCGGATACTTCGTCTATCCGGCAATACACCTGCTCGATCACCGCCATCGGGGTAACACCGCTGGAATAGGCATCCCGCAAAGAAGACAGAGTCAATGGGAGAGCGCCACCCATCAGACGTTTTCCTCCGGTTTTCCAGTCATAAGCACGGCTTCCTAAATCGTCAAATTCAGATTAAAGGTGGATTAGCGTTTACACAAATGCTATGTTTTCACAAAACCGGTGCATTTAAAGCACCGCTTATTCAAGCGATCACCATGCGACATCTGAAAGACTTCGATTTCATTGAAGGCGTGATTCAGGCAGGCTCCATTCGAAAAGCCGCCGAAGATATGAACATCACCGCCTCTGCGTTGAATCGTCGGATCAACCGATTTGAAAAAGAATTTGGCGGTGAGATTTTTGAGCGATTACCGCGCGGCGTTCGGCTAAATCCCGCCGGCGAGCTTTTACTTCAGCACATTCGCACACAGCGATCGGACTTCGCGCGATTAAAATCCCAGGTATCGGACTTATCAGGTGTGCGACGGGGGCATGTATCCATCGCGTGTTCGCAAGCGTTACTTCCCTATTTTCTACCCCAGGAAATCGCTCGCTATCGATACCAACACCCGGGCGTGACCTTTAGCGTCAACGGGCGTGACCGGGTAGCTGCCGAACGTGAGTTATCTGAATTTGCGTGCGATATTGCACTGGTTTTTGAGCCACGCACGATGGTGGATTTTGAGGTGGTGTTCAGCATCGCCCAACCGATTTACGCCGTGATGCAGGCCAACCACCCACTCGCCAGAGAAACGACAGTAAGGCTACGCGATGTTTTGCAATACCCACACATCACACCGTCAGAAGACTTCGCCGTTCGCATACTGTTAGAAACCGCCGCACGTAAAACGTTATCTATTGAATTAAATCCATTGGTGGAATCCGACAGCTTTGATTTCATGTGCCGTTACAGCGAATCCGAAGACTTGATCAGTTTTCAGTTTCCAATCGGTTTAGACATGTCGCGCACACCGCATTTGGTCGCACGACCACTCAGTGAGCAAGATGTGGCAACGGGAAATCTACTGCTTGGGCAAAAACGTGGGCGAACGCTGCCGGTCTCGTCTGCCCGTTTTATACGTGACCTGGCTGGTTCGCTGCAAAACCTCGAGGCGTGATTATTCCCCGGTTTGCAACACGATTTGCTTCCATACAGCGGTTTCATCGAATAACACGTACTCACGACGCAAACCCCATGGGCCGAACTCAGCATGTGATATCCCCAACACGTAGACGTCAGCTCCGGTTGGTCGTCCAAACGTACCCCAGCCATCGTGCTTGCCATGCAGCGACCAGCGAACCGCCGCTCGGTTCGCCATACCGTCGTCGTCACGGCCAATACTGTGGTGTATTTTAAATTCAGCAGATGGAAACGATGCACGTAAACCCATCCAGAATTCGTCCGCTGCACCGTGGCTGTAACCCGTTACGCCACCGGGTAATTCCAACTGGCAAGCTCTGTCGTATTCGGCAGGAATTGCGGACATCTCCGCCCCCATAATGCGACTTAAGATATCAACGTACCGATCGCCCACGGGGTGGTTATTACCGGTTGATTGGTAAGGCCCTGCCACATCGTTGGCAGGCGTTAGCGGCTGAATGCAAGTCTCGGGACCGCCTTCTGCAGTTATGGCGTTACGCGCGTAGTCTTTCGGGTCTAACCCCAGTTGCCGAACAATCGCACCCTGATCTCGAATCAACCATTCATCGAAAATTTGATTATCACGCGCCGCGCAATCAGCCAGTATACGGTAGCCCAGTTTCTTGCCGGTTGGCGCTCCGTACACCCCGATGTTTGCGTGAGTAGCGGTTGAATATATACGGTGCGATGATAAATAGGCGTCTTCGGGATTACCGCACCAAATGACGTCTTCACCCAACAAGGTTCTATCCGGAAATTCGGATAGTGTGGCCATGGTGGCGGCAATAACACCTTTGTTGCCTATGACAATCGACGCCGGTGTTCGGACGACGATGTCGTCACTATAGTAATGATGCAACGTGCTGATTTGTCGCTCTTCCCAAATCTCATGCGTGATGCCAAGAATGTAATCGGGAAAGTCTTTCCAGCGCGGGTCGAACCCAGGTAAGTTACTCATAAATACGATGCCAAATACGATGCCAA
>JAHDCO010000007.1:76436-106276 GCA_020629835.1 Granulosicoccaceae bacterium
AAATACGATGCCAAATACGATGCCAATGGTCGTGCGGTTAAATGGGGTTTATCGGTTAAACAAAGTCGCAACACAGGAGCGGCTAGTGTACTCAAAACGGCTGTTATTTATCGTGCGAAACCTCAGGAGGCTGCTCATCACCCCGGTCATATTTTTCCCAGCCTTCTCCGTTAAAAACATCAACCCCCAGTTGGGCTAACACGTGCGGGAAATCTACCATCACGTAGTTGTCAACGATCTTGCCATCCTTCACGTGCCAGAAATCCATGTAACGAATTTCAACCCGTTTGCCGGTGGGTGCGACACCCATAAATTCGCCGGAGTGAATAGCTTCCTGACGGCCGAAAGCCGCTGCCCACTCGCCCTGATACATACGCGCCTCATCAATACACACCTTGTCGGAGAACGCGGCCTGAAACGGCTTTTGCCAATTATTCTGGAACGCTTTTAAACCCTTTTTAGTTCCGCATCCGGTGTTACCCATCCACGAGAAGTTTTGCGAAAAGAAGGCGCTCATGCCCTGTATTTGATGGTCGTTCAAGCCATCAACCATGGCTTCTATAACCGCCTGCGTTTCAGCGGTTTTGCTTAAATCGTTATCGCGCGTTAACACGCCCTGTTCTGGCTTTGTGGCGTCGGTCATGGTGAGCGTTTAGTCTTCTTTGTGGTGTTATGGGCTTATACGGGGCAAACTATAAACCATAAAACTTTAGAGAAACGCTATGTCGCATGTCATTTTCGACGGCCATAACGACTTGCTGTTCCGACTGATGGAACGTTGCGCTAACGACACGCCTGAACAAGTCATTACCCACTGTTTACAAGGCACCGCTACCGGGCACCTTGACCTGCCCCGGATGCAGGCTGGGCGCTTTGCCGGTGGCTTGTGCGCGGTATTCATTCCGCCTTCGGGCACCAGCATGAATTTTGAAAAAATGGATGGTGGCGGATACAGACTGCCATTACCACCACCGATTGATTACAACGAAGCGTTGCCGGTCGCCGTCAAGCAAATTGCCCTGTTTCTGCGGCTTATCGCTGCAAGCGACGGTGCGCTTGTGGCCTGCACCTCTCGGGCACAAATAGATCAGTGTGTCAGTAATCAACAAATTGCGGTTGTTTTGCACATGGAAGGTGCGGAAGCCATTGACACCGAACTGCTGGCGTTGGATGTTTGGTATGCCGCAGGCCTTCGATCTTTAGGCCCGGTCTGGAGCCGAAACACACCATTCGCTGACGGGGTGCCTTTTGCGTTTCCCGCCTCCCCAAATATCGGAAACGGATTAACACCCGCCGGTGTTCGTCTGATAAAAGCGTGTAACAAAAAAAAGATATTGATTGATTTATCCCATCTGAACGAGGCGGGATTTTGGGATGTTGCAAGGCTAAGCGATGCGCCCTTAGTGGCAACGCATTCCAATACTTGGCAGCTGTGCAACAGTGCACGCAATCTGACGGACGATCAGTTACAAGCCATCAAAGAGTCAGGCGGCGTGGTTGGTATGAACTACGCAACCTGTTTTGTGCGCAGCGATGGCCGCATGACAGCAGATACAAGCCTCGATAACTTACTCGACCACATAGACTACACATTAAACAAGGTTGGCGAAAACGGCGTGGCATTAGGATCAGATTTTGACGGCGCGGTCGTACCCAAAGCCATAGGTGATGTGGCTGGATTAGACGCGCTGCGAGACGCGTTTAGTCAACGTGGTTACAGCGATGACTTACAACAAAAATTGTGCTTTGGTAACTGGCTGGATGTTTTAGAACGTACGTGGGGTGAATAAGCCCGGCCAAGCAATTTAATCGGGTAAAGCGGAGCTGCGACTGACTAACCAAACGCCTGAAATCGCCACAGCCATACCCACCCAGGCCATGGCAGTCATTGGCTCATCGAGCACCCAATACGCGATGATGGCAGAGCCAGGAGGCACTAAGAAAAATAGCGATGTCACCCGCGTTACCTCGCCTTCGCGAATCATCATCAGCAATAAGCTGATAGCCAGGATCGAATTTCCAATCACAAGATAAGTCAATGCAAATAGAAACGTCGGTGTGATTGACACGTTCATCGATTCAGTAAATAAAGCGATGGGTAAGGTGCACATCACACCCACCGAATACTGGATAAGGCTGCCCACCACCACATGTTGAGACACTCCAAAGCGCTTTTCCCAAACGGTTGCAGTGGTCATGGCCAGAAGCGACAACACAGCAAACCCCAACACTTCAGCACTCATGATGGTGATTTCATTGTTGGCCGTTATCACCCAAACGCACCCTGCCAACCCCAGCCCTAATCCACACCAACGCACCATCGTGACCCGCTCGCCAGCGAGATAGGGTACGCACAACGCCACCAACACCGGCTGCAGACTGGTTATAAGCGCGACGCTGGCCGCTGATCCACCGGCATTCATGGCGATCCAGGCAGCACCGAAATATACAACCTGTATCAAGAACCCCACCCACGCTACATGCAGCCATTGAACTCGATTTTTCGGTAACGCAGGCTTTAAATAAACGAAAAACGGCAACAACAGTAATACCACGGCCGTATAACGGATGGACAATAAGGTAAAAGGTTCAGCGCCAGTAAAACCAATTTTCGCTACCGTAAACCCACCACACCACAACAGTAAAAACAGCCAGGGTGCGATGCGGGTAATTGACGGAAGTGAGGTATGCATGTCATCACTTTACACACCCGGCTTGTCACTCATAGGGCTAAGTGTTGACACAACATGGCACCAGTGTGTGTTTAGTCAAAAGCGGGGGTGCCATGCCGAGCGGTTAAATGAAATGGCCTGTCTACCTGAGCAGCACCTGGCCGCCACGATGCCGTAGGCACCTCGTGGACCACCATAGGATGCGAGTGAAACGATTCGCTGACCCAATGGCGCCTTTGCTGCTGTAGGTCGGCCAAATCAAACGGGTTGAGCACGCGTTGCAACCCAGACAAATCCAAGCGTCGTCCAAGCTTTGGCGGGTGCTGCAATTCATAGTAACCGCTGCTAACGTACTGGCCCGGATGCTGTGCTAAACCCTGACGAACAACGCTCATATCCATCGCGAGCAAAACGGCTGGCACACTGGCTAACGAGGGCACGAGACGGGTTTGGTAACTGTCTTTCCAAAAAGGCATTGAACGATGTCGGTACGTTTGAAAATCCTCAGCCATACCTTTAGCTGCCCAATGCACGCTACAGGGTATTTCACCCCGACCTCGGTCCATAACGAGAAGCTTTACCGCATTCGGCAATACCACATAGTTCAGTACGCATAAATTAAAGCGGCGGCGCGCTTGGTACAACCAATACTGATAGCGCCGTTGATCAACGCCTGCGGCGAGTAATGGTGAGTCCTGATTACAACAGTGTGTGATGGCCCAAATAGGCCCGCAATGCAACGATCGGCTGCGTGGTTTCATTACCCCTCCCTGGGTAGTGAATGCGAGTCAGCTAACGCTACCAGAACCGTTACATCAACAGCGCTTCTAAACGCGATAAAAGCTTAAAAATCAGAAAAATCTGAAACCAGTACGCCTTCATTTAAGGATTTCTCGCGCGCCGCAAACCGACGCCCTGACGGTAATCGCGTACCTTCCTGCGCCAACAAACGTGTGAACAGTTCTTCTGCGTGTTCGATATGACGGTCTGCCGTACCCGGTGCAGCGGCATGGCTGGGGTCAATAACCATAAGAAACTCACCGCCAAAGGGGGCGCCAATGTTATGCACATCTTTTTCACTGGACTGATAACTGAAAAAATCACCAATTAATGCACCGGCCAGAAGTTCAATCATCAGCGCAATGGATGACCCCTTATGCTGCCCAAACGGCAACTGTGCCCCGGCTAAGGCTGCTTCGGGGTCGTTAGTCGGATGGCCATCTTTATCGATGGCAGCGCCGTCAGGTAGGGACTCTCCTGCGTTTTTCATTAATTGGATTTCCCCGCGTGCGCAGACGCTGGAGGCCTGGTCAAACACCATCGGAGGTTTGTCCCCACGTGGCCAACCAAACGCCATCGGGTTAGTGCCAAACAAGGGTTTAGTTCCACCTGCTGGCGCGACGTAAGCATTAGCTGCCGTAAATGCAAACGCCACAAAACCTCGCTGCGCCAAGTGCTCGACTTCCGGCCACAGTGCCGCAATGTTGTACACATTATGAATGGCTAACGCGGCAATACCCCGCGTTCTTGCCTTATCCATAACCGGTTCGAATCCCGCCTTCAGTGCTGCTGGGCAAAACCCGTTATGGCCGTCAACATGAACAACAGAAGACGTCTCATTCACTGAAACGCTTGGTATAGCCTGCGCGTTGGCGTCTTCATTTTTTAATGCCGCCAAATAAAATGGAATACGGAAAACACCGTGACTAAGACAACCGTCGCGCTCAGCAGCTGTAATGGTGTCGGCAATACCATCGGCTTGCTCAAACGAAAAGCCTTTGTCTACCAGCAATTCTTGCACTTTGGTGTGCAGTTCGGCAACGCTAAGACGAATTTTGTCACTCATAATGGCTTGTGTTTCCTGGTTAGAGATTAGTCAGTAACCGCCGTATACTGTAGGTTCAATACACTACGTTGCAGGTTCGCATGAATTCCGGCGCCACACAAACAGGCCATCTGAAAAAGATGAAAACCACGCTGGCCGCCCCAGTGCAATATCAGTTGGTGTTTGACACCGGCACCCTGCCCATTGACCCGACGCAACAACCCACCGTTACGCTGACTCATACAGGAAAAATCAGCTGTATTAACTGCGGACGCGTAACCAACAAAAGTTTCAGCCAAGGGTACTGCTACCCCTGCTTTCGTTCATTACCCGAATGTGACAACTGCATCATGAGCCCTGAGAAATGCCACTTTCATGAAGGCACCTGTCGCGACCCGGAATGGGGTCAAACGTGGTGTATGCAAACCCACTATGTGTACTTGGCCAATTCCAGCGGCATCAAAGTTGGCATCACCCGACAAAACCAAATTCCCACACGCTGGATGGATCAAGGTGCGATACAAGCGATGGCAATTTGCCAAGTCAGCACTCGACAATTGGCAGGCTTTGTCGAGAACTGTTTACGCGAATTTGTTTCTGATCGAACCGCCTGGCAAACCATGCTCAAAGGCCAGGTGGAACCGGTGGATCTCAAAGCCGCATGGAGCACGCTGCAGACTCAGGTGCAGGCAAAATTAAACAAACTCATCGAACAACATGGACCGGATGCGATCACCATCATTGACAACCCAGAGCCAGTTGACATCAGTTACCCCGTGGTGGAACACCCATTAAAAGTGAAGTCACATAATTTGGATAAAACGCCCACCGTGTCAGGCGTATTAAACGGCATAAAAGGGCAATATCTTATTCTGGATAGCGGGGTGATCAATTTAAGAAAATTCACCGGTTATGAAGTCACAGCCACACTTGAGAACTGAGTGAAAGCTGGTACGATCTAGCGTCACTTTTTTCAATCAAGGCATGTCATGAAATTGCTTCGCCACGGGCCTGTGGGCCAAGAAAAACCCGGCCTACTGGATGACGACGGTGTTATCAGAGATTTATCCGCCGTGGTGCCTGATATCTCAGGCAGTAGCTTATTGCCTGAAAGTCTGGAGAAGCTCGGAAAACTCGACGTCGCTACCCTGCCCGTCGTCTCGAATGAAACCCGTTTAGGCGCTTGTGTCGGTGGGATTGGCAAGTTTATTTGCATTGGCTTGAACTACAGCGACCACGCGGCTGAGACCGGCGCTAAGGTACCGGATGAACCCATTATCTTTGCAAAAGCAACCAGCGCGGTCGTGGGCCCTAACGATGATGTGTACTTACCCCGTGGTTCTAAGAAAACCGACTGGGAAGTGGAACTGGGCGTCGTCATCGGCGCACCAGCGAAATACGTTAGCGAAGCGGATGCATTGAATCACGTGGCAGGCTACTGCGTAATTAATGACATTTCTGAGCGCGAATTTCAAACCGAACGCTGCGGCCAATGGACAAAAGGTAAAAGCAGCGATACGTTCGGCCCTACCGGGCCATGGTTGGTTACTCCCGATGAAATTCCAGACCCGCAAGCGCTTGGCATGTGGCTTGACGTTGATGGGCAACGCATGCAAGACGGCAACACCAACACCATGGTGTACGGCGTTGCATTTTTGGTGTCATACCTCAGTCAGTTCTTCACCTTACACCCAGGGGATGTTATTTCCACCGGTACACCGCCAGGTGTCGGCATGGGTATGAAACCTGAGCCTGTATTTTTAAAAGAAGGGCAAACCATGAGCTTGGGTATTGATGGCCTTGGCACGCAAACTCAACGCGTAAAAGCGGACTGATCCAACACTTACGAGCGAAACACCATGAGCCAGAACAACGGTAAAAAACCGACCAAAGTTAAGTTTCGCTCGCAAGAATGGTTTGATAACCCGAACAACCCGGCGATGACATCGCTGTACATCGAACGGTATTTAAACCAGGAGTACACCCGCGAAGAATTACAAGGTGGGCGCCCCATCATCGGCCTGGCGCAAACCGGCTCTGACTTAGCGCCGTGCAACAAGATACACGTGTTTTTGGCGGATCGAGTCAAAGCAGGTATTCGCGACGCGGGTGGCATACCGATGGAATTTCCGGTGCATCCTATTCAGGAAACCGGCAAGCGCCCGACCGCTGCATTGGATCGCAACCTGGCGTATTTGTCTTTGGTGGAAGTGCTGCACGGTTACCCTATTGACGGTGTGGTGCTGACGACCGGGTGTGATAAAACCACGCCCGCCATGTTAATGGGTGCGGCCACTGTCGATATTCCCGCCATCGTTTTATCGGGCGGCCCGATGCTGGACGGTTGGTGGGACGGTAAGTTAGTTGGCTCGGGTGCTGTAATGTGGGAAAGCCGGCGTCTATTGGCGGAAGGTACGATTGACGAAGAGGAATTTATGCATCGAGTGACCTCTTCCGCACCATCCTTAGGGCACTGCAACACCATGGGCACAGCCAGCACCATGAATGCCATGGCGGAATCATTGGGCATGAGCTTACCAGGGTGTTCAGCCATACCCGCACCCTATCGCGAACGTATGGCGATGGCATACCAAACCGGCAAGCGCATTGTTGAAATGGTGCATGAAGACTTACGGCCCTCACACATCCTGACTCGCGAAGCGTTTGAAAACGCCATCATTATAAATACCGCGCTGGGTGGCTCTACCAATGCTCCTCCACACCTGCAAGCCGTCGCTCGTCACGCCGGCGTTGAATTGAACGTTAAAGACTGGGAAACCATCGGCTTC
Organism: Granulosicoccaceae bacterium; assembly: GCA_020629835.1. Taxonomy (GTDB): domain Bacteria; phylum Pseudomonadota; class Gammaproteobacteria; order Granulosicoccales; family Granulosicoccaceae; genus Granulosicoccus. The sequence goes on from JAHDCO010000007.1 coordinate 83,723, forward strand.
GATGTGCCTTTGTTAGTGAATATGCAACCGGCGGGGCACTTTTTGGGTGAAGCGTTTTATCGAGCAGGCGGTGTGCCCGGCGTAATGGGTGAGTTATTGGCTGCCAATTTGTTACACAGGCATGTGCCGACGGTATCGGGCGAAGACTTAACCACATCGGTTGGAAAAGCGCGCAGCACCGACCACGATGTCATCATGACGGTTGAAAAACCCATGCGAGAAAAAGCCGGCTTTCTTGTGCTTACCGGTAACCTATTCGATTCTGCCTTAATGAAGACGTCGGTTATCTCTGAAGATTTTCAGCAACGCTTTTTAAGTGATCCTGAGAACCCGGGTGTATTGAACGCGCGCGCCATTGTGTTTGAAGGACCTGAGGATTACCACGCCCGCATTAACGATGAATCATTAAATATCGATGAGCGTTGTATGTTGTTCATTCGAGGTGTAGGTTGCGTGGGTTACCCCGGTTCTGCCGAAGTGGTCAACATGCAACCACCCGACCACTTGATCAAACAAGGCATTAATCATCTGCCTACGGTGGGCGACGGCCGCCAATCAGGCACCTCCGAAAGTCCTTCAATACTGAATGCTTCCCCCGAATCCGTGGTGGGCGGTGGTCTCGCTTTACTAAAAACAGGCGATCCGGTACGGCTAGATTTGAACCAATCCACATTAGACGCTGTGGTTGATGAGGCAGAATGGTCGCAACGAAAACAGGATTGGGTAGAACCCGCGCTAGAACATCAGACCCCATGGCAGGAAATGTATCGCATGCACGTTGGCCAATTGGCTGATGGCGGGTGTTTGGAGCTGGCCACTGCTTATCAAAAGGTAGCGAAAACCATACCTCGAGATAGTCACTGATACCCAAAACTTCGCGGATGAAGAAGCGTTGCATTGGACTCAAACCCTCGTTGGTATCAACCTCATGCTGAGTTAGGCTGGCCATTAGCCCATGTAGAAACGTGGGTGTTCATGGCTTGCTACAACGTTGGCTATACCGATCACCAAGCACAAGTCGCGGCTGAGTCTGTCGGCTGGCTGCAGGAGCGTAACGCTCCAGGTGTTGCAGCCATGGCACAGCACATTGATTATCTGTCAACGCATGGAATGACGCCTAATCAACAGGGAGATACACACGCGCAATGCCCCGTTATGATGGCCTGTGCACTGCAGGAAAATAAAAGTCAGCCCGGAAAAGTTCTCAAGGATATTCGCCAGCCCTTACTATTGGTACCGACGCTTGCGCGCACGGCAAGCAAAATCCGATGGGGCTCGGTTGAGGTGTTGGGGATCGATGCGCCAATGGATACGCCAAACGACAAAGCCTATCTGAACGCGCTGCTAGTGCCCAAAGCGGATGTGATGTGGACCGCCTGGCCAGAGGCGCCCGAGTCGAGTGCATCATCGCTGCTAACTCACGTACCGCCAAGTGCGATTTTGTATATCAAAACCCTGCAGCACTACGCCAGGGCGTTGCCACCGCGAGAGCCCTTAGACGGCGTCAGTACCGAAGTGACGTCTGTTTCACACCCCTAAACGGTAAGCTACCAGCGGTTTTGGCCAATACGGTGCGCGGATTGCTAAACTGAGTCCATACTCACTGATCTGCTGGGCTAACAATCACCCCACCCAGCTTGAGACCGTTCATGTCAAACAATCATGGCTTCGTCAGGCTAAGCGCCGCCAGCCCCAGTGTTACCGTGGCAGACCCGGTGGAAAACGTGAACACCATGTTGACCATGTTACGGGGTTTACCCGAGTCCGATATCGTCGTGTTTCCCGAGCTCGGTATCAGCGCCTATACCTGCGGCCGCTTGTTTCACCAACGTGCTCTGCTGGACGCATGCGAAACTCAGGTACAACGCTTGTGTGAACAAGCACCGCACCCACAACAAGTATTAATCGTTGGACTACCACTGCGTATTAATAATGCGTTATACAACTGCGCCGCAGTAATACACAATCAACAGGTAGTCGGCGTTGTGCCTAAAGTGTACATCCCTAACTACAACGAATTTTACGAGTCCCGTTGGTTCGCCAGTGGCAGTGACGATCTTCCAGCTTCAATAGAACTGTGCGGCCGCCAGGTTCCATTAAGCGCAAAACTGTTGTTCGCCGATACCGCCAGTGAATGCGTACTGAATGTAGAGATTTGCGAAGATTTATGGATGCCTATACCCCCATCCAGTAATGCAGCAATCGCTGGGGCCAACGTCATCTGTAACTTATCTGCGTCTCCGGAAACCGTTGGCAAAGCCGGCTACCGACGATCATTGGTGACTGGGCAAAGCGGGCGCTGTGTTGCCGCCTACGCTTACGCTGGCTGCGGCCCAACCGAAAGCACCGCTGACCTAGTATTCGGTGGCCACTCACTGATCGCAGAAGCTGGACATTTACTGACCCAAAGCCACCGCGTTGGCGATGCGGCTCCCACTGTCCGAGGCTCTCACTCCATCACCAGCGATGTGGATATTGAACGGTTGCAAACCGAGCGCCGAAACACCTCTACGTTTTCCGGGCCTGAATCGGGCATAAACGCAAACGACTTCATTACCGTGCCAATCACGCTTGCACACCAAGCGAGAGAACACTTGTTGTTTCCAGTACCCGCCACACCATTTGTGCCGGCCGCATCCGGTGAATTGGCTGAACGCTGTGCCGATGTCTTCGGCATTCAAACGTGCGGACTTGCCAAGCGATTGGAAATATTAGGTGAAGCCCCTGAAGCGGTAATCGGTATTTCCGGTGGACTGGATTCAACGCTTGCCTTACTGGTTGCCGTCAAAACATACGACATGCTTGACCTACCTCGATCGTTAATTCGCGGCGTTACCATGCCGGGGTTTGGCACAACCGATCACACGTTGGAAAACGCACGTACGCTGATGAGCGAATTGGGTGTGACCCAAACCGAAATCGATATTCGACAAGCCTGCCTAGATGAATTTTTTATGCTAGCTAAGGCCACAGGTTATCAACCGTTTAACCAGATAGATTTAACCGATGGTAAGGGAAGCGAATCGAAAGAACCGCCGTCGCTAAAGTCATTTATCAAAGCGATTAACAAAGTACCCGCTGAACAACAGAAAGACCTTACTTTTGAAAATGTGCAGGCCCGCAGACGCACGGAACTGCTTATGAATATGGGCTTTGTGTTGGGCACCGGCGATATGTCAGAGATGTGGCTGGGTTGGGCAACCTATAACGCAGACCAACAAAGCATGTACAACGTAAACTGTTCTGTGCCTAAAACGCTTGTAAAGTTCTTAGTACGCTACGTGGCGGAACATGAATTCGAAGGCCCGGTTTGCGAAACGTTGTTATCGGTTGCCGAAACTGAAATCTCACCCGAGTTGTTGCCACCAGATGAGAATGGAAACATCCGACAAAGCACCGAAGAAACGGTAGGCCCCTACGAGCTGCACGACTTCTTCTTTTTTAATATTGTACGGTACGGATTTTCACCGGATAAAGTGCTTTACCTTGCAGAGCATGCCCAAGGCTGGTCTTGCGAATACACCAAGGAAGAGCTGAAACATTGGTTGGGAGTGAATTTAAAACGCGCGTTCAGCCAGCAGTACAAACGTGACAATATTCCAAACGGACCCAAAGTCGGCTCAATCAGCTTATCGCCACGTGGGGATTGGCGTATGCCCAGCGATGCGTCTGTGGCGGCTTGGTTGAGAGCGTTGATTTAGATTTCTAGCACACAGGAATTGTAACGTTTAAAATCAAAAATACCATCCCCTGAGACAAATAGATCAACTTGCAAAAGGGATTGAGGGAGTAATATTCGGGAATGGAATCGAGTTCGCAAAGGTTGCAGGGCTACTCCAGAACGAAGCTATGCAGAAGGTCATATCAAAACGGCGTAGTAAAAATTTGCGACATTCACCTTAAAGCGGTGTGTATCGCGCATCAGTTAGAATACTGGATTGGGCTGCATAACATCTGAAGCAAGTTTCCAGATATTCAGAAAAACTATAAGCCTTTCTACTTCCTGGAACTGTCGAGGTAGCATTCTCAGATACCGTTAATCCATAAATATTCTCAGTGGGTTTAAATTTAAACCCTAAGCTCTGGCTCATTTCTTTTTCGAAGGGTGGAATGATTAGATTCAATCTATCAGCAGGCTGTCCATCCGATATGCTTGTTATGGATAGCTCTAGGAATTCTATAATTCTTTTGCAAAGCTCACCCATTGTATATTTATTCGGGTGGTTAAAAGTATGGAATAAAGCTCTATCTCTCCAGTTTTCGAGTATATAGTCTCCAATTTGAATATCCACACCAGACTCACGAGCTTCCAAATCTTGGAAGGATTTCTCAGCCCTTTGTAAAAGATCCTGCGCGGTACAAACATCTGATAGGAACGATTCTTCAGATATTTCTGTTGTTGGAGTTCCTGCTTTCCAAAGATCCAATATCGCCCTGCTATGATAAGCGTCTGTCGGACCTATTAGACGCCGACCATTGCTACCGGTTACATAATATAAATCCGGATTTTGCCCGTGGAAGAAGGCATTGGGCCAAGTCACAATTTTACCAGCATAATTTTCTTTTAAATACCTAGTTGAAACATGTGGCACTGGATACGAATCAGCAACTTTCTGCGCTAAGATGACGTCTGCTTGCTCGTACAGAACATTATGTTCAATAGAATCGTTACTATTACAAAGATGCACTACGACAACGTCTAGAAGTAAAACAGAGTCGCAAGTACGTTGTAGTGCTTCTGCAACGGGTCTGGCTTGACAGTTTCCTAGAACGACGAGTTTCATCTGAAAGTACCTTATTTTCTATACTGAGCAAGTGACATTGACGAATGGATTTTTAGCTGTAATCGTCCAAAAAAAGTGTATCGCATAAATTAATTTTTCATAGCGTTCTATGAAGCTTACTTGTGTTTCACACACCGTTCACTGATCTAGCCGAGAGTGGCCAAGTTTCCGTTAGTCTGAGAGCCGCTATACGCAACATTTGATCGATTGCGGAAAATGGAGGTAAATACCAATCTACGTACATCCGTTGCTTAGATCATACGCACGTTTATTAACAAAGTCTCTGAGTACTTGAAACCTGCCTTGTGCGTATGCGTACAGCTTTATGTCTAGTTGATTTCGCCTTATGAGCTCCTCGTATGAATCCGTACCAATCAAATCTCGAATCTTTTCGTGTCTCTCGTGCATTGGTACCGATGTATCTTGGGTGGTATTTCTAACCTGATTGCTGAAGAACATCCCTGGAAAATGAGGTTTTAAGTAATTTTCCAATAAAGTCATTGAGGTTTCAAAATCTTCCACCAAAGAAAATGTAGGGAGCGATGCTATAAATCGCTTAGCGTCATTTAAGATAAGTTCGTCATGACGATTTAAAAACGGTGTTCGCTTATCAGCATCAGTTACCGCGAGTCGTATAGTTTGGAAATCTTCAATTGCATTAGCTCTGGGGTTATCAAACTTATCCTGTATGTAGTCAGACAACGTCCCTCTTGGTTTATCTGCATTAATCTGTTTTTGCCACTCGAACAAATAGGCCGACATTACACGCGAGATGGGATCTCGAAGTACAACAATTGGAAATACTTCAAAATCTCCTTTGGGCAATGGCGGCACAATGCAGTGTGACGAAAATGCAATTTTATCCGGATTAGATTCAATGACTTGTGCAAGGTAATTTGCAGAAAGAACTGCAGACTTTTCATCAGGGTCGAACGGGAGCCATTTTTCCCCAAATGATTCTGCTAGTAGCGCATCTATTGAGGAACCGGCGTTTTTAAAAAGATGATAATGAACAATTACCTTTCTCATCATATATCCGCCCGGTTAAAAAATTTACTTCTGTTAGAGGATGGATCAAGTTCCAGAAAGCTCATCATGCGTGCCATAGATTCCAGTCCTGATTCGAAACTGTAAATTTCGCGTGTCAAAGCTCCACAAGAATTGGATAAGTCCTCCCACACATTCTTGTCGGTGTAAAGTTTCTCAATGCCATCAACCCATTGATCATCTGTTTTAGCGATAAACGCGGAGACGCCATCGACTAGTCCTGTGGATTCTGCTGCAATCGGAGATAGAACGCTCGGCACACTATACGAAATGCTCTCAAGCACTTTGCCCTTTATACCAGCCCCTGAGAGTAACGGTGCAACAAACACTCGACAATTATCAAAAACGTCTGACAAAGTTTCTACATATCCAACCACCTCGATACTATCATTTTCAAGCGCTTGAATTTCTTCAGTAACCTTACTACCGTATACGTAGAACTTAAGTTCAGGCATTCTAACTAGTAGTTTTGGCATTATGTTTTGCGAAAAATAAGTTACGGCCTCCTTATTTGGAAAGTGATTAAAGCCACCCAAAAACGCAATACCTGTCCTATCAGAAAAACTTTTATTACAAGGTTTTTCTGTCAAGACCCATGGGCATTTAAAAATATTTTCCGTAACCATGTTATGCGATGCGATTACAGAGTGCTCAACATCATTGTACGAGAGAACTGCATCCACTGACTTCATCACTTTGAGTTCCCGTTCTCTTGTCCTCAAAGGGTCTTCGACAGACTGATTCTTGGTAGATACCGCGACTCTAAGCTCTCTAAGAAAGTGCAAATCAGCATTATTCAAGACGATTTTCGCTGAGCTGTATTTTCTTACAGAGTCGATTACATCCTCAGCAACATCATATCTCGTAATGTAAACAAGATCGAATTCTTTACCTCGATCTTTTATAAAGTCAATCGAACTTAAATAAAATGGAGCATGAATACATTCAATGCCTTGTCTTTGCATATAGTGAGTGTAGCTTCCCATATGCGCAAGGTTATTCGGGAGAAAAGTTATTTTGCAGCCAAGCTCTTGCAGTATCGCCATCTCTTGGATTGCAGCATATCCACCTGCATCTTGATCTGGACATGGTGTTGCGAAGTCGATCATCAAAACTCGAAAATCAATATTTCGATCTTTCTCTAGGTGTAAATCTGCACCTTCGGTTCCATTGTGCTTATAGGCTCTTCGCCACTTTGATCTAAACTTCGGCGCATTGAGAGATTGATAGGATTTAACACCTTGACTCGTATCTGTGCCATTACTTTTTCCTTCGTAATGAATAACGACCGAATCCGCGCAAAGAAACGTCCTGTAGCCCGCTTCTCGTACTTTGAAGGCTAGGTCAGTATCTTCATAATAAGCAGGTAAGAATTCCTCACTGAACTTACCAATGGAATTCCAAACAGCTTTTTTAATCATCACAGCAGCAGCGGACAGATAGTCTACTTGCCTTGTGTAGCAGAACTGAGGGTCATCTGGGTTCATACCATTACCTACGTTCCAGGGTTTGCCGTTACCCCAAACTATTCCGCCTGCTTCTTGAAGCTGACCATCCGGATAGACTAACTTCGAGCCTACCAACCCCACTCCGTCAAAGCATTCGAAAACATACTTCAAATTTTCTAGCCATCCACATGTCACTTCAGTATCGCTATTAAGGAGAACGATAAAGTCGCCTTTTGCGTAATTACTAGCCTTATTGCAACTATTCAAAAAACCCAGATTTTTCTGGTTTTTTATAAACCTTAAATTCTCTACAGAATCCTCTAAAACCGTACTTCTGTCGTTCGGATCATCATCAATAACAATGACCTCATAATTGTCACTGCTTGTGCTTAGGATTACAGAAGCAATACAGTTATATGTCATCGCTGTAGTGTTATATGTTGGAATAATAATGCTGATTTGTGGACTATTTGTATCGGGGAGCCTCAACTTCGGATAAGACTTTCTTTCTTCAAATCCTTGAACCACAACATCGTGTGCAGTCATCAGGTTTTCCAGTTGTGTAGGCTGTACGTGTGCATTTCGTAGCTTGGCCTGCAATGATTCGTATCTATACCCTGCAAGCTTGTTGATTGTCGACAACGACTGACTCGTTATGTCATTACAAAGGTATTTCCATGGTGTTCTAATACTCAACAAGCGATCATGAACTAAATTAGATTTCGTGAGAAGCCCTTTCAACTGTGCCGAATAGACATGGTATGTATTGTCTTTAAATTTACTTGGTATCGGAATGCGGAAGCTATATTCCAGCCCCTCCACTAAAGAGCAAACTCCTACTGCGCTTATAGAGCCATCAACCAGTAGCTCCATATCAAACCCTTCAATGTCACCTGAAGCATTCGCTAATGTCAGCATTCCTACTGCACAGTCACCCTCGATCGCTGTGATTGTTGAGGTAGCGAAGGGCTGTGTAAAATAGTCGAATCTTCCCAGCAAGGTTGATGTTTCTGCTTCCGCTACATGTAACTCGTGCTTATCCGAGTCAAACTCGAAATTTTCAAGCAACAACCTAAAACCGTGTAATCCTGTGCCCACACCTACAGATATGAGGTCTTTCCTGTATTGGTCAGCAATGCATTCGCCAATGACCTTACCTCTTTCATATATTCTTAACTTTACAGGCTCGTGAGGGTTCGACTCATCCAATGCCCATCCGGACAGGTAACCGTTCTCAAAATTTTCGATATTACCTACTAAAGAAATGGGATTGTCGGATTCGCCTAGAGGGACAGGTAAATCGGCTACATTTTCGTTCTCTAGGATTTGCTTGTTCAAGGTTACTTTAGAAACCTCAGATGAATCAACGAATTCCAGTATCTTAGAGTGGGTACCCTTTTTGTTCATTTCATGCTTCTTTCTTGTGGTCGTTAGGATTTACCAGTTGCAAATGTCCAGTTGTTTCCTTTCGCTGAGGGACGCTTGCACTGGTCTCAGAGTTTGCAAGGTCTAAGCCAGAGACTTCTAATTCACACGTACCGAATCAAAATATCCACACCTCATACATAACTCTCCGCCCAACAAGACGAGCTCTCTCGCATATGAAGAACATGTAGCTCAAGAGAGTAAACAGCAGTCATTTCAAGTGTTGATATTCCTAGAGTTCCAAGGTCATTAAGAACAGAGGCATATAAATTGCTGAGTAACCAGAACTTACACCTATTGCTCTGAATAATGGATTTTGTCAATTCTCTATACCCAGTCATCCTGTCTGGCGGCTCCGGGACCCGACTCTGGCCGCAATCCAGATCAAATATGCCAAAACAATTCGTCTCACTTATTGGCGATAACACGTTATTCGGAAATACTCTAAAGCGACTAACAAGTGTTACTGAGAACTCGCCAATCATAGTCACCAATGAGGAGCATAGATTCCTAGTCGCTGAAGAGCTACGTTTTGCTGATATTACGGACCACAGCATATTACTTGAACCAACAGCGCGTAATACTGCCCCTGCAATTGCGCTCGCTGCGTTCAGAGCAATGGAACTTAATAAAGACGCTATGCTTTTAGTTTGCCCAGCAGACCACCTTATAGACCATACAGAAGCATTTAAAAATGCCGTCTATCGTGCCTTTTTTCCTGTCGAACAAAACAAAATTGTCGCATTCGGCTGTAAGCCAGAACGACCAGAAACCGGGTACGGCTACATACAAGTTGAAGACAGGTCCAACGGTGTAATTGAAAAATTCATTGAAAAGCCGTCTCAGAAAAAAGCAAACGAGTATTTTTCTGAAGGCAATTACTTTTGGAATTCCGGAATCTTCATGTTTAAGGCGTCAGTATTTCTAAAAGAACTCAAAGAACACTCTGAAGAAATTTACTCTTCCATAAACGTCGCATGGGAATCCCACAAAGTAGACGGAGAGTTCACAAGGGTTAGCAAAAAACACTTTTTCAGTTGTCCATCGGATTCAATAGATTATGCGATCATGGAGAAAACGCGTAATGCGGCGATGGTTGAATTAGATTGTGAATGGAAAGACCTCGGATCTTGGGAGAGTATTTGGCAAACATCTGAAAAAGATTTACACGGGAATGCAAACAACGGAGACGTTCATTTTAAAGACAGTAGTGAAAACTACGTTCATAGCCAAAACAAACTCGTAACACTACTCGGCTGCCATAATCTTATCGTTATCGATTCGGGTGATGCTCTGTTGGTAGCAGACAGAAAAAAATCTCAGGATGTAAAAGATTTGGTCAACGAATTACGCCTTGAAAAAAGAGAAGAAGTTGTCTGCCACCCAAGAGTATATCGACCTTGGGGAGACTACGAAGGAATAGACCAAGGTCAAAGATATCAAGTCAAAAGAATTGTAGTAAAACCCGGTGAAAAACTATCTTTGCAAATGCACCATCACCGAGCTGAACACTGGACCGTGGTAAGAGGCACAGCTTTGGTTACTTGCGGTGAAGAGAAGATACTACTCACCGAAAACCAATCTACATATATTCCGCTTGGTGAAATTCACCGGCTCGAAAATCCAGGAAGTATTACGTTAGAACTGATTGAAGTGCAATCTGGGAGCTATCTCGGGGAAGATGACATCGTGCGTTTGGAAGATAAATACGGTAGGCGGAAGGACGACAAACCAGTCGAAGGGATTGGGAGTAAACTCCATCTGGTTAGCAATTCTTCGCAAGTCAATCCTAAATAAAGCCAATTGAATCTGGCCGTTTTACAGCGTATTTGTTAATGTCGATGGAGATATCGATGAGAGAAATAAAGATTTCCACCTATTGATTACCTTCGAAGCGCTTCGCAATCCACGAATGAGGGCCAACCAAGAAAAATATTGAACACTAAAATTATGGTTCCGTAGGTGAAGCAGCAGCTTTTGTAAATTCAGTTCACAGCCGGCCAAGATTGTATTCATTACAAATATGCAGTCACCGGATACGCTTAAACCAGCGGATAGAGCAATTAAAACGCTTGTTTTACGACCATGCGGCTGAGCAACAGTTTTGGCATTTAGATGACACCACGTTTCGAATAAAGTAAGAAACGGGGCGAGAACCGATACAAAATATTTTTCTATGGCGACTCGTAAGGCCACTTGGTGCACAATAGGTCTTGTTGCATTATGACGACTGTCAAAAAATATGAAGCGTTAAGCACGTAGGTAAATGAAATATTCGCCTCATTTCGTGGGTTGATCATCACAGATGAACACAAATCTTAACAGTATCTTAGTGATGATTACGATGACGTGATTGCCCGCAGTGGATTCCGAGTACGCAGGGACATTACTTCCCCCACCCCTCACAAACTCGGGGGAGCGCAATTATCTGTTTGCTGAGGGCTCATGCCATCGGTAAGCTCGTCAAGCTGCTTAAACGTCAGATTTCTTACAGCTCATTTTGCTTAACCAGCGGGAAGAATCCACACAGCATGCAAGCTGCTCGTGGTATCACGCAGTCGAGTTAGCTAAAGATCGTGCATCACTGAGCACACAAAGCAGTTCAAACAACAAATTAGCGCCAGCGAGTGAGGTAATGTCCGCAGAATCAAATGCGGGAGAGACTTCAACAAGGTCAGCACCAACTAGATTCAAACCCTGGCAACCCCGAATCAGTAATTGAGCTTCTAACGTAGTGAGCCCGCCTATCTCTGGCGTACCCGTACCCGGTGCATAAGCAGGATCTAAGCTATCAATATCAAAGCTGATGTACACAGGCCCGCTGCCCACTATCTCGCGCGCTTCTGCGAGTACCTTATCGACACCGAGACGATAAAACTCCTCCATGTAAATAACTCGCATACCGCTGTCGTGGCTGAATTTCCACAAATCGCGATCATTGATAGAGCCACGAATACCAATTTGCACGGTGCGCTTTGCGTCCAGCAAGCCCTCTTCTACCGCACGGCTGAACGGTGCGCCGTGGTGGAACCGTGAACCCATGTAATCATCGCCGGTATCGCAATGTGCGTCGATGTGAATCATTCCTACCGGGCCATCAGCAGCTATAGCGCGCAGGATGGGTAAACTGATGGAATGGTCGCCACCCACCGCTAACGGCGCAATGCCACGCTCGTGGATACGAGCAAAAGCCTGCTGAATGCTGTCGTGGCTACCAGTTAACTCAAAGGGTGACGGCACCCAGGCATCGCCTATATCCGCTACACGGCAAAGTTCATGTGGTGCAATGCCCGTTGCCTGGTTAATCATACGCACCATAGTGGAGCTATTGCGCACCTCCCTCGGGCCGTGCCTTGCACCGGGTCTGCTGGTTACACCGCCATCATATGGTACGCCGACAATACCAATATCAACCTCATCCAAATCCTCTTTAAGTGGAGCTCGGAAAAACGTTGGAATCCCCACGTAACGCGGGCGATGCATCGGGCTATGGTGGTCTTCATTAGGGTCTGTACTCATACTCAGCAATCTACCACCGATTATCCAAACTATGAAGCCCTAAAAGATCGTGTGTCATTCGTAGTTAAAGATTCTTCTGCCATTCAGAGTTAGCGATACCGGTGTCATTTGTGATTAAAGATCCAACTGGCTTTCATAATTTTTGCATTATTTGGTATCACACTGACCGCAGGACAGTGGCATTGGATAAATCATGCGATTCATAATATTCTGTTTACTGCTGTTTTCAGCCAGTCACTCGTATGGGCAGGCATTGCAGACGGTGAGTAACACCGACAACGATCTCAAAAAACACACTGAGGTTCTAGCCTCACGGCTACTCAGTTGGTCGACAGGTAATAAAGAACAAATTGGCTACGTGAGCGTGGGTCGATACGCCAACTATTTTGGCTTCGTTAAAATGCGCGTATCCAGCAAACACAGCTTATCGCGCTCAGAAGTTGGTAAAGCCGCAATGTCGATACTCACTGACGATCAACACCAGCTATTGTATCGATTGTTGCGCAAGCAGACCCCGCTGAAAGAATCCACGCACCGTTTGAGATTGCGAGCCAATGATTTTCTGATGGGCTACTTAAATGGAGTACATGACGACACCGAAGGCCAAACGTTTATTGATCTAGCAACACACTACGCTGTTAAAGAAGCTGAACTTGGCGAGCTATTAGCTCGCGATTTTTCCAAACTCATTCAGTCACTCTCCGGGCAGCAGCTTGAACTGCTTGTCGAAGTACGCCAGCAAAGTATCTCTGGGAATTTTTCCAAATCACAGTTCCAACCTGCGCGGTTAAAAACCCTGTCAAAACAGCAAAAGCAAGAGGTCTTAAATCTGGCTGCACGACTGCTCAGTTGGACTACCGGAGACCTTGAAGATAACGCCTACGAAACAATTGGAAAACCAAGTCAGCACTTTGGGTTTGTGAGTATGCGTATTGAATCTAACCATGGCGTTAAACGAGGCGTGTTGGCCAATGAAGTAATGAGTGAACTTACCCAAGAGCAACTTGCCTCTCTAGGAACTGCGGCTGAGCACAATAAACAAAATCTTGCGAATTATCTTGTAGCTCGAAATAATTTTCTTAAATCGCTAATGGACATTAGAGCAACCACCACACCTTTACCTGAGTTCAGTAAACGACTCACCCAACACATGTTGCCATACGCCCTAATAATGGATTGCGAACGCAGCGGGGTTTAGGGAGTTGGATACGCTGCGTAGCGGCGAGCGATTTCGTCAGGCGTGATGCCCCATGGTAATAATGCATCAACGTCCTCGACGGTTTTCACGTTAGGCAGCTCGGTGAGTAGCACGCTGAGGTACTTTTGCGGGTTGTGGTCATTAGCACGTGCCGTTTCGATCATGCTGAACACGCGGGCTGTTGCATCAACGCCTGCTGCTGTATCGGCAAAGAGAAAATTCTTTCGCGCTATGGCGATGGTCTTGGCAACGTGTTCCGATTTTATGTTCGAGATGGGTAGGCGTGGGTCATGACAATACGTTTGTAGCGTGTTCTGATGCTTTAGCAAGTAGTGCAATGCATCGCTGGTGCCCGCATGACAAACACCTTCACTGTATGTGGTCGTGGCCCATTCAATAAACGACGCCCACAGCGGCAAGGCCTTTTCTTGACGGGCCTGCAAACGCTCAGCGTTGGTAAGCGTTTTAATGCTGCGCTCGATCGCGTACAACGCGTTATAGCGTTTTAACCCCTCGCTGGCGATCGCTATCGAGGATCGATTGTTTTTGTCTTTACTCAGCTTTTGATGCACGGCCACAAATCGACGACGTGCGTGATCGTTACACAGCGCCACGGTGAGCTGATTCGTTTTCACGCTCAGGTTAAAGTTACTGGCGCCATCGCACACCAGCGTACCTTTAAACGCATCGAGCAAACTGTACGCGGCTTTGGCCGATTTGGACGCCCGGTAATCCACCAGAACCACCGGCTTATCGGGTGGGCCACCTCGGCGTATCCACAGCGCACTTTGTGTATTGGGGTTGTCTTCGCCTTCTTTGAGCACCCGGATACGGGTGTCATCACTCATCGCGATGTCATAACTGAAGAAACTGTCCATAAACGCGTTCAGCACCGGCTGGAACACTTTGCTGCCGCCGATAAACCAGCGGGCAAGCTTCGTTCTGGACAGATCCAACCCGTCTCGAGACGCCATTTTCTCTTGTCGATACAACGGCAAGCCGTCTAACAGCTTTGAGACCATCGTGTGGGCAATCATCACCGGGGTAACCTGTGCACCGGGCAACGGGTGCGTGGGCATCGGCGCGTTTTTCGCACACGCTTTGCACGAACACGCGTAGCGGCCGCGAACATGACGGCAGACAAAGTACTGCCGAGGCACAATGGACAGCCGCTCGTGGACATCTTCACCAATCCGGGTCATGGGCTTGCCACACGAATCGCAGCCCAGCTCGCCTTTGTCAAGCTCATGCGGCACGTCAATGCGCGGCAAATGATCCGGTATGGGGTTACGTGTGTTTGAGCTGCGCCGTGTGTGGGCTTTAACCTCCGTGGTGCCATCATCAGCGCCATCGCCCCCAGAGGAACCTTCCGAATCGTTCGCAGCGATCACTTCGGCTTCGTTCAAAAACGAAAGTTGGTTCGGGTTGAACCGTTCTGAGCTTTTCCCAAACTGCTTGATCAGCAGAGCACGCAGACGTTCTTCAAGGGAATCGATTTTGCGGGACTTCGCTTCAACGCGTTCGCTGAGTTCAGTGATCTTTTTATCACGACGTTGTATTTCTTTTTCTTTTGAAGCCAACGTTTGATCTTTTTCAGCAAGCTCTTGCTTATGCAAGGAGCGTTGCTGTTCGTACAAAGACTGCTGGGCTTTAAGCTCTGCGATTAACGCATCCCGCTCGTCAGTTGCATTGTTGGAAAGCCCGTCCATGGGCGAAGAGTTTATCGTATTTTTTATCGACTAGACGGCGTGTACATATCGCAGCTCCTTATGCGGCCGCATGCCGTTCAGATTGTAGCCATCGACCAGCTGATCGAGTTGTTCGCACGTTAGCATCAGTGCCTCGTTCTCAAACCAATCAGGCCAATGAAAACGCTGCTTATGCAGGCGTTTATACAATAACCAAAACCCGTTACGGTGCCAGATCAGAAGCTTTACCTTATCTCTGGCCTTGTTGGTAAACACGTACAGGCATTCGTCCCCTGGGTCCCGCCCTAGGCATTCGGAGACGAGGTTGGACAGCCCGAAAATCTGTTTACGCATGTCTACAGGATGCCGGTAGACGAACACCTGCCTGGGTCGCCAGCGATCAGTGTTCATGCACCAGAACCGCCGTGTTCGATGGTCAACGTCACCGCACCGATGTTCACGCGCATTGTCGTGCTTGATTCTGAGGCAGGTACAGGGTTCACGGCGGATTTTATTGTTACTGGCCGAAAACCGGTTTTCGACGAATTCTCATCGTTGAGCTTTCGTTTCCATTTGGCGAAGGTGGATTTACCGATGTTGTGCTCCGCACAGAAAGCATCCACCGCCATACCGGATTGCATTTGTTGCTCGACAAACTGCTTACGTTCTTCAGGTGTACGGCGCTGTCGTCTGTGTTCTTTCATCGTCGGGTTTCTCAAAAATAAACTGGAAACTCAAGCGTCGTACGCAACGGCAATCAGATCAACATGTACCCGGTGAGCCGCTTACTGAGTTCATCCATGAGCAGGCAATAGCCATGGCAATATTGGAGGCCACTATGTCCTGGGACCAGGCCGTCGCTGTAAAGAAGCTATATGGCAGTTTGACAAACGAGCAAAGAACCCGTCTCGCCGATCTAAGAAGTCACTATGGCCCGTCACAGGGGTTTACCGGCACTGAACTCTACCAACAGTGCCTTGCCTGTCATCAAAACGAAAACGTCGCCCCGGACTTGAAGTCCATTGTGAATCGAAAAGTTGCGAGCACGGCCTTTCGTTATTCACCAGCGATGCTACAGTTTTCTAAAGATAACCCAGTTTGGACAGATGAATTACTCTTTGAATACCTGCGTAGTCCGCAAAAGACCATTCCCGGAACAACCATGAGTTTCCGGGGCTTAGACGATACGCAATCTGCACGCACACTCGTTCAATTTCTTATTGAGCTGCACTAATCGGGTAGGCGCTGATGTTACCACCAGCGCCTCCCACACCACCGTGCGTACGGTTCCGTACACGGCGGTTCACGAGGAAACAACACGAACGGTGGAGTGAATGGTTGCAAGAGACACCAGACCCACCGCATGGAAGTAGTGTACGGGAAAGGCTTGATTCATATGACTGGCACCTGCATTCCACCACGGCCCGTGCCCGTTAGAGCATGAGGCCTTGGCTCGCGTCTCATCTATGCCACGACGACGAAGCATGCGTACACGTGTTTGCGCACGCTTCGCCTGACGCCAGATGATCACACGAAGACGCCGGCGTAACCATTGATCCAAGTTGACGAATATCCGCTTAACCTCACTCAATCGGAAGTAGTTGATCCAACCTCTGAGCACCGGTGACAGGTCTTTAATCACCCGACTCAGCGATTGCCCACGCCCCCTACGGAAATGCGCGCGTAGCTTGACTTTAAACCTGCGCACCGATTCCGGTGCCGGTTTAAGCTTCGCTTTGCGATGCATGGTCATGCTGTAGCCTAGGAACTTAACGTTCCAGGGGCGTGCAACCTGACTTTTCGACTCGTTAATACGAAGGCGTAGCCGCTGTTCAAGAAACCGTTTCACCGATGCCATGACTCGTTTGCCTGCCGCTTCTGACTGCACATAGATATTGCAATCATCGGCATAGCGGACGAAACGATGACCCCGACGTTCCAGTTCTTTATCCCACTCATCGAGTAGGATGTTTGACAACAGCGGAGATAAAGGCCCACCTTGTGGCGTACCTTCCTCTCTCGCACTCACAACACCTCCTTCACACAAACCCGCTTGCAGAAATCGGCGGATCAGACGAAGCACGCGTTTATCTTTAATCCGTCTAGCCACTCGTGTCATCAACACGTCATGGTTTACTCGATCAAAGAACGATTCCAAGTCCACATCAACTACCCAACGATGACCCGCCCGAACGTGACTGCGCGCCGAAACAAGGGCATCGTGCGCGCTTCTGCCACGACGAAAGCCGTGGCTGTTGCCCGAGAAGTCAGGGTCAAAGAGTGGTTCAAGGATCTGCAACAACGCTTGCTGTATTAAACGATCAAGCACCGTAGGGACTCCCAAAACACGCTCGCCTCCGGCAGGCTTTGGGATAACAACCCGTCGCACTGGCTGAGGACGGTAGTGCCCTTTGAGTAACTGCTCCCGAATACGCGACCAATGCTCACGACAGTACGGCATCAGCTCGTTGACACTCATGCCATCGACTCCTGCTGCACCACGATTGCGTTTGACTCGCGCCCATGCCGCTAACACGTTCTCGCGACACACGACTTGCTCCATTAACTCCATCATCATGCGATACACGTTGCCGATGAATGCCGGATGAGCTTGATGCGCGAGCCGGTGCCGTTCAGCAGTTCCGCCGCTTGTTACAACACGCACTCGTGTCGAGTTTACTCGACAGTTCTGCCTCACCACCCATCTACGAAATCACTGGGGTGTATCTATTCCTCCTGTTCGGCCCTTCGCCTGATCGTGCATAGGACTACTATGGCCTCTGCTGACTTCTGTCCATCCATCCCAACCCTTCACAGAGCTGGTAGCCCTTAGGCAGATCGACAGATCTCCCGAGGTAAGACGCGTGACTTTCTCTCCATATACCTGCTGCATTTACGTAAGCATGTTTACCGAATAACATCGGGCTTTGAGCTTTTATGCCCTCTTACCCACACCACTTACGCCTCATATACAGTTCCTGTTCGTCAGGCCAGAGATTTGCCTACAGCTTCCTTCCCACAATACCTCGCGATATTGCAGTTGCTGTTCAGCTAGGGGTTCCCGTTATTAAGGCCCCCGGTAGGACTTTCACCTCCGAGTCACTTCGTGGGTTGCTTTCGCTTACCACTTACAAGCGCCAATCATGACGCTTCGCGCCATGCTCGGCGCACATAAAGAAAGCCTTGCGCATTACACGCAAGGCCTGAACATCAAATCAAGCTTGAAATACGGTCTTATCGACTAGAATTTACCCGCTTCGTTGTGCTTGGCATCGGCACCAGGCATGGGGGCAATTATGTCCCAATGCTCTACGATCAGGCCGTCTTCGAGACGGAACAAATCGTAAAACGCCATCGCGTCCTCACCTAATGAACCTTCCGACAGGGTCAGTACAAAGTTCCCTTCACCGATGACCTTATGAACCGTGTTGTATTCCATCGAAATACCTTGCTTGGCCATATCCGCCATAAAAGCTCCGAAGCCTTCAAGCCCATCGGCAACCATTGGGTTGTGTTGTATGTAGGTTACCGGGCTGATGTAGTCAGTGATATTCACATCGGCGTGTTCGATCAACGATTTGGTGATAAATTCTTCAACCTTCGCTTTATTAGCTTCGGTTTTATCCAAATCGGTAATCGCAACTTCCCCGTCAATTTGAGTATGACCTGACGGATTCGGTTCGGCTTCCAGAATTAAATTATCCCAGTGTTCAACGATTTTTCCGTTTTCAAGTCTGAATACATCGAACGCAATCATCGGTGCAGGACCAAAGCCCTCATAACGGCCATGAAACGCTACGATGTCATCATCAGCAATAACGCGTACGAACTCAGCGTTAAAATTTCCGCTGTCGTGTAACGAGCCGATTAAGCCTTTCAAGGCTTCGGTTCCGTTAGGCACATCCGGATTATGCTGAATGTACCCAGGATCAAAGTAGGTATCGACGGCATCCACATCGCCTTCCATCAACGTTTTTTTCAACGCCTCGATAGCGATGGCCTTGTTAGTAGCCGTGTCATTTGCATCGGCAACCTGCGCTAGTGGCAAAGCGGTAGCGATAGCCAGAGCCCCTAAAAATTTGTTCAGTTTCATTGCGTCTTCCTATTTACGATTGTTGCTGCTGTAAGCAACGAATAAAACGCCACTCACCGTTGAGCGGCAGGACGCGCGAGTGAGAATAGTTACGCGCCTGAATAGGCTATCGTTTCGCTTAGGGACTGACTATGTTGCAAATTTGAACGCACTGTTCCGTTTATCGTTACAACGAATCCGAACTGTCCGGATTAACGGTTCCTGTGTGCTGTAAATCCATTATTCAGTCGATCAGCATGAGTGATTATTGTGACCATGAGATTGCGCCGACAATATCGTCAGAACGCTAATCCTGGGGAGGGCGTCTCTCAGTGTTGCAATAAGGTTGCAAGACCCCAAATGAGCTTCTAAACGCCGCGAGCCGCATAAGCGACGAAAGATTACCAAAGTCACTAAAACTTGAACAGGAAACCTCTAGTCCGATAACGCTCACGCTCAGCCAATGCCTCGGCCTTACGCTTGTTGGCGTCCTGCCTGAGTATTTTGTTGCGGTCTTCAAAGTAACAACTGATATTCTGACCACCAGCGGAGGCCCATTTGACGAGCTGCGACAGTTCACCACCGTCAAGCCAGGTGCCGTGGTGATAGCACGTGTCTATGATGACGCCTGTTCGATGACCGAAATTTTTTCGAGTCATCATTTGCGCACACTCCGGACAGTTACGATACATAACCGCCTGTTGCACTTTATCCGGGCAGCGCAGCAACTCATTAAGCCTGGCGATATCGGGTTTGTCGTTCATGTTAAACACGGAATTCAAAAAAGCCTGTAATTCCGATTTGTCGAAGAAAACGCCGTAGCACTCCGGGCACCGTTCAACTTGAAATGCCTCTGTGAGTTTTAGCTCATACGACTCAAGTGCGCACTCACATTCCGGGCACTGTCTATCCAGCTTTTCAGATTCGGCGGCGTATTTAAGTAGAGCCCCATCTCGATCCTGCTTTGAACCGCAGTACAGACACTCTAGTGCCCCCACAGGTATCGTTCCGCCGCAGTGGGCACATTCAATAGTGGGCTGGGTGGGTGGTATGGACATGACCATACTTTGAAAACGGCCAGTGGCGCTTCGTATTGAGAAATCGGGGTCAAAAATGTGCGCTTTGCGCTATTTAGCGTTTGGCACTGCTGCAGAGTGAGGGTAACCAGAGTGGCTTAATCCTCAAACGCTATCAACTCGGGCTCATGCCCCCACGCGCTGAGCGCTTTCAATAAATCCTGCGTTGAAATACGCGTACTGTGGGTATTGCGACACGGGTGCAGATAGATACTGTCGTGTTCCAGCAACGCTTTCTCGATATACACGCTCACTTTACTGTCATGATCATTGATGACCGCTAAAGGAGATACAGAACCCGGCACAACGCCTAAGTACGTCATCAATCGCTCAGTGCTCGCAAAAGCTAACTGACCACCGGTTAGTTTCAGCTGGTCACGCAAGGCTTTTAAGTCCACCCGCCGATTCTGCTCAATGACCAACAAAAACATGCGCCCTTTTTTGTTTCGCAGAAACAAGTTTTTGGTATGCGCCCCTGCAAGACCGTACTTAACCGTTTTCGCCTCCTCCACCGTGTATAGCGGAATATGCACTAACGTATCGTGCTCAATGCCCAGGCTCTCGAACGCCGCGAACACATCATCGGGTGTGGCAGCCAGTTGGCCGTTAGCCAGGATCACATTTTCCGGATCCGGCCGATCACTATGACTCATGGCATTAACGTCCGTATCGATGATTAAGGTGATTCAGTAAACTACTGGGGTCGGTACCTCGACCGGTTGCCTGTTTCATTAAGTCCTGAGATGACAGGTGACACCCATGCTGCCATATGGCGTTGGATAACCATTCACGCACAACTGTGATGTCCCCGTGGGCGAAACGCTCTTCCCAATCGGTATGGGCTGCACATAAGGATTCAAACAACTGAGCGCTGTTAACTGCACCTAAGGTGTACGAAGGAAAATACCCGAAGGTGCCGTCGGTCCAGTGGATATCCTGCATACACCCGTTGGTGTAATTGCCTTCGGTGCTCAAGCCAAGACCAGATAGCATGGCTGCGTTCCAGGCGTCGGGAATGTCCTTGGCTTCAAGTTTGCCGTTAATCAAATCACGCTCAATATCGTAGCGCAGCGCTACGTGAATTGGGTATGTGAGCTCATCAGCTTCTACCCTGATATAGCTTTTAGTAACACGTCTGGCTTGAGTTTTTAGCTGGTCATAGTTTAAGTTGCTCGCGCCCGTTAGATGCTGTGTGATCAAGCCATGCAGGTGTTGCAAAAATGCATCCGATAGGGTCACCATTTTTTCAAACATCAGGCTTTGACTTTCGTGAATGCACATGTTGCGCGACTGACCAACGGGTAAGCCTTGCCAAGCGTCTGGCAATCCCGCTTCGTAGCTGGCGTGCCCGGTTTCATGCGCGGTTGCCAGAAGCGCATCTAAAAACGTCGTTTCATCATAGCGAGTGGTGATGCGTTGATCCCCCCTAACGCCGGTACTAAACGGATGCGCACTGACATCGAGGCGTCCGGCGTTAAAATCAAAGCCTAGTGAGTTGAGCAAAGCCTTTGACAACGCAGTTTGCTCAGCGACTGGATAGGTTGCGCCCTGCTCGGGTTCATGGTCCGTGTTACCAACACTGGCTTGCCGCTCGATAACATCATCAATCATGCTGGGTAACTTGGCTTTAAGTTGCCCGAAGACGTCATCGATTAATTCGCTTGAGTCGCCGCGGCAGTGCAGATCCAACAAGGCATCGTAGGCGGTTGATGCTTTTGAATGCGCTTGGCGAACCGCGGCCTCCTCTTTAGCAAGGCTAACGACAGTTTCAAAATTTTTTAAAAAGCCTTTCCAATCATTTTCGGGACGCTGACTTCGCCAACCGTGCTCACACGTTGAGCCAGCAACAACTTTTGCCTTTACTAAGTCTGCAGGTAAGCAACTGGCGTCGTCGTAAGTTCGACGCATCTCAAAAACACTACGTCGCTGCGCGTCAGAGAGCTCAGCTCCTTTGGCTTCACACGTGTCTATCAGTTCCCCCACTCGGCTATCACTGAGCAGCTCATGCCGCATGACAGACAATTCTGCCAAGCTTTCGGAGCGGGAATCCACACCAGCGGGGGGCATCATGACCATTTGGTCCCAGCTTAGAATGACCAACGCATGATCGAGCTTATTAATTCGTGAAAAAATTTGAATAAGTTCAGAATACGTCGCTGTCATTACACATACCTTAAAAAGAACAACTCAATAAGAACAACTTTATAAGAACAACTTTATAAGAACAACTTAGTGAGTCAGACTAAATCGCGCCGTTAACTGTCGCTTCAGTCGCAGGCCTAATAGTAGCGCCGCTA
>JAHDCO010000135.1 GCA_020629835.1 Granulosicoccaceae bacterium
AAAAGCGTACGGTAACTAGCACCCTTTGAACTGAGGTTCGCGTCGTTCATTGAACGACGCGATACCTTCACGCCGATCGTCGGTGGGCACCAACCGGTTGTACGCTTCGATTTCCAACCCCAAACCATTAGCCAATGACATATCCGTGCCGCGGTTGACCGCAAGCTTTGCCTGACGCACGGCAATGGGGGCATTGGATGCAATGGTTGCCGCCATATTAAGACTTTCAGTAAGCAAACGATCCGGTTCAAAAACCGCGTTAACCAATCCCCATTCCGCTGCTTCGTCCGCACTAAAGCTGCGACCGGACAAGATAAGTTCCTGTGCCCGCTTAACACCGATGGCACGCGGTAAACACTGTGTTCCGCCTGCGCCTGGCATGATGCCGAGGCGAGTCTCTGTCTGAGCGAACTTTGCTGTGTTTGCCGCGTAAGCAAAATCCACCGCAGCCACTAATTCACACCCACCTCCAAACGCCGCACCGTTTACTGCCGCAATGATCGGTAGCGGACACGCAACGATCGCCCGCACCATTCTTTCGTACACGCGGTGCTGGGCAAACCACGCTTCATCACTCATACCGTGGCGTTCTTTCAGGTCGCCACCGGCGCAAAACGCACGTGTCCCTTTACCGGTTAACACCACCACACGGGTGTGCTCGGGCAAGGTTGCCAAGTCTTCAAAACAATCACACAGTTCACTGGCCATCTCAGTGTTAAATGCGTTTGAAGCAAACGGCCGGTTCAACGTGACTTGTAAAACGTGCTGCTGCGGGTGTTTTAAATCAATGGTGTTGTAGCGTTTGATTTCCATATCGACTAACCCCTCATGCTATCGATGCGATCCATTAACATCTCCCATCGAATCACTACCTCTGCACCGATCTCATGCAGTGCATGGAAGATAAATTCATCCGGTGAGGTTTCTGGCATAAACGCTTTATCCGGTCCGAGGTTCAGCACCCTTGCGGCCATCGCCATTCCCATCATCGTACCCATACCGACACCGCGGCCGTTGTAACCCATACCCACATGTAAGTGGCGAGCAGGTTCGAACAAAAACGGAAGGTAGTCTTTGGTAATGGCCACGCGGCCACCCCAGTGATAATCCCAACGAACCTCGGACAATTCTGGATACAAGGCTATGGCCCGCTTTTTAACATCGGCGAAGTCATCTTCACAAAATTGATCACGCATCGGACCGCGGTCTCCCATGGTTAAACGGTTATCACGATCGTATCGGCCGTATAAAATCATGCGCCGCTTATCAACCACTGTAGAACGGTTGGGCAGTATTTTCGCTTGCAGCTCTTCGCTTAAAGGTTCAGTGGCAACTTGAATGCTACGCACCGGTACGACTTTCTTCGCTAATCCCGATACTGTGTCGTCGGTGTAACCGTTAGTGCAAACCAATACATGGTTCGCGGTAACCGAAGCTAGTGCAGTACTAACAATCCAGCCATTATGATTCGCTAGCTGCCTAAGCGTTTCAACTAAAGAATGAGTGTAAATGGATACACCCGCCTCTATGGCCACGCGTGCTAATTCACGAGTGTACGACAATGGTTGTATGGAGCCGGATTGCTTCACAAACACGCCGCCAACAAACTGTGAAGAACCGGATTGCCGATCAACTTCAGCCTTACTGAGTTCTTCGATGCTTAATCCGTAGCGTGCATATTCGTCCGCCTGCGCACGCATGGCATCCAGACCTCGAAGCGAGACGGCGCCCTGAATCCATCCGTTTTGTTCCGCATCGCAGTTGATACCAAACTGCCGAATCCGATCGAACACGGTATCCGGTGTTCGGCAGATGGCATGAATCAATGGGGTGGCTGAGGCTTCACCGTAATGCTCAATCAGCCCATCCGGGCCCTTGTTCAAACCCAGATTCACTTGGCCGCCATTACGTCCCGAAGCGCCGCCTGCGATCACCCCGGCATCCAACACCACCACATTGACTTGGTTCTGTGCCAGCTCAATCGCTGCATTCAACCCTGTGATACCCGCACCAATAATCACCACATCGGCTTGTATGGATTCAGTCAGCGCTTCGGTGTCTGGGGCGTCCACGGCGGTGGCGTACCACAGCGAACTCGTGAAACCGTCAATGGGAAACTGGGTCATGAATGGAACCTGTAATCTGAGTTTTGTTGCGTGCCGGCCACGCCATAACGCTATTGTCATCGATTGAGAAATGCGACTTCAGTCACGAGTCTCAAACCCCCTATTGGGCGCACGGGCCCTAAGCCTCAAGCCTGCCAGACAGGGTATATCGTCATTGATACCCGTATTGTGCCGCATTCAAACTAAAATACGTCGCACGTTTCATCGATAACGGAATTGAAAAGAGCTACCGAAGTCGGGATAATCAGGTCAGACGAGTCATCGTCCCTATGAAAATCATTCACACGGCTGTCTACAGCCAACGTTGGAGCTTTTAATGACCCTTTCGAAAACCCTGAAGACTACGCTCGGCGCTGCCAGCTTAGTTGCAGCCACTAGCATGCCTGCACAAGCCGCTGATGAGGTGAACGTTGCGTTCTTCCTCGAGTGGGCCACACCTAACCTGATCGCTAAAGCGGAAAAGATGTACGAAGACGCATTAGGCGTACCCGTCAACTGGACTAACTTCGACGCTGGTACTCAGATGACTGAAGCCATGCTCGCTGGCGACATCGACATCTCTTACAGCCAAGGCCTTGCTCCTTTCATCGCTGGTGTCAACGCAAATGCACCTTTGAAGATGGTTGGTATTGCGGTTGCCTACCCTGCTAACCCTTGCATCGTTGCAAACGGTTCAGGCATCACAGCGGACAACGCTTCTGAATTAGAAGGCAAGACGGTTGCTGTTCCATTAGCAACAATGGCTGACTACTCATTCCGCATGCAAATGCGCGCTTTGGACGTTGACCTAGATTCACTGACGATTGTTGATCAGGTACCTGCCGACGGTGCTGTTTCATTGGCAGAAGGCAGCGTAGACATGGTTTGCCTGTTCGGTGGTGATTCAATCAAGAAGGCTCTGGAAAACGGCGCTGCTTTGATGGATGACGCAGCTGCAGAAGCCGCTGGTATCGTTAGCTTTGACGTTGTTTCAGTCACTGAGAAGTTCGCTTCTGAAAATGGCGACATCGTCCGTGCTTTCATGGAAGTCACTGACGAAATCAACCAGGCTCACGCAGCTGACCCATCACGTATGAACGTGATCGCTGCTGAATCAGGCATGGACATGGAAACCACTCAGAACCAGATCGGTACTATGATCTTCCCAACCAACGAAGAGCAGCTGAGCAGCTACTTCAGCGATGGCGGCTTAGCCGGCACTGCAGTAACCATCGTTGGTAACGCGTTCGCTACTGATGATTCTCCTGCTTTGGAAGACTACAGCGCAGTTATCGATACATCATTCCTTCAGTAAGCTGCTCTAGCACCTACTCGTAGGCGCTAATCAGTTAAAAATTAAAGCCTCCGAGGGAAACTTCGGAGGCTTTTTTATTCAGTCCTTTGCATCAGGCAGCGCAGCCGGATACGTATGATCTTCGCCCCCCGCGGCGGCTCCATCTTTACGCCGACGAGCCACCTCTTCCCGGTGTACCGCTACCTCAGCGGGTGCATCAATCCCGATCCGCACCTGCCTGCCTTTTACCTCCAGCACGGTCACCTTGATGTTGTCCGCCACAATCATTGACTCTCCGGGTTTTCTTGTTAACACCAGCATGATCGTGCTCCCCAGTCGCTGCAACGCGCCCTAACCAGCGCACGTTTTTACGGGTTAACAGCAAATTGCACTATGGGCGAAATTACCCATGATCCAAAATACCAGTACAGTGGCCGTATTAAACTTCAGGAGCAGCACGTTTAATCCCCCATGAGATTTCGATCCAGTTTAGATAAGTACCGAAAGGCCAGGCCAGCAAAACCCGGCACCACAGAATCAACTGTGGTCACCATAGAGTCACTGAGTAACGATGGCGATGGTGTAGCGCGCTTGGCCGGCAAAGCGATTTTTGTCCCGCATACCGCACCCGGCGATGAAGTCGAGATTGTTGTTCGATCAAAACAAAAACGATTTGCCCGCGGCACACTCAAACAGCTCATCAAACCGTCGTCAGTTCGAGTTACGCCCAAGTGCGAGTACGTGGGTACCTGTGGTGGATGCACCTGGCAACACGTGGCGTACGACGCACAGCTGGCGGCCAAACAACAACAAGTGCAGGATGCTCTGGAACGAATAGGCGGCTTTACTGACGTGAGGATTCAGCCGATTGTGCCCAGTTCAAACCCCTACCATTATCGAAATCGCATTCGCGGATACACCGAAGACGGTCGCTTCCATTACCG
>JAHDCO010000052.1 GCA_020629835.1 Granulosicoccaceae bacterium
GTGGATTCAGCGTGTTACGTGGCTAAGCAATGGGGGCGTAACCGTGTGCACTTATCTAACCCGCGCGACGCTGAAGTAGTGAAGTACCGCAACGACATCGCCGGCATTCAGAATATTCGGCATGCCTTGGATGAGAACCTGCTGCAACTGAACTTTCAACCGGTCCATCGTATTACCGCCACCGGTACCGAGATGGCGCATTGCGAAATCCTGTTGCGCATTGTGGATGAAAATGGCGATGTTTTTTCGCCAGCGGAATTCATTCCGATTGCTGAAAAATACAACCTGATGGCAGAAATCGATCGATGGGTAGTCAGCAACGTTCTGGATTGGGTGGCGAAACATCAAACCGAATTCGATGTGCCTCGATTTCTGATCAATTTAAGCGGTCTTTCGTTTATTAACGAAGAGTTTTTGGATTACGTTGAAGATCAACTACACAACAGCGAAGTGGACCCGGCGAATATTGCTTTCGAAATAACTGAAACAGCCGCGGTTGATAATGTATCTCAGGCCAATGTATTTATCGATCGCCTGCGCGCCTTAGGTTGCCGCTTTGCATTGGATGATTTTGGTACCGGCTTTTCAACCTTCGCTTACCTGAAGAACTTACCGATCGATTATTTAAAAATCGATGGCAGCCTGGTTCGAAATATTGCCACCGATTCGGTTGATCGGGAGATGGTGAAAGCCATCAACAAAATCGGTCACACCGTTGGGGCAAAAACCATCGCCGAATTTGTGGAAGACGAAGCAACGATCGACATCTTACGAGAGCTGGGCGTTAACTACGCACAGGGCTATGTGCTGCAAAAACCCAAGCCTCTGGACGAACTTATTGCCCTACTGCCTGCGTGCAACGGTGGCATGAGTGAATGGCGAGAGGCGTCATAAATTGTGAACTCGTTCCCGTTGAGCAATAGGTCCGCTGTTTTGACAGTTAAGGTATGCACTTCGTTAAGTGCATCCGGTTTTTTAACCAAATACCGCACGGGGGATCGGTTATTTATGAATGTTCCCCCGCTTTTACGTATTATCACAAACGTGTAATCACTGACCACTGGGCAGGATGGAAGAACCAAGCACTTTTTTGGTCGCAGTATGCGCATTCACACTCTGTATCGGCTGCTTGGTCGGTTATTGGATTGGTGTGCGTCGATCAAAGAGACTGCGCAAAGAGCTCCAGCAAGCCTACAACGAACAAAGCCTGGACATGTTGGAGGTGAAAAGCCAACATCGAAAGCTCGGTGCATTCCTCGGCGATGCCGAACGAAAACATCGATTACTCCAGATGACGTTGGCAAAGTTGAAGTCCAGCAATCAGGCTGTAGCAGCGTTGCAACAGCTTCAGCAAGAAACTGAACGAAAGCATTTCATCGCCATGTCACGCCTTAATATGGCGGCTGAGGAATCCAAACAGTTGGCTAAGCGCGCTGAAGAACGCGCCAACGATGCAACTTACCGATTGGGTTTATTGGAAAAGGCGTTACCTCAGTTACAAACCATCAGCGCACCAGAGCCTAAGTCTTACGGCCAGGGCGAGCAGGTTACCGTCAGCGTCGTTGATCAACACCCACCGGCTGCCAAACAGCAACAGGCTAACGTTGTGTCAAACCGAGATTTACACAAGCTGGTTTCGATGCAGCCAAGCAATGAGCAATTGGTCGAGCGGCCTGACAATACGGTATCGTTCAAGCCTAACGTGCCGACAACTGAACAAAAATCTGCCACCGCAGATGAAGCTGAGCAAAATTTGCACAACAACGACGTGGTTAAGCGCCTCCCGTAACGCGGTACCCGACGGCCAGTAAAAAGCTCGCCCTGCTGCGCTGAACTTTCCTTAATCGGCCGCTAGCATTCTCTCTGACGGTGTTATGATCCGTGATATGGATCACAGCGCAGCGTATCTTGATCATCCAGACGAAGAAGCCAGCATCTGGCCTTGGGTGGTTGGCTTTCTCGCCTTTATGGGCGTCGCCTTATTAACGGTACAGGTCAGCCAATCTATTCCCACCGCCGTTGCATCGTCCGCGCGGAATGCAATCGCCAATCAAGGTGTCTCCGGACTTAGCGTGGCAGTTGATGGACGAGACATCACCGTATCCGGCACCATCAGTGAAGACATCAACAAGCGCGATCTGCTTTCCGCGATTGAAAGTGCGTCGGGGGTTCGAACCGTTGCCGATGGCCTCACTGTCTTCAACCCACGTGCAGAAGCAGAAAAACGCGCGAACGCGTTCCAGGCTCAACTTGACCGGATTGATGTCAGTACTCTGGCGTTTGAACCCAGTAGCTCCTCGCTCACCGTCGGTAGCGAGCCTGCGATGAACGCGTTAACTCGGCTGCTGCTTGAGTATCCGGAACAACGTATCCGCATTGCCGGCCACACAGACAACACGGGCCGGCCAGCTGTCAATCTGCGCATCAGTCGCGAACGCGCAGATTCGGTTGCTCGATACCTCGTTTCCCGCGGCGTGCTGGAATCCCAGCTTGTTGCACGTGGTTTTGGTGCCTCGCGCCCCATAGCCGACAATTCCACTGAATCCGGTCGCGCCAGAAACCGGCGCATCGAAGTCCTGTACATCCAATGACAATTAACTGGGTTTTTGGGAGATTAACGTGATTTATTTGCTAAGCCAGATGGGCCTAATCATCTTGTTAGCGGTCGTAGCCGGTGGCGCAATTGGTTGGATCGTGCAGCGCTTTTCTACTCAGCAAACCGTCTCGGATTTACGACGCTTAGCAGCTCAACAAATGCAGCAGGTTAAACAGGCGCAGACCGATGTCGCGATGGTGGCGCAGGACTACGATGAACTGAAGCAAGATACATCCGCAACCATTGATGCGCTAAGAAAAGAGAACCAAAGAATTCCGCAGTTGGATCAAAACCTTGAGAAAAGCCAGCTGCTCGTGCGCCAGTTAATGCAAAAACACGAAGCGCAGATACGCGAGTTTGCCGCTGAAAATGAAGTACTGAAATCCAAGGTGAAACGATTGGATGACAGAGAAAAGGCGTTAAATAAACTTCAAGCTGATATCGAAAGCAGTCGAAAAGCTCAAGCGAAAGACCGCTCCAGCAACAATAAAGAATCTGCTGACGTACCAGTAATTGAAGACGCCTCTGACGTTGTAGAAATAAACAGCCAAACCGACACAGTCAGCGCTGCCGACACCACAAAGCGCACGACAGCCGAGGCCAGAACATCAACATCCAGCATCGCGGATGCCGAAGCGACAACAAGCGCTGAGAAATCCAAAAAGACCAGTCAGAGCATTGCCGATTTGCTGGCGATGGCACAAGCTCGCGCGAAACATGAAAAGGACGCTACCGCGCATCTCGTTGACGACGAAGATGATGATTTGGTGGGGTTAGACGGCTCGGCCGATGTCAGCGGTGAAGCAGGAAGCTTAACCGTGGCACTGGCAGAAGCCGATGATGTACTCGCTGCCATCGATCGTCGCCAGGCGCGTGCGCGCACCCTTGAAGACGATGAAGTGATCGATACCAGCGATATCGACCTGGACGCTGAGTTCGCCGATGAAGACGAGGAGTTGGAACAGCTGTTTGATTCGGTAGATCAGCATGATGACTTACAGACTATTTTTGGTATCGGCCCCATCACAGAGCGTGGTCTTAACCAGCTCGGAATCACAAGCTACTCGCAATTGGCTGATTTGAAACGCCACGACATCGAGAAAATCGCGAATGCCCTGGCCATCGTGCCAGGAAAAATTGAACGTGAAGATTGGGTCGGTAACGCTCGGCGTCAGTTAGAAGACGTACTGGAAGAGCTGTAACGGGCTTCGCCAAATAGCTCACATCGCGCAGGCCCACGGATTGCATTGACGGGCTATGCGCCGACCTTTCTTTCGTTTCCCCGCTACCTCGCACCCGCCGCGTTATGCGCGAGCCTTAGGGTTCTGGAGTTATCCGGGTTCAAATAAATCAACGGCGTTTCGCACCCTGCCGATAGCGTTGGTGGCGCTTTTTTTCGGGCTTATAAACGGTCAGGCGCAGGCATCAGAAAACGGCACACCCGCTGAATTCACCCCATGCCGAATCGGGCTTGCACCTTCGACTATGGCGGCCGAATGCACAAGCATCGCCGTGCCATTCACCTACGGATTAACGCCTGATGGCGTCAGTAAAGACTGGGTCGATACCTTACCCGAAACCGTAACGCTGAGAATCGCAAAACTACCTGCACGAATCAAATCACCCGCAGCTGATCCGATAACACTGATCGCAGGCGGGCCGGGGCAAAGCGCACTGGAAAGTTGGCCACAGCTTGCTGCGGCATTTAATGCGATACGCGCTAGTCGTGATGTTTACCTCGTCGATCAACGAGGCACCGGGCAATCCAATGCGTTGCGTTGCCCCAAACCACCTGCAGACAGCGGATTTGACTTTGACCTGGCAGAGGTTAAGTCCGCAGCCACTGCGTGCTTTGAGGCACAAGCACCCGGAACCCAATGGTTTACGACGAGTGTGGCGGTTCGCGACTTGGACAGCGTACGAGAGGCGCTAGGTATATCACAGTGGAATCTGTATGGCGTTTCGTATGGCACGCGCGTGGCGTTGCATTATTTAAAGCGCTATCCCACGCGTGTACGCAGTATGATCGTAGATGCGGTGGTTCCTCCGCAGAAGCCGATCGGTCCCGAGTTACCGTTGCACGCACAAACCGCATTAGATGCGCTACTGCAGCGCTGTGCGGATGACACAGACTGTGCGGATGCCTTTCCCGATTTATCCATCAAAACGCAACGATTATTTGAATCGTTAAAGGCCACCCCGCGATCAGTGCAGTTTGAAAACATCACGCAAGGTTCGTTAGATACGGTGTTATTCAACGATCAACATCTTGCGTTATCGGTGAGACTGCTCACCTACTCGGCTTATGGCAACGCAATCTTGCCGTCCATGCTCCACGATGCAGCGGTTAACGGAAACCTGGCGCCATTTGCACGACAAGTGACTCTGCAAGAAAACGGTTTAGGCAATGCGCTGTCAACGGGTATGCACTCAGCGGTGGTATGCACCGAAGACGCGCCATTCATAACGTCAATGAGTGATAGAGAAGCACTCAGCAAAACGTATTTAGGTGACTTCATTGTTGATGCCATGCAAGCAACCTGCGAAGCATGGCCTGCCGGGGTGATTGATGATGATTTTCATGAAGCTATCGTTAGTGATGTCCCTGTACTCGCCTTATCCGGTGCCGTGGACCCTATTACCCCGCCAAGCTACGCAGAACTTGCGATTGACTCGTTAACCAACGCGTTGCATATCATCAACCCTCATCAGGCACATACTCAGGCACCGTTAGGATGCATGCCGTCGGTGATGGCGAAGTTTGTAGAGACCATACAGCCAAGTACATTGAACCTGGACTGCCTGGAACGTTTAGCGCCACTGGCACTGTTCGTTGATGCTAATGGGCCGTTGCCATGATTGAGGCAACGGATTTACAAAAATCGTTTGATGGGGTTGCCGGTAATAAAAAACAGCGCGTTATGGCGGTAAAGTCGGTCAGTTTCCAGGCCCGGGATGGGCAGATAACCGGTTTACTCGGCCCGAACGGTGCGGGCAAATCAACCACCCTACGCATGCTCGCAACGCTACTGGCACCCGAACAAGGCGATGCCATCATTGATGGGTACAGTATAAAAACCGATGTATTAGCAGTCCGATCACACTTAGGTTTTATGCCGCA
Organism: Granulosicoccaceae bacterium; assembly: GCA_020629835.1. Classification (GTDB taxonomy): domain Bacteria; phylum Pseudomonadota; class Gammaproteobacteria; order Granulosicoccales; family Granulosicoccaceae; genus Granulosicoccus. The sequence goes on from JAHDCO010000052.1 coordinate 5,718, forward strand.
CAACGCGGGTATTTATCCAAGGCTTACCACACGTGAAAACATCCGCTATTACGCAAGACTCTGCGGCATCGATGCTAAAACCGCTAACCAGCGTGTGGATGAATTGATTCACCGGTTAACGATGGAGTCATTTGCAGATAGACGCACAGCCGGCTTTTCCCAGGGCCAGAAAACAAAAGTTGCGTTAGCCAGAGCCTTGGTACACCGCCCTCAAACCATACTACTGGATGAGCCCACAAACGGTTTGGATGTGATGGCAACGCGGGGCTTGCGTAAGATTATTCGCCAGTTAGCCGACGATGGTCACTGTGTGGTGTTCTCCAGTCACATCATGCAAGAGGTCGCCGCTTTATGCGATGAGATTGCCATCATTTCTGATGGGACTATTTCCATGTCCGGGTCGTTGGATGACTTACTGCACAAGACTCAGCAGCGTGAACTGGAAGATGCATTCGTCGTCGCCATTGGAGGCGAACTGTGAGCGTCTTGATCCTGCTGTGGAAAGAGATTATCGATAACTTAAGAGATCGGCAAACGGTCTTTTACGCGTTGTTGTTTGGTCCGGTACTGTTGCCATTGTGTATTGGTGGCGCACTGGTAGCTGGGCTGAAACAAGCCGCAGTGAGTTTCGATGAGCCAGCCGCCCTTGCTGTTGCCTACGCAGAACGCGCACCAAACCTCATGGAATTTCTAAAAGCCAACAATATGGATATTGAACTGGCACCCGATGATATCCAGGCAAGCGTTCGGCAAGGCGATGTACCGGTTGTGCTGGAAGTACCGGAGGACTTTGCCAGTGCACTGCGCGCCGGGCAACCAGCACCACTGATTGTGCATGTTAATGATTCTGATAAGCACTCAGCCAAAGAGGCTCGAAAAGTCAGTACGTTGCTAAACGTGTACGGGCAAACGTTGAATGCACTGCGTATGCAGCATCGAGGTATAAACCCATCAGTCTTTAACAGTGTGGATATCACGCTACAAGATGTTTCATCGAACGGGTTTAGAGGGCAACTGCTGGCATCACTACTACCGTTTTTGCTGATCGTTGCCATGGTGATGGGTGGTTTCTATCTCGCTATTGATACCACGGCTGGCGAACGTGAGCGCGAGTCTTTAGAACCCTTACTGAGTCTTCCATTAGCTCGGCACAAACTGGTATTGGGCAAGTACCTGGCGGTGCTGGTATTTGTGATGTTATCCAGCGTATTGACCGCGATCAGCGTGTTCCTCGTATTCCGATTTTTTTCACCCGAGCTTGCCGGTGGTGAATTAAGTTTTGATGCACAGACGATCTTTACAGCATGGTTGCTGGCAAGCCCTTTAACGTTTTTTATCTCTGCCGTCTTGATGAGCGTGGCGGCAGCCACCAAAAGCAGTAAAGAAGCGCAGACCTACCTTGGACTGCTCATGGTCTTTCCGATGGCACCCTTTTTCATCTTGCAGTTTGTACAAATACGCTCTGTAAATACCACCATGGCGTTACCCATGCTCAGCCAATATCAGCTACTGGAGCAAGTGGTACTGCAGGATGCATTAAGCCCGACTCACATTGCGCTGTCGGTCATCGGCACCCTACTCGCCGCGTGTCTTTTGTTGTTCGGTGCGGTACGTCTTTACTCACGCGAGCGTTTTTTGTAAACAGAATCTGAAACCCCGCAGACCCATTCACCGGCGTTACACTGTAGGGCATGCACGCGTATTTACTGACACGAGGCTGGCGCGACAAACCTGATGGTGTAGAGATCACGCTGTGGGCCACCACAAAACATGGCCCGGCCTGCATTGTTGTGTCCGGCCAACGAGCGGTTTGTTTTATTGATCGCAACGCGTCCGCCGATTTACCTCAAGGCGCCCGGCGTACGCCACGTGACTTGTGTAGTTTGCAAGGCACACCCGTCGATGCGTTGTACTTCCTACAGCAACGCCACCTCACTCAATTTAAACAAACCGATTCGCAGGCGTTTCCGCATTTGTACGAATCCGATGTCAAAGTACATGATCGCTATTTGATGGAGCGATTTATACAATCCGGGTTCTCAGTTGAGGGTGACTACGAACAGCGAAAGGGTTACCGCTTGTACCGTAATCCGAAGCTACGCCCGATAGACGTAACACCAGCTTTGCGCGTTGTATCACTGGACATTGAAACGCGCGCGCACACTGACAAGCTCTACTCCATCGGTGCCGACGTCAGAGACTTTGATGGCAACCAGCAGGTTAGCCATCCCGGTGTGGTTTTCATGGTAGCAAGTCAGGCAAGCCCGGATGAGGCCATGCTGGCTCGTGAAGGCTATACCCTGCACTACGTTCCGGATGAGCGCACGTTATTAACGCGCTTCATTGACTGGTTAAAACAACAAGACCCTGACGTTATTGCGGGTTGGGCAGTGGTCAATTTTGATTTAAATTTTCTGCAACGTGTACACCAGCGCTTGAATGTCCCGTTCGACTATGGGCGCGGCGAAGAGTTAGCCGCTGTGTTAGCACCGGGTGCACCAGGGCAACCCAGAATTGCGCGTCTGCCCGGGCGAGCCGTGCTGGATGGTATTGATTTACTCAAAGCGGGTTTTTGGTCGTTTGAAAGTTTTTCGTTGGACAACGTGTCTCAGCAGTTGTTGGGGCAACGTAAACTGATTACCTCTGATGAGGATAAGGTGGCGGAAATCAATCGACTCTACGCCACCGATAAACCGGCGCTGGCCGACTACAACTTTCGTGATTGTGCATTGGTGAACGACATCTTCGCCAAAGCGAATCTCATTGGTTTTGCCTGCGAACGGGCTAACTTAACCGGGCTTGCACTGGACCGATTAGGAGGATCGGTTGCGGCACTGGATAACTTGTATCTCCCCCGGTTGCACCGGCGAGGTTATGTTGCACGCGATGTTGGTTATGCCAATGATGGCTTGGCCAGCCCAGGCGGCTATGTGCTGGATTCTCAGCCAGGCTTGTATCGTAATGTTCTGGTACTCGATTTCAAAAGCCTGTACCCCAGCATCATACGAACCTTCAAAATCGATCCATTGGGTTTACATCAACCCGGTGACAACCCAATCCCGGGGTATCTGGATGCACAATTTTCGCGAGAGAACCATATTCTGCCCGCGCTGATTGAGGATCTATGGCAAGCCAGAGACAAAGCCAAAGCACAATCAAATGCCGCGCTGTCTCAAGCCATAAAGATAATCATGAATTCCTTTTATGGCGTATTGGGTTCCAGTGGTTGTCGATTCCACAGTGCACAGTTAGCGTCCAGCATTACGCGGCGCGGTCACGACATCATCACGCAATCTCAAACGCTGATCGAGTCTTTCGGTTATCCGGTAATTTATGGGGATACCGACAGTTTATTTGTGCACCTGGGTGATGCGCACACCCATGGTAGCGCAGATGCGATCGGGCGCAGGCTAGTGACAGATCTTAATCAATGGTGGCAGCAGCACCTAAAAGAGACGTACGGGATCACTTCGTTTCTTGAGGTAGAGTATGAAACCCATTACAGCCGTTTTTTTATGCCAACGGTTCGTGGCATGCCAACGGGCAGTAAAAAACGATACGCCGGTCTTGTCGTTAAGTCCGATGGCAAAACATCGCTCGTGGTAAAAGGCCTGGAAGCGGCAAGAACGGATTGGACGCCGTTGGCGCGAGATTTTCAGCGCCAACTGTTCGAGCGTGTGTTTCACGACCAGAGTATTGAGAGTTTTGTGCAAGACACAGCGCAGGCACTCACTCAGGGAGAACTGGACGAACAGCTGGTGTACACCAAACGGCTTCGCCGACGGGTGGATGACTACTTAAAGAACGTGCCGCCGCATGTGCAAGCCGCCCGCAAACTACCGCGGCAAGGCAGTCACATCAGTTACGTTATAACGGTCAATGGTCCAGAACCCATCGGGCTGAACGACAGCCCGTTGGATTATGACCATTACATTGACAAACAACTTGCACCTGCTGCCGACGGTATTCTGCAATTTCTGAATACCAGTTTTGCGCAAATCACCGATGCGCAAATGCAAATGTTTTAGCGCTAAGAAACGAACACCGTCTTAGTGTGCGGCGAGAAACGCACCGTTAGTGAAGACGTAATCGGTTTTTGCGGCAATTGAATGACAGCCTGAACAGAAAGCGCTTTCACCGGCTGTGGACGTATAGCTTTCTGCCCAAATCCAATTGTCCTTCGATAAGTCGTCACTGGCCGTCATCTTCAAACTAACCGTAACGCCTGCACCTTTACCAGATTCCCACGCGGCCTGATTGTCGTACTGTTCTTTTACAACGACGGTTCCAGCAGGAAAGTTATACGGGCCTTCGCTGGCCAACATGGCGGCACCGATATCATTGACGTACACATCACGGTAGCCGTTAGGGCCCTTGTGTACGTTGCCGATAAAGCCAGTGGGATCACCTGTCTGGACCTTGCCTTCCGTGATTTTCGTCCAGTTTTTGTAATCGGCCCAACGTTCATCGGCGGTGCCACCTGGTAAGGCAGCACAGCCGGCTAATGCGATGGCAGTGCCACCTAAGACCCAGGCCGCGGTGTGACGGTACAGTGATTTACGCATGACATACCCTATGTTGATGTGAGTGAGAGGGTTCGTTAGGTAACAAACGCAATGCAACTCCGTCCAGCGAGTATAGACAATCACTCACAATCTTTAGGGTTGCTCAGGTATGACAAGATTGCGGCGAAAAGTTTCCGCACCGCAATCTTTTCTTTAGCTGAGACGAAAGACTACGAAGCCAGTTGCGCCTTACGCTCGCGGCGGCGACGGGTCAACACAAATTCTGTGTAACCATTGGCTTGATCACGGCCTTCCAGTACTAACTCCAAGGCTGCCTGGAATGCCACACTGGCATCAAAATCTGGCGCCATCGCAACGTAATCCGGATCGCCTTCATTTTGCTCATCCACCACCAGAGCCATGCGCTCCATGGTGTCACGCACCTGTTGTTCGCTGATCAGTTCGTGCTGCAGCCAGTTAGCCAGCAGTTGGCTGGAAATTCTTAAGGTAGCGCGGTCTTCCATCAGACCCACATCATTGATGTCAGGTACCTTGGAACACCCTACGCCGTTGTTTATCCACCGAACCACATACCCGAGAATGCCCTGTGCGTTGTTGTCCAACTCCAATTGGATTTCTTCATCAGAAAAATTTCGGCCCGCCTCGGCTAACGGAATTTCTAACAAGGTATCCACTGACGTGGGCGTGCGGTCAGCGATTTCTGCCTGACGTTCAGCTACTGATACTTCGTGATAATGCGTGGCATGTAACGTGGCAGCGGTTGGAGATGGAACCCAGGCGGTGGTAGCACCGGCCAGTGGGTGACCTTGTTTAGTTGCTAACATGTCGGCCATTTGGTCCGGCATAGCCCACATGCCCTTGCCGATCTGGCCATTACCACGCAGGCCACAGCGAAGCCCCACGTCTACGTTGTTGTCTTCATATCCAGACAGCCACGTCGCGTTTTTCATTTCACCTTTGGGCACCATTAAACCCGCGTGCATGCTGGTGTGCATTTCATCGCCAGTACGATCAAGGAACCCGGTATTAATGAAGATCACCCGCTCTTTCGCGGCCAAAATGCAGGCCTCCAGGTTCGCGGAAGTACGGCGCTCTTCGTCCATGATGCCAATCTTCATCGTGTTCTTAGGCAGGTCCATGATTTTTTCAACACGAGCGAATAAATCAACGGCTAATGCCACTTCTTCCGGGCCATGCATTTTTGGTTTAACCACATACATGCTGCCCGTTCGGGAATTTCGAGGCTCACCGCTGGATTTAGCAAAATCGTGAGTCGCACATAAACAAGTTACCAGTGCATCCAGCAGGGTTTCGTGGACTTCCTCACCATCGGGTGTTAGTACAGCGTCGGTCTTTAAATGCTGGCCGACGTTTCTAACTAACTGCACGCTGCGTCCTGGCAGTCGCAGTTCGCTGCCATCGATTGCCGTATAAACGCGATCGGGATTAAGCGAACGAACCACGGTCTTACCGCCCTTCTCAAACGACTCTTCCAAACGGCCAGTCATTAAACCCAACCAGTTGCGATACACAACCACTTTATCTTCAGCGTCTACAGCAGCAACAGAATCTTCACAATCCTGAATGGTGCTTAACGCAGACTCCAACCAAACGTCTTTGGTCCCGGACGGGCTGTCCTGGCCGACAGGATGATTGCGATCAATGTGCAGTTCGATGTGCAAACCGTGGCGCTTGAGCACAATCACTGACGGTGACTGTGGGTCGCCCTGATACCCAACGCATTGGCTTGGATCACGTAAACCGATAACGCTGCCCGTGGTTAACGTGGCCTGCAACGCGCCGTCAATTAAAGCAAAGCTCTGCACATCATCGTAGTCGCCTTGTGCCAACGGAGCGGCGTTATTCAAAAATTGATTTGACCAGGCGATAACGCGCTGACCGCGCACCGGATTGTATCCACCACTTCGTTCAGCTCCATCGTCCTCGGATATGGCATCGGTTCCGTACAGTGCGTCATATAGGCTACCCCAGCGCGCGTTGGCTGCGTTCAAAGCGTAGCGTGCGTTATTAACCGGAACCACCAATTGAGGTCCGGCAATTTGAGCGATCTCAGGATCTACCCGATCCAGCGTAACGGTGTCTGATTCAGGCTTGGGTACCAGGTACCCAATGTCGGTGAGAAACGCCTTGTAAGTATCCAGCTCCGGCTTACCTGGGTTGGCGATGTGCCAGTCGTCAATCGTTTTTTGCAACGCATCACGTTTAGCTAAAACCGCCGCGGTGCGCGGATTAAATTCGTCCAATACAGCCGCTAGTCCAGACCAAAAACTGTCACTGGTAATGCCTGAACCTGGCAAGGCCTCTTGCTCGATAAATTGATGGAGCGCGTCAGCAACTTGATAGCCGTTAGCGGTGGTGATGGACATTGCAGGTACCTAATGGAGGGCCGGCTCAAGCAGCGCGGCGTAAATCAATAGAGGTTATACGAGCATTTTACCTACCCAAACTTAACGTTAGGGTCAAAACAGCCTTCCATTCACACTCTTTTGAGAAGTCTTAGGCCCTCGTGACACAGTAAATTTCGTTGTTCATTGTCTGACCTGGCGCATGCACTCTGACAGTGCGGCCGAAGTAAACGCGCAGTACCCGTCAAAACACCGTAAAAGCGTGCGACAAATTGCCTGGACATCAATGAGAATGCGGAAAAACGGGTTTACGACCAAAAGTTATCTAGAAGGACAGTGTTATGATCTGCGCGTCTCAAAAAGGGCTGTGATGCGGCACCAAACCGCGCAGTCATCTCAGCAATAGACCAGCAGTCCTTAAACGTGAAAACAGGAAACATCGTGCACGATACTGAAAAACTTCTCCGCCTGGCGGTACTTGGCCTAGCGTCAACAGCGCTGGTGGCCTGTTCCTCGGGTACCGACAATTCGTCGAGTGACCCCACCGATCCGCCAGCCGTTGTTGGCGAAACTGATGGCGCTGATGGTGGCAACACCGACGGCACCGTAGGCGGAACCGATGGCAGCAACCCCGGCGTGACCACCGGCGGCGATGCTGGCGGTGATGACGGCGCAACCCCTGACCCGGGCAACACAGATGGTTCGGGTGGCGATGGCGGCACAACCGACAGTACGGGTGGCGCAGATGGCGCCAGCGATGGCAGCGGCAGCACCGATGGTGGCGCAACCGACGGCAGTGGCGGGCAAGTGACTGGCGCAGGTGGTGCCGGCACAGCCAGTGAAGTGAACACCAACAGCGAAGGCGAAATGCCGCCTACGCTCGACGATCCATTCGCCCCACCCGTTCCTGGGCCTTCTCTTGACGACCCGTTTCTTTACGGCTTTGAAGAAGACAACGAAGCACCGACCGCTGGCGGCCCACCAACCACACCGAAAAACCTTCGAGTGGATTTGGTGAGTAACGACTGGGCCGAAATCAACTGGGCGCCTTCGAACGACGATGTCGAAGTGGTGGCTTATAAGGTATATCGCAGCGACGGCGTCGTGTACGACGTGACTCGGGATCAGACCAGCCCCAATGGCGGCACGCAATTGGAACTGACCAAGTACTGGCGTACCACCGCATTTATTGATTGTAATTACACGCGTTTCAGCGACAGCATTCATAACTGCAATGTCAACGGTCCAGAGCCTGGCGAAACCTACAGCTACACCGTGTCTGCCATTGACAACGAAGGGCAAGAGTCGCCGCGTTCTAACATCGTGACCATCCGATACCACGACGATCGCGGTGCTCCGGTGCCACGCTATGAAGATCCGTACCTGGGTGCCGGAGACGATTTCGCACAGCGTAATGACTTGTCCGAAACGCGTTTCTTCCTAGATGAATTCAGCACCATGTTTGAAGATGAATTCCAGGGAAACACCATCGACGATACTAAGTGGACCACCGGTTTAACCTGGGGCGATACCCGTATCATTAACGGTGAGCAGCAGTACTTTGTGAACACACAAACGCAGCCGGATTTTGGCTACAACCCGTTTAAGTTCACTGGCGAGTCGTTAATTATAGAAGCGATACCCGTGCCTGATGAACTGCGCAGCTCCTTACCACCGATCTGCGACGAGCCCGACCCAACCGGTTTGGATCGATGTGAATTCTTATCCGGCGCACTGTCGAGCCATGGGCCTAGTGGCTCAAAGTATCAGTTTATTTACGGTTATACCGAAGCGCGCATGCGCGTCAGCGATGTGGCCGGCGCTTTATCCAGCTTCTACCTGTATCACCGTTATCCGGGCGAAGGCATCCGACGTCACTCGCCTGAAATCGACATCATCGAATACTTAGGTGAAAACCCGTTTGGTGATGAAGACGCATTCCAAACCTATCACTACCAGGATCAGCTCGAAGATACCGGTCTCATCCGTTCATCGCCAACGATGTCTTTTGAGAACCCGGAAGGCGATTTGTACAGTGATGACTGGCACACCTTCGGCGCGCTGTGGGAGCCCGGCTTGGTGATCTGGTATATCGACGGCGTGGAAGTGAAGCGATTGAGTGGCCCGCAGGTATCCCGCCAACCGATGAACATCGTGAACTATCTGGTGGCAGGATCGGGTTGGGCCCCAACGCCCGACGCATCGAACCCGGATCTGTTCCCGATTCAGTTTGAGGTGGACTACATCCGTGTGATGCAGCGCCAGGCTTACCAAAGCACATCCTCTTACGGCGGCTAGCGAGTCAGGCAGGTTGGCAGTTTCGTACCGTACAGCCAGCTAGAACAAACAGCCATTCTTTCCAACGCAGAAAAACGGCCCTATTCAGGGCCGTTTTTTTTCGTCCGCGTTTTGTGATCAACGGCACATCGGTGTGGGTAGATCTTGGCCAAAAAACTGTATATAGTTTTAGTACTGTTTATTTATACAGTTATAATGGTCGCCAATACCCCATCCACCAACGCACCTTCCAGCCAGGCATTACGCTATGCCGAGCTGCACTGCGTCAGCAATTTCAGTTTTCTACGCGGTGCCTCACACCCGGAAGAGCTGGTGGATACCGCCATAGAGCATGGCTATGAGGCACTAGCCATTACCGATGAATGTTCGATGGCGGGTGTCGTCCGTGCTCATGGGCGAATCAAAGAACACACAGAAAACAATCCGCTGTTGTCCTTTCGCTTAATTATCGGGTGCGAATTTGCGTTAGATGATGGTTTTCGGCTGGTGGCATTAGCCAAAGACGCACTGGGCTACGCCCGATTGTGCCGTTTGATTACCAACGCCAGGCGTCACGCAGAAAAGGGTTCGTACCATATCGATAAAGACATGATTGAGAACGCCGGTTTAGACGCTTGCGTTTTGCTGTTGGTGCCTCCCTACTTTCCCACTGACGCTGCACGCGCCACCACGCCAGCGGCTTTGCAGCAACAAGCCGAGCCCAGCAACCGGGTCTTTGATGCTACCCCGGTGTCATACCCACTAGACCCTTGGTTTCAATGGTTTAAACGCTTAAGTGCACACTCATTTTTAGCCTTAGAACTGCATTACAACCAATACGATAACAAGCACACACACTGGCTACTCAGTACCGCAGCGCGGTTTCAATTGGCGGTGGTGGCTGCAGGCGATGTGCACATGCACCGACGGCAACGCCGTGCACTGCAGGATGTTTTAACGTGTATTCGGCATACATGCACGTTAGACGAAGCCGGTAAACGATTATTTTCCAATGGCGAACGTTACTTAAGAGACGCTCGAGCTTTGCGCGCTTTGTACCCTGAACAAACGTTAGTGAACAGCGCTTTAGTGGCTGAACTGTGCACGTTTGATTTAAGCGAACTCGATTACCAATACCCACGTGAAGTGGTACCTGCAGATTTAAGCGCCAGTGCGTACTTACGGCAATTAACATTTGAAGGTGTCGCCTGGCGATGGCCTGAAGGCGTTACCGACGATGTGCTTGCGCAAATAGAGCACGAATTAGCGCTGATACGCGATATGAACTACGAGTCGTACTTCCTGACCGTATACGACATTGTGAACTTCGCACGTACTCAGAACATATTGTGTCAGGGGCGAGGTTCTGCCGCTAACTCAGCGGTGTGTTTCTGTTTGGGTATTACCGAAGTCGACCCATCACGAACACGCATGTTGTTTGAACGTTTTATTTCTAAAGAACGCGATGAGCCACCAGATATCGATGTGGACTTCGAACACGAACGTCGTGAGGAAGTCATTCAATACATTTACGCTAAGTACGGTCGTCACCGCGCGGCCTTAGCCGCCACCGTCATAACTTACCGAAAAAAAAGCGCTATTCGCGATATTGGCAAAGTCATCGGCTTATCAGTTGAACAAATTGATGCCTTGTCCAAGTCATTAGCCTGGTGGGATGGGTCGCAGGTCATTGGTGAGCGTTTAATCGCTATGGGCTTTGATCCAGATAGCCCGCTGATGAAACGTTACGCATGGTTACTGGAACAGTTGCTGGGGTTTCCCAGGCATTTATCACAACACGTTGGTGGGTTTGTGATTTCTGATCGAGACCTGTCTACCTTAGTACCGGTAGAGAACGCCGCCATGCCCGATCGAACCATCATTCAATGGGATAAAAATGATTTAGAAGAACTGGGTTTATTAAAAGTGGACGTGTTAGCTCTGGGCATGCTAACCGCCATCAGTAAATGCTTTGCCACTATTGAGTCGTACCACGGCAAAACACTCACCATGGCCACCATCGAACCTGATGACACACCCACCTACGACATGATTTGCAAGGCCGACACCGTTGGCGTATTTCAAATTGAGTCACGCGCACAGATGACAATGCTGCCCCGATTGCGGCCACGCAATTACTACGACTTAGTGATTGAAGTCGCCATCGTTCGACCCGGTCCCATTCAAGGTGGCATGGTTAATCCTTACCTGCAAAGGCGCCAGGGCATCATGGAAGTTACCTACCCTAACCCAGAACTTGAACGCGTATTGGAGCGCACCTTGGGCGTGCCGGTATTCCAAGAGCAGGTAATGGAAATTGCTATGGTGGCAGCGGGTTTTACCGCAGGCCAGGCCGATCAGTTAAGACGCTCCATGGCTGCCTGGCGTAGAGCCGGGGCGGTGTCTGAATTCCGCGACCGCTTGGTGGGCGGCATGCTTAAAAACGGCTACGACCCAGAATTTGCAGACAGCATTTTCCGTCAAGTCGAAGGCTTTGGCGAATACGGCTTTCCTGAATCTCACGCGGCAAGTTTTGCGTTGTTGGTGTACGTATCGTGTTACCTGAAATGCCACGAACCGGCAGCGTTTTTATGCGCCATGCTGAACAGCCAACCGCTGGGTTTTTATGATCCTTCAGATCTTGTTCAAGATGCAAGGCGGCATCAAGTGGAAGTGTTGCCTGTGGATATTAATGAAAGCGATGAAGACCACAAGCTTATTCCTGGCCAACGCATCGACCCGAATACAAAACGCCCAGAGCCAGCCGTGCGCTTGGGGTTTCGGTTGGTGTCAAAGCTATCCAAAGCGGGCATTGAACAGATTATTAATGCCCGTAAAAACGGGCGTTTTATGAACGCCGAGGATTTGGTGCGTCGCAGCGGTATTCACCAGGGAGATCAGCAAGCCTTATCCAATGCCGGTGCGTTAGAGAATATCGCCGGTAACCGTCATCAGGCACAGTGGGATCTACTGGGTGTAGAACAGTTACCTGAGCTGTTAAGAAATGCTTCTGCATCGGAAGAGCAAATTCAACTGCCCTTACCCACCGACGGTGAAAACACCGTAGCCGATTACCAAAGCTTAGGACTAACGCTGGGCAATCATCCGGTGTTGCTACTGCGTGAATTACTCGGGCAACGCAAAATCATCAGTTCAGCGGATTGGCCCGGTATTCCAGACGGGCGACATACGCGTTTAGCCGGTTTGGTGAAGGTGCGACAACGCCCGGGCAGCGCAAACGGCGTGGTGTTTTTAACCATAGAAGATGAACACGGCCCAATGAACATCATTGTGTGGGAAGCGGTGGTCGAGAAGTACCGTCAAGAAGTATTGAACGGCCAACTGGTGTGCGTCTCCGGGGTTACCCAGCGCTCACAAGGCATAACGCATTTAGTGGCTAAACAGTTAGAAGATTTGAGCTGGATGCTACAAACGTTAACCGATGATCATGCGCTTGCCACCCAATCACGAAACTTTCACTAGGGGTCTTCATACCCTTGATGGAATTCGTTAACCGCTCGTGCAGCCCGTTTAACCTCAGACGTACAGGCAACGTGAAACAGGGCTTCGCCTTCGTGTACCAGAGGCATCTTCGTCATCCCGATCAGTACGCCATTACGACGGCTGACGACCGATTCTTCTGAACCCCCTAGTGGGTCGGCAATAACACCGAGCACCTGCCCTTTTTGAATGGCCGAACCCAGAGGCACGGATGAGCGAATAATGCCGCTTTGAGGCGCGCGCATCCATTCACTGTCATTAGCAATAAACGGTTCGTGCGATACGGTACTCTTCTTCTGCGGCGGAAGCATCTCCAGATGCCGCATGATGCGCAGCGTACCGCGTAGGCCCGCTCGTATGCACACATCATCAAAGCGTAACGCCTCACCCGATTCATACAAAATCATCGGGATATCCTTACACGCTTCTCGTAAGGTGCCATCCCGGGTTCCCATGTCCATAATGATCGGTGGCGCAAACGCTTTAGCTAGTTCTAAAGCTTCAGGGTGTGTATCCAGATCTACGCGCAATTGCGGTAGGTTGGTACGACCCGCAGCGGCAGTGTGGTAATCAATGCCGTGTGTGCATTTATCGATGACTTCGGTCATTAAGGTGTGCGCCAAGCGAGACGCCATCGAGCCACGTTCAGAGCCCGGAAACGAACGATTCAAATCTCGTCTATCAGGTAAGTAGCGCGATTGCTGAACAAAGCCATAGACGTTAACCACAGGAACGGCAAGCAATGTTCCATGAATTCTATTTAACGCACGAGACCCCAACAGCCGACGGATGATTTCAACACCATTGATTTCATCACCGTGAATGGCGGCGAGTACACACAAGGTGGGGCCAGGCCGTCTGCCGTGAATGACATGCACCGGTAACGCAACGGATGTATGCGTATACAACGGCGGCAACGGCAGATCGATGGTTTTTCGGGTACCCGGAGGGATCAGCTGACCACCGATTTCAAAAGGCTCAACTTTTGCCATACGTTGTATTACTGCTTAGCCCCTGCCGCGTGTTGCTGTACGCCCGTGTTTGGCGTTTTTTTCCAGATATTCGATGATTATCCCAGCAACATCCTTACCACTGGCAGACTCAATACCTTCCAAACCGGGAGAAGAATTCACTTCCATAACCAACGGGCCACGTTTTGATCTCAAAAGATCTACACCGGCGACGGATAACCCCAATATTTTTGCAGCAGCAACGGCGGTAGCGCGTTCGGTTGGGGTAATTTTTACAAGACTGGCTGAACCACCCCGATGTAAGTTGGACCGAAACTCCCCTTCCGGTGCCTGACGGCGCATCGCGGCGACAACTTTGCCTCCAACGACTAAGCAGCGGATGTCCGAACCACCGGCTTCCTCGATAAACTCTTGCACGAGGATATTCGCGCGCACACCCATGAACGCTTCGATAACGGACTCAGCCGCTTTATTGGTTTCGGCCAGTACCACGCCGATGCCCTGAGTGCCTTCCAGCAGCTTGATGACCAATGGCGCCCCACCCACCATCTTTATAAGGTCTTTGGTGTCACCGGGTTTGTTGGCAAAGCCGGTTACCGGCAAGCCGATGCCTTTGCGCGACAACAGTTGTAAAGCCCGGAGCTTGTCGCGTGAGCGAGCGAGTGCCACCGATTCAATCAACGGGTAAACCCCCATCATTTCAAACTGACGAATGACTGAGGTACCGTAGGCGGTCACCGATGCACCGATACGTGGGATGACGGCATCAAATCCCGTCAGCGGCTGACCTTCCAATTGAACACTGGGTTTGGCTGAGACGATATTCATGTAACAGCGCAGCACGTCAATGACCTGGACTTCATGGCCGCGTTTTTCGGCAGCCTCAATTAATCGGCGGCTGGAATACAGGCGACGGTTTCGGGACAACAGTGCAATGCGCATGGGCAAACAGACTCCTATTTTTCGTCACTGTAAAGCAATCGCGTAGAACGGCGTCCACACGTAAACGATAACGCGGGATTCACAACAAAGTCATCCGCCAACGCTGTACGGCCGAGCAACATACGAAACAACATGTCTCGACGCTCGGTTAGAGTAATTTCGATTTCTTTTGTCACCCCGGCCAACTCAAGCCTCGTTGAGATGACGTGTCGGGTCTCGGTATGGCCACCCGAATCAGTGACATCACGGATATCCACCAACGGTGCGCTGCAACGCCTAATGATGCTTTGATTTCGTTGTACCGGTAAAACAGAAAACGAAACCATCTTTATTCCATTTTCCGAGTGTCGTTCAAGGTCGTGCGCGTGTATTGCCGAGGTGCGAGCGCCCGTGTCTACCTTGACCTTAAACGCGGGCAGATCAAGCTCTGGCAGCGCTATCCATTCTCGCCAACCGAGTGTTATTGGGGTGGACGACGCCATAAAAGATTACTCCGCCAGAACGACTTGGCCGCATGGCACAATGGGTTTATGAAAGAAAACGCCTACTTCGACAATGCATCAACCACGTGGCCAAAGCCCGAGGCTGTGTACGTCTTTATAGATCAATTTCAACGTTCTCATGGGGTTAACCCCAGCCGCGGCGGTTACGCCATGGCCGTTGAAGCTGAAGCTATGGTCATACAAACTCGGCAATTGTTAGCCAGTTTTTTTGGCTTTACCGGTTCAGCGAATCGGGTGGTATTTACTGCGAATGTCACCGACTCACTGAATATGGCCATCGCCGGATTGGTTGGCCCGGGCGAACACCTGGTAACCACCCGACTGGAACACAACGCCGTGCTTCGTACTGCCCGTCATCTTAGCCGAGATCAGAATTTGGCGTTTACTCAGGTGCCGGTAGACCCTTATGGCCTGGTATCCGCGGATGCGATAAATGCAGCGGTTCAAGACAATACTCGAGCCATTGTGATTAATCACGCGTCCAACGTGACCGGGCGCGTGCAATCGTTACAGGCGATTGCAGAAGTTGCCAAGGCTCACAACATTCCTCTGGTGGTTGACAGCGCGCAAACCGCTGGTGTGTTGCCCATCGAAATGAGCGAGCTGGGTATTTCCGTACTGACGTTTACCGGACACAAAGGTTTGTTCGGACCAATGGGCATTGGTGGCATGATCGTGGCCGAAGGGGTTGAACCTCGGGTAACAAAATACGGTGGCAATGGCTTGTTGTCAGAATCAGAATTTCAGCCGGACGCGTGGCCGCACCGGCATGAAGTGGGCACCGTCGCCTTACCTGCCATAGCCGGTTTGCACGCTGCTCAACGTTGGTTCAATACGCTCGGCGAAAGCTTGGCTGCACCGTATGGATTAACACACCCAGAGCAAGCCAGAGTGTTGAGCGTTGCCTTGGACGAAGACGCTCTCGACGCACCGCTTAATACGGAGCACCATCGCATTCGTACCCGCGATGCGATAAAGCATATTCACCGTACCGAGCTGGATCACCTAAGTCGAATACGAACCGCGCTCAAGCAATACCCGCACGTATCCATACTGGCGGACGATTCAGGTGGCGAATACCGCGCTAACAGTCAAGTCTCTACGTTGAGTTTTGTATCCCATCAAGTGCCTACCGAGCGCATTGCCGCGGCCCTTGACGCAGACTTTCACGTGTGTCTAAGAGCAGGGCTTCACTGTGCGCCTTTGGTGCACGAAGACGCAGGCACCTTGGCAAGTGGCGGCGCTGTTCGCTTAGCACCCGGGTATTTCACCGATGAACAGGATATGCAGCAATTACTCGATGGCCTTGACGACGTACTGGCTTAAGCCGCTTTGTTGTCTTTGAACGGTGGGGGCTCCGCAGCTGCTTCATTCGATTCGTCGCTGTGAATCAGAATTTGGTTTTTGCCAGAGTCTTTGGCTTGATACATCGCAGCATCTGCCAGTCGTAAGACCACTTCCGGATCGTTGCCGTGGTCGGGGAAGATCGATGCGCCCACACTCACTGAGACCGTGGCTCGTTCGCCATCAAAATAGAAGGCATCCGATAGCGTCTGCCGAATTGACTCCATGACAGCCATCGGTACTTTTTCTTCATCATCTAAATCCAACACGACAATAAATTCATCACCGGCTAAGCGCGCCAAATACGATGGTCTGTTGTGCTGGTTTTTCAATACCGACAGCAATCGCTTAGACACCTCACACAACAATTGATCACCGGCTGCGTGCCCAAAGGTGTCATTTACCGCTTTAAATCCATCCAAATCTAAAAATAAAACGGCTAAACGATCGCTGCCTTTTAGCGCCTTTTTGAATCGGTTACGCATCCAGGTTTGTGCGTGCAACCGATTAGGCAGCCCCGTTAGGGCATCCATATTGGCCAGACGTTCAAGCTTTTCGTTGGTTCGGCTTAGCGCATCTCGCTGCGCCGCTACTTCGCGTAATAAGGATCGGTTGCGTAACGCGTGCCCTACGCTGTTTGCGATGGCATCAACGCCTTTTAAATTTAATCCATCAGGATTTATCAGAAGGTAACCAAACACCTTACCGCCTGCGTACACCGGATACTGAATCATAAAATCACTGGCTTCCTGAGACCGGTAAGGTTCAGGTAATACGGCTGCCGATGCAAAATCCACTCGGGGTATTCGCTCGCCAGTATTGTTCTTCCAACACAGTAATAACTCAGCACGTTCGTGCGGTGTCACCCCGGCAGATTCGTATTGCACGAAATAGCCGCTGCGCGCCTGAATCGCTTTGAGCCAGCCCACCAGGTTCTCCAACACATCTTGCGTTCGTGTGCTGGAACTTAAATCGCGCTGTGCTTTGGCGTTGTCTTTCAATCGCCGAGTTTCGCGGTAACTGTTATCCACCCGTGTGGACCAGATACGTTCTCGAATACCCGCCACAGCAAACATGACAGCTAACGCATTCGCTTGAGTGGATTCAGTTTGTAAAAACGACTGGCATGCTTGTTCGATGGTGTGTGTCGTGTGGCTCCACCATTGCAGCGAGCTTTCCAATATTGTGGGCTTAAGCGCATCAATCTGCGCACCAAACGCCGGGTCGTTTTCTTTCAGCGCATTCCACAGGTTTTGAATCATTTCGTCACACGGTACATTTGCGGGCGGTTGAATCTCATTCAATTCACGCGCAATGACCTGTTTGAACTGATCGTTTGAATCGATGCCTGCATCGGTGAGCATGGGCATGAACCGCCGTGTGGAGCTTCGAACAACAAGTTCTGAGCCCACTTCAAAGTGAACCTCTGAATCATCATTATTTTCGATCTGGCAAACCAGCTCGTCCACCGCAATGGCCGCCAATTGATCCAGGGATTGACGAACTGACGTTATTGCCGGCGTATGCTTGATCGCCTCGTCCGTATCATCAAATCCGGCAATCACGACATCTGCTGGAATTTGCTTGCCTAATGCACTTGCCGCACGTGCAGCGCCCAATGCCATCATGTCGTTACAGGCGATTAGCGCATCCACATTCGGATGACTCTGCAACAACTCACTAACGCGGTCGTAGGCGATTTCGGTCTCATAATGCGCTTCAATAACGTAATCTTCATTGATCGCCACACCGTGATTGTTCATTCCATCGCGAAAAACGTCCTCGCGAATTTGTGTGAAGCGCTCACCTTTAATGCCCCGAATAAACGCAGGATTTTTTATCCCAGCCTCGGTTAGCAAGTGATTCATGAGCTGGCGCATACCAGCTACATCATCGGTAGTGACCATTGGGGCACCCTTGGCACCGTCGCCTATTGTCACCATAGGCCGTGAAAACTGACTCAAAAATTTAGAAAGCTTCGCGTGAGAGGTATTTTGCGCCATAGCACCCGCCAGCACGATGATCCCGCGCACCGGATATTGATCCACCAACCCATACAAGCTATTGCAGGCCACATCATTTGGCGCTGTGTCGGGGTCCGATACCAACTCATGAGCACACACGCACAGAGCGCTGTACCCACGCGCACGAATCTCCATCACCACCAAGTCAACAATACTTTTGTGGTAACCGGAATAACGATCCGTCAGTATGGCAATGGTCTGTTTCAATACACTCAACTAGGCCAACGAAATTGTCAGCACGCACCCACCGCTCACCGGTGAGACGGCTACTAAGACTGATAACGGCTGTATTTTCGTTGAGTGTGCTCTCGCAGGCCAGTAATTAGACCCCATTGGCACTGTAATGGCGAACTCGTTAACTACTCGTTAGCTACTCGTCAATTGGGGGAAACCCGCCCCTGGTTTTTAGCCCATAAACGACTTTGAGTACTGGTCGACCATTTGATCCAGGTCAAAGTTTTGCTGTGCGTAAGCTTGAGAAAATGTTCCCATCGCCAAGCGTCTGTCCGCATCGCCAGCAAGTTCCGCAACCGCATCAGCAAGTGCTTTCGCATCTTTATCCACTAGCAAGCCCCCACGTTGATTGCCTGCTCGAGCAATTGCGTCCTCACAACCGCCGGCATTAGTGAGTACCACTGGCGTACCCGCCGCTTGCGCTTCCAATGCCGTTAACGGATGCCCTTCCCGATCAGACGATAAAACAAATATATCTAACGCGGCCAACACATCGGGGATGTCGCGGCGCGCACCCAATCGGTACACATGATGTTGTAAATCTAACGATTGCAGTTGCTCATCTATCTCATCCGCCAGTTCACCATCACCCACAATCAGCGTTCTTATGTGAGGCGAATGTTGCTTCCATTGAACGGCGGCCTGTAATAGCCGATGATGGTTTTTTGCAGGCACCAGGCGCCCGACGATTCCAACGAACACACACGGTTCTTTGTCTGATTCTGATGCGTAGCGGGATAACCATTCATCTCGAAGGGATACGCCGTCACCGGTTGCGTATCGCTTGGTCTCAATCCCATTATTTATGACGGCGACTTTTTTAGCCGGTAACCCAATCGAATCACGATAGAACTCTGCGGTGTCATTTGATACCGCAACAAGTTGATGACACGTGTGTATCAATACGCGATCTAACGTCCGATATAACCGACTCTTCCACTCGTCTCGACTATGTTCTGTGACCACAACCGTGACCCCTGAAAAAAGAAGCCCAATACGTGTCCAAAGATTCGCCGTGAACAAATGGCTGTTCACCGCAGCGGGGTTGATGGTACGTATTAACTTTCGAATTTTCCCGGGTAATCGAACATCAATACCTGGTTTCTTATCGAGTAAATGCCGTTGGATACGAGGGTCGAGATTGTCGGCCAATTCACCCCACTGCGTTAAGCACACCACATGAACTGGCTGACCTCGCTCAACAAAGCGATTGGCCATGGCGACCAGCATTTGCTCGGCGCCACCTACCGTCAAGGCTTCAATAACAAACACCAACGGCGCGTGAGTAGCTTCAGTCGCGGTTTGAGTCATGTCATGCTACCGCTTTGCCCGGGACATAACGACGAAACAACGCTAGCAGCTCTTCGATATTTCGATTTTGATCAAAGCGGTAGGCAACTTTAGTGGCCGCAGCATCACTGATCTGTGCTGCAAATTCTGGACTTTCCGCCA
>JAHDCO010000136.1 GCA_020629835.1 Granulosicoccaceae bacterium
TTGGTGGTGGCGTTGTTGGCTGTTCGGTGCTCTACCATTTAACCAAGTTTGGTTGGACTGATGTCGTCTTACTCGAACGTTCAGAATTGACATCGGGGTCTACGTGGCATGCTGCCGGCGGTATGCACACGATTAACGGTGATCCCAATGTGGCGAAGCTACAGAAGTACACGGTAGAGCTGTATAAAGAAATCGAAGACTATTCGGGTCAGGATGTTGGTCTGCACATGACGGGTGGCGTTATGTTGGCGGCGACCAATGCCCGTTTTGATTGGTTAAAGTCCATTGTGGCGAAGGGTCGGTATTCTGGTCTGGATGCGCAAATCATTACTCCTAAAGAAGCGCATGACATCATGCCTCTGTTAGATCCTGACCAGTTTGTTGGCGCTTTGTACGATGAAGTTGAAGGCCATTTGGATCCGTACGGCACTACCCACGCTTACGCTAAATCTGCGAAGAAAAATGGTGCCGATATTCACCTTCACACTAAAGTTGAATCACTGTCGCAGCGTGCTGATGGCAGCTGGGATGTCACCACCAATCAAGGGAACATCAACGCGGAGCATGTTGTCAATGCGGCAGGCCTGTGGGCGCGTGAAGTGGGGCGTATGACTGGCTTGGAATTGCCTGTTCTTGCGATGGAGCATATGTACCTCATCACGGAGGACATGCCTGAAGTCATCGCCTTTAATGAATCCACTGGGAAAGAGATGCTGCACGCTGTGGATTTTGATGGTGAGCTTTATTTGCGCCAGGAACGCAAAGGCATGTTAATGGGTACCTATGAGAAAGCTTGTCGTCCGTGGTCTGTTAAACATACGCCATGGGAGTTTGGTCATGAGTTGCTGGAGTCAGACATTGATCGGATAACCCCTGAACTGGAAGTGGGCTTCTCACACTTTCCTGCTTTCAACGATGCGGGCATTAAACAAATTGTGAATGGTCCATTCACGTTTTCACCTGATGGTAATCCACTGGTTGGGCCTATCCCGGGTAAGCGTAATTTGTGGTCTGCCTGCGCAGTGATGGCAGGCTTTAGTCAAGGCGGCGGCGTCGGACTAGCGCTTGCCAATTGGATGATTGAGGGCGATCCTGGTTTTGATGTATTCGCAATGGACATTGCCCGTTTTGGTTCGTTTGCAACGCCTGCCTACACGCACGAAAAAGTCAAAGAGAATTATTCGCGGCGTTTTTCTATTCGTTTTCCTAATGAAGAATTGCCAGCTGCACGACCGCTAAAAACCACACCGATTTACGACTTGCTTAAGCAAGCTGGCGCGCAATTCTCCGCCTCACACGGGCTTGAAGTGCCTCTTTGGTTTGCGCCAGAGGGCGTGGAGGATGCGTTCTCCTGGTATCGCTCCACCGATTTTGATCACATCGCAGAAGAAGTGGCAGCCGTGCGAGGCGGTGTAGGTTTAATGGAAGTGTCAGGCTTTGCGAAATACTCGATAACTGGCGCGGATGCGGAAAACTGGTTGAATCACGTATTTGCTTGCAAACTTCCCGAGCCTGGCCGAATGGCGCTTGCGCCTATGCTCAAACACGACGGTCGTGTCATTGGAGATTTCACACTCGCGAACTTAGGTGATAACGAGTGGTTCCTTGTCGGTTCTGGTATTGCCGAGGATTACCACATGCGCTGGTTCAATGAACAGCTCATGAATTTACGGGGTAGTACTTCCAGCGAGACCCCCGACGTCAGCGTTAGATCGTACGGTTCCGGGTTAGTCGGGTTGTCCATCGCTGGGCCACAGTCACGAGCCGTATTGCAACAGCTCACTGATGACAGGGTTTCGCATGAGGACATGCGGTTTATGTCAATTCGAAAGCTGTTCTTAGGTAGCGCGGAAGTCCTGGTGGGGCGAGTTAGCTTTACCGGAGACTTAGGGTATGAGTTATGGATGAAGCCTGATTACCAACGCTACGTATATACACAGCTAATGCAGGCGGGCGAGGAGCACGGGATTCGTTTGTTCGGTTTACGCGCTTTGAATTCGTTACGTTTAGAGAAAAACTACGGTGGCTGGGCGCGTGAATATCGCCCGGTTTATGACCCGATTGAATGTGGATTAGATCGGTTTATCAGTATCGATAAGCCATATGACTTCATTGGAAAATCCAGTTATAAAGCCCGCCTTGCCGATGGCGGAGGGCCGATGCGTTTGCGTGGCTTTACCGTTGATGCCAACGATGCGGATGTGATTGGAGATGAGCCGCTGTTCTATCAGGGGGAACCCGTCGGTTGGGTGACCTCAGGTGGATATGCACATCATTCCAACACGTCTTATGCGATGGGTTATGTTCCTAAAGCCCTGGCTGAGCAAGAGTCGGACTGGGAAGTTGAAGTTCTTGGTGAACGCATTGGCGTTAGTTTAGTAAAGCATCCGTTGTTCGACCCCAACGGCGAGCGATTTAGAACCTAAGACGGGTTTGGCACGTAGACTGTTGCGATGGAACCCTACAGTCGAAAACCACTCATAGCGACATGATCGATGTAATACGACAGAACAAGGGGTGGGCGTTTTTGGCTGTTGCGCTGCTACTTGCGCTCGTTGTTTTGCTGAATCAATCCCCACCCAGCGATTGGACTAGAGCCCAGCAACTTGGTTTGCGTTTGCAGAATGCATCGCTGATGGAGATGCTCGTGTTTATGGGTGTTGGGGTATTGGCCACTTCGGTCGGTTTACCTCGTCAAATGCTTGCGTTTATTTCAGGGTTTGCGTTTGGCGTATTGCCGGGGGTACTGTTGTCCTTGGTGCTTGCAGGTGCCGGCTGTGCGTTGACATTCGTGGTCTCGCGCCTGCTGTTTCGCAAGCGCTTAAAAAGACGCCTCACAGGCTTGATTGAAAAGCTGGATGCGTTTACGGAACACGATGCCTTTTTAAAAATCCTGATCCTGCGCTTCCAGCCACTTGGCACGAACCTCATGACGAACGTGGCGGCAGGGATTAGCCGAATTTCTGCGCCCACGTTCCTGGCGGCTTCGCTGCTCGGTTACATACCGCAAATGCTGGTGTTTGCACTGATGGGGTCGGGAATTCGGGTTGGGTCCAATACCCAGTTGCTCGTGAGTTTTGCGCTGCTGCTGGTTTCTATCGCGTTAGGAGCCTGGCTGTGGCGACGTAGTACCCACCGGTCCTAATTCACGCCCACATTGCGGAGCAGGACATACTCGTCAAACGCCGGTAGAACGGTGTTCGTTCATTTACATACTGTCCAAAAGGCTTGCCCAGCGTTCTCCGCCGGATTCGGGTCTATACTTCATGTGTCGGCGGGGAATTTTCGACCCAGCCGGCGGATCTCCTCCAAGTGGTGATTGAGGCAGGGAGCGCGTGTGCCAGGGACGGCTCCTTTTAAAGGATGCTGTCCACAGCGGGCAACACAAAAGGCCAATCGGCACCTTCCAGCCAGATTTATTTCGTCCCGACACGTTCTTACACCGTCCTCTCAGGCTCGTCTCATACAGTCTCTCCCATTCTGACTGTATCGCTGCGCGCTCTCATGCCGTTCCCGCACGCACATACCCAGCACACATTAGATACATGAATTAATTTTGTATACAAATTGTATTTACACACCATGCCTGCTGAGATAACCTGCGCGCAAGTGCAAAAGCGAGTGCGTGGTAATGGCAGTTAATAAGAAGGACTTAGTCGCCTCAGAGCTTAAGCAGCAGGTGTTAACTCTGGCACTTACACCTGGGAGCGCGCTGGACGAAACGCGGTTGGCTGAGGAGTACGGTTTATCCCGGACACCGCTGCGGGAGGTGTTGCAGCGCTTGGCAGGTGAGGGCTATTTGTCGCTGGAAAACAATCGCGGTGCCACGGTGTCATCGATGGACCTAAGCACCATGCGCAGTTTCTTCCAAACCGCGCCCATGATTTATGCCGCGATTGCGCGGCTGGCTGCCGAGCAGGCCACGATCAAACAAATCACCGCACTTAAAGATACGCAGCATCAGTTAACGCTTGCAGTGGAAAAAAATGTGGTGGCTGACATGGTGCTGCATAACCACCGCTTTCATGAACTGACTGGTGAGATGGCTGCGTCGCAGTATCTCTCACCCAGCCTGGGTCGGTTGTTGATTGATCACACGCGTATGAGCCATCGCTTTTACAGTGTTCAACAAGAAGAATCGCGGGCTCGCGTAATTGAATCGTGCCAACAGCACGATGCCATGATTAACGCTATTGAGAATCGTCAGGCAGCCAAAGCGGTTGAACTTACTTTGCAGCACTGGGCGCTGTCTCGCGACGAGATGGAAAAGTATGTCAGCCCGGACCCACTTCC
>JAHDCO010000137.1 GCA_020629835.1 Granulosicoccaceae bacterium
CAATCCCCCGTGCTTCCAGTATACAACGAGCGCTTTGGCGTTCCTGAGCAATACCTCAGGATTGCAACGCTTTCATCCAGCCCAACCCATCATCGGTAGTCTTTTGGGGCTTGTATTCCGCACCAAACGGTGAACTAAAGCCCAGTTCGGCGATTTCATTTAATAACCAGACGTAGTTTATCTCACCCATATCCGGTTCATTTCGACCCGGCACACTGGCAAATTGCACGTGGCCCACCTGCTCTGCAACACTGGCAAAACGGCGAACCAAATCACCGCCCATAATTTGCAGGTGATAACAATCGAACATGATCTTCACATTGTTCTCACCTACCAGATCTAACACTTCTCGGGCGTCGTCCAGCGTAGCCAGGTGATAACCTGGAGCATCAAACCGATTCAGTGGTTCCAGCAAAACGTTTCTGCCCGTGGATGCTGCACGCTCGCTTGCGTACTGAACATTGGCGATAAAGGTCTTTTTTGCTGCATCACTTTTGTCGGTCATACCCGCCATCACATGAACATTGGCGCATCCAATACTTTCCGCATAATCAAACGCTTGATCAATCGCAGCTTTGGCTTCGGCTTCTCTGCCTGGAAGGGCTGACAATCCATTCTCACCAGCTTGGGTATTACCCCGTAACGTATTCAAGCCCAACATAGGCAAGCCAGTTTCTTCTAATGCCGCGGAAACCTCTGCTGCGGAAACGTCGTAGGGCCAATGACACTCAACCGCATCAAACCCTGCAGCCTTGGCAGCTTTGATCGCATCGGGTAAAGAACGGTCGGTCCATAAAAAACCTAAGTTTGCAGATAGTTTAATCATGCTTCCCACTGAACATTAAATTGTGTAACCAAAGCCTGGACATGTTCATCACTTAGCCCCACTGGGTGATGGCCCCGTGTCATGAGTGCAAGCTTTGCACCCTCTTCTAATTCTTCGATAGCGTTACACGCAGCCTCTATGTCTTTACTGGCTACAACCGGCCCATGATTCGCTAGCATCACCGCGCTGCGCTTGCCGGCTAATCCTCGAACGGCCTCACCCATAGCTGGGTCACCGGGCATGATGTAGGGTAGCAGCTTCACCTTACCCAGCTTCATGATCGGATAAGGCGTTAGTGGCGGAATAAAGTTATCTTCATCCACCTCAGGCATCATCGATAACGCCACCGAATGACAAGAGTGCAAATGTACAACCGCACCTGCGGTGCTGCGTGTGTCGTAGAACGCGCTGTGCAATGGCATCTCTTTTGTGGGTTTATCTCCTGAAACCAATAAGCCTTGCGCATTAAAGTACGATAACGTCGCTGGATCTAACCGGCCAAAGCTTGTGCCTGTCGGTGATACCAGCAAACCACCGTCGGCGGTTCTGGACGATAAATTTCCCGTACTGCCACTCGTCAACCCTCGATCGTAAAGCGATTTGGCTAACAAGCACATCTGTTCACGGAGTTTTGAATCACTCATTGCCTAAGAACCCAAAACGCTGGCCGCTTTTTCGAAGTAGTCTACGGTGCCGAAGTTACCGGACTTCAACGCCAATACGAGATCTTTATTAGCACGAACGGCGGGTACGCCCGGATCAATCTCTGGGCCAATGGCGAGCTGAGCAATTCGCAGACGTTCTACCACGGCACCTGCGGTTTCACCGCCCGCCGTTAACAAACGAGTTAACCCTCCAGCGACAGCTAAGGCTGCCGTTTCACCGAAAAAGCTCTCGAGCGTTTGTGCTGCTTTCTCCGTGCCGATCGTATCCTGGGTGCGTTTCACAGCGTCCGGATCTGCAGAACTGTATACCAGCCCCAGACCTTCACAGTGTAAAAGCCAATCTGCCGCCTGCTGTGGAGTTTGCGCCCCATCAAGAATCTGTTGCACATCAACTTGCAAACCGGGGTGACTTTCTAAGTGGTAGGCCACTTGATGACGCGTGGCTTGCGAACACGAGCCGGACAACACACCCGCTTTTCCTTGCTGCGGAGTCCACGCGACCGCTGCCGGCTCACAACCAAAGTTTTTTGGTAAACCCATGGCGACACCCGAACCGCCGGTAATTAAGGGCAAGCCTTTAACCGCTTTACCAATTTCTAAGAGATCTTTATCTTGCAGCGCATCAACAACCAACATGCGATGCCCTTTGTCAGCTTCGGTTTTCATTTGCTGCGCTATCGCCTCAGCACCTTGAAAGACGTGCTGCATAGAAACCAGACCTACCGTGTGCTGACTTTGCGCCGAAAGCAAGCGTCGTAGGTCCGCGTCTTTCATCGGAGTTAACGGATGATTTTGCATACCGCTCTCGTTTAACAAGCGATCGTTAACAAACAGATAGCCTTGATAAATGGATCTGCCGGTTCCAGGAAACGCCGGGCATACGATCACATTATCAGCATTCAATGCATCAGCCAGCGCATCAGCTACCGGACCGATATTACCCTCAGACGTACTATCAAACGTTGAGCAATACTTGAAGAAAATTTGCTGACACCCTTGTGCTTGCAACCACGCCAAAGCATCAAGCGATTGCTTGACGGCTTCATCGGCAGCGATGGAGCGTGATTTCAATGCAACCACACCTGCCTGCACAGAACTGTCTGCAGGTTCTGACGGCACACCTGTGTACTGAACCGTTCGCATACCCTCTTTGGCTAAGGTATTAGCTAAATCACTGGAACCGGTGAAGTCATCACCTATGCAACCTAAAAGCATGTAGTTATCCGCTTAATCCACTCGATCTAAAACAAAAAAGCAAGATGGTTGGCTACCAAAACAACCAAACCGCCGCCAGAACAAACAATACGCCACACGTTCCATCTATCCAACGCCAGAGCCGATCATAAAGCACCAGCACGCGTTCGGTTGAAAACAGTAAGGCATACCCAAGAAACACGCAAAAAGACAAACTCCAGCACACGAGAGTTACGCCCAACGCGGTTGCAGAATTCGGTGCGCTCATTTGAGCTAACGCTACCGATATGATGGCTAGCCAAACAAACATGGCTTTTGGGTTGAATACATGCAGCAACAGCCCAGATACAAATTGTTTGATGTACGTTTTCAACGTTGGCGTCATGGAAGCGGTTTTCGATACTCCGGTCCAAGACGCTTTCAATAGCTTGAACGCCAACCACAGAAAATACAGCCCGCCACCTATTCTTAACGCGCTGTCCAATCCAGGTTGCGCATTCATCACCGCGCCCAGCCCTGATGCCGCTACTACCCCCCACAGTAATGAGCCAGTGCAAATACCCATAGCCAACGCCACACCCTGCGCCCTCCCCAAGCGCATTGACGTACTCATGATGGCTAAGGTACCGGGTCCGGGAGACGCCACACCCACAAAAAAAAGTGGTCCCGCAATACTGATACCCGCGAGCCAGTCACTCCATGAAAACAACGCAACGAAGTCCATTATCGAAACACCATCTGGAGCTTCAAATTCCAATCAACCCTTTCAAAACGAACGCTATGTGTCACGACGGTACCGAAAAAATTCACTCATTAAACTGGATGCTTCTTGTTCTAACACAGCACGGGTAACCGAAATTTGATGTGTGTTAGCCGGGTTCATGAGCGTTTCTGCAATGCTTATAATTCCGCCGGTTTTAGGCTCTGACGCACCAAACACCAAACGCGTAATACGCGCTTGTAGCAAGGCTCCTGCGCACATGGTGCAAGGCTCAATAGAGACGTACAGCGTGGCACCATCCAATCGTGAGGAGGCATGTGCTTTTGAAGCAGCACGCAACGCGAGCACCTCAGCATGCGCCGTCGGGTCATGATCAAGCCGTGAACGATTGTGTGCCGTAGCTATAACGACCCCATCCAACACAACAATCGCCCCGACCGGTACCTCCCCCAGCTTCATGGCCTCTTGCGCCGCCGCAAGGGCAAGCTGCATGTACTGCTCGTCTTGTTCGGTTTGATTAGGAGAAGACATCAACTGACAGATACGCAAAATTCGTGATGGTGAGCACTTCAAATCAGTTCTAACAAAAAAGGGGCTGAAAAATCAGCCCCTTTTTTCACTACCTGTTTGCCTTAACAATAGGCAACAACATCAAGCTGTAGGCTCTTCACCTTCTTCAACCGCTTTAATACTCAAGCGAATTCGGCCCTGCT
>JAHDCO010000138.1 GCA_020629835.1 Granulosicoccaceae bacterium
GTCATGCTGACTGCCTGACCTGACCTGACCTGACCTGACCTGACCTGACCTGACCGAGCCCTAGTCACGGTAGCGATCACGGTTACCGACGTATAGGTTTTACCTGTTCAGCCGTCGTCAAATGGAATATCAAGCTGCTCCGGACGTTCATCGTCGGCATTTGATAACCCGCTGAACGACACGCCAAGCAGCCGCACATGCGCGGGGCCACGCTGAGGTCGTTGCTCTAATGCGCGCTGTAATAGATACGGCAAGGTACGTTTCGCTAATGGCTGCGTGAATACACCTTTAGGCACTTTGTGCGCGCGCGTCAGCGTGGTGAAATCGGCATAGCGTAATTTTAGATTTAACGTATTGGCCACCAATTCCCGTTCATTGAGTTTTTGGATCAGCTGATCGGATAGATCGGTAATCACTGTCAGCATCTCATCAGCGTTGGTTAAATTTTCACCAAATGTGCGTTCGTTACCCATGGACTTGCGAGTGCGCTCGACACGAACGGGTCGGTGATCGATACCTCGCGCGGCATAGTAGTAGTACTCCGCGCTTTTACCGAATTCCTTTTGCAACTCCAGCAATGACCACTGCCTCAGATCGTCTCCAGTTTCGATACCCAGAGAGTGCATGCGCGCCTCAGTCGCACGGCCAATGCCGTGGAAGCGCTTAACGGGCAATTGTTGTACAAATGCGGGGCCGTCTGCCGGGGGAATGCAATAACAACCGTCCGGCTTGTCAAAATCTGATGCAATTTTGGCCAAAAACTTATTGTAAGAAACGCCAGCGGATGCGATTAATTTCGTACGTTGAAAAATAACTCGTCGAATATCTTGAGCAAGGCGCAGTGCAGAGCCGTTAAACAACGTGCTTTCTGTAACATCCAGGTACGCCTCGTCCAGCGACAAGGGTTCTACCTGGTCGGTGTACTCGCGAAACACACGGTGTACCTCTTCAGAGACGGCTTGGTAGGCGCTAAAACGCGGACGTATAAAAATGGCTTGTGGGCATCGCCGATACGCTTCGCTGCTGGGCATGGCTGAATGAATTCCGAAGGCGCGCGCTTCGTAGCTGCAGGCCGCTACCACACCACGCCCCTTGGGCTGTCCGCCCACGACAACGGGTAAGCCAACCAGCTCCGGCGCGTCACGTTGTTCTACGGATGCATAAAATGCATCCATGTCAATGTGAATGATTTTTCGTACGTCAGACATTTACAGCAGTCTAAACAATTAACTGCGCCGTCAATCTCATGTCATTGCATTATTGCTTTAGAATAAGGATCACTTTCACTACCTGGCTACGGTAAGCGTTCGCGCAACCGAACCACCCAAGAGGGCTGACGCATTGCCGCGTAAACTGGACGTCGAACTTAAAGGTGGTATGTACACCTTTATGTCGCTCAAACTTTATACAGGCGACATCGACACAATCGACCAGCGCATTGCTGACAAGGTGCAGCAGGCTCCCGGTTTCTTTAAAGATACCCCGGTCGTGATCGACTTAACTGATCTGGACGTGGCTGAGATGTCGGTAGATACCTCAGCGTTGCTCGAGCGCATACGTCAACACAAGTTGGTACCTATTGTGGCCAGTGTGGTCAACAAGAATGGGCCATTAGGCCAGCAAATAGCGCTGCCGTTGATCGAAGGGGTTGCTCGCCGCGTAAAGGCCGAAGAACCGAAGGTTAAGAAACCGCAACCAAGGCTTTCAGCCGAGCCTGCAGCTAAATCCTTGCTGACCGGTGTCACCGCCACCGCGGGCGATCCAGATGACAGCATGGACGGAAGCCATGATGAAAGCCTTGACGCAAGCTTGAGTTCGTCTTTAGACGGTAGCATGAGCGCGGAAGATTCGGTTTCGGCGGGTGCGGTCGACGGCACTGATATCGAGGTTGACGCTGAGCTTGAACCGCTGTCAGCCCAGGAGGTGCAGTACATTGTTAAACAGCCTCAATTAATGAGGCGGCCTGTGCGTTCCGGGCAACAGGTGTACGCGCGCGATACAGACCTTATCGTTATGGGCCAGGTAGGGCCAGGCGCAGAAGTCATTGCCGACAATCACATACACATCTACGGGCCATTACGCGGTAGAGCTTTATGTGGCGTAACAGGGAATACTGAAGCAAGAATTTTCTGCCAATCGCTGGAAGCAGAGTTGGTTTCTGTAGCAGGAAACTATAGAGTGCTGGAATCGATTCCAGAAGATTTACGCGGCAAGCCAGCGCAGATTTGGCTGGATGAAGAAAGGCTCAATATAGAGCCTCTATAAGCACTGAATTATTTTTGGGAGTTGAGAGCTTGACCAAGACAATCGTTGTGACGTCGGGCAAGGGTGGCGTAGGTAAAACGACCACCAGCGCCTCTATCGCCACTGGCCTTGCACAGCGCGGTTTCAAAACCGTGGTGATCGATTTTGACGTGGGCCTACGTAACCTCGACCTCATCATGGGGTGCGAGCGGCGCGTGGTGTACGACCTTGTGAACCTGGTGAATCAGGAGAGCAGTCTGCACCAGACGCTTATCAAGGATAAGCGCATCGATAATCTCTACATCTTGCCTGCCTCGCAAACGCGAGACAAAGACGCACTTACCATCGAAGGCATCGCTCGGGTTATTCACAAACTCAAAAAAAGCGAATTCGATTACATCATTTGCGATTCTCCGGCCGGTATCGAAAAAGGTGCAAAGATGGCGCTGTACTTTGCCGATGAAGCCATCATCACGACGAACCCGGAAGTGTCGTCGGTCAGGGACTCAGACCGAATTCTGGGTATCCTGCAAAGCGAATCAAAGCGCGCAAAGATGAACGAATCTCCGGTGCGTGAGCATCTGTTAATCACCCGCTACAACCCCGGCCGCGTGAAGGAAGGCCAGATGTTGAGTGTGGACGACATTGTTGATCTGCTTGCTATACCGCTGCTGGGCATTATTCCGGAATCACAAACCGTTCTCGAGTCATCGAACGCGGGTAAGCCGGTCATTTTGGATCCAGAAAGCGAAGCGGGCCAGGCCTATGGCGATGCCATCGACCGGTTGATGGGTGAAAACAAGCCTCACCGGTTCATGGAAGCGACCAAAAAAGGATTCCTCAAGCGACTGTTCGGGTAGAAGACTATGGGATTTTTTCAGTTTTTCCGAAGCCGCGCCGACGATGCCTCCGCCAAGGTGGCCAAAGATCGTTTGCAAGTGCTGATTGCGCATGAACGAACCAATCGCAACGCACCGGATTATTTACCGATGCTGAAGCGTGATTTACTCAATGTGATCAAAAAATACGTGTCGGTAGGGGACGATCAGGTATCTGTTCAACTCGACACCCAGGACGAATTCGATATCCTGGAGCTGAACATCACATTGCCTGACGAATCTGTAGAAAGTACAACACCGAATAAACTGGCTCGAAAAACCAAGCCAGCCGTCAGTACCTGAAACCGATGATTTGCCCCGAAATTGGGGTTCAAGACCGCTCAAAGGCCCTGGTTAGGGCCTTTTTTGCGTATTGCTCTGTGGTTTTCGCGCCGAAACGGGTCTCCAGGTCAATCGCGAGTGGGCGTAGTCTATGTGGCAGAAAAACCACGGCACGACTTTTATGCCATTTATTTTGTACAAAAACTCGCCAAACCCCACAAATGTCCTACACTTCACTCCGTAGATAACGAGCTTACGCCGTTGAGTCTTGCGAAAATGCCAATAGTTGTTGCATTTTTCAGACACACTGGCTAGAGTCTCCGAGTCAACAATGAAAACTGTTAGACACATTTTAAATACAACAGCAAATATCTGAATCGGAGAGAACTATGCAATTCAGAAAAACAGCAGTAGCGGTAGCAATCGCAGGTATTGCTGCAGCAGCCCCCCAGATTGCTTCCGCAGACACCGTTCTGTCCGGAGTAGTCGAAATCCAATTAACAGCCGACGACGCTGACACTCTGATTAATCCAGATGACGCAGACGGCGCTACTTCAAGCGATCCTACTATCGCTGCCGGTGACGCTCTGTTCGGTATCGTAGCTACTCACACCATGAACAATGGTCTCGACGCTTACGGAAGCATCCGCATGGACGGCAACAGCCTGTCAGGCGGCG
>JAHDCO010000139.1 GCA_020629835.1 Granulosicoccaceae bacterium
GCTTAGTGCTTAGTGCTTAGTGCTTAGTGCTTAGTGCTTAGTGCTTAGTGCTTAGAAGCGTCATCCATGGATCCAGGGTACCCGCTAAGCCCGTCTCCTCACCGCTCAGTGAAGAATGCACAGTGAATCCGGCACGTTGCACGCGTTGCTTAAGCTCTGTTTCGGTGTAGAACGTGTACAGGCGACCGAGCGCATCGCGGCACTCGCCTTGCCCGGTTTTCATACCCAGATGCAGTACGCCTTCAGGTTTTAGTGCGGTGTAAAGCGCTGCCAAAATACGAGGGAATTCCTCGGCGGTGGCGTGCAGTAGGCTGAAGTTGGCCCAAACGCCGTTGTATTCGTTTACTTGCTCGATGTCGGCAAATGTACCCAAACGAGCATTTACCTTGAACTGCTCTGCAGCCACTTTCACCATTTCTTCAGAAGCATCTACAGCGTCAACTGTGAAGTGGTGTTTTTGAAGTAAGGCACTGCTGTTCCCCGGCCCACAGCCAAGATCTAAAATGTGAGCCTTTGGTGGCAGCAGCGCCATAAATCGATTCAAGGATTCGCTTTCGTATTGGTTTGTGACCATACGACGGTAGTCGTCGACTTTCGCGTCATATACGGCAATCGTTGTGGCATCAACCATAGGTACGTTCCCTGAAAACGGCAAATTAACACGCTTTTCAGGCTTAAGGCCAACCCTAAGCGCTTATTGCTCTAATAGATCTTTGTGCAGGTAATCTTCCGTAATGGATTTTAGAAAGCGGCGCCGCCGTGTCGTGCGGTAGGCCTTGTCTGCATTGTGGGAATCTTTTGGATTATCGCCGTTAGACACCACCCAGTGAGGGTCCGCTTCAACCCCTTGTCCCCAACGCTTTCTCATACGTTGAATCTCTCGTTTATGGCGCTGTTTGGCGGGGCCGTTTTTTATCCCTTTACCTCGTGACAGGGATTCATGGTGCAGCAGTTCGATATGAGGTAGAAAAACGTTTTGATAACCGGCTTGCTGAACCTTTAAACATAAATCTATATCGTTAAACGCTACGGCAAGCTCTGTATCGAACTGACCCACTTCCATAAACGTCGTACGTTTGATGGCGAGGCAGGCGCCGGTTACCGCCGTTACCGCACGGCTTTGTTGAAAGTAGGGATGGCCTTTTACGCTGGCTTGGTGTAACCCAACGTAGGCATGGCCTGCGACCGTACCCATACCCATCACAACACCGGCATGCTGCACGGTTTGATTGGGAAAATAGAGCAGCGGTCCTACGCAACCCTGTGTTGGTTTCAGAGCTTCTGCTTGCAGCGTGATTAACCAGTCAGCACTTAATACTTCAACATCGTTATTTAAAAAACACAGCACATCAGAATTTGCCTGCTGTGCCGCCCGATTATTGATGTCGGCGTAGTTGAAAGGCTGATGGTAGGGCAGCACTCGCACACCGGATAAGCCAAAAGATTTTGCGCATGCTGGCAGTTCAGCCAAGTAGGCTTGGCTGGTCGCATCATCACTTTGGTTATCCACCACGACGATATCTAAAGCGCTGGCTCCGTCTGCAAACTCAGCGCTAGGGTGCGTTCGTTCAGCATCAGCTATGCTTCTGAGGGCGCGATCCAGGATGTCGTGCTGATTGCGGGTTGGGATGACAAGCGATACGGACATAATTGAATCGTGGGCCTACGAAGCGTAAACAAACCGTTCAAGGGGCGAGTGACAAATCATTGACTATCTGCATATGTGTCAGTGAAAACCAGGGAGCGTGAGCGGTTTTTACGCCGGTTTGATTGGCCGTAATCTTGCTCGCTTGTACTCCTATTAATGATTCACGCAGTGTGCCATGTCCCGACGTTCTAACATCACTCAAATCAAGTCTGCCTGGCGCAGTGCTTTGGGCAGATTGGGTGGTCGTGTAAAGGGAGGGCTCCCACGCACGCAGTCGGAAACCGTTCAGTTTTTCGCAAATCGTGGACCGAACTTCGAACCCGCCTTATCCATTGATCGTGCACATTCGCAATCGCCACTTGCGCGTACCGTAGCGTTCTACCTTCCCCAGTTTCATCGAGTTGCCGAAAATGACGCTTGGTGGGGGGACGGATTTACCGAATGGCGTAACGTCGCCCGTGGTTTGCCGAGATATCGCGGCCATTATCAACCGCGTATTCCGGCTGATCTTGGGCATTATGATCTCAGTCAGGTGGACGTCATTCGACAACAGGCTGAGCTTGCTTCGGACAACGGGATCGAAGCGTTCTGTTTCTACTACTACTGGTTTAACGGCAAACGTTTGCTGGAAAAACCGCTGGATTTGTTTGCCGATCATGAAATGCCTATCGATTTCTGCTTGATGTGGGCCAATGAAAATTGGACGCGTACCTGGGACGGCTTGGATAACGAGGTGCTCATTCAGCAGGACTACCGAAAGGAAGACGAAGAAGCGTTTCTTCAAGACACTGCTCGCTACATGGCGAACCCCAAGTACCTTCACGTTGCAGGTCGACCGCTGTTTATCATTTATCGTGCGGGATTGTTACCGGACGCGAAAGACACCTTGGCTCGGTGGCGAACCCGTTGGGAAACGATCTTGGGCAAAGCCCCGTGGATACTCATGGCGCAAAGCTTTGATGAAACCGACCCTCGGCCCTATGGCTTGGATGGCGCTGTGGAGTTCCCTCCACATAAGATATGCAAAGGGTTAGGAAACCTTCGAAAGAAACTGCCTTTGTTGGATAAAAAATTTAGTGGCCTGGTTAGGGACTATGAATCTGTAGCAAAGCAATCATTAAGTCTGCCTACCCCCGACTATCCGGAAATTAAAACGGTCTCTCCATCGTGGGATAATGATGCCAGACGGCAGTCCAGGGCGACCAGCTGGATGGGCGCAACGCCTGCTTTGTATGAGCGATGGCTGAGTGGTGCGATTGCGCATGCTCGGGAGCACCCGTTCGCAGGTGATCCGCTCGTGTTTATAAATGCATGGAATGAATGGGCAGAAGGTGCGTACTTAGAACCGGATGTGCACTACGGTCACGCGGTATTAAATGCGACTAAACGCGCGGTTTATGGGCTTCAATCGTTTAAAGCAGGGCGACCGATTTTGTTACTTGGGCACGATGCGCACCGCCACGGCTCTCAGTTTCTTCTTTTGCATCTTGCCCGTGTGCTCACCCAGCAGTTTCAGCTGCCCGTACACATTGTGCTGAAAAATGGTGGTGAGTTGGTACGCGAGTATCAAATGGTTGCACGAACCACGGTGCTTGAAAAAGATAACGTGGCAGAACATTTGGCTCGATTGGGTACTCATCTGCACGACTATCAAGCGGTTATAGCGAATACAACAGTAACCGGTGACTTGTTGCCTGCTGTAAAACTCGCTCAAGTGCCGAGTGTTTCTCTTATTCACGAGTTACCCACGTTAATTCGGGAATACGGACTGGAAGAGCACGTGCGACACGTGGCAAAAAACGCAGATCATGTCGTGTTCCCCGCTACGATGGTGAAGTATGGATTCGAATCCTTTGGTGCTTCAATTTCTGGACGATCTCATATCCAGCCGCAAGGTACCTATCTTTCAATTGAGTACAGTGATGCGGCGCGTCAACGATTGCGTCAGGCGTTGGGGCTTAGCCCAGAGAAACGACTCATCATCAACGTAGGTTACGCTGATCACCGAAAGGGTTTCGACTTGTTTTTAAAAACCGCTCAGCAGGCCATGAATCAACACCCTGACTGGCACTTTGCGTGGATCGGAAAACTGCACAGCGATATGCGAGCTTGTGTCAGTAACGCTGCGCTCAGCGATGAGCAAAAACAACGCTTTCACTTGTTAGGCTTTGTAGCGGGTAACACGGATCATTTTTCAGCCGCTGATGCGTTTTTGCTTACCTCACGCGAAGACCCTTACCCCACGGTGGTCTTGGAGGCGTTAGAGGCAGGCTTGCCGTTTGTGGGTTACCGCGCGTGTTCTGGATTAACTGAGCTTGC
>JAHDCO010000053.1 GCA_020629835.1 Granulosicoccaceae bacterium
GCCCGATATATAAATGGAACCAGTACCTAAGCGGTGTCATAGGGCTAACAATACTCGGGCTTTGGTACTTACAAAAACTAATAAAACAAAAACAACTTAAAACCCCATACAAAGGTCACTTAGCACTTGGAATGAGTATCTACGCTGCATGCATTGTAAGCGTTACAGCCTTTGCTTACACCATCCATCACCCAGCTACCGCTGAAGCGCTAGCCGTTACCCTATCCATTGGCGTTATGAGTGGTGGTGCTCTTGCACTGGTAATATACGCAGCTGTTTATCAAGGCTTTAGCAGTGACTAAAGAACTCAACTGCAGCTATTCAACTATTTCCCCAGAATCGTTGATCAGCCAAGTGCTACCTCAGTACTCAATAGACACCCCATATAAATGCATCTTTTGGGAACGTGGCGCCAACGATACCTATCAGGTGTATTGCGATAACACGCGTTATTTTTTGCGTGTTTACCGCCACGGTGCATTCACACGACAAGCAAACGAATTCGAAGTGGAAGCACTGAATTACTTACACCAAAATGGTATTGCAGTTGCGTACCCCATCCCTCGCAAATCCGGCGGCTACCTAACTGAAATTAACGCACCGGAAGGCCCTCGCTTGGCGTTACTGACAGCGCTGGCCGAAGGTTCAGAACCTGACTACGACTCAGCAGATGTTTGCCATACGATTGGCCAAGCTATAGCGAGTATGCATATAGCATCCAGTGGTTTCACAACTAAGCTCAAGCGACCCAACCTCGATCTCAATGGCTTGCTTGATGATTCTATGTTGGCCATACGCGCTTTTCTAACCGATCAGCCCGATGTTATGAGTACTATCGAAAAAATCGCGCAAGAAACTCGCAACACCATTTCGAACGCCCCTGAGGATTCACTCGATTTTGGTATTTGTCACGGAGACATGCACGGCGGCAATATGCATATCGATAATAAACAACAAGTGACATTTTTCGATTTTGAAGAATGCGCGTTTGGGTATCGAGTTTATGACCTTGCAACGCTTAAGTGGGGTACTTGTTTAGGAAACGATGAGCGTCGTGCCCAACGTTGGCCAGCCTTACTAGAGGGCTATGAAAGCGTACGGCCACTATCCTACGAAGAGAAATCATTGGTTGATTCTTTTATGATTCTACGAGAACTAGCGGAAACCGCTTATGGAATAAAACATATTCGCGATTTTGGCCATAACGGCATCATGGCATCCGATATTGATTATGTCTGCCATCGACTGATGAAAATGCAAAGCGCTGATTCCTAGTTTTGACCTGTAGATGAGTATTTTTATACCAACGTACAGTCACCCGTAGTTGGCACCTACAGTGGCATGCAAGTTGCGCCGCCACGCCATGCTTACTCACGCTTTTAGACTCCCCTGCTGGCTGTTTCTACTCACGCTCGGACTCCTTGCATCAACATCTACCTTAGCAAAAGAACCAATCACTGAATCACTATCACGAGGCGTGACCTTCGGCTTCAATTACGGGGAGGGCAACGTAGACGGCAGTGACTCCGACCGATACAACAGAGCATCAGGGCTGTTCTTTACCGCAGGCGCTTTTATTGAAAAACCTGTGACCAAAAGTTTCAGAGTAAGCGCGGAGTTGCACGCCTCTGTCATAAGTGAACTATCAAACAATTCCAATGCTCTTGGCGGACTTATTGGTTTTGGTGGAAAACTTGGCCAAATGAACAAGCCCAAGTCTTTATACATAGCCGGGTTAGTTGGGTATGGCTTCGTAACAGTCAGTAAAACAGGAGAGACACCAGACCCAGACGAGGATAACTCGTGCTCACCTTTTGTTCCCTGTTTTAATTTCGGCCCAGGCCCACTAAGAAAGGGTGGAACTGGCACAGGATTCGGCTATCGAATTGCCGTTGGTACTACGCTTTCAGACTCACAACGTCGCATTGAACTTTCTTACATTAATATTGAGGGCGATGCCAACGGATTGCCTGATGGTTCTACCGTATCGATGGAGACTATGAGCCTGAGCTTGCAGATTCTGTATTAGTAAAATTGTGCTTATACCAAGATATGCCTATACCAAGATGCTTGAAAGCCTCACTTTATATTCGCCGAAAACCTCACGGCACTCTACACGTGTAGAGTCAGTCAAGCCGCCATACTCATGTTCAGTTATATCTTTACCGTCCGCATCAATGATGCGGAACCGATAACGCGATGGCATGAGTTTGCGCACCTTATCGAACGATTCCCAATCGTACCTTAGCTCTTTCTCGCACGAAAACTGAGCTACATCGGATGTTTTGAGTTGCTGAAAGAAATGAACGTCGAGCGATTGTTCATCTTGCATAGCATTGATTAAGGTATAACCGCCTTCATGCACTAAGGTGTGATGGTGCGAACATAAACATGCGCCATTGTTTACTGATGTCTCACCGCCGTCCGCCCAATGCTTAATGTGATGGATGTGTAAATGGCGAGACTGTATGCACCCTGGCCATACACACACTTGATCACGATCTTTGATGGCTCGCGCCATAGCGGTTGGCCAAACGCGAGATTTACGACCAATGCTTGTCGGTTCACCCTGCTCGGTATGATTTACTGAAATACTGCAATCGCATGCAATGCGCCGCGCGGTCTCTTTCGTGATAGGACCAGTGTTCTGTATTGTCGGACGTTTACGAGGATTTTCTTCCAATGGCGATTTGGAAGATGCAGGTTGCGTCGGTAACTCGGCGGCATCCACTGAGACGACAACCTGATATCGGTCGGCCGTTGCAATTTCCCGCCCCTCGCTTTGCAAGCTTTTTTCAGCCATCAATACCGCAGCATCCGCCCTGCGCTGTGAAACATGGGTGGATGTCGTGTCGGTTTGATTAACCGACTGTTCAACGCTGTTTAAGAACGCTTCTGCTAATTCAGGAGGTAAGGTGATTTGAATTCTTGTATTTCCATTACTGGTGTTCGCCCAAGTTAACGAACGCGCTTGCCATTGGTGCATGGCTTGATTGTTTTCTGCTTCAGTATCACTGCTTTCCGTGTCGTTCCAACGATAGCCTTTACACAACAATTTCACATCTGACACAGAAGCATCTAACGCAGCGTGACATAACAAGCTTTCATTCGTTTTATCCGCTACCCGCGTTATTAACCGTACTTTAGACCAAGACACCTTTCCCACTCTAAACAGTGCGCGCAACGTAGTAAGGGTTCTTAACTTGCGGCCAACACGCAAGTACTCCCAGCCAGATTGAACACTGATCCCTATTTCCGTATTCATCCAAGCGGCGCAGTGTTTGGAACCGTTACACCGCCAGCCTTCTAGTTCGTCAAAGCGTACTAGCAGTTCCAGAAGGTCAGCATGGCTTGAAGTTATGTCTTGTGAAAGCGACCGTAGGCGTTTACGGATGTGGGCGACGTCACTGGGAAATGCAGCGGTCGCGGACTGTGAGGCTTTGTCATCTTTCTTTAGAGCCATCAATATGGCTACGTTGCGGCCGAAATCATTTCGGTCCTGCGAGGTGGTTGGATTATCCATAATTCATCCCTCCTTCAGATAGTTCATTATATCAATCGGAAGGAGGGACAGCAATGGAAAAACTGGTAATATTTACAGTTAGTTTCTAGCGTGTGTTTTTCGTTTCATATCTAGATCTCCCACTCAGGTCTCAGGCGCTGGCGATACCGTTGAAGAGACAGCAGCAGACAATCGTGATGCGCCGCTCGACAAGTGATGGACCAGCATATAAAACGCGGGGATTGTTAGAACGATTACCGCTGTGCCAATCAATACGCCAT
Organism: Granulosicoccaceae bacterium; assembly: GCA_020629835.1. Lineage (GTDB taxonomy): Bacteria > Pseudomonadota > Gammaproteobacteria > Granulosicoccales > Granulosicoccaceae > Granulosicoccus. The sequence goes on from JAHDCO010000053.1 coordinate 3,784, forward strand.
AACCGATAGACACCGCTAGCGGCACAAGGAATTGTGCTTGCAGTGAAGTTTCCATAATCAACGGGTATACGCCTAAGAATGTGGTTACTGAGGTTAACAAGATGGGACGGAAGCGATCCTTTGTACCTTGGATTACGGCTTCTTTCACTTCCAGGCCTTTGCTTTGGTATTCGTTGTACAAGTCGATCATTACCAAACTATTGTTTATGACAACTCCTGCTAAGCCAATGATGCCGAAGAAACTTAACAACCCGAGGGGTATTCCCAGTATGAGGTGACCGGTGACTGCACCTATTAGGCCTAACGGGATAGCCAGCATCACAACGATAGGCTGTAGGAAGCTTCGGAATATCAAAGCTAATAACGCGTAGATGATGAATAGCGCTATGCCTAAGGCTTGGCTTAAGGCCTGTTGTGCATCGCCTTGTGTTTCCTGCTCTCCACCGAAGGTTACTTTCAACCCTGCATACTTCTCGATCATTGGCGGTAGGATTTCTTCTCGAATGATGCGATTGGCTTCACCACTTGTGGTTACCGATTCATCGACGTCGGCTGTTACGGTGGTAACGCGTCGTCCGTTTTGGCGAGTAATTTCTGCTGGGGATAGCCCCTCTACCAAATTTGCGACTTTTGACAGCGGAATGCGCTCACCAGTGGGCGTGGCGATTTCCAGTGCCAGGAGATCTGACAAGCTGTCGCGATCTGCATCCGGCAACCGAACCATAACGGCCACACTGTCCTGCCCTCGCTGCACGGTGGTTGCTTCAATGCCAAAGAAGCTGTGGCGAGTTTGGGTGGCGAGGTCTTGAAGGTTTAGGTCATACAGTCGCGCTTCCGGCTTTAGAGCGAGTTTGTATTCCGTTTTTCCTGTAGAGCTATCGTCAAGGATCTGAAATACGCCGGGGACGTTAATTAATTGATCACGAAATTCGTTTACGACTGGTGTAATGTCTGCGTCGTTGGGCAGTGATAGCTCTACGGCTATGGCGTCTCCAGCATCCACTAACGATGATGAAATCGTTAAGGTATTCACACCGGCGATGTCCGACACTTCCTCGCGCCAAAGTGCTTCGTAGTCTGTGGTTTGCCAATCACGCTCAGACGCCGATGTTATTTCAACTACTACCTGCGCCAATGTTGGAGAGATGGGCGTTGCTTCACCGGTTGGGCCACCGCCACCTGCACCAATGCCCACTACAGCATACTGACCCACGATAACTTCCGGTGCGTCATCGGGTAGCTGGCTTTGCAGCTTATCGCCTGCTCGTACCGCCGCTTCCCGCAGCCCTTCCGCAACTTGCTCGGTGCGCTCGAACGTCGTGCCATCGGTCATAGCGACCGACGCGGTAACGAATTCACCTTGTATCTCTGGGAAGAAACTGAAGCGTACGTAACCGTGGGCGATTAGGCCTACCGTTAAGATCATCAAAGCGATAGCACCAGCGATGGGGATCAGTACGCGGTTAACGCAGAACCTCAATATGGCGTCTAATGGGTTCTTGATAAACCATTGCAATGCGCCATTGAGTAAACGTTGTATGACGTTAAAAAAACGGAATACGATATTCGGACGATAAGTGTCACTGATGTTTAAGCCAGTTAGATTGCGCGGCAAAATTAATAAGGCCTGAAGCATTGAAAGAGACAAGACGATCATCACCACTTTGGGTATATCGCCTAAGAACGAACCGAGTGGCGCCGGCATTTGTAGCAGCGGCCAGAAGGCGACCAACGTGGTCAGCGTGGAGAAGATTACGGGGATGGCGATTCGCTGTGTGCCTTTGACGGCGGCTTGGACTGGAGCCTCCCCTTTTTCCCCATTTCGGTAGACATTCTCTGACACCACTATGGCGTTATCGACAACGATCCCGATAGCCAAGATAAAACCAAACAATGAGATCATGTTTATCGACATGCCCAGTAGGCTCATGACGCTAAACGTGGCCGCGAAACTTATTGCGATGCCAATTGCTGACCAGGCTGCTAAGCGAATGTCTAAAAATAGTGCTAAGCAGAGCACTACGAGTGCTAACCCGACAATGGCGTTTCTAGTTAGTAGGTCTATGCGCGACTGCAGTTGAGTCGCTTCGTTCTGCCAGATAGTGGCATCGATACCGGTTTCTAGTGAGGGAATAAACTCATTGGCTAAGTGGTCTTCGGCTAATTGAACAATATTGAGTATCTGTTCGTTACCTACACGGTAGACATTGACCGAAACGGACGGGTCACCATTAAACGAAGAAGATAAATCGCTGTCTTCAAAGCCATCGGTGACGCTGGCGATGTCTCGTAAGTAAACCTTTGCGCCATTATCGCCAACTCGAATCACGATGTTTTCAAAATCGGCGCGTGTGTAATTTCTGCCTAATGTTCGTATGGGAATGGAAACGCTGTTGGTTTCGATTGACCCGCCTGGTAGCTCCAGGGAATTGGCACCGATCACTTGCGCTACTTGGTTAAGCGTTAGCCCGTAGGCACGTAAGGTGTCGCGGTTAATTTCTATGCCGATTTCATAGGCTCTGACGTTTGCTACTTCCACATAGGAAATGCCATCAATAGCGGCAAGTTCATTTTTTAGCCGGCGTGCTTCTTCTTTTAAGACGATTTCACTGGCTGAGCCATGCACTGCAATTTCAAGCACCCGTGTTGCGTTGTCTACACGCACAACAACTGGGTCTTCAGCATCGGCGGGAAACACATCGATGCGATCTATATCGGTTTTAACTTCATCGAGTTTGGCTTCAACGTCTTCACCATCCAGGAACGTCAGTGTTACGCCTCCGCGCCCTTCTGAGATGCTAGCGGTTACTTCATCAATACCATCGATACCGCTGAGTTCATCTTCAATAGGCCGAACGATACTGTCTTGAATTTCGGTGGGCGAAGCACCGGGGTAACTAACTGAGATAGAGATGGCGTCTAACGAGAATTCCGGGAATGTCTTTTGCGGTAATGAAATCGCACTAAGTACGCCCATTGCCACCAGGAGTACCATCGAAAGCCAAGCGGCTACCGGATGCTCTGCCATCCATTGAATTGCTTTATTCATTGTGAGAGTTCCGCACTTTCTGCGTTGACATCTCGCAGCGCTTTACCCGGTTGAGGGGACGCCACTATGGATGTGATGAGTCGATCTGAGGGTTGTAGATCGTGTATTTCTACATAGGACTTTTCACCGTCTACGTGTACTAAAGTTGCGGGGTGGACAACTAAAGCACTATCCCGATATAGCCAAACGGAATCTCCATTACGTAGAGCGGTAGAGGCGATGGCGTAGGTGTTTTCCGGTTGAATGCCATCGATCACAACTTTGGCAAACGCGTTAATCAACGCGGGCGGTGCGCCTGACGATAATGACGTTTCGTTGGCGACCCGTTGTTTAAGCCCTAGCGTTACCGAAAGCGTTCGTGTTGTGGGATCGAGCGATGGGTCAACGCGTTCCACTTCGGCTTCCCAGGTTTGTTCAACGCCCGCAAATGCAACGCTGATCGTGCCTTTCGTTCGAGCCCCTTCAAACAAACCGGGCAGTAGCGCTGCATCGCTTTCACGAACGGCGACTGTCACTTGCATACGATCGTCGGTGTATACGCGTGCTATAGGCGTTCCACCGCCAACCACGTCTCCAATTTCGGCTTCTTTGGTTTGCACACTGCCATCGAATGGTGCATAGATCGTTTTGTTCTCAAGGGCGATTTCAGCGACGGCGAGTTGCGCTCTTTGCCCTTGTAGGTTGGCTTGTGTTTCGGCTTGTTGTCCTAACAGATCGTCCGCTGAGGACTGGGATACCAGGCGGTCATCCAATAAATCCAACTGCCGTTTTAATTGTGTGTTGATTAACTGCAGGCGTGCATCCGTTGCTGCTATTGACGCCCGGGCTTGACGAATTTGCGCACGCTCTGAGCTGGCATCGATCTCGACCAACACTTCACCCTCTTCAAACGCGCCGCGATTGGTAATGGCGGGGTGCAACATCATCACGCGCCCGCCGGTTGGGGCAGATAACGAGACTGTTCGGAATGGCTCGATAAATCCTTCACTGCGGATTGGAAGCGGGCCTTCAAAGGGCTCCAGCGGGATCGTCTCTACCGGGGTGACCGACCGCGCCTGAGGTTCGACCTCAATGACTTCGCGGTTCTCGCCCAGGTACTGAAACCCAAAGACACCGGCAGCCACAATGCCTACCGCCGCTCCAAGCCAGAACAGTTCCTTGATGGTGGTGGCCAGAAATCGCAGGATTTTTCGCATGCTTACGTCTCGTGAACATTAACTTTTGGTTATTACTGACTCACGAGTCAGTAAAATTGGAGTCTACAGGTTTACGCGATGCATCTGCAACTGGATGATTTGATACTGTGTGTGCCGTTATGACGAAACCCACAAAAACTCGACGACGCAGGAAGGACGCGCGGCCCAGCGAAATCGTTGAGGCCGGCATGGAGGAATTTGCGGCTAAGGGGTTTGAACGAGCCCGCCTTGACCAGATAGCCAAGGCCGCAGGCATTTCAAAAGGCACCATTTACCTGTACTTCCCCTCAAAGGAAGCGCTGTTTTTCGCCGCCGTCGAAGAGCACATCGTGTCGGTCATGGCCGAAAACGAAACGGTGCTGGATTCCTTCGAAGGTACAACCGGGGAAATGCTGACTCGTTTATTGAAGAGCGTTTATGGGCATCTGACCGAAGGTCGCGCACCCGCGTTATTTCGAATTCTGATTTCAGAAGGCGAACGGATGCCGGAGGTGGTTACGAATTACCATGAGTTAACCGTTAAACGGGGTTCGAAGTTACTTCGCCGAATTTTGGAACGTGGGGTGGCGCGTGGTGAGGTTTCTGAAAATGCGCTATTGAATAATCCCCAGGTGGTTATTGCACCGGCTATGTTTTTTGCCATTCACAATATGGTGTTTTATCGAACGGGGTTATTGGATTTTGATGAGTACTTTGATGCGCATGTGGAGTTGGTGCTTAATGGGGTTTTGAAGCGGTGACCAACTATTTTATGTGTCTCAAGCGCTCGGCAACATACTAGTTTCTGAGTCAGAAAATCGGTAAACTCTCCGGGTCACTACTAGGTCAAAGGACGATGGCATCCAAGCGAAAAAAAGCGGACTTGCGTGAATTACCGGCTTACTCAATATCGGAAGCAGCACATTATTTAAGTGTGCCTGCGGCTACCGTGCGTTATTGGGCCATCGGGCAAAACGACTATAAGCCTCTAATTGATATCCCGGCGCATGAGCCTGCATTACTGTCATTTCTTAACATGGTTGAACTGCATGTGTTAGCGGCTATTCGCCGCAAGCATTCGGTGCCCATGCCGAAAGTGCGAAAAGCCATCGACTACCTGCAGTCGCAAACGGTAAAGTCCAAGATTGGCCGCCGCCATCCACTCATAAGCCAACAGCTGGAAACGGATGGACTGGATTTATTTATTGAACGTTATGGACAGCTCGTAAATATCAGCAGTGCCGGACAGACGGCAATGCGTGAGGTACTAAACGCGGCATTAAAACGAATAGAACGTGATACCAATGGCATTCCAGTTCGGTTATTTCCGTTTACCAGAAATCAGTTAGACAATGCGCCCACAATGGTTGTTATGGACCCCTCGCTATCGGCTGGTCGACCCGTAATCGCGGGAACAGGTCTCGCAACCGAAATCATCGCTGAGCGGTACAAAGCAGGCGACTCTATTCGCGAACTGGCAAAAGACTATGAGCGCAAACCGGCGGAGATCGAGGAAGCGATCCGTTGCGAGCTCAAAACAGCCGCCTGAACACCGGGCACTGTATCTCGACCGGAACCTTGGCAAGCATGTCGTCGCCAGCGCGTTGCGGGACGCGGGTTTCCAGGTCGAAGTGCACGATGATCATTTGCCCATAGATGCACCTGATGAAGATTGGATTGAGCTAGTAGGCACAAGAGGATGGATAGCATTGACCAAGGATAAAAATATCCGTTACCGATACGCTGAACTAGATGCGGTAAACACTCACAGAGCGAGAGTTGTAGTAATTCGTGCTAAGAACGTTACAGGAAATGAACTAGCCGAGTTAGTGGTCAAACATCACGGGAAAATTCAGCGGTTTTCGCTTACTCATGCAGCGCCATTTGTCGCTGGTATCGACCGAGCCGGTAAGCTTTCGCAATACAGCTAAAACATCACAATGCCCGATACTTCTTAAAATTCTCAGCCTGCTCAAAGATCTCCTTATAGACCTCGTCATTATCCACCGGTGGATAACCATGCTCCGCAAGCACGATAATCAGATCTACTTTTAACTCTGCCTTAATATCATCTCGCTGACTCCAATCTGTATAGCGAGCCTTATCATCCACCAATACTTTTACCGCTTTGGCCAAATCAATCAGCTGGTCTTGCGGGTATGTAAAATCGTATTTCTTAGCTAACGATAGCAATATGTCAAAAAACGCTTTTTCTTCGATATCTATTCCAAGATCGTCGTAGGATTCTCGCTCTGTTCGCATCTCGATGATCATCTCCACCATTTGGTTACTGAAATCATCAAGTACATCGGCTACCAATACGCTGTCTTCATCCCGCTCGTTGTATTGATCAACCAGTGCTTTAAACTTCTTGGAAAAATCGACGCCTTTGGTTTTATTGATTTTCTTAAAATCCTCGATAGCCTTTGCCAGAAGCTGCTGTAACAGCTTAATCTTGGTATTGGGCATTTTGATTTTGTCGATCTTTGCCAGATAGTCGTCATCGAACAAATCAATCTCGCTGGCGTCCTCGTCGCCTAAGCGGAATATCTCTTCAACGCCATCGCTTTTAAGAGCCTCCGATATCATTTCGCGTACACGGGCGTTCATCTGAGCCGTATCAGGTGCTTCGCCTCGCGTTAGTTTAAATACTATTGAGCGAACAGCTAAATAGAAGTGGATGAAATCTCGCTCTTCTTGCGATAGTTCACCACTTCCAGCGCAAATGTCATAAGCGGCTTTCAGGCGTTTTACCAACGCCATGAAACGCTTCTCATGCTTCTGCGTTTGCTGCACAAACTCGGCGGCGTTGTTGAGGCAGTTAAGTTGCGCAAGCGCTTCCCCACTAAAGTAAGCCGTGGAGTCGAATAAATGGAACACAGCTTTAAGCAATGACAGATGATCTTTCACAACGATGATCGATTGTTGAACATCCTCGAAGCTGTTCTGATCACCCTTCGAATAGTGGGCCAGCGCAAGATTCATTTGCTTTTTGATACCGATGTAATCAACGACTAAGCCCTTCTCCTTTCCTTCAAACTTTCGATTCACTCGGGATATAGTTTGAATAAGGCTGTGTTTCTGAATTGGCTTGTCGATGTAGATAGTATCCAGAAATGGTACGTCGAAGCCTGTCAACCACATGTCCACAACGATTGCTATCTTGAAGTTGGATTGGGCATTCTTGAACTGGGTGTCCAGGGTTTTTCGATAGTCTTTTGTACCCAGTAGATCATAAAGTTCTTTCTCGTCATCCTTGCCACGGGTCATGACCATTATGAGTTTAGCGAGAGGTTTTAGCTGTTTTCTTTCAGTATCCGTCAGGATCACGCCTTCGTCACATTCACGTACTTCGGCCCAGGCAGGACGAAGTGCAACAACCTGCCGATAGAAGTCCCACGCCACCTCTCGACGATTACACACGACTATCGCTTTGCCTTTCTGGCTAGCTCCCTCTTCTACACGCGTTTCGTAGTGCTGTACGAAATCTGCAGCCAATGCCTTGAGCCTGTCAGGGTCACCCAGGATCGCATCCATGCGGGTCGATTTACGCTTACTTTCTTCGACTTGATATTCGCTAGCGCCATCTGAAATTGCGTCAGCGTAGTACTGCTCAATCTCTTCCAGCTTACTGTTGTCCAGCACCACTTTTGCTGCTCGCCCTTCATAGACGATGCGTACGGTAATGTCATCTTTAACAGATTCGGTCATGGTGTAGGCATCGACGACCTTACCGAATACATCCAGCGTTGCATCCACCGGTGTACCGGTAAATCCTACGTAGGTTGCGTTGGGTAGCGAATCGTGCAGGTATTTAGCAAACCCGAAAGTGCGTTTAACACCATTTTCGGTAACCGTAACTTTCTGATCTAGATTCGTCTGACTACGATGAGCTTCATCGGAAATGCAGATAACGTTATTGCGGTCTGTCAGGAGCTGTGTGTCTTCGGTAAACTTATGGATGGTAGTTAGAAAAACGCCACCGCTTTGCTTGCCTTGTAAACGTTGGCGCAGCTCATTACGACTCTCTACGCTGATTACACCGTTGTCACCCAAGTAGCCCTTAGCATTTACAAACATCTCTGACAGTTGATCATCGAGATCAGTACGGTCTGTTATCAAGATAATCGTGGGGCTGGCTAGCTCTACGCTCTTCATCAATAAGCGGGACAAGAACAACATGGTGTAGCTTTTACCGCAGCCTGTGGCGCCAAAATAGGTGCCGCCCTTACCATCACCTTCTGGCTTTCTGTGCAACAGGATATTGTTGTACAGTTTTGTGGCTGCATAGAACTGTGGGTAACGAGGCACGATTTTTACTTCTTTCTTTGAGACGTCGGGAAAGAAGATAAAGTGTCGTATAACCTGTAACAGACGCTGCGGGTCGAGCAAACCCTTGATCATCGTAGTAAGAGAGCTGATGCCTTCCTGCGCTATTGCCTCATCACCTGTGACTTTACGCCACGCATAAAAAAATTCGTAATTAGCGAATTGGGAACCGACCTTACTATTGACTCCATCACTTATGACACACAGTGCGTTGTATTTCATTAGTTCTGGTATATCACGGCAATAGCGTGTTGTGAGCTGTCCGTACGCACTGAACAAGGTGGCTTCCGGTCGTATTGCACTTTTGAACTCAAATGTCACCAGCGGCAAGCCGTTGATATACAGGATGCCGTCGGGGATTCGGGTTTCGGTTCCAACGATCTCCAGTTGATTCACTATTTTAAATAAGTTGTTATCGGCGTTCTCGTAATCGAGAAAATTGATGTGTAGGTCTTTTTGTGTATGGTCTTCGCGCCTTAAGGGGTAACCATCGGAGACCCATTTCATGATGGTTTTATTGCTGTCGTATAAATCTGAGCCTGGTAGTACTTGAAGTGATCGAATTACGCTGTTGATTTCGGAGGTGGTGATCCCCTGTTTTTGATAACGGCTCGTTAAGAACGTGTGGATATCTTCCAGTAATAAAACTTCTTGAGGCTCGCGTGTTACCGTCTCGCCCAGCACGTGCGGGTAGGACTGCTCTGTCAGCAGTTCGATAATTGCGGATTCTAGTTTTTCTTCCGTGAATTTCATAGCGCGTTGGCTGCGAGCTTTTCGGCATCGGGGATGGTGAGTTCGCCGGAGAGGAGTTTTGGGAGGAGGGTGTCTCTCGTTTTACTTAATCGTTCACTAGTATGTAGGTTACATTCCATCGTTTTATACAAATCTTCCGTTATTGAACTAAACGCCTCGACGCACGCTTCACCTGGAACAATCAGCGGAATTTCTCGAAAACTCTTCTTACTAATTTCTGCAAATGTGGTTCCACTCGCTCGTTGTTTCACATCATCCATAACTGTTTCCAACCATTGGACTGCATATACCGGAGAAAGCACTTTGTCACAGATCAAAGCAATGTATCCTTGGTTTATTGCTACCGGTATTGTTGGTAACGCAAGATAACCAACCGGGGCTCGGGAAGACATAAGAACTGTGCATTCCGGTAACAATCCAGAACTTATTTTCGCTAAACCAGCCGCAGTAATTTTTCTGGCAGTACCCAACAAAACTTTTGTTTCACTATCAGACAGGTCCTTCGGGGTAGTCCATGGGATATCACCATCTTCCCAAAACTCACTATTTTTAGTACTCGGTGTAGCACCCCCCTTCAATGTGAACTCACTATCAACCGAAGACAACTTCCACCCCCTCGGCACCCACCCCATCTCATCCACGAACTCAAACGCATCCGGAAATTCATGACGAATCTCTTCGGGTAAGGGCTTGCGTTCATCGCCTAATGCCTGACGTGCTGCTGCGCGGGCTTTGAGTGGTTCGGGTATGTCGTTTCCAGCGGCTAGTGCATTATCGATGACGGGGTCGAAATCTACGAACCAGCTTTTGAATAAGGCTTGGGCTAAGGATTCTAGGGTTTGGTTGGTTTGGCGGTTTAGTTCTATTTTGTCGTCTAGGGTGCCGAGGATGTGAGTGATATTTTTCTGTGCCTCAAGTGAAGGAAGTTTGATTGGAAAACTTCTAAGGTATTCGAGATTAATTTTTGGTACGCCAGTGGATTCTGAATCTCTAATAATCTTCCTCACAGATTCGGGTGAGGAAACGCAGTAGTAAACAAAGCTAGGAATGGCTTTGGCCTTATTGACCCTTAATCTCATCTGATTGGAAGACAGCAAATATTCTAAGTAGGGCCCATCAGCTGGAATCATACCTGTTTGGCCAAGTGTGCCTTTCTTCGTGAAAACTATGTCATCAGCTACACAGCCGCTCCTACTTAGCTCTTGAAACTTTCGCTGAGAAACAAACACAAACTCATGCTGTTTAAATTTGCCACTTCCCACCGAAAGATTACTGCCTCGTACAACCGGTATTCCAGTGTCCTGATAACATGCAGCAGGCAGATTTGATCCAAAAGGACCATCAACCAAACCATATTCAGCAACCGCCAAATCTTCAAGCGTGCAGAGCCTCCACTCACCCCCCATAACCCAACCCCTTCAAATTCCCTTTTATTACCTCATCCAACCGCTCCCCTTCTTTCATCTGCTCGAATAAGGTATCCGTCAACTCCTTCATCTTTACTTCAAACGGAATACCGTCATCCTCAATCTCAGCTGCGCCAACATATCGCCCGGGGGTTAGGACATAGTCGTTCGCTTTAATATCTTCCAGGGTGGCTGACTTACAGAAGCCAGCAATGTCTTCATAGTCACCGTCGGCTTTTTCTCCACGCCATGCGTGGTAGGTTTTGGCAATGTTTGCAATGTCATCGTCGGTGAGTTCTTTGTGGGTGCGGTCTAGCATGGAACCTAGATTGCGGGCGTCGATGAATAAGGTTTCGCCTTGTCGGTCTCGAGTGATTCGCTCACCTTTGTTATCTATTTTTCGCGCTTTTTTTGATTTGGTGATGAACCATAGGCATACGGGAATTTGGGTGGTGTAGAACAGCTGACCAGGTAGTGCCATCATGCAGTCTACGAGATCATTTTCGATGATCTTTTGTCTTATCTTGTCTTCACCACTGGCGGTGGAACTCATGGAACCATTGGCCAGTACGAAGCCCGCTACACCGTTTTCTGATAGCTTTGAAATCATGTGCTGAATCCAACCGTAGTTGGCATTGCCAGTTGGCGGCACTTCGTATCCGTCCCAGCGCGGGTCATCAACCAATTCATCGCTGGCGCGCCATTCTTTCTGATTGAACGGAGGGTTGGCGACGATGAAGTCTGCTTTTAAGTCGGGATGTTGGTCTTTAAAGAATGTATCGCCTGCTACATCACCAAGATTGCCAGCGATGCCCCGGATGGCTAAGTTCATCTTTGCGAGTTTGTAGGTTGTGCTGACGTTTTCTTGGCCGTAGATGGAGATATCCTTTTGGCTTCCTTCGTGGCTTTCAACGAACTTTACTGACTGTACAAACATGCCACCTGAACCACAGCACGGGTCGTAGATCTTGCCTTTGTAGGGCTCGATCATTTCAGCGATTAGTTTGACGATGCACTTGGGGGTGTAGAACTCTCCCCCACCCTTGCCTTCCGAGGCTGCGAATTTGCCGAGGAAATATTCGTATACTCGGCCTACGACGTCGGTTTCGTTATCTGCGACGGTATCTATGTCATTGATACTATCGATTAGGGATGAGAGACGAGAGGTATCCAGGCCTAATCGGGAGAAGTAGTTATCGGGCAAAGCGCCTTTGAGTGATTTGTTGTTCTTTTCGATAGTGGATAAGGCGGTATCCACCTTTAGCGCAATATCGTCCTGCTTGGAATGTTGCTGTACGAAACTCCAACGGGATTCTTCCGGCAGGTAGAACACGTTTTTCATGGCATAAAATTCCACCATATCAACGTACTTCTCTTTACCGTCCTCAATAAGCTCGGCGCGACGGCTCTCAAATTTATCGCTGGCAAATTTTAGGAAGATGAGGCTGAGTACAACGTGCTTGTACTCCGAGGATTCCACAGATCCGCGCAGCTTATTGGCGGTATCCCAAAGGGACTGCTCAATGCTTTTCTCAACTTTGGTGTTGGTTTTCTTCTTTTTAGCTTTCGAGGCTGACGCTTTGCTCGTTGCTTTTTTCTTGCCTGCCATGAGTGTTCGGGCTGCCCGTTTAGTCAATCTGTCCTTGTTGACCTTCAATCATATGCCACATTACCCGCAAGAGTCGAAAATGAATGCAAGGCTGTGTTAAAGCTCGCAGCGCTGCCCTTTCGCAGGGCATTTACAATTTTGCAAAAAACCCAGACAAAGCCTCAGCACACTTAGCCGTCTGCTCAATATGCTGAAAATGCCCACACTCTTCTAACGCAACAAACGTTGCGTTTAGTGCTTCTGCGGTTTCTTTGGATTGCTCTAATCGCACCATGCGATCTTTATCGGATGCGATTAGTAACGCGGGTACGTTTACTTTATCCAGTTGGTCGGTTAAGTCGAAATCGGCGCAAGCAAAGTAGTCTCCGTATACGACTTCACTGCCGGTTTCCAGCATGCGTTGTCGGCCTTTTTCTTTAAAGAATGCGCCGGTTTCTTTGTACCAGCTGTATTTAACTATTGCATCAACGGTGGCTTCGAAATCATTTTGTAAGCCCTCCAATATGGCGGGGGCGACTTGCAGTTTTGCGGCGGAACCGATCATGACAATACCGGCGATGCGTTGGTTTTGACGAGTGGCAAGTTGCAACGTGATGGCGGCGCCCATGCTGTGGCCTACGACTACGACTCGTGTCAGGTCTATGGCTTCAATAAATGCTTCTACGGCGTCGGCGTAGGCTTCAACGGATGTGCATCCTGAGCCGGTGCTTTGGCCATGGCCGGGTAGGTCTAGGGAATAAATGGGGTATTGATCTAAATCGCCGACGTGGCTGGCTGGGGTTAAGCCCATGGCGCGCGTTACATCATCCACTGATCGCCAGGCTTGAGGCCAATCTTGATCACGGCCACCGGCTCCGTGCACGAGTACGACGGCTAATTTATCGTCTCGTTCGGGGGCACCGTTTAACGAGTACGCCATGGTGCTGGTACTGATGTCTACTGCGGGCATTAGGGTAAGTCCAAATTCTTATTTTTAGGGTTGGCGAACGGGTTTTCATATAAGTCGCCATGACTTTCAACCCCTACTTCTATAACGCAGTCGGTTTTTGGCCTTGCTACACACAACAAGATATAACCGGCTTGGTTTTGCCGCCGGTTAATGGCTGTTGCATTGGGTTGGCGTACTTTGCCTTCGAGTAAACGCGCAGCACAGGTGATGCAACCACCATAACGACAGGCGATAGGAAGCACATGTCCTGCCGCTTCGGCTGCATCAATGATGGCTTCATCATCAGCAACCGTGAGTGGGTCCCAATCACGGTTGCTGAATCTGACGGTATACGACGCCAAGTGTTAAGCGCTAGATCCAGATATCGGAACTGCAATCACCACCTGGGTAGCGAGTCTCATGCGCACGTGCAGGGCCATTGGGTTCTTTACCGAAGTCCACAATGAAATCTTCACGCAACGTCATGCCACCGTTTTCAACGTCACAGTCGATGATGAACATTTGCCCGCCCTTGTCCTTGATGTCAGGGTAGAACTGGTTATCCCAGGTACTAAACAAGGACGTGGTGACGTACAAACGTTTGCCGTCTAATGACAGCTGAATCATTTGTGGTGCGCCATGAATGTCTATGCCACCCACAACCGGTGCTTTGCCTAACAGGCCGCCCATAAAGAGTTGACCGGTTAAGACTGGATTGGATGGATCACTGATGTCGTACTGACGTAGGTCACCGTGTAGCCAATTGGAGAAGTACAGGTACTTATCGTCCATGGAGATCAGGATGTCGGTGATTAATCCTGGCATTGGAACCGGGAAGTTTTCAACATCAATGGCGTCGACATCGATGATTTTCTCGATGACCATTTCGCCTTTATCATCTTTGTACCAGTGGTGAATGTTGGAGCTTAAAGTTGCACCAACAAAACCGTGTGTTGAATCAGGGTCATGATGGAAGCGCACTTCCAACGGAATCATGCCTTCACCACCGAGGTCTACCGATTTTTCAATTTTACGACCTTCAAAATCCCAGAAGTGAATGTGGCGTCCGTATTTGCCTTCGCCCACATCGGCAAGATCAAAGCCGGGTAAAAACGTATTGGGCGCTCCCCATTCGGTAGACACCATCATGTTATGACGTGGCTGGTACCAGAAGTCGTAGTTGAAATTCATGCCGGTGATATCGTTTTCCCAACGACCAACAATTTCAAACTCTTTGTTTAGATGTAGGAAACCACCCGGAGCGTTCCCGTCTGCGTCACCCAGCATTGATACGATGATATCGGACCCTAAGCAGTGCACGGTATGCGGTGCGCTTAAGTTGGTTTTTTCTTTTATTTCATCACCCGAAATGGTTTTGTATAACGTTGGGTTTCTTGGGTCGGTGGCGGTATCAACGATGTAAAAATTGCTGGTACGAACACCTGGAATAATTAAATACTTGCGCGACATGCTGCCATCTTGATTACATGAGGAACACGCGTTCCAACCCATGTGGTGCAGCTCATCACCGATGGTGGGCATTTCGCAGCGACTGATCACCTGCCCGTAGGTATCGCTGTCTTCGTTAACGTCGATGGTGGCTAAGTAATCGGGTTTCTCAATGCCGGTGCCCGTGTAAATACAGATGGTGTACACCACCTCTTCTCTGGGTGCTTTGATGGCATCTTGAGGGGATGCGTACCCGGGGCCTGGACAACCGCAGCTGCTGCCAGTGCCATTAGGGTTTTCGGAAGTTCCTGCAGCCATAACCTTACTCCACGTTGATTTATGAATGACAAGCGCTATTCACTGCGCTTTACGGCTGAATACATCTCTGACGCGCTATAAAATAGATGCAAATCTGAGAATATGTCGCAGCTTAATTGAGAAGCTTGGAGAATGAAAGAGCTGTTCCGCTAAACGTCGTAGACGCGACGGGCGGTGTTAATGAACACGGCTTCGAGTACTTCATCAACTGATAACCCTTGCTTCTGCGCTTCGGATGTCAGGCCAGCGGCGACTCGGTTTACGACGTCATCGTAACTGGCCATAAGTTTATCAACAGGGTAATTACTTCCGAACAACATGCGATCTGGACCAAACGCGGATAGGCAATGTTGTAGTTGATATTGAATGGAATCGGCACTCCAATTCGTATTGAACATGCCAAAGCCAGACAGCTTCATTACGCAGTTCGGTAACTTCGACAGCGCGGTAATGCCATCAATCCATCGCTGCTTTCCTTCCGGGCTGTTGTCCCATGGTGAGCCGGTGTGATCAACGATCACAGTAAGCGTAGGGTGTCGATTAAACACCTCGGCGGCTTCATGCATTTGCTCTGGGTAAAGTTGTAGGTCAAACGTTAGTTTGTGCTTGGCTAGTAATGCGAGGTTTTCCTGCCATTGTGCGGAGCGTAGGTAATGCTTTCCGGCAAAACACAGTTCCGGCTTCGCTTCTAAGCGTGAAACGATTTGACGAACTCCGGCGAGTAGGCCGCATGCTTGGTGTTTTTCTAATTCGCTCGCCGCGGTAGGGCTGTCTAAATCTAGGAAGCTAACGATGCGATGAGGTAGGCCGGTATTGGATAACGCTCCGCTTACCCAATTCGTTTCAGCAACAGGGTCGGGTAAAGCGCCGTCGGTTTGTAGGAAGACCGTACCGATCAGTTCATGCTCTGTGCTTTCATCAATGAATTCTGGCCATTCGTAGTCACGTTGAATGGGCGTTGGGTCACCAAAGGGTTTGGGTGCGCCGACGTCTCTTAACCAACCGTAGCCAATGTCTGGATCGGTTTGTTGCGGTATCCACAGATGGTGATGTGCATCAATCAGTTTCATTTTTTGATTCTTTTATAAGCTTAAACAACTGTGCCCACCGTCCACCACGATGTTGGCACCGGTCATATGGCGGCCCGCATCGCTAGCGAGTAGGAGCAAGGGCCCGGATAAATCGTCGGCTTCACCGATGCGGCGCGTGGGAATGCGTTTGATTTGATCTTGTGCTGCCTCTGAATTTAGATAGTCGCGATTAATATCGGTTTCTACATAGCCCGGTGATAAGGCATTAACACGTATGTTGTAGCGCGCCCAGTCCAGTGCAAGCGCACGGGTCATTTGTATTAGCCCGGCTTTACTCACCGCATAGGGGGCCGTGCCTTTGCTGGGCTGTAGGCCGAGTATGGATGCGATATTAATCACGCTACCGGCTTGCTGCTTATCGATCAGTCGTTTGGCAAACGGTTGCGACATGGCCCAGGCACCGCGCAAATTGGTGTCCACCACCGCGTTCCAATCTGCTTCGCTGAGTGTGTGCGCTTCACCGGAACGAGCCACGCCTGCGTTGTTAACTAATATGGTTGCCGTAAGACCTGCTTCATCAAGAGTTTCATAAGCAGCCATTACCGATGATTGGGAGACTACGTCTACGGCTATTCGGGTGCACAATGCGCCGTTTCCGTTAATGCGTGAACCGTGTTCAGATTCGATAGCGTCAGCCAAAGCCACCAACTCCGGGCGGTTAGCGTCTCGGCCACACAGCACGACGGACGCTCCTGCACCGGCTAAGGTGTGTGCAAAACATTGCCCGAGTCCGCCGCCAGCCCCGGTAATCAATGCTACCTGGCCAGTTAAATCAAATGGTGCCGCCCTATCCGCCATGGTCAATCCTTGGGTATGATGAGCGGGTTACCTTACCACTGCACAAACCGGTGTGAGCATGAGTCAATTCAACGAGCAAATGAGCCCGCAAAGCGCTAACTACGAACCGCTAACCCCGGTTAGCTTTCTGCGCCGAGCCGCGGCTGTTCGCCCCGATCATTTAGCCATTGTGCATGGCAGCCGACGTTACAGCTACGCGCAGTTTTGGCAACGCAGCCAGGCGTTAGGCGCAGCGTTAGCCAAGCGCGGGGTGCAAGCTGGCGACTGTGTTGCCATCATGGGTGCGAACACGCCAGAGATGTTGGAAGCGCACAACGGCGTGCCGTTGATTGGTGCGGTTTTAAACTCGCTCAACATACGCTTGGATGCCGACACCATCACATTTATTTTGGAGCACGGCAACGCCAAAGTGCTGCTGACCGATACGCAATTTGCACCCACGGTTAAAGCTGCGGTAGCAAAACTTAAAACCCCCATTACCGTTATTGATATCAATGATGCGATGGGACCAGGTGGTGAACTGATTGGTGAGACAACCTATGAGCAGCTACTGGCGGAAGGTGATGCTTTGTTGGCTGATGAATCACAAGCTGAGTGGATTCACAGTGCGTTTTCTGCGGTGACTGATGAATGGCAGGCTATTTCTTTGTTGTATACCTCCGGCACCACTGGCAATCCTAAGGGCTGCGTTTACCACCATCGTGGCGCTTACCTAAACGCCATTGGCAACATGACCACCATGGGCGTGCATCAGGATTCGCGTTACTTATGGACGTTGCCGATGTTCCACTGTGATGGGTGGACATTCACTTGGGGTGTGACGGCAGCGATGGGTACACACGTTTGCTTACGGCAAGTGGACCCGGTAGAGATTTTTTCACTGATTGAAGAACACGATGTGACGCATATGTGTGGCGCTCCTATCGTGCTAAACCTGTTGGCGAATGCTCCAGCGGACGTGCAAAAACGCGCCTCTAATCCGATTGAAATTGCTACCGGTGGTGCTGCACCACCCTCAGCTGTCATTGAAGCAATGGAAGCGATTGGCTTTAACGTCACGCATCTGTATGGCTTAACAGAAACCTATGGCCCCGCCACGGTGTGTGTACCGCAAGCCGATTGGCCAACACTGCCGTTGGAAGAGCGTTCGGCGCGTATGGCACGCCAGGGTGTGCCGTACGTAACACTGGACGGGGCATGTGTAATGAACGCCGATACCATGCAACCGGTACCGCAAGACGGCAATACGCTGGGTGAATTAATGATCCGCGGTAACACTGTAATGAAGGGTTACTTGAAGAATACGGATGCCACCACGGAAGCCTTTTCTGGTGGGTGGTTTCATACCGGTGACTTAGGTGTGCAACATCCGGATGGTTATATAGAGATTAAAGACCGCGCGAAAGACATCATTATTTCAGGTGGTGAAAACATTTCCACGTTAGAAGTTGAGGAAGCGTTATATCGTCACCCTGCCATCCTAGAGGCCGCCGTTGTGGCCAAGCCGGATGAGAAATGGGGTGAAACTCCGTGTGCTTTTGTGGACGTTAAGCCCGGGCAGGAGGTTAATGCCGAGGAGCTTATTGCCCACTGCCGAAGCGCGTTGGCAAACTACAAAGCACCCAAGCATGTGGTGTTTGGCGAACTACCTAAAACATCAACTGGCAAGATTCAAAAGTTCTTATTGCGTGAGCAAGCCAAAGAAGTTTAAGAACAACGTTTTAAGCTTGCGTTAAACATTTAAGACTGAATGGCTCGCAGAATAGACTCTGGCGTGGCTGGCGCATCGAGCCCTGCCGCCTTTGGGTTCGCTGCGTATACGGCATCTTTTATTGCACCAAACACAGAGATGGCTAACATCAGCGGTGGCTCCCCTACGGCTTTGGAACGAAATACAGTAGCCGCTTCATTGGGTGCATTCTCTAACAGCGTGACATTAAAGATATCCGGCGCATCGCTAATGGCGGGAATTTTATAAGTGGCCGGGCCATCGGTTAGTAATCGACCGTCATCACCCCAGGTTAATTCTTCATGCGTTAACCAACCGGCGCCTTGTACGTAGCCGCCTTCAATTTGTCCTAAGTCCATGGCCGGGTTAATGCTTTGCCCCACATCATGAACAATGTCGGTTCGCAGAATGCGGTTCTCCCCGGTTAAGGTATCCACAACCACTTCGGTAACCGCTGCGCCATTGGCAAAGTAGTAAAACGGCTGACCTTTTGCGGACTCACGATCGAAATGGATATCTGGCGTTTTATAAAAGCCCGTTGCTGATAACGACACCCGAGCCATGTACGCAGCATGCGCTAGGGTTTCCCAGGAGTAACTTACATCCCCTGCCTTAATCTCATCGTTTGAAAATACCACGTCACTGTCGCTGGCTAATTGATGTTGTTCAACCAGGAACCGCGTTAAACGTGTTCGCAATTTCTGTGCGGCGTTTCTGGCGGCAGCGCCGTTGATGTCGGTGCCAGATGAAGCGGCGGTGGGAGAGGTGTTGGGAACTTTGTCAGTTTGCGTGGCGGTAACAGCGATGCGCGTTGCATCCATTGCCAATTCATGCGCCACAATTTGCTGCACTTTAACCATCAAGCCCTGGCCCATTTCAGTGCCGCCGTGATTGAGCTGTACGCTGCCATCGCTGTACAGATGTAACAGTGCGCCACCTTGGTTTAAGTGTTTTACGGTAAAAGAGATTCCGAACTTTACGGGTGTCAATGATAGGCCGCGTTTTAGCACCGTGTTATTCGCATTGAATTCGTCAACGGCTTTACGGCGGTTGTCGTAGTCGGAAGACGCTTCGAGCTGTTCCACGATGCGCGGCAGATTGAAGTGTTCGATGGTTTGAAAGTACGGCGTAACGTTGCGAGTTTCTGTGTCGTAGAAGTTAAGTTTTCGCACCTGCAAAGGATCTTTACCAAGATACCTTGCCACCTGTTCAATCATGGACTCACCCGCTAACATTCCCTGCGGGCCACCAAAGCCTCTGAACGCTGTGTGCGACACAGTGTTGGTGCGGCAACGCAACCCGTCTATTTTCGCAGCCGGGTAGTAGTAAGCGTTATCGCAGTGAAACATCGCTCTGTCCACTATCGCGTCGGACAAATCTGGCGAATGCCCACACTCACCGGCTAAGGTAAATTTTGCACCCAGCAAACGCCCGTCATCATCGAAGCCAACGATCCAATCGGTGTAAAAACCGTGACGTTTACCGCTCATGATCATGTCATCGCGACG
>JAHDCO010000054.1 GCA_020629835.1 Granulosicoccaceae bacterium
GTTCAGTGGGAAGGCTTTGCAGCACATACCGCGTAGGCTGATTGTTTTCTTCATCAGAAAAAATTATGTGCGCTGTGCTTAACGTCTGTAAAGCGCCTTCATCGATGCTCAAAGGCGTTGGTGGAGTGCTGAGTGTTGCTGCATCGTTTACCGATAACACTTTAAAGTTCAATGAGGCTGGCAGACTCTCTTGTCCATCCACAGTGGTCACGCTGTAGTCCAAACTGACCGTAGCGCCGGATTGAACATCGGCCTGAGTTGTGTCAATGACAAACCGGCCTGTACTCACATCTTCGGTAGTGACTTGGTCTCCGTCTGTCAACGGTACGCCGTTTAATGAGAACACTATGCCGAAATCGGTAGGAATTGATAACAGCGTGTAGTGTGTGGCGGCGTCGCTTTCTTCGTCCGAATAGCCTAGTGTGGTGGACGGTATTGCGGTAAGCGCGTTCTCCTGAACCGTCTGATCCATGGGCGTTACTCGAGGAATATCATTTTGCGGCGTGACGTCCACCCGAAGTACCACAGGGTCTGAATCACTCGTACCAGTATCGGCGACCGCTTTGACTAGAACATCAATAGTCAAGGTTGAGGTATCGGTAATTTCTGCATCGCGCGCATCGATGGCTACCAGCCCTGATGATAGGTCGGTGGCGTTAAACGTATCGCCATTAGTTATTCGTGTTCCGTTATTCAGCAGAATGACCTGGTCAGTTGGAACGACAGTACCCCTGTCATAAATACCGAGTAGTTCGTAGTGCAGAAGTGCATCGCCTTCCTCATCGGAATAGGTTAAATCGGTAGCTGCAAGTACACGTTGATTGTTTTCATCAACCGTTACGTCGTTGGCAGTGGCCTGTGGCTTATCGTTTTGAGCCAGAACATTAACGGTTAAACTCAGCGTATTGGAATCGGAGGCGGGATTTGTATCATCGGTTACCGCTTTGAATGTTATAACCGTCGCCTCTGAGGGTGCTGTGATATCGGTGTTTTGAGATGAAATGACCAGGTTATTCGACTGAACATCATTAACCGTAAAGGTGTCACCAGTATTTAAGCGGACGCCGTTTAGCTCAAGGCCGGCTATGGTGCTATCCGGAGCATTCTCAATCACGAAATACAATGGCTCAGCGGATTCCTCATCGCTGAATGTAAAGTTGGAATTATCGGGTACCCAGACGTCTCCTTCATTGATCGTGATCGTATCGGGGGTGAGTGTTATCACTGCAGCGTCGTCTTGAGGTGTTACCACCACGGTTAACTGAGCCGGTTGCGAGTCGGAGAGTGTGCCGTTGTTATCCAGATGGACAACAAAGTCAAATAGGTAACTAATTGGCGTGCTGGCATCTGCAGGCGTGATAATCGTATCTTCGGCGCTAATCGTTACGGCGCCGCTGGTTAACTCGGTATGGGTAAATGAGTTGCCAGTTGGGACAACACCATTAACAAGAATTTTCAGGCCATTGGTTACTGCCGGTGGGGTGAATGTGTACCGGACAGGTTGCCCGTTTTCTTCATCATTAATGACAAAGCCGGTTTCGGTTAACGGTACGCTGATCGCGTTTTCGTTAACGCTTACCGGCGATATTGTCATTGTGGCCGGGTCATCGATGGGGTCGATGTTGACCATAAACGATGCCGCAGGGGATACATCGCCTGACGCATTCGTTACTCGCAGTTGGAATACATCGACCGTTTGGTTACTTACGTTATCGTTAAAGTAGGTAATGTCTTGGGATAATGAGAAAGTACTACCCACACCCAATGCAAAACCATCAGCTGCTAAGGTGCCGCCTAATGTCGGTAAACTGAGCAATTCGAATGTCATATCCGAATCGTTAAACGCTACCGGATTTTGTATTCCCAAATCTGTAACGGTTATGGATTTTGCCGGGTCGCCTTCGGTATAGGCAAACGCGTTAGGTTCCAAATAGGGCTTGCTGGTGTCCGGCGTTGTTACCGATGTGACAACGGTCATAGCGCTCGGATGATCGTATCTAGGCTGAGTTTCCTGAAGGTCTGAATCGAAGGTGAACAGCGCATCCACCTCTGAACTGATAAATACTGAGGAATCGTTGTTGGACAGGTAAGTGATGTCCTCTACGCTGCCAGGCTCGTCTAACACCCAAGGAGTTTCATCTTCTTTGAGCCCTGTATTCAAGTCAAAGGCATGAACTCGATCGCCTACAGCTTCAGTAAAATATATAACGTCACCGGCCTGATTGGTGGTTATCCCTATGTACTCTCGGTTAGCAAACGTATCGGTTATGTGAGTCTGAACATCGGTGCCATCAACTGACATAGACTTCACACTCGCAAAAATGGGAGTTACGCTACCGTGCTCGTTGCTTCCTGTGTCGGCAATCGTTTGGTTTGCTGCGCTTTGTGCAGGGGTTACGCCGTCCACCCAGAATAAGCGACCTGTGGCTGCGTTGAAATGTATGTCATTCGGGTTTTCCAGGGCTTCACCGCCTGGGCTTTCAAACGTACTCAGGTAGGCTGCACCGGTATCAGACAACTGCCACGCGCGGATGGCCGGTGTATGACCTGCGGTACGTCCGTGCAGGAGATATAAAATATTTCGGTCGGCGTCCAACGTAATCGCCGTTGCATCGAATGGATTGCCGTTAACGTCTACAGCGCTCACAGCCACTTGTGTGGTGTCTTGACCGTCTGCGGCACTTTGCCAGACCGAACCGGTTGCATGGTCCACCCAGTAGATCGTGGCAGTGCCATTGTTGGCAGGGCCGTTTAAATCGACGGAAATACCTGAGATAGTGTGTGCTGCTCCGAATTCCGCTGCGGTGTCCACGACTAAGTTTACGTTTGAAAACTCCGGGTTAGAGCGCCAGATTTTTCCATCTGTGTCCGCCCAGAAAACAACACCCGATGTACTTTGAACTTCCAACGCACCGATGTCCGGTAAACCATCAAGACGCTGACCGTGTGTGTCTACTGGTTGAGTTATCCCATCGGCATCATCGTCATCTGTGATGATCGCGCCAGCATCTATTCCCAAGCTAGTCGCGGGTAATGCACGAGCTTGAACATAGCTGTCGGGTATTGTGCTGAGCGGACCGAGTGTCAGGCCTGCTTCGACCAGGTCTTGTTCGTGTAGCAAGGTGGACTGGTCAAACAAATTGAAGCCTGCCGATGAAACATTTAATGCGTGTAGGGTGCTACCGTCAGCCAGCTTGTTGTTTACGAATACCGATGAAGTGAAGTAACTGCCAACACCGCTTTCTGCCAAAAGACCTGCCGATTGAGAATTAGCCGTGTTATCGACAAATGTACTGGCCTTTACGACCAAAGCCGTATCCCCGCGAACACCTACGGTTGAAGTTTCTGCCGTGTTTCCGCTGAAGGTTGAGCGCTCTATGCGAACAGTACCATCAATCTCATTGTGAATCGCAGAGCCTCCTAAAGCGTGATTGTCAACAAATGAGCTATTGATGACGGTTCCACCGTGACGACTGAAGAGTGCACCGCCCGCAGAATTGGTTGATTCATTTTGCTCAAAATGGCTGTTACTGACGGTGTACATGACTTCCGCGGCAATCGCACCACCGTATAAGTCGGCGGTATTTCCAAAGAATAGTGAGTGGGATACCGTAATGTTCATCCCTTGTAACGCACCACCGGTTGATTGAGTGGGTGCATCGGTGTTGAAGCGGAATTCGGAATTTGAGACGTTGATGTCAACCAGTGACCGAATTGCGCCACCATCGGTGTGATTGGCAAAAAACGAGTCGGCAACGGTAACGTTTTCCTCACCATAGATCGCGCCACCTTCGTTCGATGAATTACCGTCGAACTGAGAGTTGGTGACGCTTATGACTTCATTGGTGTAGATGGCACCGCCGTAACCATCCGCGGTGTTATTTAGAAACACAGAATCGGAGATGGTCGTTGTAACATCAGCATGAATAGCTCCGCCACCGGGCGATCCCGTAATCGGACTCTCCGATGTGTTCCCAACAAACGTGCTGTTGCTGATTATCAGATTATCAGCTTCTCGGATGTATATCGCGCCGCCAGTTAAGCCTTGATTGTTGGAAAATGTGGTGTCACTGATGGTGACATCGCCATTTGCGTAAATGGCACCACCTGGTAACGGAATACTACCGAATGCCGGTGCGTTGTCTTCGAATCTGACATGGCGTAAGGTAAGCTCGGTACCCGTGTCGGTGTAAATGGCACCGCCACCCACGTTAAACGGTCTTCCATCTTCAAGGCTAATCGTTACGTTAAAATTATTTGGGTCACCATCGATAATGAGTTCATCGTGATCAACGGTGAATAGGCGAGCACCGTTTTCATTCAAATCGTGCTTGATAAACAGATCAACGCCCGATTCGTTTGTTATTAACAAAGAACCGTCGTTAACGTCAGAGCCCACATCAATAGACTGGTCACCCAGGATAAAATCACCAAAGTTTCCAACCAGTTCGATGATGTCATCACCATTAGTGTTATTGGCGGCGGTAATAGCCGCTCTTAAAGACACATCCGCCATACCGCTTAAGTCGCTAATGACGATGTTATTAGCGAAGGTAACGTCATCTGCGCGATAGCTAACCTGGATAGTATCGAGCGTGCGGGTCCAGTTAGCGAGAATGGTATTGGTGTCAAATCGATTACGGCTGTCGTCGTACTGGTGTTCGCCGTTGTGTGAATAGCTGACCTCT
Organism: Granulosicoccaceae bacterium; assembly: GCA_020629835.1. Lineage (GTDB taxonomy): Bacteria > Pseudomonadota > Gammaproteobacteria > Granulosicoccales > Granulosicoccaceae > Granulosicoccus. The sequence goes on from JAHDCO010000054.1 coordinate 4,689, forward strand.
AATAACCAATCGCCTCCGGCGTTTGCGTGCCCGGTTAAGTCATCACTACCGCTGACAACTGAGTGAGTAAGTTCAGCCAGTTGCTGTAAGAAATTGTGCCCATCAACCCCTTCCGCCACATTGCATCCAAACAATTGTATTTGGGCATCGAGTGCCAAGTGATTCTGCCAATTGCGAACGGTGGATTCGTGCTGGTCGAGATAGTGCGAATTAATGTCGGCATCACCCAGCTGCAGGGTACCCGATGAACCATGCGACACCAGTCGTACCGTCTGTACTGAGTCGTTGTTTTTATCCCATTCAACCAGCGTATCGGAGATGACGGCAAGCGCATCGTCATCAGCATCAATCATGACGAAATGGACGTTTTGATCAGCCCAGGCTTCCACAAAGGTGTCACTGTCATCAACTCGGCTGTCGATGAAAACGAGCGTGGTGGCGCTCGATTCGTCATCCACCGTAGCTGTGCCTGGAAGTTCATCGTGGCCGAATGAGTCGTGCACGGTGGCAACGTAGTCCGTGCTCCGATGTTCCTGGTCATCGGGTAAAAAGGCAGCTGCTATACCAGCGGCATCCGCAGAGTACAACACTCGGGGTTCTAAAAGCTCAAAGACGGGTGCTTCTGCGGTGACTTTTCCAATTCGTTTTTCATCAGTCGTTGATCGCATTGCCTTGGGTTCGGTTAACTCAGCACAGGCGCGCGCCACGCGCTGGGCAAGCGGTGTTTTCTGCTGACACGACATTCGCTTGGGCATAAGAACTCACATCGACTCGGACGGATGGATGCCACACGCGAGACGGATCATCGCCAATCGTGTGCAGCGTCACCATAGAAATCGGCCGGATTGCACAGTTCTGCAGACCTTTGTGCACCACTCGTCATGGCTTTCGTGATCTCCATCTCAATCGCACACCACCGGAAACGGGCAGTGGCTCTAGCAAAAAGGTCGAGCAGTGGTTATGTGAGCGTCTGTTCTTGCTGCTGCGGAGCGATGGTTAATGGCGGGATCGATAACCGGGCGCAGGCCTTTGAACGCACGACAATCTGCGTGCGACGAGGCAGGGCTGAAGAATGAAGTCTGTGAGGTGTGATCAGGCCAGAGGGCGCGACGATTAAATATTACGATGGTGCCGAGAAGAGGACTTGAACCTCCACGGGGTTACCCCCACTGGCACCTGAAGCCAGCGCGTCTACCAATTCCGCCACCTCGGCACTGAGGTGAGAGGCGGGAATATACAGCATGGATTTTATGCGGTCAATCTATCCCCTATACTCCACAGGCTCCCTCACTGGCCAAAACTGCATGTCTGCAAATCACGATCCTCATAAAGCGCGTGAAGCTCTTAAGTATGAGAAGCCCGTTGTAAGTCGTGAATTCATTGCGCAGGCGTTGAAAGAGGCTAAGGAGCCGATGACGTTAGAGCATTTAGCTGAACAGCTAGGCTATACCGACGGCACGGATGAGTACGAAGGATTACGCCGGCGCATGGGGGCCATGCAGCGCGATGGGCAAATCATTGCTAATCGGCGTGGCGGCTACATGCCAGTGGATGAGGACTCTTTGGTGGCCGGTCGTATTCAGGCGCATGCTGACGGGTATGGGTTTGTTATTTCTGATGATAGCGATGATGACGTTTACTTAAACGGAAAGCAGATGCGCCAGGTGCTGCACGGAGATCGTGTGGTGGTGAGCATCACAGGTACCGATCGCCGCGGCCGACGGGAAGGACGCATTATCCAGGTTGTCGAACATGTGCATCACACCCTGGTTGGACGTTTTATGGACGACCAGGGTGTCATGCACGTATCGCCGGACAACAAACGTATCCACCTGGACATCATGATTCCTGTGGCGGGAAGAAACCATGCGCAAGAGGGCGACATTGTGGTGGTGGAACTGACCGAGCAACCCACTCGCCGCCATCCGCCGGTTGGCAAAGTGATTGAGGTTTTGGGCCCTGAGTTGAAGGCTGGTATGGAGATCGATGTGGCGTTGCGTAGCCACGATATTCCTTATGTGTGGCCTGATGCTGTGACGGCTGAGGCCGATGACCTGGGTACCGCTGTGAGCGGTGACGACATTCCTGGCAGAAAAGATATTCGAAAGCTGCCGCTGATGACCATCGACGGCGCCGACGCAAGAGATTTTGATGATGCGGTGTTCGCTGAGAAAACCGCAAAGGGCTATCGATTGCTGGTAGCGATTGCGGATGTGGCTAATTACGTGAAGCCTGGCTCAGCGCTGGATGCTGAAGCGACCCATCGAGGCACCTCGGTGTATTTTCCAGGGCAGGTCGTGCCGATGCTGCCAGAGGTATTGTCCAATGGCTTGTGTTCGTTGAATCCACATGTGGACAGGCTGTGTATGTTGTGTGAGCTGTCTTTGGATGAAGCTGGCGGCATCAAGCGCACACGTTTCTACAACGCGGTGATGCAATCACATGCGCGGTTAACCTACGACAAGGCGTGGGAGATTCTGAGCCAACCGGATTCTCCGCTACGCGAAGAATTCAGCCATGTGTTAACCGGATTAGAAACCTTATACGAGCTGTACACGGTGTTGCGTGCGGCCAGGGATAAACGCGGTGTTATTGAGTTTGAATCGAACGAAACGCGCATCGTGTTTGACCGCAATCGTAAGATTGAGAAGCTCCTGCCGGTGGTTCGAAACGATGCGCACAAGCTCATCGAAGAGTGCATGATATTGGCAAATATTGCCGCGGCAGCGTTTGTAGAGCGTCAAGCCATTCCAGCGTTATATCGAGTGCATCAAGGCCCGAAAAGTGATCGCCTGGACGATCTTCGCTCTTTTCTGGCTTTTCGTGGCTTAACGTTGGGCGGGGGCGATGCACCCGCTCCAGTTGACTACGCTCGCCTGTCTAAAGCGATCGAGAACAGAGCGGATCGTTCAGTGATTGAAACCACCATGCTGCGTTCAATGCAGCAGGCTGTGTATCAACCGAAAAACGAAGGTCACTTTGGTCTGGCCCTGACGCAGTATGCGCACTTTACGTCTCCCATCCGGCGGTACCCAGATTTACTGGTACACCGCGCAATCAAGTATGCACTGACGCGTAAGTCGGTGGAGCAGTATCACTATTCAACGTCCGATATGCAGGCATTAGGCGTGTCTTGCTCAAGCACAGAACGTCGCGCTGAAGAAGCCAGCCGGGATGTGTTGAGCTGGTTAAAGTGTGAATACATGCAGTCTCATGTTGGTGATGAATTTGATGGTGTAGTGGCCACCGTGACGTCGTTTGGTTTGTTTGTTGAGTTAAACGATTTACACGTTGAAGGCTTAGTACACATCACCAGTTTGGTTAAAGATTACTATCGATTCGATCCTGCCGAAGGAGCGCTGACAGGAGAGAAAACGGGGCGTCAGTATCGTTTAGGCGAGTCCATTCGCGTACGGGTGGCCGCTGTGAATCTGGACGATCGAAAGATAGACTTTCAAGAAGTCGACACCGGCCCAAGAAAAGCGAACAAACCCAGGCGAGCGGCCGCCCTGGACCCAACGGTGCGACAGAAGAAACCCAAGAAGCCTAAAAGCCAACTACGTCGTGATAAACAACGGCTGAAAATCAAAGCCGAGAAGCAAGCTGAACAGCGATCTCAGAGCAAACAGGACACACCAAAATCGACACCGCCGCGCGCTAAAACAGACAACCGTAAATCAACCCAGCCGGTAAAGACAGAGGCGCAGCAGAAGCGCGCAGAATGGAAGAACAACCGGTCTCAAGAAACGACAGAGCCTCGCACTGGTACCAAGCAGCCCAACGTCTGGAAAACAGCAAGCACTAAAAGCGATGCAGCTAAACAACGAGTTGCCAAGAAGTCCGCGAGTAAAAAGCGTGTTTCGAAAGCTACCGCTTCCGCCAAGCCTTTAGCCGAGCCTTCAGCCGAGCTTTCAGCCGAGCTTTCACCCGAGCCTTATCTCAACACACGATCATCAAAGAAGGTGGTAGCAAAAAAAGCGGCTTCAAAGAAGGTTGTGTCGAAGAAGACGATATCGAAGAAAGCGGCATCGAAGAAAGCCGTGACCAAGAAACCGGTGTCTAAAAAGAGTGGCACGAAGAAAATCACTGCCAGGAAGGTCAGCGCTAAGAAGACAAGCGCTAAAAAAGTGGTAGCGAAAGGAAACACCGCTAAGAAAGTCGCAGCTAAAAAGGCAGCGAAAAAAGTAGCGAAAAAACGAAGCAGTAAGAAGGCGGTAACTAAGAAAACGGCTTCAAAAAAAACAACAGGTAAGAAGCCGGTGGCTAAGAAAAGAGCGAAAAAACGCAGTTAGTTTATGCGCGCTGAGTACACACTCAGCGCCATGAGATCTCTCGGTTACTGAAGAAATGCTTAAGTGTGCCGACCAGAGCTGCTGCGTTCATCTGCACAAATATCTTTGGAAAGTTGAGGATTTTGGCGCGCGCAAAGGGCAGATCAAGATAGCTTGATATGGCTAGAGCGTAAAACGCCAGTTGCAAAAACAGCATGACCGTGAGGAATGTGTTGCCGCTTAAGGCACCCAGAAGTGCAGATAGCAAAGACAATATCAATGCCCAGGGCACGATGAGCCGACCGAACTTATGCGATAAAAATTGCAACCAGACAGGGTTCTTGGACGGGTGGTAAAGCCATTTGTTACGACTGAACGATTGCCAATTGCCACCGAGGTTTCTTACCTTACGCCGGAACTCCTGATGAATATCATCAGAGGCCGCATCGTAGGCGAATGCGCCTGGAACGTACACCGTTCGCTTGCGCTGCTTCAAAAGTCCAATCGGTGTATCAAAATCATCGAGCAACGTGCCAATCGGGTTAGGTGTGAAATCCGCCCGGCGAATGGCATACAGCGCACCGGTTACGCCGGTGGTGGAAAACAGACGACTTTGATTGTCTCGGATCCATTTTTCATAACGCCAGTAAAGACCGAAGTTAGCGGCCTCCAGGCTGGTATCTTGTGACAGCACCAATTCCCCGGTAGCTGCGCCAATACTGTCGTCGCATAGAAATGGAATCAGCGTCTTCGCCGCATTTCTCGAAACCGGTTGACGAGCATCCATAAACAAGATGATGTCTCCAGTTGCATGAGCGACACCCTCATTTAAGGCCCCGCATTTACCTCGAGCTTTCTCATAATGGATGAGGGTTCGGTTGTCATAACCATCAAAGTATTTGGCCATGACCTCCGGCGTACCATCAGTGGAACCATCAGACACGATTACCCATTCAATTAAGTCTTCAGGATAATCCAGCTGTTCCAAAGACTCTACTTTGCCCGGTAAATTCTTAGCCTCGTTATGGGCGGCGATCACCACGCTGACTGTAGGCCATTTGCCGGGCTCAGCTGCAGCTAGCTCGGGTTTTCCCATAGCCCTAAGATGCAGATACAACGGGTACAGGGCATACACGTAAACGACAAAACCTGCTGACAGCAGAAACAACGTTAAGATCATGTGAGCACCTTAAATAGTCGCGGTTGCAAATGCGGTTGCAAATGCGGTTGCAAATGCGATGGTGGTTCCAAATTAACGAACGACTTTAATGGGTGTTGGCGTCGCCACAGGCTCTTGACCAAACAGATCGCATATTTCGTCTTCACCCATGTATTCAGCAGTCAGTGACGATAGCTCCTGCGTAAGCTGTCGGTGGCCGAATTCGTTGGAGTGCAGGGCGATATACTGGTTGTCTTCAGTTATGTAGGCACTGCCGATTTCCGCCTGACTGACCAGTGTTTCATTCAGCCGTTCGCCCGGACGCTTGCCCACGACAATCGGTTCAGAACCATCACCAAATCGCTTCGATATAACACCAGCAAGTTCGTGCATGTTGACCGATTTCATCATGCGCGAAAGCACGAAGGATTGATTGGACTCCTCGGCCATACTGATCGCCTTGTAGATGAGTTCAGAAGCGTCTTCTGGCGTAAACATCAAGCGGTTCATACGAGAATCTGTGAGTTTCAGGGGTTCTCCGTTAAGCGCGGACTTTATCCAAAACGGAATCACTGATCCGTTTGAACCAGCTACATTAGCGAAGCGAGCACACACAAATTTTGTGTTCTGGTTGTAGTGCTCCATAAAAATTTGTTCGGTTATCTTCTTTGAATAACCATAGATATTCTCTGGCTGGCAGGCTTTGTCTGTGCTGATGGCAACCGCGATTGGTACTTCGGCTCTGATACACGCTTTGATTACATTCAGGCTTCCAACAATATTGACTTCAACGGTTTTCGACGGGTTAAGTTCTGCGTGATTGACGTGTTTCAATGCAGCGGCATGAATCACTACATCAGGCTTGATCTTTAGAAACAGGTTGATGAGTCTGTCTGCATCGCGAACATCGCCGACGTAGGATGTTGTGTTGGGGCAAGCTCTCGCAAGTTCTGAAATGTAGCTTTCATTACGACTAACATTAAAAAACTCAAATTCGTTTTCATAGGCCTGCATAAACGCCACGCCTACGGTTCCTGATCCACCGGTGATTACGACTTTACGCTTTTGGGCGGGCTTTCCATTCGATGTTGCTGAGTCGAGGCTTTGTGTATTCATGGTTCATTTATACTGCGGTTGAGCGGTGGGTTTTCCACGCAAGAGTTACTGGCCTGCAACTTTTGGTTAGTGAGTACCGGATGCAGCAGCCTACGGTGTCAAGCAAGGGGTCGCAACCAAACCTAGCCTCAAATGGGCCTTTCAGCGGGCATTGAAATAAAAATTTACGTTGAGCGTTATGTCGAACAAGCAAATTCAAAAATCCTTTGGCATTCACGCGGTGAAAGCGGTATTGAAAAATCACAACCTCGAGATTTTTCAGATTCAAATGGCCCGGCGAGACGATCGCACCAGAAGCTTGAGAGAACTGTGTCAGCAAAGAAACCTTACCGTCGAGGAGGTCAGTCGCGACGAGCTAACTAAGCGCTTGGGTACTGATCGACATCAAGGTGTGATGGTCGAACACGCGGTACCTGAACAAAGCAACTCAAAAGACCTCATGACCCACCTTCGACAATGCGAAGGCCCCTGGCTGATTTTGGTTCTCGATGGGGTTCAGGACCCGCACAATCTCGGTGCCTGCCTGCGAAGTGCAGACGCGGCCGGAGTTCATGCGGTAATCGCCCCAGAAGACCGTTCTGCAAGTTTGACGCCGGTGGTGCGCAAGGTGGCTGCCGGCGCGGCCGAATCGGTGCCTTTTTTTCCAGTAACCAACTTAGTCCGCACTCTGAAGCAATTGAAGGAAGCGGGCGTATGGGTGTTTGGGGCGACAGATGCTGCGGATGCGCCGCTCTATGATCAAGAATTTGACGCTTCCGTAGCGCTGGTCATGGGCGCGGAAGGGGCCGGGATACGGCGGCTTACCCGGGATGCGTGTGATGGGCTGTTCAGTATCCCCATGGCCGGCTCTGTTTCGAGCTTAAATGTGTCTGTGGCCACCGGGGTGACCTTGTATGAAGTCGTCCGCCAGCGGTTGCACAAGTAAACCACGCCCTGTACCATTAGAGGGCTAACTGCGGCGAAAATCGCCGTCTTCCTTGTCCAGTCGGTATCCATTCAATCCGGCGGGCATTAATCCACAGGGAGTCGTCCGTTGAGACACTACGAAATCGTGTTCTTGGTCCATCCAGACCAGAGCGAGCAAGTACCTGCCATGGTAGAACGTTACCGCGGCATCATTGAAAGCAACGATGGTTTGATCCATCGGCAAGAAGACTGGGGCCGCCGTCAGCTTGCGTACCCCATCAACAAAGTTTACAAAGCCCATTACACGCTGCTGAATATTGAATGTAACCAGGCGGCTGTTGATGAGTTAACCAGCGCGTTTAAATTCAACGACGCGGTTATCCGTCATATGGTCATGGTGATGGACAAGCCTGTAACCGGAGCTTCGCCTCTGATTAAGAAGGACGAGTCCAAATCAGAAGAGCGTAAGCCAGCTGCCTCTGACGCCGATGAGAGCGGCGAAGATGCTGCGGAAGTGGTTGCCAGCGCGGATGCCGCGCCTGCGGCTGATCACGCAGAATAATCGCAGCTTCTCTAACCGTTAAGGAATACAGACCATGTCTCGTTACTACAGACGTCGTAAATACTGCAAATTCACCGCCGAAGGCATCACTGAGATCGACTACAAAGACTTGGAGTTGCTGAAGGGTTTCATCACTGAAACCGGCAAAATCGTTCCCAGCCGTATTACAGGTACTAAGGCACGATATCAGCGTCAGTTGGCAAAAGCGGTAAAGCGCGCTCGCTACCTTGCTTTGCTGCCGTACACCGACCAACACTGAGGTCTTTTGACTCCTGGTTTCCATACTCACATGGGCTGACCGAGGTCCTTACGCTGCGGGGTTAATTGCTGCAGCGTTGTTTTTACTCGGGCTCGTTATCCCGCCATTTTTTGCTGTGAGTGCCATGGTTGTTGCGTTTGCAACGTTGCGCGGCGGGTTACCAGCCGCGGTGACCGCCATGGGTTTGGGAATCGCCGGAGTTTCACTGGTGATCGGGCTGTCAGGTTTGCCCATCGTTGTGTCCGTCGGGGTGCTTGCGGTACTTTGCTGGGGCCCTACGGTGGCCAGCGCCGAAGTGCTGAGGCGAACATCCAGTCTGGAAGCATCCATTTGCTTTATTTCCATTCTGGGTTTGCTCACCGTTGTGGTTTTGATGGCCTTACAAGCTCCGATGAGCGGATTTTGGTCAGGTGCGACTGAGCAGTTAAAATTAGCGACAGCTGCGGATTCGTCGCTGTCGCCAATGGCAGCGTTTAGTGAGGAGCAGCTGGTGTCTTTACTACTCGCCGGTGCGGGGGTTACGGTTATCGTATTCGCCAGCTCAGGCTTATTTTTAGGCCGATCCGGACAAGCAAAGCTGCTGAATCCGGGTGGTTTTCAGCGTGAATTTCACGCTTTGTACTTTGGCAAGCACATCGCAATTGGGTGTCTTGTCTTGATGTTTTCGGGCTTTTTCACCGGTGGCGCTTTAGGTATTACGCTAGCGACGATGGCCTCATTTCCGCTGCTCTTACAAGGACTTGCAGTGGTCCACGCTCTGGTGAAAGAACGTTCGCTTGGGTTTGGTTGGCTGGTGGTGTTGTATCTGCTGCTCATCGTGTTACAACCTGCAACCTTGTTGGTTGGGGGTGTAGGGTTTATAGACAATATTCGGCGCTTACCGCGTCGTTAGCTTTTCAGAGGAATTGACCATGCAAGTTATCTTGCTAGAGAAAATCGATAACGTTGGCTCGTTAGGCGAGTTGGTTACCGTTAAAGCGGGCTTCGCTCGCAACTTCTTGTTACCCCAAGGTAAGGCCGAAATGGCTACGCCTAGCAACATTGAAGCGTTTGAAGCTCGACGTGCTGAGCTCGAAGCACAGCAAGCTGAAGCACTGGCTCAGGCGAAGGCCCGAGCTGCATCGCTGGAAGGCGCTTCGGTAACTATCACGTCTCGCTCCGGAACCGAAGGCAAGCTGTTTGGTTCAGTCGGAACCGAAGAGATTCGTCAGGCCATCAGTGCAACTGGCACCGAGGTGGAAAAGAAAGAAATTCGTTTGCCGGAAGGTCCGCTTCGCATCGTGGGTGAACACCCTGTGGTTGTGCATCTTCACGCTGACGTTGACGTAGAAGTGACCGTCAACGTTGTTGGCGAAGAAGACTAGCCTATACGGCTAACGCTATGTCCTTGCCACCGGACGTGATGCCAGAGGTTATGCCCGCCGAATTCATCCCCACCTCGGAGATGGATTCGGTGCGCAAGCCGCCTCAGTCCCTGGAAGGTGAGCAGGCCATACTTGGCGCGTTGCTGCTCGGTGGCGGGTCGTTCGATCGCGTTGCTGAGATCGTCAACGAAAACGACTTCTACCTCTACAGCCACCGGCTCATTTTTCGCGCCATCAGCGCGCTTGCTGCTGATAACCAGCCAACCGATGTTGTGGTAGTGGTTGACTGGCTAGAGAGCCGCACCTTGCTTGAAGATGCCGACGGGCTGCATTACATCGGTGCGTTGGCTGAAGAAGCACCCAGTGCCGACAACGTAGTCAAGTACGCGCAGATAGTTCGCGAACGCTCAGTGAAGCGCCAGCTCATAGCGGTAGCTAATGACATTGCTGATTCTGCGTTCTCAAACGACGGCACTGACAGCAAAGAACTCCTGGATATCGCGGAAGAGAAGGTTCTCGGTATTGCCGATCAATCGGCTAAAGCGGCTGGCGGATTCACCGATATCACCACGGTGTTAAGTGGCGCGGTTGATCGCATTAATTTCCTTTTTCAGAACAAGGAAGCCATTACCGGGCTGTCTACCGGCTTTGACGACCTTGATGAAAAAACCAGTGGCCTGCAGGCCTCTGACTTAATAATCGTGGCGGGTCGACCCTCCATGGGCAAGACCACATTTGCGATGAATATCGCTGAGTACGCAGCGCTGGAAGCGCCTTCGCCTGTGGCCGTATTTAGCCTGGAGATGCCTGCTGAACAGCTGGCCATGCGAATGATCGCATCGCTTGGGCGAGTAGAACTGCAAGCACTTCGAACCGGTAAGTTGAGTGAACAGGATTGGTCACGAATCATCTCGGCCATCACGCTGTTAAATGAAAAAAAGAACATTTTCATCGACGATACAGCGGGTTTAACGCCCACCGATTTACGCGCGAGGGCCCGGCGGTTACACCGCGAGCATGGGTTGAGTTTGATTGTTATCGACTACTTACAGCTGATGCAGATCGCCGGTGGTGGAGAAAATAGAACAAACGAGATATCAGAAATATCGCGTTCGTTAAAAGCGATTGCCAAAGAACTGGAAGTGCCGGTTGTAGCGCTATCTCAATTAAATCGCAGCTTAGAGCAACGTCCGGATAAACGACCGGTTATGTCTGACCTTCGAGAATCAGGCGCGATTGAGCAGGATGCTGATGTCATCATGTTCATTTATCGCGATGAAGTGTACAACCCCGATGGCGAGGACAACAAAGGCAAGGCCGAGGTGTTGATCAGAAAGCAACGAAACGGGCCGATTGGCACGGTTGACCTGACCTTTCTAGGTAAATACACGCGTTTTGAAAGCTACTCTCCAGAAGTGTATAGCGGCGAATTTTCATAGAACGCCATGAGTACCACCAGTAACTACCCGCGCTCCGTTCAAGTCAGCGTTCATTTGGATGCGATCCTGCACAACTACCAGCAACTGCGGGGTAGGGCAAACAGTAAGGCTTTCGCGGTCATAAAAGCAGATGCGTACGGCCATGGTGCGGATGCGGTGGCAAGCTACCTGTCAGCTCATGCCGACGGTTTCGCTGTGGTCACCGTGGGTGAAGCGATTGCTGTACGAGATACCGGTGTTGAACAGCCGATACTGGTGCTGCAAGGTCCTCAGGATGACGAGGATATTGACGCCATCTACCGCCACAATCTGTGGCCTGCCTTGCATGATGAGGCACAGATTGCGGCGGTAGCTAACCATCGCAACGCACTCGACATAGAGCCTTGGCTAAAAGTAGACAGTGGTATGGGAAGGCTCGGGGTAAGGTTGGATTCCGCCAACCAGTATTTGCAGCAAAATCACCTACGCTGGCGCGGTGTACTGAGTCATCTTGCTAGTGCTGATGACCCGAAAAATACATTTACCTCTGAGCAGGCGAGCCGCTTTGCTGCCTTGTTGGGTCAGTACGACATCGATTGCAGTTTGGCCAATTCTGCTGGGGTATTAGCCTGGCCAGAAACCCAGCGTCATTGGGCCCGATTGGGTATCGGTCTGTATGGCAGTCATCCCGTGGAAGGGCATACCGACGGTAATGATTTTCTTCAAGCGGCTATGACCGTAACCGCCCCTGTGATTTCAGTAAAGCATCTGGAGCGTGGGCAAACCGTGGGCTACAGCCAAACGTATGTCTGTGACGAAGCCATGCCGGTGGCTTATCTGGGCATCGGCTATGCCGACGGTCTGTCGCGTGTCATCAGCTCCGCGGCCGATGTGCTGCTTAACGAATGTCGCTGCCCCATCATCGGTCGCGTCTCCATGGATTCCATAGCCGTGGATTGTCGGGGTCTGTCAGGGGTGCCTGAACTGGGGCAGCAGGCTATTCTGTGGGGGCCCAGCCATCCGGTTGAACGGATGGCTGAAGCGGCAGGGACCATCACCTACGAATTGTTGACTCACATCACCGGCCAGCGAAGATATACAGACTGAAACACTTCAGCGGTATTATTTTTGTGACGTGTCACAGATCTCGGGCTAATCTATTCCCCAGGTAATCGTAATGAAACCCTATGGCGCGATTCTTGGTTGAATCTTCACTGAATACTCAGCGCTCGAGATATTGAAGCTTATCTGGCTTGTCTTCCCACTCTTTGGAATCTTCCAAAGGTTCTTTTTGAACGGTAATGACTGGCCAAATAGCGGAGAGCTCAGCGTTCAGAGCTAGATATTGTTCGTCCTCGGGCTTTAGGTCTTCCTCGGCAACAATGGCGTTGATGGGGCATTCAGGCTCGCACAAGGAGCAGTCGATGCACTCTTCAGGGTCGATAACCAGGAAATTGGGACCCTCGTGGAAACAATCGACTGGGCACACTTCAACACAATCAGTGTATTTGCATCGGATACAGTTTTCAGTAACGACAAACGTCATGGCAGCAGCTCACGGAACAGGTAACAGTTTAGTCGCCGATGTTAGCAGAAGATCATTGGCAAATTGGGCACTGCGCCTTGGAACTCATACAGCATTCGCATCATGAAGAAAATTAAAAAAGCCGTATTCCCCGTCGCGGGAATGGGAACCCGTTTTTTACCCGCTACCAAAGCTAATCCCAAGGAAATGCTGCCGGTAGTGGATAAGCCGTTAATACAGTACGCCGCGGAAGAAGCGGTAGCTGCAGGTATTGATACGTTGATCTTCGTGACCGGTCGTAACAAGCGATCAATTGAGGATCATTTTGACACCGCGTACGAAATGGAACGTGAACTCGAAGCGCGTGGCAAAGAGAAGATGTTGGAAATATTGCGTGGTATTTTGCCGAGCAGTGTGAAATGCGTATTTATCCGCCAGTCAGAGGCCTTAGGGTTAGGCCACGCGGTGTTGTGCGCTCGACCTGTTGTGAACGATGAGCCATTCGCCGTTATCTTGGCCGATGACTTAATCAACTTTTCTGAGAAGCCCTGTTTGTCGCAAATGGTGGAAGTGTTCAACTACCAGCACTGTTCAATCTTAGGTACGCAGGTTGTGCCGAAAGAAGACGTCAGCAGCTACGGCATTGTAGATGGCACAGAAGTTAAGCCAGGCCTGATGGAAGTGAACGGGATCGTTGAAAAGCCTGACGTAAAGGATGCACCGAGTACCACAGCGGTTGTGGGTCGTTATATTTTGACCCCTCGCATTTTTGAACTTCTGGAAGAAACCGAACGCGGCGCAGGTAATGAAATTCAGTTAACTGACGCTATCGCAGCCTTACTCTCAGAGCAGCGCGTTTTATCCTACAACTTCGAAGGTCGTCGTTTTGACTGTGGCAGTAAGTTGGGTTATTTGCAGGCACAGGTTGAGTTTGCGTTAGAGCACCACGAAGTCGCGGATGAATTTCGCCAGTACCTGAAAGAATTGGATTTCTTGGGTGAAGATAAAGTGGTTAAAATGGCGTCTAAGAAAAGACGCGCAAAGTAACCGCTTATAAACGCACACGCTGACAGAACAACACAATCACGATCATTGCAGACGGCGATATTCGCCGTCTTCTTTATTCTCGCGTGTGTGTTTGGCAGCTGGCTGCCGCGCATTGCTGACGTAAAGCAGAACCTATCCCTGTCGGAAGGGGTGTTGGGCTTAGTGCTTTTAGCGCTACCGGCAGGCACATTCATCGCGCTAACTTTCGCATCGCCACTGATTAAAAAATCATCGCCGGCGCGTGCTTTGTTAGTTACTCTCATCGTTTGGTCCTTCATTTTTCTCACCGTAGCGGTAGCGCCGAACGCGTTGTGGTTAGCCGCTGCTTTGGTCCTATGCGGGGTGGTTATGGGTATCTTGGAAATTGCCTGTAACCTGGAAGCGGACACCATTGAGACTCAAATCGGCAAACGCATTATGTCCCGGTGTCACGGATTCTGGAGTTTGGGCGCTATGACTGGTGCGCTACTGGGTGGTCCAGTGTTCGCCAATAATGGTTTTTCGATTCTGCAGCAGTTCCTAATACTCTCGCCAGTGTTTTTATTGGCCAGCGTTATGACGTGTCGGCTGTTGTTAAAACACGGCGTAGCACGCAGAGCACCGATTGAGACAGCCGCCAAGTCTGGTAAACGAGCACCACTGAACACTGTACTCGTTCTGTTATGCATCGTACCGCTGGGTGTTATGGCAATCGAAGGTGCTGTGATGGATTGGTCCGCGGTATTCATGCGGGAAACACTGAAAACCGACCCGGCAACAGCCGGTTATACGTTTGCTTTGTTTGCCGGGGTAATGGCTATTGTCAGATTAGCCGGTGACAACATCGCAGTTCGTTTTGGTGATGTTCAAGTGGTTCGATTATCCGGCTTGTCCGCGGCCATTGGTATGGCATTACTCGCCACGGCCACCTCCGTTCCCGTGGCATTACTAGGGGCTGTATTAACCGGGGTTGGTGTTGCCATTGTCTATCCACTCACAATGTCCGCCGTAGCACGGCTTGATCAAAAACATCGTGAAGACAACGTTGCCTACTTGTCTATTGCCGCGTTCAGCGTCATGTTACTTACCCCACCGGTTATTGGTGGTATCGCAGAATTCGCAACGCTTCGTATTGGCTTACTGTGTTTGGTACCGGGTGCTGTCTTGACTTTGTTATTGGCGTCGCGGCTTCGTAAAAACAGCACCACACCGGCAACCGAAGAGTAAGGCGCTTAAAGCTCGATGACGTGATCTGGCAATTCGTTGACTGCCGGGTTCTGTTCTGTTTGTGGGCGTGCGGCAAACTGCTTCATGGGCTCACTGACTGCGTCGATAGCTACCTGACAAGCCTCAGCAGTTTTGCCTTGTCGCAGCAAAGGACTCATCGCCAAAATGGTCTGATGCCAACGCGTGTTATCGACGTGTTGGGCCAACCCTTCGTCCACCATGATTTCAACATGATGTTCAAGCAATGAGATAAAGACCAACACGCCACACCGATTCTCGGTTCGATGCAAACCTTGGCTGATAAATTGATCTTTGGCTAAGCGTTGGGCACGTTGTTTCATTACTGCGTTAGGCAGTATCCACCGCTGAACAACGTTGCTATGAAACAACAACAGTAACCCGAAAAAAACGGCAACTTGCCAGACGTAAAGTTCGCTGATGGCTGAGTTTGCGGTGTTGCTTGCAGCCGCGCTTGCAGCCGCGCTTACACCCGTACTTGCACCCGTACTTGCACCCGTACTTGCACCCGTACCATAATCCTGCCAACCATCGGTACCGAACATCTGCGTTATCAAATACAGGCCCGGAATGGCCAGTGCCACCAGCGCTGCCCACAACGTGGGAATGTAGCGATAGGAATCAGATTCTCTCGCCACGACCACCACCACTTCACCCAGACTTTCCTGCTCCAATTTTTGAATGGAAGCGGTTAAACGTTGATGTTCTGATTCGGTTAGTGCACTCATATCACCACCCCCCTGAAGCGCCGCCGCCACCAAAGCTTCCGCCGCCACCGCTGAATCCCCCGTGGCTGCTTCCCAGACCCGTGTGCATTCCCCCGGTGGTGCCAGCGGCCGGCGCGCGTCCCTGTGCGCTGCCCGAATGTTTAGCCGTCAGATAGACCAGGCCGAAAACGCCTAACCCTAATGCCAGAGCAATAAACGGGTTTTCACTGATGACCAAGCCCACCATGCCAACAAACCCTGCGGGCACCACCGCCTGGCTAATACGTCGGTTGTTAAACCGCCGATTGGCAATGGTAGAGACAAACATCAAACCGATAAATATGATCGGGACCGCTGCTTTTAGGTGAGAGCTTGATGTATCTGATTGAGCGGACGGGTCGTAGTCGTACTCGCCTGCCACCGCTTGCAGCACTGCCGTAACGCCATTGGATATGCCACCACTGAAGTTGCTGGTGCGAAATTCAGGCAGGATCTTCCGCCGGATAATATCGCCGGAAAGCCCATCAGGTAGTGCACCTTCTAAACCGTAGCCCACTTCGATGCGTACCTTTCGCTCGTTTGGGGCAACTAACAACACAACGCCATTGTTGTTTTCTTCGGTACCAACACCCCAGTGACGCGCTAACTGCACGCCGTAATCAGCGATATCGTAACCTTCCAACGTCGGTACCGTGACGACCACAATTTGATTGGTGGTTTCGGCTTCGTGCGCTTCAAGCGCTGCGCTTATTGATTTACGCGTGGCGGTGTCCAACAGGTTAGCTGTATCTACCACGCGCCCGGTTAGTGCGGGAAAACTCGGTTGAGCTATCGCAACCGCACACAGTAGGGCGGCTGCCAGCCATACCCCGAAGCTGGCAACTCTCATCGTCATTAGCCCTCGTTACTGTTGAAGTTAACGGTAGGTGTTTCGAAGTCCTCTGGCTCGGTTGAGAAGGTGACTTTCGGTCGCATTTCAGAATACATAAACTGATGCCACCACCGTCCGGGTATGGTTCTAAGCTCAGTGTTGTAGCGTTCTACCGCTTGTATGTAGTCTCGTCGAGCAACCGCAATGCGATTTTCAGTGCCTTCTAACTGGTTCTGCAGCTGCAGGAAATTTTCGTTTGACTTCAAATCCGGGTAGTTTTCAACCACCAGCATCATTTTTGATAACGCACCACCCAAAGCATTCTGGTTGGCCTGAAACTGTTGGAACATGGCTTCATCAGACAGGATTTCCGGGGATACGGTGGTTTGTGTGACTCGGGTTCGGGCCTCAGTGACTTGCTGTAAAACTTCCGATTCCTGTTCTGCAAAGCCTTTGACGGTTTCGATCAGATTGGGAATCAAGTCCGCACGACGCTTGTATTGGTTCTGCACCTCACTCCAGCGTGCATTAACGCTTTCGTCATAGGTTGGAATATTGTTGATGCCGCACCCCGCCAGGATGGGTACCAAAATCAACAGCGTAAGACGGAGTCGGCGAACGTTGCGCATGGGGACCTCGTTAAATCGATAGTAAGCGTGCGGCAATGTTAGCACCAAGCGATTTAACTGATCGCATTGGGGCCGTAAGCTCGGTAACATTGTGCCCATGCTGACTTTTCAACAACTGGCCTGCCGGCGCGACGGTGATGTGCTGTTCAACGATGTCAATCTGGTTGTCCATGCCGGCCAGAAAGCTGGCGTAGTAGGTAAAAACGGCTGTGGTAAATCCAGCCTGTTTCAGATGGTTTTGGGCCGCCTGGAGTCTGATGATGGGGCGGTGCATTATCCTCAAAACACCCGCCTGTCCCACGTGGCACAAGACACACCAGCGGTCGAACGATCAGCGATTGACTATGTCATTGATGGTCACGTTCGTTTTCGAAGGCTTGAAGCTGAAGCGCAAAAAGCAGAAGCCGAAGGTGGCGTGCTATACGCCCAGGCGCTGGCGGCACTCGAAGATGAAGGGGCTTATCAAATCCAGTCGCAAGCAGCCACACTGCTTAACGGTTTAGGATTTTCCACTGGCCAACACACCACATCGGTCAGTCAATTTTCCGGTGGATGGCGTATGCGTCTGAACTTGGCTCAAGCCTTAATGTGTCCCTGTGATCTGTTATTGCTTGATGAACCTACCAACCATCTTGATTTGGATGCCGTGCTGTGGCTAGAGCAGTGGCTTCGGGCTTTCGATGGCACCTTGTTGTTGATCTCCCACGATCGGGAATTCCTGGATCGAGTGTGTACGCACATCGCTCACATCGAACGCCAATCTATCACTCTGTATCGAGGTAACTACTCGGCATTCGAAAAGTTACGCGCAGCTCAGCTGGCCAATCAGCAAGCACTCTATGAGCGACAACAGAAAACACGTCAGCATTTACAAAGCTATGTCGATCGTTTTCGAGCCAAGGCCACTAAAGCTAGGCAAGCGCAAAGTCGTTTGAAGATGCTGGAACGCATGGAAGAAATTGGGCCCGCACACGTTGATTCTGAGTTTCAGTTTGAATTTCAAGAGCCGGTCAGTTTGCCTAACCCGTTATTGGTGTTAGACGATGTAGCGCTCGGGTACGGCAGTACCACCGTATTAAAAGATGTATCGATCAGTATTCAACAGGGTGATCGAATTGGTTTGTTAGGTGCCAACGGAGCAGGCAAGTCAACCTTAGTCAAAGCCCTGGTAGGCGACTTGCCAGTGCACGAAGGTAAGCGTCAAGATTCTCGAAACCTGGTTGTCGGTTATTTTGCCCAGCACCAGGTAGACGATTTGCCTTCCGATTCTGAGCCCTTAAAATTACTGCTGGCGCGTTACCCGGATTTGAGCGAGGCACAGGGAAGAACCTATTTGGGCGGTTATGGTTTTAACGGTGACGCGGTATTCCAAAGCATTCACACCTTGTCTGGCGGTGAAAGGGCGCGTTTAGCATTAGCACTGATCATTCGTCAGCGGCCAAATCTACTGCTACTCGATGAGCCGACCAACCACTTGGATATCGATATGCGGCATGCGCTGACGCAAGCATTACAAGGTTTTAATGGTGCCTTAGTGGTTATTTCTCACGACAGAAGCTTACTCAGAGCGTCTGTGGATAGTCTGTGGCTTGTGGCAAACCACGCGGTAAAACCGTTTGCTGATGATTTAGATGGTTATGCCAAATGGTTAGCTGAGCAACGTGACGGCCACGACGTACCGCTTGCTGAGACAAATTCAGCAAGTTCGGCTCAGAACCGCAAAGCCAGAAAGCAAGCTGACGCCGAACGCCGCAAGCAGCTCACACCGCTGAAACGCGCGGTTGAGAAACACAGCAATACCGTTGACGATTACACAAATCAATTGAATGAACTGCGCAACAGATTGGGCTCAAATGACCTATACACAGAGGATAGAAAGGAAGAACTGACCCAACTGTTGCAGGAAGAAGCAGCATTAGCATCGAAACTTGCCGATGCTGAAGAAGAGCTTCTGGATGCAATGGAAACTCTTGAACAGGCGGAGCAACAAAGCGGCGCCGGTTAAGTCACTCTAGAGGAACACCATGCAGCGCCAAAATCCTAACGTACCGCCGCACACACTGT
>JAHDCO010000140.1 GCA_020629835.1 Granulosicoccaceae bacterium
CCAAACGTTGACTTGAACACATCGACACACTGCCGAAAGCCTGCTTCGAAGTTGCCATCACCCGGATGGAAGACGCTTTCAAAACTGATCACACCGGTGTAGTTATCGCGTTGCAGGGCTTCCGCCATGGGGGTGAATTGGGGGGCTAGTTGCCCTTCGCCCATGCGGCGCACTTCCAATGTTGCTTGTGGTGTATCAACGAATACATCTTTTATGTGTATGTGTCCCAGGTAGCCGTCTTTAACTTCGTTGTACCCATCGGGGTACGCCTGTTCATGGCACCAACAGTTGTTAGCCGGATCCCACAACACCTGCAACACATCTTTAGCATCAAGGTCATCTATCAGTTTTCGGGCAGTGTAGTTGGAGTTCACCATGGTGCCGTTACCGGTTTCAACGACCAACTTGACATTCGCATCACGTGCAAGATCGCACGCAGGTGCAATCAGCGGCAATGTATCTTCCCAAGCGCCGTGTGCTACGTTCCATTTTTCTGCGCCATTATGGCCCCACAAGATTTGCTCTTTTTTTGGGGTCATGATGCGCACTAGCGGGCAGTCAAGTTCGTGCGCCATATCGATTACGCGCTTAAGCGCATCCATATGAAGGGTGTGCAACGCATCACCGGGTTTGTTGGCGCGAGTCATCCCAGCGAAAATATGACGACTCAAGCAAGACACAGGCTTCTGCCGCGCTTGCAGCAAGTCCTTGATGTGGCTTATTTCCGACTTTGAATGATCACCTACTTCAGTATCACCAACGAACTGAAGCTCGGCGTATTCAAGGTCAAATTCGTCCATCACCGCCAGTGCGTGACTAAGATCACGACTGATGCCATCGCAGATAACGCCGAGCTTCATCGCTGCACCGGCTCGCCGCGGTGCAACTCAGCACCCACAATCTCTTCCATCACGCGAGTACAAACCCAATTGTCCCCGTCGGGGTAACGTGTTTTGCCAGCATGAAAAATTTGCATGGCCGCCGCCGCGGTGTGCAACGGTACGCCGAGTGATTCACCCAGGTTCATGGAAATGGTTAAGTCTTTATGCATGGTAGCGATGTGGCTACCCGTGCCTTCAAACTGTCGATCGATAATATTCTCAAGCGCTGTGTTGGTAATACCACACCCTCCTGAGCTATTTGCCACAACGTTATAAAACGCTTCTCCGTTTATGCCTGCTTTTGCAGCCAAGACCGACGCTTCAAATGTAGCGGAGAACATGGCACCTAATAAGGACTGCAAACATGCCTTAACGGTTTGCCCCTGACCTGGCGTATCACCGACCGGCCAAATGGTAGAGGAAACCGCTTCCATCGCCGGGCGGGCAATCTCTAAGTCTGATTCAGACGCCGCAGCCATCATAGTCAGGGTGCCGTTTTGCGCACCGGGGAAACCACCTGAAACCGGAGAGTCAACCAGTCCGATTCCGGAACCCTGCATCGCTTGCGCGATTTCAGTAGCCTCTACGGGTTTAATCGTCGCAGACAAAACAACCACGCCGCCCGTTTTCATGTGACTGACTAATCCTTCATCACCCAAAATGACAGACTTCGCCTCGTCACCGTTCATGACCATAACGAACACAACATCCGACTGTTGACCCACTTCCGCGGAGTTTTTGGCGGGGTTGCCGCCCATCGCTTCGAAGGCCTCCATACGCAAAGGCTTAAGGTCAAATCCTGTCGTTGGAAATTTATGCTGCAGCAGGTTTTTTGCTAACCCACTGCCCATATCACCCACACCCACAACGCCTGCTCGCAGCACGAGTACCTCCTGATCCAAGTCAATCTGTATTTATAGTCTGGCGACTATATCAAGCGGCGCACACAGCGTATACGCCATGGGTCCAATCTGACAGGTTACATCGGATCGACTTAGTTTTCCGACTGTGCGGAGCGACTTATTAGAAGAAGTATTAAGGCGGTGGCTGCTGGAATGGTTTGAATGACAAACGTTTTTGTTGTCACCGTCAGAGCGCCAAATAACCCAGCCACGCAAACAAACAGTAAAAAACACGTCGCTACGTTGGTTTGCCACTGGCGATCTTTGATGAGTAAGGCCCATATCAACCCGGCCGCTAGAAACGAGTTGTAGATACCCTGATTGGCGGCCATCTCGACCGTTTGCCCAAACAATTCGTTTGGAAAATCGGTGAAGACCTTAGGCCCGCGCGTTGTCCACGAAAATATCTCAAACCATGCGATGTACGTGTGCAACACCGCGATTGCCGCAATCAGTAGTAACGCGATAACTCTCATGGTGGTTCCCAGAGTTCCTTACAGAGAAAATACAACGCTTCACGCGCCAGTAGAGCGCGGGGGCTTTTTATTGTTTCCGCCACCAATGACTGTAGCAGTCTTTACCGTTCACGGGCACCACTGAACTACTGACGAATTACTGAGTCACAGCCAGTAATCGTGATAAGGACTGAGCCGTGTTTTTGAGAACTCTACTTCCTGGTTCCCAGTTGTTCGGGGGTACAGATACGCTATCCAAGCGAAAGGTCGCGTCGGCGATTGTTGCCTCTGCACTGCTGATAACAACCGCTACCTTGGTACAAGCCGAGGAGAAGCCAGCCGAACTGCCCAGTTATGTCATAGAGAAGTTTGGACAGCCTCCTGAATTACGACACGGCCCGCTGAGCGATGCGGTGCAAAAAGCCGTAGATACGGTATTTATCGATGGCTTTAAAGACACCGGATGGACATCCGCTCAGACCGAAGCGCTGGACGTCATCGCTCAATCCGAAGATCCACGTTTGGCGTGGTTAATCTCAGATTTAATGCGTTTTGCTGGGCAAAGTGGCTTATCAGGCTTACTGGCAGCCGCCGCGCAAGACTTGTTGTTTATTGATTTTCCAAGCGGGCGTTTCTGGGGCCCGACCGTTGATCATTTAATTGCCTGGGACATCCCGGCACCACCGGACTACCTACGTTATAAAGCCAGTGTGTTCACAAACCTGGTACCCGAATGGAAGTCAATATTTGTCGAAGGCGATATTGATTGGCGACACGTTTCCTGGGGTGGCGTATTGATTGATGACAGGCCTTACGACACCACGGACGATCTTTGCAACTGCATCCCCGCCGCCGATAACCCCGAAGTGACCGACGTTGATGGCGCTGATTGGCTGTCCGATGATGCGATTGTTTTTGGTGTTGAAGTTAACGGCGAGTATCGCGCCTACCCCCGACGCATTATGGAAGTGCGTGAAATGGTCAACGACACCTTAGGCGGCCGGGACCTCGGTATACCCTACTGCACACTGTGCGGTGCGGCACAGGCGTACTTTACCGACAACTTAGGCGATGGCATTGAACGCCCCATTCTGCGCACATCAGGGTTACTGATTCGATCGAACAAAGTGATGTACGACATCACCAGTCAGTCCGTGTTTGACACGTTTCGAGGGAACGCGGTCACGGGGCCCTTGGCGGAGAAGAACGTCGTTCTAAAACAAGCCAGCGTGGTGACAACCGATTGGGGTACCTGGAAAAAAGCACACCCAGAAACCACCGTGTTAGCCGAGGAATTAGCCCTGGGCCGTGATTTTGATTTTCGAAATAACCGCGATAAAGACGGACCGATATTTCCCATTGGTGACATCGACCCAAGATTGTCTGTGCATGAGGATATTGTGGGTGTCATCACCCCGTCGGGTACACCTATCGCGTTTCCGCGCGCCGAAGCGTTCTTAGCCCTGCAAGATGGCCAACGCATCGAATTTGAATCGGTGCAGCTGGTTCTGGATAGCGGCGGGATTCGGGCGACCGATGCTGAAGGCAACGATGTTGGAAGTCACCAGGCGTTTTGGTTTGCGTGGTCGCAGTTTTATCCAGAAACAAAGCTTTGGCCGCTGTAGTGCGAACTGACTTTACAGCGCCAGTTTAATCGGAAAATTAGCCCGAACCGCTGCATCTAATTCAGC
>JAHDCO010000055.1 GCA_020629835.1 Granulosicoccaceae bacterium
GTAGACAAAAGATTTCTTAGTTCACTGCGCATTCGGTTGTCTACCGAGATGCGCTTGACCAGACGTTTTCTAACGGTATCGATAAATTCACCGGTATCGGCTCGGTAAATGTCGAGTTGTCGTTCGTTTTTCTTCGCTATGACTAATACTGAAGTGGCTTTTTCGTAGTAAAGCTCGCCTTCAAGCATGGCGTTGAGCCACACGGCTTTTCTAGGGGCGTCTGAGGCAACCAGGGTTGCTATAGCTTCCGAGCGAACATCGCGGGACTTCGCTGTCAGCTGATCAAACTGGGTGTTGATGATGGCATTACGTTCATCATCATCAACGGTAGTGCCTTGAGCGAAAACGGCTATCGGTAGCAGGCAAATTGCGAACACAGCGGTACGCACAGCGCGACAGAACGTGCTCTGGGTCATCACAACTCCGAAGGGTAATTTATATTATTTTAAGAAGTGCAAGGCGGCGCGTACACCGCCTTGCAAAACACTGCTGGAGGAGGAAACTACTGCATTACTGCTACTACAACTGCTGACCTGAACATACTTTGTCAACGACGTTGTAGTTACCGCAAGCCAGAGGCGCGCGCCAATCTGAAATGATGTCCTTCGAACCTGGCAGATAATCAGACCAGGCGTCGCCGGGTACCAGACCGTCGGTTTCCCAAACGATATCGAACTGGCCATCATCCTGAATTTCACCGATTAATACGGGCTTGGTGATGTGGTGGTTTGGCATCATCGCAGAGTAGCCGCCAGATAAGTTTGGTACCGCGATACCAATCAATGCGTCTTGTACAGCGCTTGGGTCAGTTGTGCCGGCCTTTTCTACCGCTTTAACCCACATGTTGAAACCAATGTAGTGCGCTTCCATGGGGTCATTCGTGACTCGGTCTTCGTCGCCGATAAATTCAATCCAGGCGTCAATAAACTCATCGTTCACTTCAGAATCCACGCTTTGAAAATAATTCCAAGCCGCTAAGTGACCAACGAGCGGCGCGGTGTCAATACCACTGAGCTCTTCTTCCCCAACCGAGAAAGCTACTACAGGAATATCTTCTGCAGAAATACCCTGGTTAGCCAGCTCTTTGTAAAAAGGTACGTTAGCGTCACCGTTGATGGTTGAGACCACCGCAGTTTTCTTACCAGCGCTACCGAAGTTCTTGATATCTGCAACGATGCTCTGCCAATCACTGTGGCCGAACGGTGTGTAGTTAATCAGGATGTCACTCTCATCAACGCCCTTCGCTTTTAAGTAGGCTTCGAGAATTTTGTTTGTTGTGCGTGGATAGACGTAATCGGTTCCAGCAAGCACCCAGCGCTCGGCACCGATGTCATCCATTAAGTAATCAACAGCGGGAATCGCTTGCTGATTAGGCGCAGCGCCCGTGTAAAAGATGTTCTTGGAAGACTCCTCGCCTTCGTATTGAACGGGATAGAAGAGAATGCTGTTCAGTTCTTCAAATACTGGCAATACGGATTTGCGCGAAACCGAAGTCCATGCACCGAATACCGCATCAACTTGTTCCTGTTCGATTAACTCGCGCGCTTTCTCTGCAAACAACGGCCAATCAGATGCTGGGTCAACCACAACGGCTTCCAACTGCTTACCTAACAAGCCACCTTTCTTGTTCTGCTCGTCCACCAGCATCAGCATGGTGTCCTTCAACGTGGTCTCACTGATGGCCATAGTGCCTGACAATGAGTGCAACACCCCTACCTTAATGGTGTCTTCAGCGAGTACTGGGCTTGAAGCAATAGCGCCAGTCAAGCCTGCGGCCATCAGTGCGAGTGTTATTTTCGATTTACTACGTTGCACGTGGGTCATCCTAAGTTATGAATTGCACCACGGTGATAACGAGTTTTGTGCCAGCTTAAACGGACTTAACTAATCACTGTTTTATCAATAAGTTAAGCTATTTTTCGATTTGTTTTCTCTTTGCCGAGAGCATCGTAGTAGTGCACTACACCTATTTTCAGCACCACACCAGTGCGAAAAATACCTGATTCATACCGAATTTAATGTTGGTACACGCTTCGCGCTGCAGCATCCACAAAGCCCTGCTTCTCAATCGTATGCAGCAGTCGCTCATGGTTTTTTCGATCACCTATTTGAGCTGTGGAGTGCGCTAACAACTGAAAGAAAATATCTTGTTGTGCATGACTTCCCCCCATTTCCCACAAATCGTTTAACGCAGGTGTCAGGCACTCAATAACGTGAGCATGCTCTTGTCGATGGTGAGCAAGCGCTGCTTTAGCTGCCGGAATGGCGGCTCTTTTGTATCGACCGGCCAAATCATGATCAGCGTTTTGTGAAAATGATTCCATCGATTGGATTAACGATTCGCAGTCGCTGTAGGATTCATTGGCCGCCAAAATGAGCGCAAAGTGGGCACTGGTGAATGGATTACTCATATCATCCATTCTGGGATGAATTACATCGACTAGTGGCTGCCAGCGGTTGCCCACGTCCACCCCGGCTTGGGATAACCGCCAAAGTAAACTGCTGGCATTTTGTAAGTCGATATACAAATCAGGCATCGCTGCACACAAATGGTGCTGCCGGTTGCGTATGCGCTCGTCGTAAATAGACAGTATCTGTTCATGTTGACGGCGCTCAATAAGAAACAGGCATTCATGCCACGCGAGGTGATACTGCATTTGATTGGCATCCGCCCACAGCGGGGCTTTGCTGGCCATCCATTCAATGCCTTCGTCAATACGATTTTGCATCAACATGACGTGTGCCAAGGCGTGTGCGCTCCATACATCAGCAGGGTTTAGCGCCAAGGCACGCTTCGCCGTATTTTCGGCTTGGTCGAACCGATTGTTTTCTTCCAAGTCGAAGGCACGAATAGCGAGTAACGCGGGAAACCCAGGAATGGACTCATTCCAGTGATCGATAAACTTCGCGCTGACTCGCTCGCTCCACACCATTTCACCCAACCAGAATAGTTCGCTTTGCAAAAACACGATGGCGGCTAAATCTGTTGGATGCTCATCAACCACAGCCTCTAGCACTTTGGCCGCCATGATCAACTGGCCGTGTAGAGCGTACTCCAACGCTTCTACGTACTGCTGTTCCCGTCGAGTGGCCTTGGGTGCGGTAATTTTCGCAGCGTTTAAGGCCGAGAGTGCTTGTTCTGTCAGAGCCGTGGTACGCGCCCCATGCAGCATCCAACCCAGGACGGCATTGGCAAAACAGCCATTTGGGTCCTCTTCCAAAGCACTTTGCAACAAACCCCCGGTATTGGCTTGTCTCGCTGCGAATGCATCAATGGTTTCGCTAAGCAACACTGCCGCTCGAGTGGATTCGGTAGTGATGGTAAGGCCGCGATTATCGGCAGGCATGGCGTATTTCCTAAAGACAGGATTAGTTAAACGGTGTGCAAATACGAAAGCAGTTGCAGCCAAAGAGCGCTTAAGGCAAACATGATTAACACGTAGCCCCACTGTCGCGAAGCGCCCTGCCAGCTCGGTATGCCATAACGGCCCTGCATGATCAAGTGTAAGCCCGACAGAGGACACGCCAAAGTTCCCAAACTCCAACCCAACAATAAGGTGGTAGCCAACAGTTCTGGCTGAGGGTTAACAGGAATCAATAATGAAGAGGCAACTGCTATTGACACGACCGGGTGAATACCAGCCACCGCGATCAGCAGCATAAACGCCAACACAATAATTGCGGTGCCCCCCGTAAATAGCGGTGGAGACCAATCCAGCTGGCCAAGATTCACCCAGGCAACCAAACCAGACGCAAGCACACCGACCGCCAGTAACAGCGTCAGTTCGTTGAAGCTTCGCGGCAGATCCTGTGTGATGTGTTCTTGCAACGTTGCCACAGAACTTGAGATGCCTTGCGACACGAACAAGTAGACCGTAACTACAGTCATTGCCGACAGCGCAATCAGTGGCAATAAGCCCATGGAGTCAAACAGCAAGCGAAACGCTATGACCACCACGCCCAGTAAAGTGGGAATCCACAGGCTTGACCAATGGGTAGGAAAACCGACAAACGCATTGAGCTGTTCGCGATTTTTTCGAGCTAAGAGTAGTGTCATGCCCACGCCCATGACCGCCATCGGTACGCCTTGCACGATAACCAGTGGCACAGAAAACGGTGGCGCATAGCTTATGACCACCGCTAACCCTGCAAAAAAAGGCGACCAGTTTACGCAAGTGGAAAAGGCACGCGTGATAGCCGTTGCTGCAGGTGATGAAAGCGGCGCCCGTTTAGACAATCTGTCAGCAACGATAATGACGGCTGATATGTTAATGAACGCACCGAAGATTGCGACGGTGAATACCGTATCTCTATGCGCTTTTGCACCGGTTGGCAGCGTTGCACTGGCCGAAATATTTCTTAAAGCAACGCGCTTTAAAAACCCGACCGACAGAATCATAGCCACCAACGGAAGGCTTTGGGAGACGGCCTGTAACCACGGGGCTTGACCGGTTTGTTGTTGCACATGCACCAACGCCACTAGCCCAGCCAAAACCATCCCGCTGACTTGTATACGTTGCAGCCAACCGATACAACGCACGAGGTAAATGGCCGCACCCCAACCGCACACGATAGCAACGTAAGTAATGGGTGATGCGTAGGATGGAAACCACTCCCTTACGATGACCAAAACAATCATCGCGAACAACAAGTACCCCACCCGCGGCGACGGATGAGGTACCGAGCCTCTAGCAGGACGGCTCAATCGGGAACAACGTAAAACACGCCAGGATCGACCCGCTGCACACGAACCAACCCACCTTTACCGATTCTACTTATTGAAGAGTCGTTACTAATGCGCACCTGCCAGTCGATACCCGAGTATCGATGTGAGCCTTTGTCTGTGTGCGTAATGTCGGTGTCAGTACGAAATTGATAACCGATTAAATCACTGCTGCGATCGTTGCCCAACTGAGCGCCACTTTGTAGTCGTTTAAAAGGAATCCACAACAAAGCTGTAGCACCGGCTGAGGCGAGCGCAAAACACCCAACGCTGATAATCCAGTTACTAGGCACTACACCAAACCACAACAAAGCTCCGGTTACTAGAGCGCCAACGCTTCCGAACAAGAGCACACCACTGCCCAAACCAAACGCAACAATCTCAATGGCAAGCAGCGCAAAGCCGATAACAAACCATACATTGGTCGGGTTATTAATTATGTTGTCCATACAGCCTCCCCTATGTTTGGCAGTTGATTAACTGCCATTGAAGGCACCACTGGAGTTCATAGCAGCAACTACTGCCATGCTTTCTGCCACTACGCGACCGGCCTCACCCTTATCACCGTCCATTAAGACGACCGTCGACTCTTTCGCTATCTTCTCCTTAGCGGAGATAGCTTTGGTTGCCAGATCCAGTTGCACCGCTTTTTGGCCTTCCGCCGTTGCGGCTGCCTGACCAATCGTAGCCAGTGCTTCAGCCTGTGCTTCGGCCACCGTTTTAATCGCTTGCGCTTCACCTTCTGCTTCCAGGATCATCTGCTCACGCTCACCCTCTGCTTTCAGTACTTGCGCACGCTTCTCACCTTCTGCCGTGTTAATTTGCGACTGTCGAAAACCTTCTGATTCCAAAATGACGGCCCTCTTATCCCGCTCGGCTTTCATCTGACGTTCCATAGCTTCTAAAACACTTTGCGGTGGTGTGATGTCTTTAATTTCATAGCGCAAACAGGTTGTGCCCCACGCCGAACCTGCATCGTTGATGGCGTTAACAATCGCGCTGTTTAGGGAATCCCTTTCCTCGAACGTTCTGTCCAAGGTGATCTTACCGATCTCGGAACGCATGGTGGTTTGCGCCAGTTGTGTTACACCGAAGACGTAGTTATCAATGCCGTAGCTGGCTTTCTCGGGGTCCAATACCTTCATGTAGAGAACACCATCCACATTCAACGTTATGTTGTCTTTTGTTATGGCGGATTGACTTGGCACATCTAACGCCATTTCCTTTAAAGAAACCCGATAGGCAACACGGTCGATAATGGGCACAACAAAGTTAAGTCCGGCAGTCATGGATTTATGAAATTTGCCGAATCGCTCAACCACGAACGCGGTGTTCTGCGGCACAAACTTGATCGACGAATTCAACACCAACAAAACGACGACGGTCAGGCCTACCCAGAACCCCAGGCCCGAATCTAAGAGAAAATCCATGTACTGTCCTTATCAGTTAACGATTTGTTAATAATGCGGCCAAAGTTATAATTTTCAAGGACTTAAGCGTTCTGCTTCGGTCAAAGCCACCTTATTTCTCAGGTATACCGGCTGAGCAGATTCAGCCGCGCCCCACTGCTTATACGACGAGCTGTCAACCAATGAAAATAGATCTTTTGCCACCGGTAAGATGTCCGGCTGCTGCTCCACAGGCAGGCCAGTGGATTGGGACAATCCCTCAACCAGTATTGATTCGTAATCGCGAATACCGGTACCGCACAGTGTGACAGTGGGTGTGCTACCCGCGCTATACGTAGAGAAAGATTGGGGGTAATCAATTTGTTCTGGCCGCACGACGACTTCATCACCCAACGGTGAACAGATCACGTTCTGATGACGTGAATCTACGGCGTAAAAGCCGGTGTAAATTTCCTGCATCCGTGCATCCATAGCAACCTGAATGAGTTCAGTGGGTAATCCTTGAGATTTGCGGATGTGGGCGCAGGTTTGCGCAGCCAGGTGTAACGAGGACACACCCTGCACACCGCAATCAGCAGCAACGGCTAGCCCTTGGGCGGCAGCTGCCGCTATACGGACTCCGGTGAAGCTACCCGGGCCCTGACCGTACACCACTCCATCTAATTCAGACGCCGATACACTTGCCTGACTGAGCAACTGACTTATCATTGGTAGCAGAAGCGCAGCGTGTTCACGGTTCACCAGGCGGTGATCACTGAGCACATCATCATGCACTTTTAACGCAACCGAACACGCTTGGGATGAGGTTTCGATAGCTATCAGTTTCACGAAACCGGCTCTGCTGCATCAAGCGGCTCGTCGCCTGCTGAACGGGTAGTCGCCGAATTCGCTGTATGTTGATCGGTCACCGGTGAATCAGCGTCATCCGTATCACGCACCTCATTAGTCTCATCAGTTTTGGTGCTGTGGATACGTTCAAAAAAGCCCTCTACTTCTTCTAAGTCACGCGTGATCGGCATAGGCGGCAAGCTGTTTATAAACACTTCACCATAGTGGCGTGTGCGAATACGGGGGTCACACAATACCAATGCGCCCTGGTCGGTCACATCACGGATAAGCCGACCCACGCCTTGTTTTAACGCTATCGCCGCCTGCGGGACCTGATACTCAAAGAACGGATTACCGCCATCGCGCTGCAAATGATCGATACGCGCTCTCATGACCGGATCTCCGGGAGAACCAAAGGGCAATTTGTCAATGACAACCAATGACAAGGCTTCTCCACGCACATCAACCCCTTCCCAGAAACTGCTGGTTCCAAGCAGCACGGCATTACCAGCATCTTGAAACGCTTCCAATAACTCGCGTTTTGGCATTTGGCCTTGGCAGAAAATGGGAAATTCAATTTTCGACTCCAACCACGCAGCCGCTTCATTCAACGCGCGGTAGCTGGTAAACAGCAAAAACGCACGCCCCTGACTGGCGTTTAACACCGGCAGAATGGTTTCCATACACGCCGTGGTGTACCCAGCGTGTTGAGGTTCTGGCAAACCTTCTGGCAAGTACAGCAATGCGTTGCGCGGGTAGTCAAACGGACTATCTACTTGCAATTCGTCAGAGTCCTCTAGGCCCAACTGCGTGCGAAAGTGACTGAAGTCACCACCAACGGCAAGCGTGGCAGAAGTAAAAACCCAGCTGGAGGCCATGGCATTCATGGCACGTTGAAACGGCTTAGCAACGTTCATGGGCGTCATGTTTAATGAAAAGCCGGTGCGGTAGGTTTCAAACCAATGCACATAGGGACTGTCCCCTTCGGCATCCACAAATCGAGCGAGTGTCTTGCGCTGTTGTTCAGCTCGCCTGTAACAACTTTCCAAGCCTTTGCCTCGATCTTTTAGCGGCTCCAGTGCTTTAACCAAGACATCCAGCAAATCGGTAAGCCGTTCTAACTCTCGATCAACGGCCGGGGTATCTTTTACACTTACCCAGGCGTCTCGCATCGGCTCCAACGAAAACGCTAATCGGAAATAACGCACACCGTTTTCTAAATTGGTTGCATAGTCTCTTAACTCTCGACTATCGGGTGCTTCAGCCAACTGCTCGTTGACCGTATCGCGCGACAGATCAATCATCTGTCGACTACTGAGCCGCTTACCAAAGAATTGGGCTGCGATGTCGGGTAGCTGATGGGCCTCGTCAATAATAAAGCCGTTCGCGCTGGGCAGAAGATCGCCAAAACCTTCTTCTTTGAGCGACAAATCAGCGCACAGTAAATGATGATTCACCACCACAATGTCAGCTTCCTGAGCTCGCCGGCGCGCAGCGTGCACGAAGCAGTCTTCCAACTCTTCAAATTCGTGTTGCGAACAAAATTCATCGCTTGACGTGACGAAACCCCAGACTAACGAATCTTCGGGCACGTCCAGTACTTCGGCTATGTCACCGGTTTCAGTTCTTTGAGACCATGATTGCAAGATTCTTAAATGCTGCTGATGCCGTTCATCGGCTAAGGCCGGGCTTCGCAGAGCACGCATCAAGCGGTGCTTACATAGGTAATTGGCGCGCCCTTTGAGCAAGCTGGTATCCACGGAGACACCTAAGCTACGCTTTACCAGCGGTAGATCATTAGCGAACAGCTGATCCTGCAGGTGCCGGGTGCCTGTTGAGATAATGATGCGTTGACCCGACAGGATGGCGGGCACCAAATAGGCAAAGGTCTTGCCCGTTCCCGTCCCGGCTTCACCGACGAGTGGCACGCCGGACTCTAAGCTTTCGTGAATGGCCTCGGCCAGATGCTGTTGCTCCTGACGCGGCGCAAAGCCCTGCAATTCCTGAGCGATGGGGCCATCGTGACCCAAAATAGCCGAAATAGAATCGTATTTTTCAAGCACAGTACGCTCCTTGTACTGAGTAATGGTGAGTTAAAACTTTACTGATACTGGAACTGCTGAACTCGCTTCCTAGCGCTGCGAACACCCAGCAAATCACCGCGAAGACTCCGTGCATGTTCGATGATCAACCAGTTCCTGTGCAAGATCGCCGGGTTATCGCCAGCGAATGCGTTTGATTTCAAAGCCAGGTTCTCTGCCATCAGAGCCTGATCATTATCCAATTGAAGTTCTGCTGCCCGGCTCCACAAAAGGCTGTTTTCCGGACTGATGTCCAATGCTCTGTACAACAGGTTAAGCGCTTCATCGTCATTGTCGTTGCGACGCGCGTCCTCAGCCGCGGACCACAGTTCGGCTACCTGCTGATCGTTTGTATCATACCGGATAGAACCATCCAGCTGCGCTCTGAGCTGCGCAGGCTGTGGCGTTTCAGTCGATGCAGGCTGCAGGCTCTGGCAGCCGGCCAGCGCCACGCTGCATACCACGAGCAGGCGACTGCAATATTTGATGGACCGAGAGATCATAGGTAGGTCTGTCACCCGTAGGTTCGGTTAATTCCCAGATTGACTACTGTATATAGACTGTGCGGCGTTAGGTTGCGATGTTTCGTTGCGACTCCT
Organism: Granulosicoccaceae bacterium; assembly: GCA_020629835.1. GTDB lineage: Bacteria > Pseudomonadota > Gammaproteobacteria > Granulosicoccales > Granulosicoccaceae > Granulosicoccus. The sequence goes on from JAHDCO010000055.1 coordinate 9,641, forward strand.
TCATACTCTGACTGTCGCTACTGAGCGGGAAGCACCACCGCCACCTCAATACGGCGGTTCTTCTTGCGACCCTCAGCCGATGCGTTGCTGACTAAGGGTCTAGCTTCACCAAAGCCATACGGTCTCAAGCGCCCTGGTGCCACACCACGCGCTACCAGATATCTGACCACAGCCATCACGCGGCGTTTCGAAAGCTCGAGATTACGAATACCGGAGCCGCGATTGTCGGTGTGGCCATGCACCGCCACCACCACAGTGGGATGGCGGTTCAACATCACAATGAATTTATCCAACGCTTCGCGGGCCTCGCGCCCCAGGTCCGCCGAATTCGCCTTGAAGTCAACATTGTTCAGAGTTCCTAAAATAACCGGGCAACCCACTTTATCCACAGGCTGAGGCATAGGGGTACCAGCACACTGATCCCGATCGTCCTCGACGCCGTCACTATCCTCGTCGGTAACCACCACAGGCGTTTCGCCACCGGATACCGCACAGCCGCTGAAACTAAACGGACCTGCCCACACGAGCCATAGCGTTAAGACCCAACCGCGGCGAGCACCAAACCACCTGCGCACAACTTATTCCCACTCTATGGTGGCAGGAGGTTTACTGGAAATGTCGTAGGTGACGCGCGAAACATTCGGGATGGAATTGCAGATGGTTCGGGAAACCTCGTCCAGGAATTCATGGGGCAAATGGGCGGCTCTGGCGGTCATAAAATCAAGCGTTTCAACCGCTCTCAACGCAACCACATAATCGTATCGCCTGCCATCGCCGGTTACCCCTACTGACTTGACCGGCAAAAACACAGCGAACGCTTGTGAGACTTTGTCGTATAGATCGTGCTTACGCAAAAGCTGGATAAAAATATCATCGGCTTCACGAAGTATCTGCGCGTAATCCGCACGGACTTCGCCCAAAATTCTTACCCCTAAACCGGGTCCGGGAAATGGGTGACGGTACAGCATCTTTGCAGGCAATCCCAAATCAACCCCGATGCGACGCACTTCATCTTTGAACAACTCTCGCAAGGGTTCGATAAGCTTTAACGCCATATGCTCTGGCAACCCGCCCACGTTATGGTGCGACTTTATCAAGTGAGCGCTGCCGGTAGAAGACGCTGCTGATTCAATAACATCCGGGTAAATCGTTCCCTGTGCTAACCAGGTTGTGCCCGTAAGCTTTTTGGCTTCTTCTTCAAACACTTCGATGAACAGATTGCCGATAACTTTACGCTTAGCTTCCGGATCGGTTACGCCCGATAATGCATTCATAAAACGCGCTTCAGCATTTACACGAATCACGTGAATCCCAAGGTTTTCAGCAAACAGCTGCATCACTTGGTCTCCCTCGTTTAACCGAAGTAAACCATGATCGACAAAGACGCAGGTTAGTTGACTACCTACCGCACGATGCAGCAGCGCCGCAACCACGGAAGAATCCACGCCACCGGATAACGCAAGCAGCACGCGCTCATCGCCAATCTTTGCTTTCGCCTCAGCCACCGCATTATCGATGATGTTGCCAGGTGTCCAATCACCTGCACATTCGCACACCTCCAAGACAAAACGTCGCAATATCTCAGCGCCTTGTTTCGTGTGTGTGACTTCAGGATGAAACTGGATTCCGAAACGCTTTTGTTCTTCATTTGCCATTGCAGCGATAGGCGCGTTATCACTGGTACCCACTAACGTGTAATGCGCTGGCAGGGAAGCAACACGATCCCCGTGACTCATCCACACATCCAGCTGCACTTCACTACCGGCTGAATCATTTAAGCCATCAAACAAACTGCACTCGCCACTGACATTCATCAGTGCATAACCAAACTCACTTTCACCGCGATGCGCTTCGACGACACCACCGAGTTGATTCACCATGGCCTGCATGCCGTAACAAATCCCTAACATCGGCACGTTTAAATCCAATAGCGCTTGTGCGATAGTCGGTGAGCCGGCTTCTATTGTGCTTTCAGGACCACCGGATAAGATCACACCCGTGGGTGCAAAGTCGGTGATTGTTTCGGCGTGTAAATCCCAGGGGTGAATTTCGCAATACACACCACATTCTCTCACTCGTCGAGCGATGAGTTGTGTGGTTTGACCACCGAAATCAATAATTAGAATTCGGTGCAAATGAATGTCTGTTGCGCTCATTAACTCAATCGGTAGTTCGGTGCTTCTTTGGTCATCTGCACATCATGCACATGACTTTCGCGAATACCTGCACCGGTGATTCGGACGAACTCGGCTTCTGTACGCATGACATCAATGGTCGGCGCTCCACAGTAGCCCATACTGCTTCGAACTCCACCCACCATTTGGTGGATTATGGTGCTCACCGGTCCTTTGTAAGGCACACGACCTTCAATGCCTTCTGGTACCAACTTATCTTCTTGATCTTCGTCATCCTGGAAGTAACGATCACTGGAACCCGAACGCATTGCGCCCACTGACCCCATACCGCGATAGGACTTGTATGAGCGGCCCTGATAAAGCTCCACCTCACCCGGCGCTTCTTCGGTTCCAGCCAGCATCCCCCCCACCATGACTGTGTGAGCACCCGCAGCAATGGCTTTAGCCATATCGCCGGAGAAACGAATACCGCCGTCGGCAATCAGGGGTACCTCGGTATCGGCCAGTGCTTCAGCCACATCCTGAACCGCTGTGATTTGAGGTACACCCACACCCGCCACAATGCGTGTGGTGCAAATAGAACCCGGGCCAATGCCTACCTTCACACCGTCTGCACCGGCAGCGACTAAGTCTCTGGCGGCGGCGGCCGTTGCGATATTGCCGCCAATCACTTCGACATCCGGGAAATGACTGGCTACCCACGCCACTCGATCCAAAACACCCTGCGAGTGACCGTGTGCGGTGTCAACAACCAGCACATCCACGCCCGCTTCTACCAGAGCTTGCACTCGCTCTTCGGTATCGCCCCCGGTTCCTACCGCGGCACCGACCAACAAACGCCCCTCCGCGTCCTTACACGCATTGGGAAAATCACGCGCTTTTTGAATGTCTTTAACGGTGATCATGCCGCGTAATTCAAACGCGTCGTTCACGACCAGCACTTTTTCAATTCGGTGTTTGTGCAGTTGTTCAATGGCCGCCTCCCTGGCAGCATGCTCAGGCACGGTCACCAGCCGTTCACGCGGTGTCATGATGTCCGATACTTTCCGATCCAACTGTTTCTCAAACCGAATGTCGCGCCGGGTCACTATTCCCATGAGTTGTTGGCCCTCAACCACGGGTAAACCCGATATCCCGTGAAGCGCGGTGAGGTCGTGCACCTGCTGGATGGTCATGGTGGGTGAGATGGTGATGGGTTCTGTAACCACGCCACTTTCATGTTTTTTCACCCGCGAAACCTCTTCAGCCTGACGCTCAACGCTGAGGTTTTTGTGCACGATACCCATGCCACCCTCCTGCGCCAATGCAATGGCCAGCCGCGACTCGGTCACGGTATCCATGGCTGCAGACAACAAAGGGATGTTCAGGATCAGCTTGCGAGTAAGCCGTGTTTGCAGATTGATTTCGCGCGGCAAGACAGTAGAGTGCCGTGGCGTGAGCAACACATCATCGAACGTGAGTGCTTCTCTAATTTTAGTCATCGACAGGCAACTTATCGGTTGGCTATAGGTTGCGCCCACATGATACAGCAACCGAGTCAATTACCCGAAAGTTTGAGCAACTGGTTTGCTAACATCTCAGCAGATGACTTCTTCCAAACAACGCAAAATATTCACCGTTGCTCGACTAAACCAGGAAGTTCAATCCTTGCTGGAGCGCGGCTTCGGGACAGTTTGGTTACAAGCTGAGTTATCGAACCTGTCTACGCCTGCCAGTGGCCACTGGTATTTTTCGCTCAAAGATTCGCAAGCGCAAATTCGCTGCGCGATGTTCCGGGGCAGAAACCGCTATTTGACATTTAAACCAACCGCGGGTGACGAAGTGTTAGTGCGCGGGAAGTTAGGGCTGTATGCCGCACGAGGCGACTACCAGCTGATTGTGGAACATATGGAGCCTGCAGGAGCCGGGAAATTGCAGGCTGAGTTCGAACGACTGCGCCAGCAACTCAGCGCCGAGGGTTGGTTTTCAAGCGAGCTCAAACAGTCGTTGCCCGTTCTTGCCTCCACCATCGGTGTGGTCACCTCAGCAACGGGAGCCGCCCTACAGGATGTGCTCACCGTACTTCAGCGTCGTTACCCCGTTGCCAAAGTCATCGTTTATCCAACCCCAGTACAAGGTGCCAGCGCGGCTGAGCACATCCAGGCAGCACTTGAACTGGCCAACCAGCGTGTGGAGACGGATGTTTTGCTGTTGGTTCGAGGGGGTGGGTCTATCGAAGACCTTTGGTGCTTTAACGACATTCGGGTTGCCACAGCTATCCGTGACAGTCGCTTGCCAGTCGTTAGCGGCGTTGGCCACGAAATTGATGTAACCATAGCCGACTTAGTTGCCGATCAACGCGCTGCAACGCCTTCAGCTGCTGCCGAACTTGTCACCCCAAATATTGAACAATTGATCGCTGACCTACAGGCCATGCAGCGCAGCTTAGCGATACGTTGGCAAACCGTTGAGCAACGAGCGCAGGAGCGACTGAACCAGTGGCAGGCGCGATTACAAACCCAACATCCTCAAAGACGGATTGAGCAACAGCAGCAACGCATTGACGATATGGAACGTGCGCTGCAACAGTCACTGGCTCGACGCATTGAGCGGTTGCGTTTGAAAACGCAGCATGCGGTACATCGACTGCAGGCAAATTCACCGCAACGCCAGTTCGCCTCCAGGCAGCAACAGCTGCATCTCAGCCAGGAAAGACTGGTTAGCGCCTGGCAGCAATCGTTAAAACAACAGCAGAACCGCTTGGCACTGGCAAGCCGCGGGCTAAATGCTGTCAGCCCGCTTGCCACACTCGACAGAGGATATGCAATTGTTCAGGACGGTGAAAAAGTCATTCGCGAGGTCGCAGAACTTGCACTGGGCAGTGAGGTGTCGACTCGCTTGGGCGACGGCTCATTCACATCGAAGATAACCAAAACAATACCAAGCAAAAAGAGCTCGGGTTAACACTTACAACTCAAGTGGCATCGTGCAGAAAATTTCTGTACCAACTTCGCTGAATTAGTCTGAAAGGCCCGCTTGATGCGGTTTTCGGGTATTTCAAATGGGGCCATGTTTAAAAACTGCGGACTCATCCGCACGAACGCCAGATTCAAATAATTGCAATTTCAGCGTTGATCTGGTAAAACCTGCGCTCGAATTTTAGCCGCCACCGAAGGTGAACATGGCTCAGTCGTCCTCAAAGAAAGTCGCTAAAAAGGCCGCTTCAAAGAAAGCCGCAGCGAAGAAATCCGCAGCCAAGAAAAAGGCTCCTGCGGCCAAAAAGGCCGCTGCAAAAAAGGCCACTGCGAAGAAGGCACCAGCGGCTAAGAAAGCTGCATCCAAGGTTGCGCCTGACGTAGTCGAGGCGTCTGAGGAAAAACCGACGGCGGCGAAGAAAACAACGGCGAAAAAAGCCGCCAGTAAAACTACCGCGAAAGCGCAGACTTCAGTGAAGAAGAAAACTGCAGCGTCCGCGGCAACCGAGAGTACAGATAAAAAAGTGGTAGCGAAAAAGACAGCGAAAGCTTCGACGAAGAAGAAAGTGTCTGAAAAGAAGGCCGAGCCAGCAAAAGCGTCCGCACCGGCGGGGCCCAAAATCACCGTAGGCGAGCTGGAAGTGCCTGATCACACCAAAGCGCTGCGGGATTCGAGTGGCCATTACATGACGCCTGAAGAGCTGGAACACTTCAGCCAGAAACTGGCCGACTGGAAACAACAGCTGATGGAAGAAGTTGACCGTACCGTCGGCCACATGAAAGACGATGCGACCAACTTCCCAGACCCCAACGATCGTGCAACACAGGAAGAAGAATTTAGCCTCGAACTGCGCACACGGGATCGCGAGCGTAAGTTGATCAAGAAGATAAACGAAGCTCAGAAGCGTATTGATGACCTGGAATACGGCTACTGCGAAACCTGCGGTGTTGAAATTGGCGTTGGACGCTTAGAAGCGCGACCCACTGCCGAGCTCTGCATTGATTGCAAAACGCTTGAAGAAGTGCGCGAGCGTCAAACAGCCTAACGCGAGTATCGAGACGGCGCGGTCGAACGTGACTGCGCCCTGCTTTGCTGGGCGATTCGCACCCACGCCCAGTGGGGACCTGCATATCGGTTCGTTGGTTGCAGCCGTTGCCAGCGCAGTACACATGCGAAGCCTTCAGGGTGAGCATCGGCTGCGCATCGATGACATTGATCCGCCCCGCATCGTGGCGGGATCCGAATCGAGGATTGTCGACGCGGTATCCTATTTCGGCATACCGGTCGACGAGCCTGTCATCAAGCAAAGTGGTCGGCTTGCCAGCTATCAAGATGCGCTCAAGTCTCTGGCTTCAGCGAATCGAGTGTTTGCCTGCTACTGCACCCGGCGTGAGCTGGACAGAGGCGTTAATTGCGTAGCGAACTGTCGGCAAACCCGCCTCGATCAGACAAAGCCGATACGCGATACGCTCAGCGAGCTTCGTGATAAGGCCGCCATTCGCCTGGACACAACGGGTGTCAGCGGTTTCATTGTTGATGATGTCATACAGAAAGCAATCACTGTGGACGACGCAAGCTCGCTCGGCCATCCGGTCATTTGGCGCAAAGATGGACTGGTCAGTTATCTACTGGCCACGAGCGTTGATGATAGCGATGGAATTAGTCATGTGGTTCGAGGTGCGGATTTATGGCCTGGCACTGCCGCACAACAAATCGTGACGCAATTGCTCGATCGACCAGTGCCTCAGTGGCTACATGTGCCTTGTGCAGTTGATGAACATGAGCAGAAATTAGGTAAGCAAACGCGAGCGCCTTCCATCCACAATGCCGACGCTTTAACGCTTTTACAGCAAGTCTGGCAGTTTCTGGGACAACAGCCGTTCGCCTGTGGCAGTCTGGAAGCGTTCTGGGACTTATGCCCTGAGCTATGGTGTGTTACCGCAGTACCCACGATAACAACACAACGAATTGACTAGCATGCAGCCAAGATCCAACGATCACACAGTGCTGATCTTATTGGCGGCACTCTTCCTTTTTATTTCGCCGTTAACCTCATGGTGGTCTTCCCTGTCTCTACCGTGGTACAGCATCTTTTGTGTATGGGGTGCCGTTGTGTTACTCATTGCCATGAACCAACGCTGGCAGAATCCCGATGACCATTGAGCTTGGTTGGCTTTTCGCGGTTACGGTTGGCTATCTCGCTTTCTTGTTTGTTATCGCATGGGCCGCCGATACCAAAAAAATTCCTCAGCGGTTCATCAGTAACCCGTGGGTTTACACTTTATCGTTGGGAGTTTATGCCACGTCGTGGACTTATTACGGCAGCGTAGGCTTGGCTGACAACTCAGGCTTTGCGTTTCTGACGATTTATCTTGGTGTTACCGGCGCGTTTCTGGTTGGGCCATTTATACTAAAGCCACTACTTACCCTGTCACGCGAACACCAGTTGGCATCGATTGCCGACTTAATGGCTTTTCGGTATGGGGGTCGCGGCACAGGACTATTGGTCACGCTGTTCATGCTTGTGGGGATACTGCCCTACATCTCTTTGCAGATACGTGCTGTCACTGAATCGGTGTCAGTCTTAACTCAAGAACCCCCACCAGACTTTCTGGCGTTTAGTTTTTGCTTGTTAATTACGGTATTCGCTGTGTTGTTTGGATCAAGGCACTTATCTCATCGAGAAAAACATCATGGTCTGGTATTAGCGATTGCCTTTGAATCGGCGTTTAAACTGGTTGCGCTGCTGGTTGCCGGTGTGGTTGTGTTTATCTCAGTATTTAACGGCCATTCGGGGTTTACCCAATGGATAAATCAGAACCCTGAAAAATTAGAAGCACTGTACCAACCTATGCACACGGGTGGCCTTTGGCCAACGCTGTTATTTCTTGCTTTTACAGCCGCTTTTTTATTGCCGCGTCAGTACCACATGACGTTTACCGAAAATGAAAATCCACGACACCTGAACACCGCTTACTGGTTGTTTCCGTTGTTTTTGTTATTACTCAATTTGCCGATTATTCCGATATTGTTTGCTGGTGAATATTTATCGCTTGGCATGCAGCCAGACTTTTATGTGCTGGGCATCATGCAGTGGCTGAACAGCGAAACGCTGGCTATCGTTGTTTTTCTAGGCGGCGTTTCAGCAGCCAGCGCCATGATGATTGTTACCACGTTAGCGCTCAGTTACATGGTTCTTAATTACGTTTTGCTGCCTGCGTCTTTATCCGGGAAAACACCAGAAGACTTCTACGAACGACTGCTGTGGAATAAACGCGTTGTCGTTAGCTCCATCATTGCCGCTGGATACGGTTTCTACATCGTTATCGAGTTGAACGAAGGCCTGGCAAGTTTGGGGCTTATTTCGTTTGTTGCCGCCGCTCAGTTATTGCCAGGTGTTCTTGGCTTACTGTTTTGGGCGCGAGCCAACCGAGTCGGGTTTCTTGCAGGGTTGACCGGCGGCGCCGCAGTTTGGTTTTTGTTATTGATCTGGCCACTACTTAACCCGGACACTAACTTACTGAATCAAATGCCAGCGTATTCGGATATCTGGACTCTGGCTACGTTTTGCACACTAAGCGTAAACGCCATACTGTTTATTGTTTGCTCTCTACTCGCACAGCCCACACCAGAAGAGGAAAACGCAGCGCAGTTAGCGATTTCTCAGAACAGCATACGTACCGGTGCACAGCAGGTAGCGCTTAGCGCTTTCAACTACCGGTACGTTTTACAAGCCGTTCTTGGAACCAAAGTGGCTGAAGATGAGCTACACCGTGCATTGGAACAAACCCAATTATCGATGGACGAAACACGACCTGCACAACTTCGGCTATTGCACGAACGTTTGGAACGTAACTTAACCGGTTTGATTGGGCCAACGCTAGCCAGAGAAACCTTGCGAGTTCAACCAAAAGGACAAAACAACCCGATTGATTTTGGCGCACCGGATAATCGTTTGCTGGAGTTAAGGCTAGAAACATCGCGCGCACAAATGAAAGGTATGACTCGGCAACTGGATGACTTACGTCGCTATTTGCGCGAGGTGTTGTATCACTTGCCACTGGGCGTTTGTTCTTTGGATGACGAAGGTAAGGTTTATGTATGGAACACCGCCATGGAGTCATTAACCGGTGTTGCTGAATGGCAAGCGCAGGATCGGGCCATTGGCGCCCTGCCAGAGCCATGGCAATCCACGCTCAGCGACTTTGCGCGTTCTGATGAAGAGCATCGCTTACGTTGCAAAATCTCGGTAGATAACACGGTGATGTCCATTAACTTGCATAAAGCAAGCATTCCTAATCGCGATGGCCAGGCGACCGACGCCGGTCAGGTTATTCTGATGGAAGACAGGACGCATCTAGATACACTCGAATCAGAGCTTGCACACAGTGAGCGGTTGGCATCCATCGGACGATTAGCCGCTGGGGTAGCTCATGAAATCGGTAACCCATTGACCGGTATCGCAAGTATCGCTCAGAACTTACGCTACGAGGTTAAGGAAGAAAGTCCAGTAAACACCACCGATGTAATTGACGAACATACCGGAGACATTCTTGACCAAGTGGGGCGGATCAATCGCATCGTACGATCACTGCTTACTTTCAGCCACGCCGAATCCATAAGTGGCTCACCGCATGAAGCGGTTAAATTGAATGATGTTATTCAAGAGGCCATACGATTAGTCAAATTAGCGCCAGAACATAAACATCAAATCAAGCTGGATGTTCCTGAGGACACCTACACCCTGGGCGATGCAAACCACCTTGCGCAAATTTTCTTGAATCTAATCAGTAACGCATGCGATGCATCGGTGGATAACACGCCAGTCGTGGTGAGTTGTTCTTCCGATGAGCAATGGCATAGCATACGCGTCACGGACTCTGGAAGCGGTATCGACAAAGCCGTTCGTGAACAAATATTTGAACCATTCTTTACCACCAAACCCGTTGGACGCGGCACCGGCTTGGGTCTGTCTATGGTGTACAGCTTGGTCACTGATCATGGCGGTACGGTGAGAGTGGACGAGGACTACATCGACGGTACGCGAATGGTGGTGCAGTTGCCTGCACACCAAGCGCCTATGCACAAGGCAAGCAGTTTATGAATCGATTGCTTGTCATCGAAGATGAAGCGGTAATTCTGAAAGCGCTAACGCGCTTATTAGAACGAAATCATTACAGCGTCACACCCGCGGATTCAGTAGAAGAAGCCATTAAGCATGAACCACGTGGGTATGATTTGGTACTAGCGGATTTACGCTTACCCGGGGTACCGGGTACCGAGATAATTGAGCATGCGGATCCTGTTCCTGTTGTGATAATGACCAGTCATGCAAGCGTGCGATCCGCGGTGGACGCCATGCGCGCCGGCGCTATCGATTATGTTGCCAAGCCTTTCGATCACGATGAGTTGCTTATTGTTATAGAACGCTCGTTGATGCAAAACCGAATGAAGTCCCAAAACACCGCGTTGTTAATGGACATGGAGAGATTGCTCCCCGCACCTGCGCTGTTAAGCTGCACCGACATTGGCGTTTACTACGAAAAGATACGTGCTCAAACTAACCCCGAACCCAATGTGTTTATCGCCGGGGAACGCGGTGTTGGCCGGGAATGGCTCGCTCGTTTACTGCACTGGCACGGGAATCGTCGCAACGGACCATTTGTCATTGCCGATTTACCCCTGCTGCGTCATAAGCCGTTAGCGCCCGTATTGTTAGGCGCTGATGAAGGCGCGAACCGTCATGGCATGCTACAAGCTGCGCACGGTGGCACCCTCGTCATACGTCAACCCGAATTACTCAGTCATGACCTGCAAAAAACCCTCGCAGAAAGGTTTACTCAACGTGGGCTACAAGGTGTAAAAACTGGCCGCGTGTACAACGTTCGAGTGGTTATGGTCAGCGACATCCCATTAAGCACATTGATCGAACAAGATGCGATAACAACCGAACTGGCTGATTTGTTCCTTGATAATCACGTGGTGTTGTCACCACTACGTGAACAACATGAGAAGCTCGGGGAACTGGTGAATGCGCTTGTGCAGCACCATTGCCGTAAACACAATATCTCACCCACTGAACCCAATCCGAGTGCTATTGCAGCGGTACAAGCTTATCGCTGGGACGGCAATGCACAGGAACTTGATCGCTCCATCGAACGCGCGGTTTTAGCCGCCCAAGGGCGTTCCATTGAGGCCAGAGATTTAGGCTTAGGCGTATTGGAAAACGACAGTGACAGTGCTCAAAACCGCGATTTGTCATTGGATGAGTATTTTCGTTACTTCGTTTTACGCCATCAAGCTGAGTTATCAGAAACAGAATTAGCGAATCGGCTGGGCATTAGCCGCAAAGCACTATGGGAAAGACGCCAGAAAATCGGTCTGCGACGTCAATAGCACTTCTTACCCACAGAAATAATCGTAAGTTTTTCATGAGGTTAAATTGTTCCCTTGTGGCATAGATCTGTTCTGCGTTTGATCTGACGACCCTCACTAGCTTAGCTGTCCAGTTGAATTGACTCCTTCGGTACGACAGGTAGAATTCACGCAGTCGAAAAAGATGAACATATTGTCTATGAGTGAAAGTAAGACCTACCCCGTACTTGAGTCTGTTGCGGAAAACACGCACATCACAAAAGAACGATACGACGCCATGTACGCTCAGTCCGTCGAATCGCCAGATGAATTTTGGGCTCAGCAAGCTGAGGACACACTGGATTGGTTTAAACCTTGGGACTCGGTTCAGGAGTGGGATTACCACAAAGCCGAAATCGCATGGTTCAAAGGCGCAAAGCTCAACGTTTGTTACAACTGCGTTGATCGCCATTTAGAAAAACGCGGCGATCAAACGGCCATTATCTGGGAGGGCGACGACCCGAACGAAGACAAGGCCATCACTTACCGTGAATTGCACGCCGAAATTTGCCGTTTCTCCAATGCGTTAAAAGGTATTGGGGTAAAAAAAGGCGATCGTGTTTGCATCTATATGCCGATGATTCCTGAAGCGGCCATCGCGATGTTGTCGTGTGCTCGAATCGGCGCGATGCACTCAGTCGTGTTTGGTGGATTTTCACCTGATGCACTTGCCGATCGCATTGAAAATGCTGAGTGTTCTGTGGTTATCACCGCCGATCAGGGATTACGCGGCGGCCGCAAAGTCCCGTTAAAAGCAAACGCAGACATTGCCTGCGAGAAAACCAACAACATTAAGCGCATGGTTGTAGTCAAACGCGGCGGTGAGGATGTTGAATGGACTGATGGTCGCGATCTTTGGTACCACGAATTGGTAGAAGCAGCATCCGATGAATGCCCTGTTGAAGAAATGGATGCAGAGGATCCGTTGTTTATTCTGTACACATCAGGTTCAACCGGTAAACCCAAAGGTGTACTGCACACGAGCGGCGGCTACCTACTGCACGCGGCAATTTCGCACAAGTACATTTTTGATTATCAAGACGGCGACGTGTATTGGTGTACGGCAGATGTCGGCTGGGTAACCGGTCATTCCTACATTGTGTACGGACCTTTAGCCAATGGTGCAACTACCATGATGTTTGAAGGTATTCCAACGTACCCGTCGGTTAGCCGTTTCTGGGAAGTTATCGACAAACACAAAGTTAATATTTTCTACACAGCGCCCACCGCTATCCGCGCGTTAATGGCACACGGCAATGATCCAGTGACATCAACATCACGCGAGTCGCTGAAGTTATTGGGTACCGTTGGTGAGCCGATCAATCCGGAAGCCTGGGAGTGGTACCACGAAGTTGTCGGCGACAGTCGTTGTCCGATTGTGGATACCTGGTGGCAAACCGAGACCGGTGGTGTACTCATTACGCCATTACCCGGAGCAACCGATCTGAAACCAGGCTCGGCCACTAAACCGTTTTTCGGTGTTGTGCCTGCACTGGTGGATGAGCAAGGCAACATTCTTGAAGGAGCTGCCGAGGGTAATCTTGTCATCACACGCCCATGGCCAGGTCAAATGCGTACCGTTTATGGGGATCACAAGCGATTCCACGAAACCTATTTTGCGATGTACCCGGGTTACTACTTCACAGGTGACGGGGCCCGTCGTGATGAAGACGGTTATTACTGGATCACGGGCCGCGTAGACGATGTATTAAACGTATCCGGTCATCGTCTTGGAACCGCTGAAATTGAAAGCGCCCTAGTACTGCACGAAAGCGTCGCTGAAGCCGCTGTAGTCGGCTACCCACACGATATTAAAGGTCAGGGCATATACGCCTACGTGACATTGAATATCGGTGTAGACGACACCGATGAGCTCCGTGCCGAACTAATCAAGCACGTGCGTTCCGAAATTGGCCCCATCGCAACACCCGACGTCATTCAGTGGGCGCCAGGACTACCAAAAACACGCTCTGGAAAAATCATGCGCCGCATATTGCGCAAGATCGCAGAAAACGACCTGAGCAACCTTGGAGATACGTCAACCCTGGCCGATCCAGGAGTCGTAGACGGCTTAATCGAGCACCGCGCTGACGCATAGTGACCGTGTTCGTCCAGTGTTTATCGATAATTGATATGAATCGATCGTTGATACAAATCGATTTTTGACATAAATCGATATTTGATATGAATAAGGGCTGCTCAAATCAGTTTGAGGGGCCCTTTTCGTTCATTCATCGCAGAGATAGCATGTAGTCTATGAACTCTGGGGTATCCCATTCGCGCGGCCCCACAGCTTCAGCAATTAGCTTCCCATCGGCCGAAACGATATAGGTGGTTGGCATCCCTT
>JAHDCO010000056.1 GCA_020629835.1 Granulosicoccaceae bacterium
TGTTGTTCGCTGCCTTAGTGGTGATGTCAGGCTGTAGCAGCGACGATTCATCCAGCCAGGACACGGCTGGACCCAACCCTGGAACTACGCCTGAGCCAACGCCAGGTGGAACCCCGGGTGGGACCCCGGGTGGAACCCCCGGTGGAACACCAGGCGGTACGCCAGGTGCTGGTTCTGACCCATTAGCATTGGCTCCGCTGCCCAATCCGCCGTTGACTGAAGGCCCTTCGGCAAATGATGAGCCTGTTACACAGGCCTCAATTTTCCATACGGTGACTAGCTTTCCCGTGGTGCGTGATACATCCCCTCGAGTACCGCTGGAATTAATGCCTGAGTTTACAGAAGCTGATTTTGCTCAAGGCCTTCCCGCTGCTGTTGTAACGGTTCCATCAGGGTTGGACACAAGTCAAAACGGGGCCCCGTTTTTTGAAGGCTTAGCGAATGTTCGAGTTGAGGCCGGTGAGCTTGTGGAAATTCGCTATGTACCGCGTGATCCAGAAGGGGATTTACCTGGCATGTTTCCCCAGGAGCTACCCGAGGGCGCAAGCTTCGATGATAATTTTGATGGGACTAAAACGCTGCGTTGGCAGACCTATCAAGCGGACGTGGGTGTCAACGACTTCACAGTGGTAGCGGTTGACCCTGCAGTGGGCGCTTATCGAAGTTCGCAGACGGTATTCATTGCAGTCGATGAGCCCAGCGATCCGAGCAGTGTGCCTAACGTGGCTCCAAACATTGAACCCGTGGATGACTATACCGTTCGTGTGGGTGACCCAGCGGTTATCTATCTTGTCGGTACCGACCGAAACGGTACTAACCCCAGCATAGAATTGTTGAACGCACCCTCAGGTACGACCCTAACACCTGATGAGCGAGATCCGGAATTACTGCAATGGCTGCAAGTCACGCCGATGTCTGCAGGGCCTGTGACAATTGACTTACTGATCCGCGATGCCGATGACCCTAACCTGACGGGAACCGCTCAGATGAATTTATTCGCAAGGCCTGCCGCAGATTTTGTTCGTGCGGGTGCCCGCTTGCGCGATGCCGCCGCGGGTGGCAGCGTACTGTTTGGTAGTGCTGTATCTCCTGTGTTTTACCTTCAGGCCGATGGTGGTGTTTATGAATCCATTGCCGCTTCTGAATTTTCGATTATTACACCAGAGAGTTCCATGAAATGGGATGCCATAAATCCGGCTCCTGGCTTATTTGAATTCGCCGACATGGATAACTTAATTCAATTTGCAAATGTGAATGGGATGCAGGTGCGAGGTCATCCCCTGGTTTGGCACCGTAGTTTGCCAAGTTGGGTTGAAAACACAACGTCTGGTGATCGAGAAGTGCATATGCGTGAGTACATTACACGCGTTATGAATCGCTACGCTGACCAGGTGGATTACTGGGATGTGATTAATGAGCCATTGAATGACAACGACGGCAATATGCGCCAGTCCATATGGTACGAAGCTATGGGCGAAAATTACATTGATATAGCGTTTCAGCAAGCGCGTGAGTTGGACCCCACGGCAAAGCTTGTGTTAAACGAATTTGATGTTGGTTTTTCAGGGCCTAAGTTCGATGGCTTACTGCAGTTAGTCGATCGTTTACTTGAACGCGATGTGCCCGTGGATGCAATCGGCTTCCAGATGCATGTGTTCTCTAGCTTTGATCAGTTTGATGAATTGGCCGCTAACATGGCGGCCATTGCCGAACGCGGTCTGGATATTCACATCACGGAGTTGGATGTTGCGTTAACAGGTAGCGATAATGAAAGCGTTCAAGCGGCCGTTTATGGTGGCGTAGTCCAAGCTTGTCAGGCACAACCGCGTTGTACGGTGCTGCAGACCTGGGGCTTCACTGATCGCTATTCATTTAGAACGCTATCGTCTCCTTTATATCTTGATGAAAACTATGGCGTGAAACCGGCTTATTCCGCATTGCAACAAACACTAGCGGGTAATTAACTTGGAAGTTTTTTTTATGCGCTTTAAAGCCTACTATGATGACACGAGGATAAAAAGGGGAAAACGCTGCTCCTGATTGAAATCCTAACAGTGAGAGTGTCTTTTAGTCTGTGTAAACGCCATCAGCGTTACAAGTACGGTGTGACCCGCTCTTCGAATTGTATGCTAAATCGATTCAACGCTTCTTTCCAATTGTGAATCGGCCGTTTCCAGTTTTTCGACGCATTGAGTATTGATAGAAAAGCTACTTTCATAGCCGATTGATCAGTAGGAAATACTTTGCGGTTCCTTGTCGCCTTGCGAATCACACTGTTCAGTGATTCGATTGCATTGGTTGTGTAGATCGCTTTACGTATTTCCGGCGGGTAGTCGAACAGAGTACGTAGGTGTGCCCAGTTGTTCTCCCAGGAACGACCGACTTGTGGAAACTGCTCATCACATGTTTCCTTGAATCGCGATAATTCAACCAAGGCTTGTTCTTCCGTTGGGGCCTGGTAAATGGCCTTTAGATCTCGGGTGACGGCTTTGTCGTGCTTCCACGAAACAAATCGCAAGCTGTTTCGAACCTGGTGAACGATACACAGTTGGATTTCAGTCTGCGGAAACTCGGTGTTAATGGCTTCTGGAAACCCCTTCAAACCATCGATACAGGCGATGAGAACGTCTTCCACGCCTCGATTTTTCAAGTCCGTGATCACTGACAGCCAGAACTTCGCACCTTCGGTATCGGCGAGCCACAGACCAAGCAGCTCCTTTTCCCCGCGTAGATTAACGGCCAAGGCGACGTACATGGTTTTGTTCTCGACCCGTTGGTTCTTGCGGATTTTCATGACAATCCCATCCAGATAGAGAATGGGATACAACGGATCAAGTGGTCGGGACTGCCATTCGTTCACTTGCTCTATAACCCGGTCGGTGACCTTGGATACCAGTGATGCAGAGATATCCGCGTCGTAGAGCTCTTTGAAGCTTTCAACGATATCGCGAGTGCTTTGACCTCGGGCGTACAGCGCCAAGATTTTTTCATCCATCTCAGTGACCCGACGCTGGCCTTTACGGACGAAAACAGGATCAAACTCAGCTTCGCGATCGCGGGGCACATCGATATCAACGGGACCGTTGTCTCCGACCACGCGTTTTTTGGAATTGCCATTACGGCTGTTGCCGGTACCACGGCCTTTGGGGTCGTGTTTGACATAGCCCAGGTGGTCATCCATCTCAGCGTCCAATGCGGTTTCGATGGTGAGCTTGGTAAGCTGACGTATGACCTCACTTAGGTCAGCATCGGTTTTCATATCTTTGGCCAGCTCCTTGGCCATTGCTTTCAGTTTCTCGTTGTCCAACTGCAGTTCCATCAGATCGTTCCTCAGTTAAGATTGCCAGATCTGATGGCATTTACACAATCTGATTTACACTCTCCTAACAGTCGTCAAAAAGCTCCGAATCCTGAAATTCCGCACAGCTACTACATCTCGATGAAGAAACGTTTCATCGATCCTGGCTTTTATTTTATTTCACTCTGAGAATCTGGATTATTTAACCAACAGGCGATCATCGGCCAGATTTCTCTGGCTGCGTTGCTAGAGTGAATAATCCTCGAGTGTGTATAGTCTTCGGCGAAGCCTTTGTCCTTTCCGCAATAGTTTAATTCCTTTTCGGAACTCGCACAGGCGTCATAAATGTAGCTGCAGCCTTGTGCAGGCGCTATAAAAGTATCCCCAACGCCCGCAAAAACCTGCAGTGGGATTTTTATTTTTTCTAGCGCTGATACATAGTCGAATCCGTCTGATCCGGTCCAACGACGACTTAAGCTCCACGAAAACCATTGCAACATTACCCTAGCAAACTCGTTCTCTGGTCCTATCCTGAGCAAGCGGCCAGGGGCCATACCAAAAAGTCGGGTAACAAGACTGGCCAATTTAATAGCAAGTCGTTTTTTAAAGTTAGAGCCCGCATGTGTAGCTTGACTAGCCAGTGCCACAACTTTAACCACTTTTGACTGCTGATGAGGATTTCTTGCTAGATACATCAAAATTGCTAACCCACCGCCGCTGTGTCCAACCCAGTAAATTGAGTTTTCGGGTTTTTGCTCTAACACATAGCCAATAGCAGCGTGAACATCTTCTAGGCACATGGATTCAAAGTCTGGTTCCGTTTTAGGTAGATCACTCTCACCGTGACCTTGAAACTCTAATACCCAACAGTTAAAGCCGTTTTTCGCTAAGTAGGAGGCCAAACCACTACACGAACGTCCATTGGAAAATGTCCCATGAGACAAAATTACGGAAGCTGGTCTAACTTTTAACCCATCCATCCTGCTACTGGCAAATCTAGCATTTGAGTCCAAGTTTGAATTGCTGTAATGATGAAGAGCCAATCGTGTCCCTGATTCATTGAACACATCATGCTGATGAACTTTGATAGAACCCAAGCCGGATGCCTACACTATTCAACAACGACATCAATATTATTAAGTTTTTGCTTGCGTGTTGCTCTGATTTCCGCGAGTCGTCTGCTGGCTATCAAAGATTGGATCATCGGAATGTAATACTGGCCATCTCCGATAAACTGTAACTCAGACTCTCCAACTTTTATCCAATTACGGCGATCTAATTCTTCCCATATCGCCGAGTAAGAATCTAATAAGTTCTCATTAAAGTTTTCCATGTATTGAACAAAGTTGATTTTCATGGTTTGCATTGACTGGAACAACCACGCAAGCTTTACATCGTGTGGGCTATACATGAAGCCGCGGCCAATTGGAAACCTGCCTGAATCAATATCAGCGCAGTATTCTTTCAATGACGTCTGGTTCATGTAGATCCAGTTACGGTCTCCGTCGTCGAGGCTATTTGCATGGAAATTAACTGCGGCAAATCCAATTCCGCAAACCTGTTTCAGTGTGGTTTTAGATGCCTCTGGATCTTTTGCAACGAAGTTGTGCATGTTGTGTTCATAATCGTAAGAGCTCAGGCGCGCGCTCTGATCCTTGATAGGAACTCTTCGCCAATCGTAAACTGTTACCTGTTCAAAACCTGCATTGAGAAGAAGCTCTTTAGAGGCATGGTACATTTCGATGTTGGTTTCGATTGATGGCAACAACGCCCTTTTGCTCGGAGCTGCGAAATCACTACGACCGGCGATGTTCAGCTCATAGTGAGTAATGTGATGGACGCCAGCATCCACTGCGGTCTGTAAATCCTCGAGCATGTTATCAATTGTTTGTTCTGGCCATCCATATATAAGATCCAAGCTATTCGCTAAATCATATTTGTGACAATTCTCCAAAGCGTTGAACACTTGCTCGCGTGTTTGTCGGCGACCACTATATTTGATCAAGTTATCATTGAGCTGCTGGACCCCCATGCTGACTCTATTAAACCCTGCTTCACTGATAGCCTTGATTTTTTCCTCGTTAAACAGCTGAGGAATACCTTCCAAAGTAATTTCAATGTCGCTAGGAATCCCTCCGTAGAGGTTGTCGACTAATTGCATTACCCGGCCATAATGTTCAGGTCGATACAAGTTCGGGGTGCCACCTCCAAAATAAATGCTTGTCAAAGTATCTGACGAATAGAAAGGCTTATACATATCAAATTCTCGTTTCAGATAATCCAGATAAGCCTCTACCCCTTTGTTTCCCTCATAGTCCTCGCTAGGGAAAAGACAAAAACCACAACGAGCAGGTTTAGTTTTGATGCAGAATGGAGTTCCGACGTACAGATTTACTTCGTGACGAGCTTTCATCCCATAGCCAAGGCGCTCATCCAGCAACTCTTCGATTGGAGATTCGAGAGCCTTCCAATAGAGAGGAGATGGATGGCCATGGAGCACTTTGTTGGATTGTCGCCTTACGGACTCTTTCTCGATAAACTCTCGAACGTAATCGCCGGTAAAGCCGTAGGTCAAATTTGCGCCAGGAGTAGTCATGTTGTATATCCCAAATGGACGTAACAAGCGTTATACGCAAGAAACATTGTCCGGGGAAGCTGAAATAACAGCTTAGACGAGAAAGCCAAGCCGATTTATTACAGCTATTCCGGCTATTACAGCGTAATGGGCGGTTTACAAGCAGTTTTCAGTGATCCCTTAGGAAGCGTACCAAACTTGATCAAACTTGTGGCTAAGCGGCTAGACCTAAAGGGTCTATATTTGTAAGGATAGGCAGGATTTCAGCTTCTGGTAATGGCTTGCTGAAGTAATAGCCTTGGACATGCGGGATATCTAAGCTTTTTAGAAATGCTAGCTGCTGGCTATCCTCTACCCCTTCCGCGACTATATCGTAGTCAAAACCCAGACATAGTCCAGTTATAGCCCGGACCATAAGCTTAGATCCTTCGTTTGCGGGTACACCGTCAATGAATGATTTGTCTATTTTTAAAGTATCGACGGGCAATTTACCTAAAAGTGACAGAGAAGAATAGCCAGTGCCGAAATCGTCTATTGCTATTTTGACACCGATTTTATGAAGTTGATGACACACCTCGGTATGCGCAACTGGATCTCTGCTCATGCTCTCTGTAATTTCTATCTCCAAATGGTTTGGGTTTAAGTTATAGCGTTTCACTAGTCTTTCAACAGACTCTGGAAATCCTTTCGCGATAAAGTGGTCGCCGGATATGTTGACAGCCAATTGGGTGAAGACACCCTGCTCGTTCCATTTTGCAAGTTGTTGACAACCAGTTTCCAATACCCATTCACCGATTTCCGTAATTAATCCAACACGCTCAGCGGTGGTAATAAATAGCTCAGGGCTGACCATTCCTCGAATGGGATGACGCCATCGAATTAAGCACTCAACACCACTGTACGCATTCGTCTGAATATTGACTTGTGGCTGGTACCACAATTCAAATTCGTTGTTTCTTAATGCTTGCTTTAAATCCGCCTCTAGGCGCATTTGTTCTTCTGTCTCAATTGACATCTGTTCATCGTAAACGGCAAAGTCATGTTTCCCGTTATTCTTGACGTAATACATGGCTAAATCAGCGCTCTTCACTACGTCATCAGGCTCTAAGCCATCTTGCGGATATGTTGATATTCCAATACTGAGCTGTGGGTTTATTCTGTGATTGCCAATTTCGATTGTGTTTTTACTAAACTCTAGACACCGCTCTGCAGCTGCGACGGAATCTTCTACGCAATTGATATTATTTACCAATACACAAAACTCGTCTCCACCTAGTCGCGCCACTAAGTCTGTTTTATGGAAACAACCCTTCAAATGCGCAGCAAACTTCTGCAAGTATATGTCGCCGCATTCATGGCCATAAGAGTCATTAACACCTTTGAAATTATCTAAATCAATGTAAATAATACTGAACTGTCTATTTGAATGGCGAGCCTCAGATACGACCGAACTTAAATGTTCGTGAAAATACGATCGATTGGCTAATCCAGTAAGGCCATCGTAGTAGGCCATTGTGTAGACTTTTTCTTCGGCTGATCTTATATCGGTGATATCTTGGACGGTGCCTAGCAGTTTGATCTCGCCATTTAAGTTAGATACCTGTTTTATTACCTGACGCATGGTGCGGTAATTAAGTGCGCCTGGCGCGGACTTCATTCGAAACTCGATTGCTACATCTTCGTCAAGCCCTCTAACTTCCATGAAGGTTTTTCTTACACTTTTTCTGTCTGCAGAGTGAATTCGTTGAAAACATGATTTTATTGACATGCTATCACCGTCAACTTTCCACAGAGCCGCCAAATTGTCCGATAACTCAATATTATTACTTACGCCATTCCACTCCCAATATCCAATATGCGCCATACGTTCGGTGGTTTTCATAACGGAGTTGCTTTTGTCTTGGATATCTTGCTTCAGCCTTATTAATTCGAAATAGTTGTTTCCGACTTCTTTTCCGCAACTTAATAAGAAGCCGAAAACGAAAAGCGCGAATAGGGCGATCTCATATGAAAAAACGTCCCCTTGAGTTAGTAGCCTCACTTCCACAGACAATACAATGATCATCTGAAACATAAAATTCAGCAGTCTATCGTAGGGTAACGAAGCTATTGCTCCACCAGCGACCCCGCCCAACGTTAGGATCAACAGAATTTGATGTGGTACGTCATTTGGTGGAAAGACTAACCACATACTAGAGGCCCAAGCCGAGGACGCTAGCAGGGCTCCTAAATTAAACCTCAACCCCCAGTGGTTAGGATATTTAGAGCGTAAATGGCTCTTTAGAAATGCCCAGGAATCGAGGAGGCGAAGCACGTAAACTGATGTGATTATAACGAACCATATACGCACCCACTCAGGATCAACGTATTCACCAAATTGATACCAGACAACAACCGCCGCAGCTAGCGAACCTCCGGCGGAATATTTTATCCCGCCATACAGCAATTCATTCTGGCTGTGCCTAATAGAATTCTTCTGCTCAGGAGTGTAATCAGTCATTAGGATTACTTCTGCGCCACTCTGCAGTATCGCTAGTATTCGATCTCATACTTAGTTGCGGACCTTTATTACGGGCCCTAGAACATCTTTTCCCGCGGCAAGCTTGTGTTTAAACGATTGCTTTCGCTGGGTAGTCATCCTGGGTCGTATCCAGCTAGATTCGTTGCTCCGCGTTTTGAGCAAATCGCGTGCGACTTCGCAATCCTGCTCGTAGTCTTGATAATTCAAAGATGCGAAGATGCGAAACAGGCGTTCTTTATGCTCGTGAGCTACCGCTACCGGTGTTGATGCGGCTACTACATTTGATTTAAGCAGAAGTTCTCTGAGTTGTTGATCATTCGCAAAATTCAACATCATTTACACCTGATAGCCTATTCATAATCACTTGATCAGGCGGAACTGAGTTTGGCTCGTCCTAAAACTCAAACACCAGCAGATCACATCCCTTGCCCCCTCTCGCCTCTGGCAGAGCATCATGTCTGTCCGCGATGGAAGGTGCGTATGTCAGGATGCGACTCACCGCATATACAGCGCTCCCCATCGAGACGCCGGCCTATCCAAACATGGCAAATTTGATAACGGCGGGTTTTGAAAACTCTGTAGTATTTTGACAGTTACCGTGTGGTGGGCTTGTTCCGCCGCATCGGCCACCAAAGGCACTGGATCGACATGACAGACGAAAAGAGGGGTACGCATCAGCCGGTAACGATGGAGGACGTGGCACAGGCGGCAGGTGTGTCGCGTATGACCGTATCGCGGGCTTTGCGTAGCAATGGCACGGTATCCGAGGAGACTCGCGCGCGCATTCTGGCCATTGTTGAAAAGATGAACTATGTACCCGATCAGCTTGCCGGTAGCCTCACTACCCGCCGCTCGGGTGTCGTGGCAACGCTGGTGCCTTCACTAAACAATCTGCACTTTGCAGAATCGGTACAAGCGCTGAGCGAATCGCTCGACGTCATCGGTCTGCAGATCATGCTCGGATATACGAACTACTCCACAGCTCGCGAGGAAAGATTGATCGAGAGTATGTTGAAACGTCGACCCGAAGCCATCGTACTGCCGTTTGACGGCCACAGTGAACGCACCCGCCGCTTGCTTGATCGGTCGGGAGTACCAGTCATCGAACAATGGGAAATGCCCCCGCAGCCAATCGATTACACCGTGGGCTTCTCCAATCGTGAAGCCGCCAGAGAAATGACCCTGGGACTGATCGAAAGCGGTTACGAGAGAATCGCTTTTGTCAGTGAGGCTGAGGATGTTTGGAACCGTGGCGCAGCGAGAAGAGCAGGCTTTGAAGATGCTATGGAAGCCGCTGGTTTATCGGCCCATCGTATGGTTCGTTTTGGTAAGCCGCCAATGTCGATCGAAGAGGGATTTCAAATTGGCATGGCATTCGAGCACCACTTTACGGATGCAGACTGTGTTTTTTGTGTATCCGATGCGCCGGCTTTTGGTGTTTTGTCTGCGTTTTTGGCTCGCGGTATACGCGTACCTGAGGACATGGCGGTTGTCGGTTTTGGTAATTTCGAGATGTCGCGTTTTTCTTCTCCGAAGTTGACAACAGTGGAAGTTGATCCCCGGGGAATAGGGCTGGCTACAGGAGCCATTATTAAGTCCCTTTTAGGAGAATCCGATCCTAAATCCACTCCGGACCAGGGAGTTTCAGAGCCCACAACCCATATGAAAAAACATCATCGGGTAAAGACTCAGATCGCCTGGCGGGAAAGTACACGGCAAGTTATTTAAGAATCTCGTGCACGACAGAACTTGCATGCTGGTAATAAACGGTTTATAGTTGGTTAATTGTTACCGGTAACATTCACTCGCTCACCACCGTGCAGTTAGTGAAAAAGCGCGCTCTGGCGGGCTTTTAGGTTCCTACCGGTGAAAACGACTGTTTTTACTCAACGTACCCAGTAGGCCCTCCATGCCGAGAATTCAGCTCGAAAATTTGACCAAGAAGTACGGCAACGTTGAAGTGCTGCACGGCATTGAACTGGACATGGAGGATGCCGAGTTCACTGTTCTGGTCGGGCCCTCGGGCTGTGGAAAATCCACCACCTTACGCATGCTGGCAGGGCTCGAGTCGGTATCTTCAGGTGAGATTTACATGGACGGCAAGCCGGTCAGTCACCTTGAGCCTAAAGAACGCGACCTCGCGATGGTGTTTCAGGACTACGCGCTGTACCCGCACATGAACGTAGCGCGGAATATGTCATTCGCACTGCGTCTGGCCAAACGGCCGCAAAAAGAGATCGATGCCAAAGTACTTGAGGTAGCCACCATGCTGGGCCTGGAGGACTACCTGGCTAGAAAACCTGCTGAGCTCTCGGGCGGGCAACGACAGCGAGTAGCGATGGGGCGGGCGTTAACCCGTGACAGTGGTACGTTCCTGTTCGATGAGCCCCTGTCCAATTTAGACGCCAAACTTCGCGGGCAAATGCGGGCTGAACTCGCCGTGATGCGTCAGCGGGTTCGCAAGAACATGGTGTACGTAACACACGATCAAATTGAAGCGATGACGCTAGCGGACCGGATCGTGGTCATGCACAGCGGCGAAATTCAACAACAAGGCACGCCTGAGCATCTGTTCAAGCACCCGGTGAACAAGTTCGTCGCAGGCTTTCTGGGTTCGCCACCAATGAATTTTCTTGACGTTGAGCTCCACTATCGAGACAACCAGGTGTTTGCCAATGGCAAAGGCTTTTCATTGCGAATTGATGCTGATCTCGCGGCGCGTGCGGTTAAGCAATCGCAACGGCATTGCACGTTGGGTATTCGTCCATCGGATTTGGACTTTGATGCAAATGCCGGTAATAACGCAGCCCTGGATTTAAAGGTGTCGGTGTCTGAGTACATCGGCTCGCAATCTGTACTGATCTGTGAGTGTGGTGAGGCCACAGTCACGGTTGAAGTGAAGTCTGAAACACCCATCGCCTTGGGTGAAGTTTTACGGTTTGCTGTCCGTAGCGACGCAATCCACCTGTTTGACAGTGAAACATCCACTGCCATTTAGAAGTAGTGAGTACAAAGCGGTATCGCGAAGTTGTTAATCCATTCCCGGAGGAATCTATGTTTAAAAAAGCTGTAACTGGGGCATTAGTTGGAGCGGGGTTGCTGTTAACAGCAGCAACGGCAACAGCTAACCCTTACGAAGAGTATGCGGGCACCACCCTGGTGGTGAACTTCCCCGCACACCCACACTACAACGCGGTGATGAAGGTTCTGCCAGAGTTTACAAAGCAGACCGGCATCGAAGTTGAAGTGGACATGCTGCCTTACTTGAAAATGCGTGAGCGTCAAACGCTTGAACTGGCTCAGGAAGAAGGTGCGTATGACTTAATCGCTTATGTTGTTTTCTCAAAAGCTGATTACGTCTACGCCGACCAGCTTGAAAATCTGGCTCGTTTTTTCATGAACCCTAAATTAGCCAACCCAGCTTACGATGCGGGTGACTTAATTGACGGTTACGTTCAAAACATCGGTGTTGCCGGTGGTCAAAAAGGTTACTTACCAGGCCCTACCGGTTCTCTGTACGGTATCCCAAGTGGGTCAGAAACTTCAGTACTCATTTACCGTAAAGATATTTTTGAAAAGCACGGTATTGATGTACCTCAAAACTACGACCAGCTACTGGACGTTGCGTGCAAGATCCCTGAACTAGAGCCTGGTATGGGCGGCATGGCGTCTCGTGCAGCTTCTGGTCACCAAGCCAGTCACGCGTTCTTATTGCACCTTGCACCATTAGGCGGTCGAGTATTTGATGACGCCTGGAACCCAATCATTAATAGTGAAGCGGGTGTGGCTGCGGCTAACGCACTGAAGACCATCGTAGATTGTGGTCCTGAAGGCAGCAGCTCGTTCGGTCCTTCTGAAGCGGCTAATGCATTTGCAACCGGTAAAGCGGCAATGTTCATGGACTCAATCGCTTTTGCTCCAGGATTTGAAGATCCTTCAAAGAGTTCAGTTGCAGGTAACGTCGGCTACGCACTGCACCCTGAAGGTGTCCGTCGTGGCAGCCAGACCGGTGGTTTCGGTATTGCCATTCCAAAGAACGGCGCAAACAAAGAAGCTGCGTTCCTGTTAATGCAGTGGTTAACGTCGAAAGAAGGCGACAAGATGGTAGCCATGGCTGGTGGTAACCCATCGCGTTTCTCAACTTACGCAGATCCTGAAGTGCAGGCGAAATTTCCGTTTGCAGAAGCGTTTGGTGAAGCTCTGAAGTATGCCGATCCCGATTGGCGTCCAATCATCCCACCCTGGGGCAAGATCAATGCAGACATCGGTACTACCATGTCGAAAGTCTTGACCGAAGGTTTGGACCCACAAGAAGCGTTAGACGGCGTCGCTGAGCGTACCCGTGAACTGATGGAAGCTGAAGGTTATTACACCTGGCAGTAACCCTTAGGTAATCCGCAACGGGGCTGCCTGTGTGCAGCTCCGTTGTGCTCCTAAATTAGCAGGCGATCGTTTCTCCGTCATCGCCATCTCTTCAGCCGATTCGATCTTTGATATGCAAGCAAACACTCGACAATCATTAAATCGAACTACGCCGTATTTATTTATGGCGCCGGCTGCGATCATTATGTTGATCGCTCTGTTCTATCCCTTGGTATACATGGTTTACGGTAGTTTTCGAGACTGGGACCCCAGTCAGAGACTGTCTGAAACTGACTTTGTTGGGCTGGCCAATTACGTCAAATTACTAAGTGACGAAGCCTTTATCGAGAGTTTAACGGTTACCTTAACCTTTGCGTTTGTGGTGGTCTTTTTCGAAATGTTGATTGGTGTCGGGCTTGCACTGCTGCTTGACAGAAATCTACGCGGCATGTCATTGCTGCGAACCTTATTTATTCTTCCGATGATGATCGCCCCGGTTGTTGTGGGATTGATGTGGCGGTTTATGTATCACCAAACCGACGGCATCTTTAACCGTTGGCTGACTGACTTGGGCCTAGATCGTGTGGATTGGCTGGGCCAGCACGCACTGACGTCGGTCATCATTGCCGATATCTGGCAGTGGACGCCGTTCATATTCATTTTGTCTTTAGCTGCGTTGCAGTCTCTGCCACGCTCAGCTTTGGAAGCCGCGCGTATTGACGGCGCGACGGGCTGGCAACAAATCATACATATCAAGCTGCCGCTTATGGCGCCGGTATTGATTGTCACCATGCTGCTGCGTTTAATCGATGCGTTCAAAGTGTTGGAAGTCATCCTGGTTATGACCGAAGGCGGGCCGGGCTTGTCCACTGAAATCCTGGCACTACGCATAGCGCGAACCGCGCAAGAATTTCGAGAATTGGGTGAGGCCGCGGCCATGTCCAATTACCTACTGCTGCTACTGATGGTCTTAACCTTGGCTATGTTCGGGTTCACGCGATGGCAAGAAGCTCGCGCGCAGAAACTCAAAATGCTGCAACGCGAAGAGGAGGGCTGAGCAATGGCCGCTGCTACACACGAACGTCAACATCCGGGGTTCTACGCGCTGATTGTGGCGTTGATATTGATGTCGGTAGGCCCGATCGTGCTGATGTTTGTCAGCTCGTTCAAGCTCGACATTGACATCATCTCTGGAAACACTGGGCTGTTCTTTATGCCCACCATCCAAAATTATGAAACCGCTCTGTGTGACATTCTCTGGTACGAGCCAGAACACCTGGACTTTTGTGCTATTCGTTTTGGCGGAGCCTTTGTTAACTCATTAATCATTGCACTCGTGTCTACAGTGCTGACCCTCGTGATTGGTTGTATGGCCGCCTACGCGTTGGTGCGGTTTCAGTTTATGGGTCGCGACTCAGTGTCTTTTGCCACCCTGGCCGTTCGCATGGTGCCGCCAGCTGTACTTCTCGTACCAGTCTTCGGTCTTTGGAATAACGCGTTCTGTTTAGATAAGGAAGGCTTTATCGGCTCGATAATCCGTGAGAACTTCGGCGGACGCGGGGATGTCTGTTTAGCGGGTACCCATTCTGGAATCATCCTGATTTACGTGGCAATGAATCTACCGTTCGTTATCTGGATTCTGCAAAGCTTCATCGTTCAGGTGCCTAAGTCATTAGAAGAAGCCGCTCGTGTTGATGGTGCCGGGCCGTTTCAGGTTTTCTTTAAAGTTGTTTTGCCATTAATCAAACCCGGGTTAGCCGCTGCAGCGATTTTCACATTCCGTATTGCGTGGAATGAATACTTGTTAGCATCTGCGTTGGCCGATCGAGACACCAAGACCGTCCCAATCCTGATCGTAAACAACACCAGCGAGTTCAGTATTGAGTGGGGGGTGATCATGGCAACGGGTATGTTGCTGGCGATTCCGCCAATCCTTTTTACGCTGTTCGCCTCTCGGCAAATCATTACTGGCATGACGGCCGGGGCGGTGAAAGGTTAGCGTTGCATGCTTGAGTGGCTATCAACGGGAATCGATCCAACCAGGCCGCATGAGCTGACGGCTGTTGTCGCTTGGCACGCCCGTGTGATGTTTTTTAGTTGGGGTGTGCTGGTGCCAATTGCCATACTGGTAGCGCGCTACTTCAAGATTCTGCCGAATCAGAATTTCCCACAAGAGCTGGACAGTCAAGCGTGGTGGCGTTTCCACTGGGTCGGCCAAACCCTTGCGATTGTGCTAACAGCCTGCGCCATTTTAATGATTCGCTATTGGCCAGCTGGCTACGGTGAGTCGTTGTACTGGCATCGAACCACCGGGTATGTGGTTATGGGACTGGGGGCTTGGCAGATGGTATTGGGTCTCTTCCGCGGCAGTAAAGGCGGTCCCACAGCACCGTTGCCGTGCGGAAGTCTGATGGGGCACCACTACGCCATGAGTCAGCGCCGCTTAGTGTTTGAAAGTTTGCACAAGAGCTTGGGCTATCTAACCGTGTTGTTAGCCTTTGCCACCATCGTTATGGGTCTCTGGCACGTCAATGCGCCAAAGTGGATGTGGTTAGTTATCTTTCCATGGTGGGTGGTTTTAGCCATCGTATTTGTGGTGTTCCAGAAACAAGGCCGTTGTTGGGATACCTATCAAACCATCTGGGGGCCTGACCCCGAACACCCGGGCAACCAACGTTCCTCGGCGGGTTGGGGGATGCGCCGATGGGGTGGGAGCAACTCCCAAACCACTCAGAGAAAGTAAGTCTCTGCTGTTTTTGCCCGCAGCCTCTCACTCAGCGTGTCGACGGCTTTGCAAACTTCCGTGCCATTCGGCAAACATTATGCGCACTCACATCGTCAGCTAATAAAGTTGCACCGAAATAATGCGGTGAGATTCATCGAATTTTGTGATTTGGATCGTTCTTTGCAGAATCTCTCATGAAATTCTGGTTGTTACGATCTAGGCAACGCATATGGCTGCTCTCAGTGTTACGGCGTTGAGATAGCGATAGTCAATAGTTTGATGCTGGCAAGAAGCCAAAGTCTAGGCGGTGCGTAAACGGTTTAAAACAGCGCGTTTGTGTTGTCTATTGAGTCGGACAGTTGTCAATCAGAGTAGCAAGAAAGGTCTAGTTGGCCAGATGCTTAGGTACATTGCATCGCTTTCCGTGAATTAGTTGGCGAATTATTTCGCCGGAAACAGTTGCACACATTTAAGAATCTGTTGTGGCTTGCTTTTTGGATCTTGGTCCATTCCTCTGAAAGGTAACTGCAATGAAGTTCCGAAACTCTATCGCTTTACGGCCCGTTGCGTTGGCCGTCTTGTGCGCCAGCCTAGCGGCTTGTTCTACCAGCACGAAAATCATTCCTGAAGCCGACGTTGAAAGTCGAGCTGTTAATGATTTCAACTCGATGTTCTCCGATGTGCCAGAACCCGGGCACACCATAACGCTCGATGAGGCAATCGCCCGAGCGATCAAATACAACCTGGACAATCGCTTAAAGCTGATGGAATCAGTGGTTGCTCAGCAACGACTGGATCTGGCGGACTTCGATAAGTTGCCACAGCTTGCAGCAAACGCTGGCTATACCGTTCGCTCAAAACAGCAAGCGTCCAGCAGTTTGAACCTTGGGACAGGGGTACCTAATTTTGGTGCGTCGACCTCCCAGGACAAAGGTATCTTCACTGCTGACCTTCAGTTGAGTTGGGATACTCTGAACTTTGGCATCGGTTACCTGAACGCTAAACAAGCCAGTGATGAAGTGTTAATCGCTGTTGAACGTCAACGCAAGACGACCCAAAACATCATTCGGGATGTTGAATACGCCTACACAAAAATGCTGGGCTCGGCGAGCTTACTGCAAAGTATGCCGGCGCTGTTGTCGGAGATTAGGCAAGGCCTGAACGATTCATACGCTGCCCAGCAAGCGAAGTTAAAACCTTTAGAAGAGTGCCTGGATTATCAGCGTGCCATGCTGGATATTCAGCGTCAAATGCACGGCTTACAGCGTGACGTAAATTCGGCACGAATCGAACTGACCGCGTTGATGGGATTACCCCCGGGCTTTCTGTTTAACCTGGAAGGTTTACAGAGCGTAAACAACTTTGACCCATCCAACTCCCTACCACCGGTTGACGAACTTCGTCTGATGGCGCTGAAAAATCGTCCTGAACTGATTGAGGAAGATTATAAAAAGCGTATCTCTTTGCTTGAAGTCAAGAAAGCCCGGTTACGCATGCTTCCGGGTGTAGAGCTCTTTACAGGTCTGAACTACAACGACAACAGCTTCCTGTTGCACGATACCTGGGCATCTTCTGGTTACCGCTTAACGTGGAACCTGATGAATTTAATCTCAGGCCCTGCGGCTACTCGCCACGCGAAGTCCGTGGTTGAACTGGCTGACATCCGCCGCATGGCGACCAGTATGGCTGTACTAACGCAGGTAGACGTTGCCATTCATCGAATGAATCAGGCAAAAGCTGATTACGACATTGCTCGCGAAATGAATCGCGTAGACAACAGCTTATATGAGCAATACCAGCGACGAGCTGAAGCAAATCAGCAAGATCAGTTGTCTGTTGTGCAGGCAAAAGCACGCAAGCTACTGTCTAACTATCGTTTCAGCCTGGCGTACGCCGATTGGCAGAGTGCTATTTCGCAGCTTGAGATTAGTGTGGGATATCAGCCTTCAGTCGTCCTGGATCACAACACGGATCTTGAAATGCTGAAAGCTCAGATTCGTGACCATCGTGCAGCACCAAGCCTGAGTAACGGCGACGGTTTCTATCTTCCTAAGTCTGTCCGCAGTGATGTTGAGTATGCGGATAGCTACAAAAACGTGACGGATCGCGAAGACTTGTTATCAACGATTTGGTAACTCCGAAAATCAAATAGAGGTATGTGATGTTGAAAGGTTTTCACCATAAAAAAATCGCGATCGGCGCTGCGTTGGTTACCGGTGTAGCGGCCATGTTCGGTGCAATGGCGGTGGCTGAGAGTGATTTACAGTCCCAAAATTTACCCAGCACCCGATTGGTTGCTGTCGTTAAGTCTATGGAGCGTGCCACGCTATCCAGTCAGATTGAAGGCATGGTAACCAGCGTAAACTTTTTACCTGGCGAGCGCTTTAGTAAGGGCGATGTTCTTCTGAGTATCGACTGCACATTACCTAATGCGGAACTTAACAAAGCCAAAGCTCAGGTTGAGTTCGCACGTAACGAGTTTAAGTCGTTAGATGCATTACATAAGTTAAATTCTGCAACCATGGCAGAAGTGGCAAAAAGTGCTTCAGAGTTTGCCATTGCTAAAGCGGATCGACAGATAGCTGAATACCAAGTCAGCCAATGTAATCTTGTAGCACCGTTTGATGCAACGGTTGTTGATAGCTTCGTAAAGCCTTACGAGTCCATCCAGGCAAAAAGAGAACTGCTGGATATCGTAGGTACTGACAACCTGGTGGTTGAGTTCTTAGCATCGTCAGACATGTTGATGGAGCTGGAGCCTGGTCGATCGGTGACCGTCATGATTTCAGAGACCGGTGAAAACTATTCCTTGATCATCGATAAGGTGGTTCCATTAGTTGACTCGATCAGCCAAACCGTAAAAGTCATCAGCCACATCAAGAGCGAAAACACCGGATTGTGGTCTGGTATGAGCGGCTGGGTGACATTAGACAACAGCTACGTTCAGAGTACTCAGTAAGGTGCAAGACAAACTCGTCAATCGCATGGCTGGTTTTATCCAGCTGGAGCGCGACATTCGTGGGGCAGAGTCAGATGAGGCTTTAGGCTTTATCCTGACGAATTACCTTCGAAAGTTGCTGGCCTACGATGTAAGCCTTATTGCGGTAGACGATTCAGTCTCACTGGCAGCAAAGACCTCCCTCTCTGACGCAGCACACGTCGGGTTTGGTAATGAGCCTTCTGGTAAGAAAGCCACCCATTGCCGAGTGAAAACCGTTTCAGGTGTGTCGGAGTTTGATCGAGATGCACCGCTGGTATCCTTTGCTGAGCAGCTTATTAACCATAAAGATACGACGATAGCGGATACACAGGCGCACAAAGAGGACTCTGTGCCCGCATCGTTGTTGCCGCTGTTTCGGGAGCTGGCGTTTAGTGAGTTGGCAACGGTTGCCTTTAATCAAGGCGCTGCCGTTTTAGTGCTTGCACGTAAATCACCCTGGCAGTTGAGCGAATTACAGTTGCTGCAGCAAGTGTCGGATGTTGTGTCCCACGCTCGTGCGGCTTTGCAGTCTCGCACAGCCCCAAAGCGCAACGCTCTATTTAGTGGGTTTGCTGGTTTGCGCACACCAAGCTGGCGTTGGGTTGTGGCTGGCCTCTTAGTCTTGTCGCTCATGCCAATACGCCAAAGCGTTATCGCAACGGGCGAAATCAGCCCGGCAAACCCAACGGTCATTGCTTCAGGTTTAGACGCTGTTGTAAAGACCGTGGAAGTGGCACCCAATCAAAGGGTTCTCAAAGGCGATGTACTGGTTCGATTTGATGCAACCGACCTGTTGCATGAGAAGCGTTCAATAGAATCAGAGATTCGGCTTAACCAGGAGAAGCTGCGAAAGGCAAGCCAACAATCACTGGGAAGATCGACCGAAGCAAACCTGTTGATTGAGTTGCAAACACAGATTGATCTAAAAGCACTCGAGCTTTCATTTGTGAATGAACGCATCGAACGATTGGAAGTTCGAGCACCCCGAGACGGTGTTGCACTTTTCAGCCGAAAGAAAGACTGGGAAGGGCGAGCAGTTGCTACCGGGGAAAAAATTATGGAAGTGGCTGGCACCGAGGATAAGCAGTTTGAAATCTGGTTAGCCGCAAATGATGCGATTGGTATTGAGAAAGGCACACCAGTGCGCTTTTTTCCCGATGCGAATCCTTTGGCAACGGTGAACGCGGTGGTAGCGCAAACGAGTTACTTTGCCGCAAGCGTTAATGGTACTGATCAAGCGTATCGCGTTTTGGCGGATCTTGAATCAGGTGCAAACGAGACTGATACGTCCTCAGATGCGCAGGCTTTACGGCTTGGCATGAAAGGCACGTTTCGTCTGTATGGTCAGCGTGTGTCGTTGGCATATCAATTAATTCGTAAACCGATTGCTGTAATACGTCGAACTGTCGGGGTCTAAAGTTTTGGCCCCCATGCCCCTAGAGAAGCGTGCCCACTCTGTTGGAAGTCGAAGTCGTGATCTTTCGACAAAACCTACGGTAGCGTTTTCAAAAAAATCGGATGCCAGTGCAGAAGCGTTGCGTCCTCAAGCGCCGGTCAATCAGCCGCCAGAGGCTGACGCTGAAGAACCGCTTAAGCTGCCTAATCTGCGCTCTGATCTTGAACTGCACCCGGTACGGTTAGACAGTCAAGGGTCTCCACATTGGGTGGTCAGTGACAGTATTCGCTCGCGCTACTTCAAACTAGGGTGGCTGGAGTACGAGTTGCTGGCACGCTGGTCGTTGGCAGATGCCGATGCCGTCATCGAATCGGTGAATCACGAGACCACGTTAACCGCAAACCGAGCCGACCTGGAGCGGTTAATACAATTTTTAGTAGCCAGTGAATTGGTGGTTGCTGATTCTCAAACTACGGTTCGTGGGCTTTATGCAAAAGCGACTAAGCCTAAGCCTGCGTTATGGCGAAAAGGCTATCGGAGTACGTTATTTGTTAAGCGTAAGTTAGTAAATCCCGATCGCTTTTTAAACAGCTTGCTGCCTTTGTCCAGGTTGGTAGTCAATCATCCGAAGTCGATTTTTACGTTGTGGGGTTTCGCCGCACTGTGTGCCTTAATGGGCGTGGGTGCACATAGCTTGGAGTTCACCGATACCTTTGTTCAGTATATGAACCCAACCGGGTATCTCTACTTCGGGCTCGCACTCATCTTCATCAACATCTTGCACGAGATAGGGCACGGTGCCATTGCAAAGGCTTTTGGTTGCCGAGTACGTGAAATGGGTGTAGCACTGATATTTTTGTTGCCCGTAGCGTACTGCGATACCTCAGACGCCTGGCGCTTGCCGTCTCGCCAAAAGCGATTGGCAATTGCCGCCGCCGGCATAGGCATTGAATTGCTGTTGGCCGTGTGCGCGGCGTTAGCGTGGTTGGTTTTACCTGATGGCATAGGGCGAACCATTGCCTACTTTGTGGCAGTAACGTCGCTGCTGTCCAGTGTACTGATCAATCTCAATCCATGCTTAAAGTTTGATGGGTATTACCTGTTATCGGATTGGCTGGGTATCGATAATTTACAGCAAAAATCGTTTGAAACAACGAAGTGGCGCTTAAAGCAATGGCTTCTGGGAGTGCAGGAACCTGCTCCACACCGTGTAACCCAACATCAAATCAAGGTGTTATGTCGTTACGCCCTGGTGACCTGGGTGTACCGAGTTTTCTTGTACTTTGCAATCAGTTTGATGGTTTATCAATTCTGGTTTAAGGCCTTGGGTCTTGTACTGATGACTTGTGTCTTTCTGAATATGCTGGTGAAGCCGGTTGTGGTGGAGTTGTGGGACTACGCAAAAACCATCAAGTCTGGACGGGTAAGGCCTGTCAGAGTAGTTTGTGTTGCTGCTGCGCTGAGTCTCTTTGTATTCACGGTTGTACCGATTCCAAGAACGGTTTCTATGCCGGCTGTGGTATCCGCTGCTCAGTCTGTTCGTACGTACTCACCTGAACCTGCTCGCGTGACCTCAATACCTGTTGCCATTGGTTCTCAGGTTCAAGCTGGTGACGTTCTGGTGAGATTAGAAAATCCACAGTTGTCTTTTGAACAAGCCGTGCTCGAACGTGAATTGCAAGACCTGCAAGTTCGTTTGCAACGTAAGACCGGCTGGTCTGAAAGCAGTTCGCATCAGGCTGTGAGTGCTGAACACCTTGCAAATAAGCGCGCACAACTAAATTCTGTGATTGAGCAGCAGAACGGATTAACACTTCGTGCTCCGTTTGCCGGATCTGTTGTCAGTATTCCAAACTGGGTTCAGCCGGGCGTGTGGGTGGCTGCGAACACAGTGCTTGCTGAAGTGGTGTCGAAAGCACCGCCTGCGATTAGAGCGTATTTGCCCTCCCACAAGGTAGACGAGCTTAAAGGCTCTGCGGGGCATTTTGAGACAGATCAAGGCAAGGTACTGGGAGACGTTCATCTGCAGAACGTTTCAGAGACCAACATCGCCACGTTGCCCGACCCGCTGTTATCTGTAACACACGGTGGTCCGATTGCGACTCAGGCAGGCCAGGGTGATAACCCAGTGCCGCTGCAGGGTTGGCATTTAGCAACGTTCAAAATCGACACCGAATTTAACCAGACCCAAGCCGAGATTCGTGGGTATTTAGTGGCGCCTACAGTGGCGTCCAGTTTAGTCAGTAGTGCGTTTCAACGCATCTACGGCACGATTATTCGCGAAAGCGGATTCTAGGAAAGAAACATGAGCTCCTTTAAGAAAAACGAATCGCATCAGTCCGATGATCAGACACAAGATCAATCGAGTGAGAGCCCAATGAAGAAACCATTGAAAGCGGAACGCTGGAAACAGGGTTTGTTTAATGGTTCTGCTACTGACGCATTGGAACCTCGTGTCATGTTGGATGCGGCTGGTATGGATGCCGCGAATGATGCGCTGGCTGATGATGCCTCAACCGACACAGACTCAGCGCCCCTGGGGCCGCTTGACTCTGCGGATACGGTGCGTCTGGATGAAGTGCTGGCGAACATTCCAGCCGATTCGGATCAGTCTCGGGAACTCGTGTTGGTGGATACCACCATTGAAAACTACGAAGCGTTACTGGCTGATCTGTTGTCAGGCTCTGATCAGGAAATTCCTGACAACGTGGAACCTGGTGAGGTCATGTTCACAGTGGTGCAAGACGGTACGACGTTTACCGTTAAGGCACTGGATACAAACGTTGATGGTGTAACGTCGTTATC
The DNA here is from genome assembly GCA_020629835.1 of Granulosicoccaceae bacterium. GTDB lineage: Bacteria > Pseudomonadota > Gammaproteobacteria > Granulosicoccales > Granulosicoccaceae > Granulosicoccus. Next base: position 22,663 of record JAHDCO010000056.1, read on the forward strand.
CAACGCGTTAGACGGTGAGTCAAATCTTGATGCTGTGCACGTGCTGAGTCACGGTGGCACAGGTGCATTAAAGATTGGTGATCACATCATTAATCAGAGTGTGCTGAATGCCCGTAGTGCAGATGTCGCTGGATGGCAGAACGCGTTCAGTGCGGATGGCGATTTTTTGTTGTACGGCTGTTTCACGGGTGAAGACGACGCAGGCGTTGCGTTTGTTCAATCGTTGGCTAACAGCACTCAGGCCGACGTGGCAGCCAGTACCGATGCCACAGGCTCAAAAGCCGCTGGTGGAGATTGGGAGCTTGAAGTTGCAACCGGTGACATCGAGGCCTCGCTTGTGGTTGCCAGCTTGGGACAAGCAAACTTTGATGGCGTACTTGCCGCAACACCAACGGCGACGGTAACCACGCCTGCTGAGAGCTTTATAAATGAGCCATTTTCGTTTTCAGTCACATTAGAAAATGGTGGAACCGATCCAGGTTACGAGCCCTACATTGATGTGGTGTTAAGCCCCGGCGTGGACGTTAATGGTGCCAGTTACCTGGGTTCGGCATTGGATATTGCAGACACATACACCTGGAATGGTTCTGCCTGGGAAGATAGTTCAGGCGGTGTAATCACCGCGCACCCGTTAAACCCGGCGCTACCACTGCCACCGGCTCCTGCCAGTGGTGTGGGCAGTTCATGGGTTATGGTGGAATTGCCGTTTGGTA
>JAHDCO010000141.1 GCA_020629835.1 Granulosicoccaceae bacterium
TGTTCGGCACTTAACCTGGTGCCGGAACAACGACAAGCCTCTGCTGATTTAATCAGCAGGGGCTTTTTTATGAGCGATAATTTTATAAGCGGTTACATGGGCCCGTGCGACAAGCGTGCTAGTGCCCTGAATGCTCTACGAACTTAATGTTGATGACCAAGCCCGGATTGTTATCCGATAACGTTATTTTCGCACCGTGCAAATCTGCAACGGCCTTGACCAGCGTCATACCCAAACCCGTTCCAGGGGTTGTTCTGCTGGCCTGCAAACGGAACATACGCTGAAACAACTTCTCTCTAAGCGCTTCGGGTACACCCGGACCATTGTCAGCCACGGTAAACCACGGCTCACCGTGATACTCACCCCCATTAACAGTGATGTGCGTGCCTTTAGGGCAGTGCCGTATAGCGTTCTCGATTAAGTTGACCACCACTTGCATCAGCAGCTCCCGATCACCTAAAACATACTGTACTTCGGTGACGTCAAACAGTATTTCAAGGGTGTTACCCGCTTCTTCGACGACCGGCTCATACACTTCACACACGGTGTCTAACACTTCAATTAGGTTCGTGGGTTCGAAGCCTGCCTTACGTGCGCCTGCCTCAATTTGTGCAATCCTCAGTATCGCTTGAAACGTAGCGTTGATGATTTCAGCTTCGTCCATGGCTTTGGACAATTCATCTACTTCGATGTCCTGACGATGCAATTTTTCAATAGCGCCTTCTAGCTGGATGTGCAGTCGGTTCAGTGGCGTTTTCAATTCATGCGCCATGTCCGAACTCATCTGACGCAAGCCATCCACGTTCTGTTGCAGGCGATCCAACGCATCATTAATGCGCTCAGAAAATTCATCGATATCGTCGCCGTTTTTTGAAAACGGTAAACGATCTTCTAATTGGCCCGCTGCCACCGAGCGCAGCGTTGAAGTGATGCGATCTATTCGAGTATGTGTTCGCCACGCCGCATACGCTGACCCCAATAACGCCAGCACGGTGGACAATAGAAACGCCTTCAGAAACCTCAGGCGACCTTCCTGTTGCAACGCATCGAGTAATTCTAAACTCTGTGCCAAAGTGACTGAGTAGCCACCCATTGGCGCGGTGAGTAGACGCACGCTACCCATATCGTTTAAGCCGATAGCCCCATCTTTCAAGGTGCCGTAGCCGTACTCCATGACCTCGGTTTCAACGTTACCAATGACCGAATCGCCGGTTGAATCTTTGATCTCAAAACCTCTTGTGTCGGTCATGAGCGCACCATCGTTACTTTCAACGGCTTGCAAAGCACCGGCAAAACCCGATTCGTAGTACGTTGTCATGATCCGTTCGTAACGTCGCTGTAAGTTACTATCCACCCGTTCGAGCAACCCCTCTTCCAGTAAACGGTAAGAGAAGTACCAGGCGATGGAGAAGCAAATTAAGAACAGCGCTGAAATGGCCAGGCCCAATCGAAAGGCTGAGCTTTTATAAAGTGCGCGACTGAACAACAGTTCTGTGAACCCCATAATGCGCGATTCACTTGGGTTACGAATACCAGAGTTTTCATCCAGGATAGGAGCCGGCAGTGTGGGTATGGCGCTCTTACCCTTTTTTGCACTTCTTGGTTTAAGTGCCATTAACGAGGCACATGCAGGCTGTAGCCTAAGTTACGCACGGTATGCAGAAGCTGGGTTTCAAACGGCTTATCGATCTTGCTGCGTAAGCGGGAGATATGCGTTTCAACCACACTGGTCTTGGGGTCGAAATGAAAATCCCATACCTGCTCCAACAACATGGTGCGGCTAACCACACGCCCTTCGTTGCGCATCAATACTTCCAACAATAGAAACTCGCGTGGCTGCAACTCAATCTCTGTGTCGCCACGGCGCGCAATTCGTTGCAGTAAATCGAGCGTTAAATCGCCTACTTCCAATTGGGTCGTTTCTACCGTGGCCGCTGGCCGACGACCCAAGGCATTAACACGTGCCAATAGCTCAGAAAAGGCAAATGGTTTTGTCAGGTAATCATCACCGCCAGCTTCCAGACCTGCAACGCGATCTTCCACGCCAGATACTGCGGTTAAAAATAAGACGGGGGTCTTATTTCCTGATGCGCGTAGTGTTTTTACGATGGATAACCCGTCCATGTTAGGCAGCATACGGTCAACCACCAGGACGTCGTATTCACTCTGCAGGCACTGCACCATGCCTTCTCTGCCATCATGCAGCACGTCCACGACGTGACCTGCTTCGCTAAAACCTTTAGCCGCGTACTGTGCGGATTCAACATCGTCTTCAATCAGCAAAATGCGCACTGTCTTCTCTCTTGCCTATTCAATCGGTTCTATTTCGAATCAGACATCGGTAGTAATTGAATGTTCACTGGTTAAGAAACAATCTCTTACATCAATATCTGTTTTATTACCGACCACGTTTTCTGCGTTCTGATAGCGTGCTCGGTCACTCTTACTTCAGTCAATCAGCGGCTTATGAGCATTTTGCCCCAAACCCTTTTGCGCAGGTTCGCCATAATCTTACTGTGCTTATACTGCACAGTATCACAGGCACAAAACCCCACCGCACCCACCCGTTTGACCACCGAAGTAAGCCGCGATGCAGTGGTCATCGCATGGTCTGCCGCCACCGATGACGATGGGGTTGGCGGGTACAACCTGTACCGCAACGACCAGTACTTCAGTACGGTTTTCAGCACCGAGGCTGAGCTCAGCCTGGCAGATGGCTTGGGGCAGACCTTCTACGTGGTGTCATTTGATAACCCCAGTGCAGGTGAAACGCGCGCCTACTCCACACGTTCTGACTCAATCACCGTTCAGGACAACAGCTCACCGACAGAACCCAACCCGCCACTCGTGAGCATCAATCAACCTCCGGCGGCCCCCACCGTGTTGTCTGCACGCCGGGAGAGCCCGAACAGCGTTGAAATCCTGTGGTCTGGTGCCACTGACGATAGCCTGGTTGCAGGCTACAACGTTTACAGAGACAACGACTACGTGGCAACAGTGTTCGACACGCAGTATACGGATACTTCAGTTGCTGCGGATACGCTCTACGGTTACTACATTATCGCGTTTGACGAACCTCGGCTTTTTTCCGGCAGGTCGGCTATCGTTTTTGCGAAAGAAGCGGTAGGCAGCGTCACCGTCATTGGACAAACCGGTACGGAAGTTACACCACCAACACCTACACCTACACCTACACCTACACCTACACCAGTCATCGATACGATTGCGCCGGCTAAGGTCAATGGCCTAACGGTGTCTGCCATGTCGGCCAGCGCCATTACCTTAACCTGGCAAGCGGACAGCAGCGATGACACCGTACGTGGCTATAACGTGTACCGAAACGATGAATATGTAACGACAGTTTTCACAACAGAATTTCAGGATACTGAGGTGCCGCGCGATGACTCGGTGCGCTACAACGTGGTGGCGTTTGACTACTCACCAAACTTTAGTGTGCAATCCGAAACTCTCCTGGTGGGCTTGGGTGAGCCGAGCGTTGATACAACCGGCAGCCAACCCGGTACGCCCAATGTGTTGCTGGTCTCGAACGATTGGGTGGAATTTCAGTGGCAACCGGTCAGTGGCGCAACCGCTTACAAGGTGTATCGCGACGGGAAACTGCTGTACACCGTATCGCCTGATGACAGCGTGGCTGAGGGCCAGAAATTCTGGGAGACCAACAGCTACATCGATTGCAACAGCACGCGCTTTTACGAACAGTGTTTACTCGACGCCCCGGAGTCCGGTGAGACCTATCACTATCACGTGACGGCTATCAATTCATCGGGCGCTGAATCACTGGCTAAGCAAGCATTGAAAGTCACACTACGAAGTAA
>JAHDCO010000142.1 GCA_020629835.1 Granulosicoccaceae bacterium
ATCGCATTCGCGGCGAGCTTTTCTGATTTTTCGGACGTATCCAGGCCGCCAGCGGCAATCACACCACCAATGAGCATCAGGATAACTACTACGACTAACGCATAGCCGCCCTGCTGCTTAGCAGCACCTCCAGCAAACGCTGAAGGCTGACGATAAGTCGAAGGATTATAGTTCGCGTGCATAGTAGCTTGTCCTTTAAGTTAAACGATAAAACACAAGTTAATTACGTAACGCCATCGAGATATCCGTCGCCACTCTGAGCTTTTTGTCAGCGGCCGTATACTCGACATCATCAAAACGGTAGTTCTTGTTATAAGCGGCGACGTTATCTTCTGAAGCGATGAGCAGTTTCACTCCCAACTGACTGGCATTCACCAGCTCAGCAGCGGTTGCCGCTTGCACAGTGACTTGTCGATCGATCTCACCGTTTGAATCATCGTCGATACCCACTTCGAACAGCACTTGATCAACTGACAGTCGATCATCCAAACCAACCAGCACGGCCGATGCACCACCGCTCACGCAATGCAGCTGCGCATCACGGAACTCAATCTGCACTTCATGAACGGCACCAGCTGGTAACGCATTACCATGGCAATCGAACATCGAGTTGTCTGGCGTACCATCAGGTAACGATGCGCCCTGAAAACGATAGGTAATGGAGGTCGCATCGCCACGAATGGTTTGACCGGCCGCCCAAACACCGGGTACTTCAGGAAAGGCAACTTCCTTGGTGTCTAGTGGCAGCGTTCTGGTTACAATTCGCATTGGATCAACGGGTTGGTAACCGATTTGCGCAATCTGTTGGGACAGCACATGCGAGATCATGAACGACTCCTCTCGCAAATCCGCTGAGTACTTTAATAGCTTGCGTTGAGCAGAGGCATTGGAAAGTACAGTGATAGCGGATGAGATCGCCAGCATGCCAATCACGATGGATACCAGTAGCTCCAGTAATGTGAAGCCGGACGCGTTCTTCGGGGACGCAAAGCGCTCTTTATTCATAGAATTCACGGGCTCTGGTTATATGGGAGACTTGAGGTTAAACACCTCTTGCCCCTCACCCTCATGACTGGTTTCATTCCAGCGCAGGCTCACCTGGCACTCGTCGGTGTCGCAATCCACGCTCACTTGCCCCTGATAAACAATGAGGCCCATCTCCGCGTTCCAGGCACCGACTTTTTGAACGATGTCTGCATTTGCGCCACCACCTGCGGTGCTGTCACCAAACGCGAAGTTATAGGCACCATTGGCGGCATTACCGCGGTCTGCTTTGAGCTGCTCTAATATCTTATGACTGAGCTCATTAATTTCAAAAAAGTCAGCCGAGTTCTTTGTGGCAACCAATGAGGCTGTTTGCAAATGGGCAATGGCCAGTACACCGATGGTCATAATGAACACAGCGGCTAACACTTCAATTAAGCCAACACCTCTTTGAGCATGATGGGATATCGAACGAATCGCCTGCGCATGGTTAACTGGCGAAGGCGAACGATTAAACGTTTGAATCTTCATAAAGGCCGCCCTAGTAAACCGGATCTTGTGTTTCGATTGAACCATTAGGATGCAATATGAAGGTATTGCTGCTCGTGCCAAGATCGAGCGTGAAATTCATCGACTTGTTCGGGTACCCGCGAAAGTTGAACATCACAGGACCATTGCCAGCACCGGCTGTTAAGGAATCCGCGTCCACCGTCATGAGTGTGCGATCCTGTTCGTAGTACGAAAGCACCGTATCGGCCGCCGTCAAGCTGTTGTCTTTATCGACATCATGAAAAATGACCCAGCCATCGTTGAAATTGTTCGCGCAAGAGTTACCGGTTGCACTGCCACATATCCCTACCCAGCCGCCGGTGGTTACCGCCTCCCCCCGGGCCTGAAATACGCTAGCTTTCAAGTTAGCCGCCGTTTCAGTTGCCCGCTTCTGCTGGACCACGCGGGTAAACCCGGTTGCGGCAACCCCTAATAAAACCACGACTATGGCGAGTGTGATCAACAGTTCGACCAGGGTAAAACCCTGTTGCCTGCTGTACCTCTTTTCATTCGCGCAGCGTCTACTCAACGTCATCGCCTGATTCTTGGTGCTCGATAGGGGGTTAAACGGCAGCCAGAGCCCAAAGATTGAGCCACCACAGTCTCATTGTGTACTGCTACACACACGATTGAGTTGAAAGCTTGAACTGATCAAGGTTCCCGGTATGTTTTCTATGAGTCGCAGCCGTTCAGGCTTTATTACGCACTCCTCGCGGCCGAATACAACACCGTGGTAGGAGGTTTCGTGCGCGCGCAAATACTTCTGTGGAAGCTCATTGCGAAAAACCGACGTCCCTATCCGCTTATCGATTGAGACGTACCACACAAAAGTTTGGCCAAACCAGGTAGCACCGACTCTATGATTAAGAAGCGATCCGCCTTGAGTAGACTTCCGGCACTATTGTCTATGTGCTTTGTCCCTACCGCATTCTCCGCAGAACTGAACCTACCGGATGTGCCATTGTTTGTTGATGGCAGTAAGACGGCGTTGGTCCAGATCGTTATGGAGCGCGACAACAAGCTGTTCTTCGAAGCATACCCGACGTACGAAGACATCAACAACGATGGCGTACTGGACAACAAATTCAAACCACACGAAATCGATTACTACGGTTACTTTGATTCGAACATGTGTTATCAGGTGGTGGGCGGTGATCACCTGGAAGCGGTATCGATTACGGCCGATAAGAAATGCGGCGCCACATGGAGTGGCGACTTCTTAAACTACATGACCATGACGCGCATGGACATCATGTTACGCGCCCTGTATGGCGGTAAGCGCGTTATCGATGAAGAATTCAATACCCGGCTGCGCCGAGCATTCGTACCGTGGGAAAACCACACCTGGGGTATTGAGTACACGTCTTTAGAAGAAGATGGTTTTCTGATTTCGGACTATACGCCATTGAGCCAGCCTAGCAGCGGCCGTAGACACCATTTTGCCACTAACAACAAAGACAGGAACGATGTACCGTTTCTACGTGTTCGTACTAATACAACCCAGCGTATCTGGCAGTGGGTAGATAAAGAACGCGTTCAGGGTGACGGATACGCCAATATGGATATCCCGGTGGACGTTACCGTCTGTAAGACAGGTTTTGAAGAAGAATTCTGTCAACAGTACCCCAATGGAGCCTACAAGCCTGTGGGTCTGCTGCATGAGTACGGTGAGAACAACGCCATGTACTTCAGCATGATTTCCGGTTCGTTTGAGAACAACCTGCAAGGTGGCGTGGTTCGTCAAACCATGAGCTCGTTTGGCGAAAACGAAGTTGACTTGAATACGGGTATGTTCACACGTAACCCCGGCATCGTAACCAACATGGATGCCATTCAAATTCCAAACGACTTCCACTCTCAAACGGTACAGCGTGACTGCGGATGGTTATACAACCGATCATTTAGAAACGGCGAATGTCGTGCCTGGGGTAACCCGGTGGCCGAGATGATGTATGAAGGCATGCGTTACCTAGGTGGCGCAATGACTCCAACTTCTCAGTTCGATACCAGCGGTGGTATGGATGAACGTTTAGGTTTAACGAATACCACATGGGATGACCCCTACTCGCTTGACCAACCCTACGCTCAGTGCTCTAGCGCGTATCAGTTAGTTGTAAGTGACCCTAGCCCGTCATTCGATGGGGATCAATTACCGGGTTCTGCGTTTAATAACTTCACTGATTCGTCATTGGGCGACTTGCACGTTGGTGAATTGGCCGACTTTATCTCAAGCAACGAAGATGAGTTACCCGGGCTTAAATTCATCGGTGAAGTAGGCACAAACGATGATGGCGCGCC
>JAHDCO010000008.1:0-43810 GCA_020629835.1 Granulosicoccaceae bacterium
GAACGCCCCGGGCCAACATCGCCTTGGGCTTTGCGTTGTTTCAGGGAGCGCTCCATAGCATCAAACAGGTATTGGTAGGTTAGCGGGGCTACCTCAGCATCCACACTGAAGCCGCGGAATTCAATCCGCCCTGAATCTACGCACAGACAATCGTGCAGCAAACCCACTGACGCGCCGAGCACAGACACATAAGCCGGTGTAGATCGATAACCTTTGCCCACCTGACTGGTGCTGAATTCAGGCGTTTCCAAATCGGCTTCTGATACCCCAAAACGCTCCATCAGGGAGCGGCAGCGACGCAGGGCTATCTCTGCCTCATGAGGCGACGCATCAGCCTCTTGGGCCATGGCATACAGTTTTCGTATGCGTTCGAGTAGTTTTTGCCGTTCCAAAACGTGATTATCGGTTGCTGTGCTAGGCGGAATCGCCTGTGCACCAAAGCCTACCTGAATCGCAAACACTTGACGTTGAACAGAATTCAGGCAAGCTAGTGCCATGGGCGTATGCCCGTAACTCTCACATCCATAAGCTATAACTGGAGAAATGTATGACCCGGAAGACTTTGTCTACCGCCGTCTTGATTGCACTCGCGTCGCAGGGCGTCATGAGTGCAGCGCACGCTGAAACGCTGCGTTGGGCACGAGCGGGTGATTCGTTAACGCTGGACCCTCACTCACAAAATGAAGGTCCTACTCACACCTTAGCCCACCAGATTTACGAGCCACTGTTACAACGTGACATGGCAGGTCAAGTCATCCCTGCCCTGGCTACCGAATGGGGCCCCACCGATGATCCAACGGTATGGCGTTTTAAACTTCGGGAAGGCGTAACTTTCCACGGCGGTGAAGAATTCAATGCCGATGATGTTGTGTTCTCACTTGAACGCGCCATGATGCCAACCAGTGCAATGAAAGAACTGCTGTCATCGGTTGAAAGCGTAACCAAGGTAGATGACTTCACTATTGACATCACCACCACTGGCCCGAACCCTTTGATGCCAAACAACTTAACCAACCTGTTCATGATGGACTCAGGTTGGACCGTTGATAACGATTCTGCAGAGCCACAAGACATTGCTAACGGCGGTGACAACTTCGCTGCGAAAAACGCAAACGGTACCGGTGCTTACACATTAGTGTCTCGCGTTGTTGATGAGCGCACCGTCTTGCAAGCCAACGATAACTACTGGGGCAAAGGCAGCTTTCCGTTAGAAGTTACCGAAATTGTTTACACACCCATTCAATCCGCTGCAACACGAGTTGCTGCACTGCTTTCAGGTGAAGTGGATTTCATCCAGGATGTACCTGTGCAGGATTTAGCGCGTGTTGATGAAACCGATTCGTTGAAAGTGGTGAAAGCTGCGCAAAACCGAACCATCTTTTTTGGCATGAACAGCGGTGCAGACGACATCGAATCTGATGACGTGGACGGCGCTAACCCGTTTGCGGATGTTCGCGTTCGAGAAGCCATGAACATGGCCATTAACCGCGAAGCCATCCAGCGCGTTGTTATGCGTGGCCAGTCCGAGCCAACCGGTGTCATCATGCCTCCGTTCGTTAACGGTTGGACCGAAGAGTTTGATGCCTACCCAGCCGCTGATATGGCTGCGGCCAAAGCTCTCATGGCGGATGCCGGCTACGGTGATGGATTCTCCGTGGTACTGAACTGCCCGAATGATCGCTACATCAACGATGAAGCCATCTGCCAGGCCGCGGTTGGTATGTGGGCGCAGATTGGCGTAACCGTTAACCTGGATGCCAAGCCTAAGGCGCAGCACTTCCCATTGATTCAGAACAAAACAACCGACTTCTACATGTTGGGTTGGGGTGTACCCACGTTCGATTCTGAATACATCTTCAACTTCCTCGTGCACAGCACCACAGATGATCGGGGTTCGTGGAACAACACCGGCTATTCCAATGCCGATGTAGATGCCATGATTGTTAGCCTGGCCTCTGAAACAGACCTTGACGCTCGAAACGCAACCATTCAGAGCATCTGGGAAACCGTTCAAGCTGAAACCATCTACTTGCCTATTCACAACCAGATCCTGAACTGGGGAATGAAAGACAACATCAGCTTTGACGTACAACCTGAAGATCAGCCTCACTTCAAGTTCCTGACGTACGCAAACTAAATTGCAATTTGTCGCTTGAAATCCAACACCCCACCCCGCTTTCCGCGCGGTGGGGTGTTGTGTTGTAAACTGCCAGCCGTGATGCGACAGCGGTAAATGTCATGAGGCTAGATTAAGTGTTCGCCTACATTATTCGGCGCCTGTTTCAAGGTGCCCTAGTCCTCGCCATCGTTGGCTTCATCGCTTTCTGCATGTTCCGCTTTATTGGCGACCCCTACGAAAACATCCTCGGCCAAGACGCCACCGTTCAGGATCGCTTAGCGTTAGAGGAGCGTCTGGGGTTAAACGACCCCATACCCGTTCAATACTTCAAGTTTTTAGGTAATGCCGTTCAAGGTGAATTTGGGGTGTCCTACCGTAATGGTATTCCTGTCGCTGAAATGATTGCTCAGCGCCTGCCCGCAACGATTGAATTAGCCGTGGTGTCTGCAATCTTTGCCGTGGTACTGGGCGTACTGTTTGGTGTGTACACCGCCATCAATCGTGATGGGTTTTTGGCAAACTTCATCATGACGTCATCGCTCATCGGCGTCTCACTACCCACGTTTCTTATCGGCATATTGCTTATCTGGGTATTTGCGGTTGAATTAAAAATGCTGCCGTCCTTTGGTCGCGGTGAAACGGTAGATGTGTTCGGTTGGAAAACCGGTTTACTCACCGCCTCCGGCTTAAAGTCATTAATCCTGCCGTCCATCACTTTGGGCCTGTACCAAATGACGCTTGTTATGCGCCTGGTGCGTTCAGAGATGCTGGAAGTACTGCGAACCGACTACATTCGCTTCGCTCGCGCCCGAGGCCTGGCGCGCCGCGCAATCAACTTCGGTCATGCACTTAAGAACACTCTGTTGCCGGTGGTCACGATCATCGGCATCCAACTCGGGCAAATCATCGCCTTCGCCATCATCACCGAAACCGTTTTTCAATGGCCAGGGGTTGGCTTGTTGTTCATCAACGCGGTAAATTTTGTTGACGTGCCCATCATGGCGACCTACCTGCTGTTAGTTGGCACCCTGTTTGTGCTGATCAACCTGGTGGTCGATTTGCTGTACGTCATTATCGACCCCAGACTGCGGCTAGACGGCACGGAGGCACGCTGATGGCCAGTTCCCGTTTAGCTCGTTGGTGGCAATCGGATGTCATGTGGTCGTGGCGACGTTCACCGGTTGCGATTGTATCCACGCTGCTGTTCTTCGCCTTGGTAGCAGCCGCAGTGTTTGCCCCCTTGGTAGCGCCGTACACACCGTTTGATCCGGCCTCATTGAATCTTATGGATGGCTTTACCGCGCCAATGCAGTCGGGTTTAGGTTCAGGCAATATGTACTGGCTGGGTACGGACGATCAGGGTAGAGATATTTTTTCTGCCATTTTGTATGGCATGCGGCTGTCGTTGTTTATTGGTGTTATGGCTGTGGCGTTCGCTGCCTTTTTAGGTATATCCCTGGGGTTAATCGCCGGGTATTTTGGTGGTTGGATTGATGCCATCATCATGCGCATTGCCGATATTCAGCTAACGTTTCCATCCATCCTCGTTGCCATGTTGATTTTCGGCGTTGCTCGCGGTTTGACACCACCCGAGCTAAGGGATCAGATGGCCATCTATGTTTTGATTTTATCGATCGGTTTATCCGACTGGGTGCAATTTGCACGTACCGTTCGAAGTTCTGCCATGGTGGAAGCGCGCAAAGAATACGTACAAGCCGCACGACTGATCGGGCGCAGCCCATTCGTTATATTACGAAAACATCTACTGCCTAACGTGATGAGCCCCGTGCTGGTTATTGCCACCATCTCGCTAGCGTTGGCCATCATTTTAGAAGCCACGTTATCGTTCTTAGGTGTGGGCGCGCCACCTACCAAACCCTCACTCGGCACACTCATCAGCATTGGGCAAGACTTCTTATTCGCCGGTGAATGGTGGATTATTTTATTCCCGTCTATCACCTTGTTGGTGCTGGCGCTATCGGTCAATTTATTGGGCGATTGGCTTCGCGATGTACTGAACCCTAAGTTGCGCTAGCCATGACTGAACACACCTTATTAGAAGTTAAAGACCTCAAAGTACAGATCCCCACACGGCGTGGTGTACTGACTCCGGTTAATGAAGTGAGCTTTACCATTGGTCGCGGAGAAATCGTTGGGGTTGTGGGTGAGTCCGGTGCCGGAAAATCCATCACAGGCTCCGCCATCATCGGTTTATTAGATCGACCAGCGCGCATCTCCAGTGGCAGCGTGACCTTACAAGGCGAAGTCATCAGTGGTCTGAACGAAGAACAGCTTCGGCGCGTTCGAGGCAAACGCATTGGCACCGTTTTTCAAGACCCACTCACGAGCCTTGACCCACTGATGTCCATTGGCGATCAGCTCAGCGAAACAGCCATGGCGCACTTAGCCATTAGTCGCGAGGCAGCTCGCGAGAAAGCCTTACAAGCGTTAATTGATGTAGGCATACCGGCGGCAGAGTCTCGTCTGGATGCGTACCCCCACGAATTCTCTGGTGGTATGCGCCAGCGTGTGGTCATCGCGCTGGCACTGATCGGCGAACCGGACCTGATCATTGCAGATGAACCCACCACCGCGTTAGATGTATCCGTACAGGCGCAAGTGTTAATGCTACTAAAGCGCTTATGTCGTGAACGCAATACCGGCGTTATGCTCATTACGCACGACATGGGCGTGATTGCAGAAACGACCGACCGAGTCGTTGTACTCTACGCTGGCCGTGTGGCTGAAATTGGCAACACCGAACAGGTTTTAACCTCAGCAAAACACCCGTATACACGCGGTTTGGTGGGTGCAACCCCAAACCCTGCCAACATGGACGGAGATAACGCCCGGCTAAATCAAATCCCAGGTTCCATGCCAGGGCTATTGGCACTGCCTACGGGTTGCCCGTTCCACCCGAGATGCAGTGAAGTTATGCCCGTGTGTAAAACCGAGCAACCAGCACTGACCCCGTTAGGCGACACCACCATTGCCTGCCACTTGGCAACGGAGGCATCGGCATGAACGATTCACTGATTAGCGTGCAATCCTTATCTCGGGTATTTGATGTATCCAAGCCGTGGTTAAACCGTGTGCTATCCGGGCAGAAAAGGCAAACACTGAAAGCGGTGGATTCAGTCGACTTCACCATAGAGCGTGGCACCACCTATGCCCTGGTGGGTGAAAGCGGCTCCGGCAAATCCACCATCGCTAAAATGCTGGTTGGCTTATTAAAACCCACCTCCGGCCGCGTGCACATCGACGGGGTTGATTTAACCAATGCCAGCGCGGCTGACATTGCCAGTACCCGGAAGCGCATTCAAATGATTTTCCAGGACCCCTACGCCAGCCTTAACCCTCGTTGGCGTGTGCGCGATATTGTGGGTGAACCGATTGACGCGTTTTTAAATGTTAGCGGCGCTGAACGCACCCGGAAGATCGATGAGCTACTTGAAAAGGTGGGCCTGTCCAGTAAAGACGGCGCAAAGTTTCCGCATGAATTCTCCGGTGGGCAAAGGCAACGCATCGGCATTGCCAGAGCGCTGGCTTCAGACCCGGAATTCATTGTGTGTGACGAACCCACCTCTGCGTTGGATGTTTCGGTACAAGCGCAAGTATTGAACTTGATGAGAGACCTTCAAAGGGACTTAGGTTTAACCTATTTGTTTATCACACACGACTTAGCGGTGGTTCGCTACATGGCCGACCACGTCGGTGTGTTGTACCTGGGTCGCTTAATTGAATCAGCCCCCAGACAAGAGCTGTTTGATTCGCCAGCACACCCTTACACACAAATGCTAATCAACGCAGCACCTCGCGTAGATGGCTTTGGGCGAATGCACGAAGCCGCCGATGGTGAAATACCGGACCCCATATCGCCACCCTCTGGGTGTCACTTCCATCCGCGTTGCCCGCAACGGTTGGATGCTTGTCGTATAGAAGTGCCTGTGGTTCAACATACCGGGCGGCGTGCAGTGAGTTGTTTGTTGCATGGGCAGTCATAGCGGCTAGCACCGATAAACGGACGTTAAGGGCTTTCTGCCTGTACGACAGTAATTAAATCAAGCACAGCGTTATCACCAACCGCTATGCGATTTTCCGTATGCCGAGTCATGTATAAGTACTCAATGCTAATTGAGTCTGGAATCATGTTTCTGATACGCTCTGTAAGCATGAATTCACCATCATCCATAGCTCGACATACGATAGCCGTGTTTACAGAATCAGATGAATAAGCAATGCCCAGGTAAATACTCGAATGAGGGTTGTTTGAAGCAACCCATTTATGGATCTGATCTTTCGAAACCACGGCATACGATGAATTTAGGATCTGTTGGGTACCCATACTGGTCACTATCAGTGGCTCTATATCAGGTAACGAAACTTCACGAATACCAGGGAACGCATCCCCGGGGATGTTAACCATTAAATCATCAGGTTGTTCGATGGATTCATACGAATACTGGTAATTCTCATCCGAACCTAACTTATACATCTCTTGGAAGTATCCCTCGCTGTCAAAAACTTCAAGCACCAGCCCTGCACTGATGGGAGTGTGCTTGAAAGATAAAGCGTCAAGCAACTCATTAGACTCAAAATACTCCCCAGTATCCAACTCGCCTCTTTCGGAAACGTAGCACGTATCAAATGGCAGGCCTATTTCAGATTTGAACTGAACATACTCGGTAGGTGGAGATATTTCTACAAACGAGGCATACAAAGAAAGAATTGAGTGGCTGTGTGATTATTTTTCGATAAGTACCCCGGCCTGGGCAATCCCAAGTAATAAGAAAACCGAAATTTCAAGATTACGTAATAGCTCTTTTCACGAAGGGCTCATCGAAGACTATCCTCTTGGATTCTCCTTCTTAACTCAAAGCTCTCCAAGCGCTGGCTCTAATCTGCTCATGCAAATGCGCAATTTGGCTTCAAGATTTGTCGTCGCTATTCTATTAGGAAATATAAATGATTATATTAAGAGTCCTTATGACGGAAGAATGCCGCATTTGATAAAAATCTAAATCAGAAAGTAACATCGACACCTAATGGTTCCATGAACTCGACACCGATTTTAAAAGTATCGTTATCGACAAAACCGCCTTTATCATTGGTAGGCCCGTCGGAGCCATCGGTACCACAACATAATGCCTGCCAGCGTGCGGCAACTGCTTCAGCCCCCGTGGTTCTCAATTACATTTCCTTCAACAGCTACAATGCAAATTGCTGATTACGTCCACCGCGACCGGGGGATTCGGGTAATAGCATCGCTGTCTCTCCACCCCAAATATAAATACCTTTCGATTGATTTGGGTCTGTCAGCGTCTGAGCTATCTTAAACGCCATTTTGGTGACGTCACCAGTTAGTATCCCATCGTCTTGTTGAACGACGAGACCTTTCGATTGAGCACGGTCTGCCGCTGCACTACAAGCAATTTTATTGGACGCTATAATTTGCAATTTGATCTCCGACCAGATTGGTGAATCGCTGACAGGTGCACTGCTGCTGCCACGCTGATAATCCTTTATCCAATCCGGCAATGTACTGGTAAATTCGGTGGCATGACCACCAGTAGCTGATTGTACCAGCAATCCCGCACCGATCGATTCCAGAACATCACCGGGAACATCAGATATCAGCAACTGCAAGGTAGCTTGAGGCCCGAGAAAATTGACCAAGCGATCACCTTTGATCAATGACAGAGATTTTCGAACCGTATTCATCATATTGATGTCCAGCCCTACCGATAACAAATAACGATTAACTCTCTGCAGATTATTTAGTGATAAATCGGGGACCAGCTATAATACCAATGAAGAGGACCCGCCTGAAATCAAAACCAGAAGACTGCTATCATTTGGCAAGTTTTGCAAAAACTGTTGCAAGTATAAACCTGCTTCTAACGATCTACTATCCGGCACGGGATGCGCAGATTCCATGCATTTGCAGCGACCATCATTTTTAAGAGTGTCGTCGATATGTCCATATTTAAAAAAACCAGTGCTCGACTCAGCCGAGCTCCCGATGCATCAATGGCCCCATGCATCATAGAAGCAGCCGCTTTGCCGATAGCGATGACATGCACATTTTCAGCGCTGAAGTTTTGTAGAGCTTTGAACGTCGCAATATCACCTGCTACAGCTGCAACTGCCGAATCAAACAAATCACGTAGCACTAGCAATTCGTTACTATCATCTAGGTTGCTCATTCCACACCAGAGCAGACAAACTCGGAAATCGTCCTTTGAGAAATCATAAAAAACATAGTGAACTGACTCGGTCTGGAAAACGAGTCGATTGGGTAAAATAGAATTATCCCACTCTCCCTTTGTTGATACTTTTTAATTAGCATCACCTGAAGATCCACCGAGCGTAGTTTCGGTACATTAAACTTATGTTCAAACTGGTTTGCAGGCCCGATATCAAACAACGGCTAGCGCGCACTCGAAGCACGCCGAATGAGTGAAACAGATAGACGAGCAATTGGGTCAGGTATCTTTCCATCATTCATCCAATCCAGCATACTTTTGGCCGCAGTTTCTGCAAATTCCGGGATGTTGCAACTTACCGACGTCAAAGATGGAAAACTATCGCGACAGTCTTCAATATCATCAAAACCGACAACTCGAATGTCATGGCCCACGCGTGGGCCATGCTCTGCACAAGACGCCAATACACCCAGAGCAACCAAATCGTTAAAGCAGAGTATTCCATCAACGCTGGGATTTCTGGAAGTTAGCTCAATGGCGGCAGATCTTCCAAACTGCCGTGTCGCTTGCCCGGTAAGAATGATTGGATCTATTTTATTTTTTCTCAATACTGATAAATAGCCACTCATTCTTTCACGAGTCACAGGCCGACCCTCTAAACCTCCAAGAAACGCAATTCGTCTACACCCCGTTTCAATCAACTCTTTCGTCGCCAACACACTACCGAGTTCGTAGTCGGGAGCAATAAACGGAAATAGCGAACAATCCTCATTAAGTCGACGAAAGACCTGAATGGTTGGTACTGCTGCCGTCTGAAGCGCGCAGATTGTCTCTTTTTCGCAACCGTACGCTGGGGAAATGATCAATCCGGAAACACCATGTTCGATCAAAGAGGCAATTGTGCGCGCTTGCAATTTCGGACTTTCATCAGTGTTCGCAATGACAGTTGCATACCCTTGTTCAGCCAAACTCATTTGTAGTGATGCTGCAAACTCAGTAAAGAATGGGTTGCGCACATCGTTGATGACCAACCCAATCAAACCAGATGATGCCGACCGTAAGGTCGCAGCTGAACGATTGTAGACGTAGCCAATCGCTGCCATGGACTTGCGCACAGCAAGACGCGTCGTATCCTTGACCGTGTCGCTATCTTGTAAGACCAAACTAACAGTCGACTTGGACACACCAGCATGCTTAGCTACATCAACTATCGTAGGACGTCGTGCCACGTTAAATTTATTTTTCTATGCCATGGAGCGCCAATAGAGTCTTCATTCTGTACTCAGCTAATTCTGGATTGAGTAGCAATCGCGACGCATCGGCAAGTCGGTATACATTAGCATAGTGCGTGATGTCTCGACTCGATTGAAACCCAGCGGGCATGATGAAGTGCGGCTGATAACCATTCAGCCACGCCAGAAACGCTATACCAGCTTTATAGAAGCGTGTAGGTGCCTTAAATATTTCCCGACTGAGTGGGACAGTTGGCCCCAGTAGCGCCTGGTAAGTTTTTGTGTCCCCGCTTGCGAGTGCTTCGAGTCCTTGAGACGCCGCTGGAGCGATGGCGGCGAATATTCCTAGCAGTGCGTGACTATACTGCTCACCATTCCCCGCTATAAGGTCTGTATAATTGAAATCATCACCAGTATAAAGACGCACTCCCTCTGGTAGCCTTACACGAAAGCTTTCTTCGTGCACCTGATCAAGAAGAGATATTTTTATGCCATCTACTTTGGACGGATTCTCTTGAATTAACGACAAGACAAATCTGTTCGCACTTTCTAGCTCTTTCGAGCCCCAATAGTCTGCTAATTCGGGATCGAACATATCTCCCAACCAATGAAGAATAACCGGTTCGGCCGCCTCATCAATCAGTCTGCGATAAACCTTATAGTAATCATCAGGGGTTGCGCTGATGGCCGTAAACGCCCGTGACGCCATCAGGATAAGCTGCCCACCTGCTGCTTCGATTGCTTCAGCCTGCTCCTGATAGGCTGCGAGTATTGCTGTTGGATCGCCAAGATCATCCAACGACTTATGATCTGTACCAGCGCCACAAGCCACACGTGGTTTAAGAGAATGCGCTTTGGCAGATAATAGAGTGCGTTCGATCAATTCCTTCGCCGTTAGCCAATCCACTCCCATTCCACGTTGTGCAGTGTCCATGGCTTCCGCCAAACCCAACCCTTGGTCCCACAGTCCATTTCGGAATGCCAACGTTGAATCCCAGTCTACCGCCGGCCGTGTATCCCAAGGGCTGCGTTCACGCAATGGATCGCTTGCAACGTGAGCCGCAGCAAAGGCTGTGCGGGTCAGTGGCACACGAGGGGCTCTTGGCAAGAGTGGTTGCTCTTTTGTCGTATAGTTCCCGAGAGTCCCATCGTCGAGTGGAAGCCTTAGCATCGCTTATCCTTTTGTTTCGATATCGAGTACAAGAATTCCATCGAGCCCGCCAACTGCGTGTTCAATAAGCTGCGCGCCCAGAGCTTTGTGCTCTTTGTTTTCCGAATAAGCCTGCAATGCATCCCAGCTATCGAAATCGATAACTAAACCGTGCAAATACCCTCGCTCAATTTGTTCCGGACTTTCAGACCGGCCTGCATAAAACCCTTGCGCGTTGGCCAACTTATTAATCAAAACTGAGAAGTCTGAGTAAATTTTGTTGATACGCTCTTCGGCAATATCTGACTTAAACTTGGTGAGTACAATATGTCGAATCATCGAAGGATTCCTTGATCTTGTTTAATCATGTCAGCAGCTTTTTCACCGATCATAATAGACGGAGCATTTGTGTTAGACGAATTAACTGTTGGCATAATTGAAGCATCTGCGACACGCAAGCCTTCAATACCATTAAAGCGCAAACGTGGATCAAGCACCGCTTCGGTATCAATACCCATACGACAGGTCCCAGCACAATGATGAGCAGTTTTCGAGTGCGTACAAATATAATTGAAGTAATCCTCATCTGTTTTCACGTCAGGGCCAGGCAGCCGCTCGGCAAGAATGAACGGTTTTAACGCAGGCTGCGAGAGTATCTCCTGCACTAGCTTTAAACCTCGAATCGACATTTCCCGATCATAAGGATCGGATAAATAATTTGGGTCGATCAGTGGCATATCAGCTGGGTTGTTGCTTTGGAGGCGGACGGTGCCACGAGAGTGAGGACGTAAATGGCATGCGTTTAGTGTCACGCCACCATTGGCCATAGCCTCAACACCAGCTTCAATCCCGGTGCCCAGCCCTAGGTGCATCTGTATATCGGGCGAGCGAGCATTCTCATCCGCGTACCAGAAACCACCAGTTTCAAAAAGGCTTGACGCAACTGGTCCCTTGCGAGTCAACAGATACTGTAAACCGGCAAGAACAGACAAGTGTGGTTTGGCATAGCGATCGTAAGTGTAGTGACCCGAGACTTCACAAATGGCGTACAAATCTAGGTGATCCTGGAGGTTTTTTCCGACGCTGGGTTGATCAAAAACAACATTAATTCCAAGGCTCTGTAGATGTTCTGCCGGACCGATACCCGAGAGCTGCAGCAATCGTGGCGAACCTATTGCACCAGAGCAGATTATGACCTCACGATCAGCAGTGATGCACGTGCCATCGAGCAGTTCTACACCACTAGCTCGACCATGTTCGACGATGATGCGTCGAACTGAAGCCCGTTTTTTTATAGTCAGATTTTTACGTGCTTTAGCAGGAGCAAGAAACGCCATAGCTGAGGATGAACGCCGGACGTTTCTCTGGGTTAGCTGATAATAGCCAGCACCATCAGGCTGTTCGCCATTAACATCTATAGTCTTTGGAATTCCATACTCACCAGCAGCTTCGATAAACGCATCACATATCGGGAGCGCTGCAGCGGGCATGGATACACCGAGCAGACCGCCCTGACTATGAAACTCTCCATTATAAGTATCGTTATCTTCAGACTTCTTAAAATAAGGTAGCACATCATCGTAGCCCCACTCTAGGCAGCCGCTTTGGCGCCACTCGTCGTAATCCTGAGCCGCACCACGAGTATAGATCTGTGCATTAATCGCAGAGCCACCCCCAATCACCTTTGCCTGTGTGTAATTGAAGATTTTGTTTTGCATTGATTGTTGTGGGGTTGTTTGCCAACCCCAGGAACCGATGCCTTTGGTCATCTTCGCAAACCCAGCTGGCAAGTGAAACAAAGGATGCCGGTCGCTACCGCCCGCTTCAAGCAATAGTACACTGGCATCTGAAATTTCAGACAGTCTCGACGCTACAACACATCCCGCTGAACCACCTCCAACTACAATAAAATCGTATCCACTTCTCATTTTAGCTTCTCAAGAAAATGATCTTCAACGACTTGGCTCCTCAAAGTCTGGAGATTGACAAACCGCCATCGACAGGTATCGCTGCGCCTGTGGCAAAACGCATTTGCCCAAGAGCTAGTGGTACGACAATTTGACCAATATCACGTGGTTCGCCCCAACGCCCAGCCGGCACTAGGCCTTTCTGAATTCGATCGGTGTATTTCTCTTTAACCCCAGCCGTCATCTCCGTCGCAATCACGCCAGGCCGTAATTCGAAAACACCGATTCCATGTGGCGCTAGACGCACCGAAAAAAGTTCGCTCATCATGGCAGCACCTGCTTTGGATATGCAGTACTCAGATCGATCAGGTGAAACCATTGCTGCGCTGACAGATGTAACGAATATTATTGATCGATAGATATCAGAATCAATCGATACCATGCGGCGCGCAACCTCTTGAGCAAGGAAAAACGCTCCGCGTAAATTGATGTTCAATACAAGATCGAAATTATCTGGCACGACCTCCAATAGATCACCACGTTTGGGTGCGCCTACCCCTGCATTGCTGACCAAGGTCGTGATCTGCCCTACCTCAGCCTCAATTTTGTCTATTAAAGCTGGAACCCCATCTATAGCGGCGACGTCGTGTTGAAAATAATGCACTCTGCTACCCAGCAATTCGAGCATTTCTTGCACTTTAGGATTAGACGCATCTAAACGCGATGCGATCGCTACTTGAAAACCAGCGTCTATTAGTTCTTTTACAATTCCTAACCCAATGCCTTGTTGTCCACCGGTGACCAACGCAATTTTGCTCACTCCGCTAACTCCTGCTCTCGAATATGTCTGCCTGCTCTTAATGCCAAAGCTGCCACGGTTAGTGCTGGATTTACCGCTGCAGATGTCGGTAACACAGAAGCATCCACAATGAAGAGATTTTTATGATCATGTGATCGACAAAAAATATCCACCACGCTTGATCTCGGATCCGCCCCCATCTTTGCAGTACCACACTGGTGAGATGGCGTAGACCGATCAAACGCTCGAGAGAGAACAACAGGAAAACCTAACTTTCGCAGCACACACTTCGTTTTGTGCACCAGTTTTAAATGTGTTTCCCAATTAGAGCGTCGCCAATTTAGTTTAATCTGCCCGTCTTTGAGCGTTACACGACTTTCTGGATGAGGTAAGTCTTCTGACATGGCGTAGAAATCAACACTCCTCGCTGTAATCTGCTTTGCCAGCCACACAGGTATTTTTGTGTTTGCGCTTAATATGGGCCCAGTCACTTTTCCTAGTAATTGGATATTGCCCAAAGGCGCACTTTCATTTTTTTTACCTAAATAAAAATCATTTAACACTAAGGTTTTCTGATAGACCGCTCGATTAATTCTCATTGGATTCACGGCCAATAGCGCGGAACAATTGTGATTCATAAAATTGCGCCCAACTTGATCCGATCTATTTGCGATCCCATTTGGATATTCAACACTTGCAGACGCCAGTAGCAAAGCAGCTGATTGAACCGCGCCCGCTGCAAGTACAATTACCGGCGCAGACAAATGTTGCATCGCTCCTCCAACATTGCAAACAACCCTGTTCACCTGTGCATCACGACCACAAGCAAGCGCGAGAACACGACACCCGGTTTTGAGGGTTACATTGTCATATGCAAGCGCTGTTCGTAGCCCGCATGTTTCTGCGTCCATTTTTCCACCACAGGTATTCGGGTAAGCATCCCAGGTGGTTTGGCCAGCACTAAGCCAATGATCAATATCAACACCCAACGGCAATGAAGACGGGTGAAAACCAGCCGCCTTTAAACGCATGCGTAAATTAGCAATATCAGCTTCATCCGGCACTGGGCCATATGGATACGAGCCAGAGTGTCTTGGCTCTGTAGGATCTTCTGTGGCGTCACCTCTCACAGCATATAGTGCCTCAGCTGCTTGATAGTCCTTTTCAATATCTTCATACGATATTGGCCAACCTGGCGTTTTACCACCCAAGTGCTGAACCGGGTCGAAATCTTCACGCCGGTATCGAATGAGCACAGCACCATAGAACTTGGAATTACCACCTACATTGTAGTAATTACCCGGATTAAACGATCTATTATGTGCATCGAGCCATGTTTCGTTTGATCGAAATATTCCATCTCTGAAAATGGCTATAGCATCTCGATCATAAGAAACAGGGTGTAGACGATCTCCCCTTTCTAAAATCAGAATACGGCGGCCAGTGGGAGCTAGTGCCGCAGCAAGCGTCGCACCTCCCATACCCGAACCAATGATGATAACGTCCGGCTCCATCAGCTAGCAATTCGTTCTTCGGTAGCAGGATCGAACGCAACTGCTTTTTCCATGTTCACTGCAAACTGAAAATCGTTACCCGGCTGAACATTTGCGTCGGAGCGCATACGAGCTATTACATCTTTTCCTCCTAAACTCATCGTGACAAATGTGTCCGAGCCTGCAGGCTCAGTAACGATAATCCGATTAGTAAAATTAACCACATTCTTTGAATTCCGATCAGCACCATCTTCATCGGTTATAGTCTCAGGGCGAATGCCTAGCAGGATTTGCTTCCCTTCCCACGCGCTTAGGTTTTCTTGGCTCAGCCGTAGTGGCACAACTGTCCCATCAGGCAAAGCCACACAGGCCACAGGTTTGCCGTGCTGCACCGAAATGGTTGCTGGCAAAACGTTCATAGCTGGGGACCCCATGAACGTTGCAACAAAAAGATTGGCCGGGTTGTCATATATTTCTTGAGGCGTTCCAAGCTGCTGAACATAACCACCGTTCATAACGGCTATGCGTGTCGAGAGTGTCAGAGCCTCAATCTGATCATGAGTGACGTAAACGATCGTTGTTCCTAGTTTTTGATGCAGTTTTTTAATCTCGGTACGCATATCGACACGCAATTTTGCGTCTAGATTTGAAAGTGGCTCATCGAAAAGGAAAACATCTGGATTGCGCACCAATGCGCGACCCATCGCTACACGTTGTCGCTGCCCACCAGAGAGAGCTCCCGGTTTACGACCAAGGAGTTGTTCTATCTGTAACAGGCTTGACACATCAGCCATTGCCTTATCGCGTTCAGCCTTTGGAACGCCATGCATCTCTAGGCCAAAAGAAATATTTTTTGCTACCGTCATATTGGGATAGAGCGCATAGGATTGAAACACCATGGCTATGTTACGCCTGGATGGATGCACGCCATTCATCAATGAACCCCTGATACGAATCTCACCACTGGTGATTTCTTCAAGGCCTGCGATCATGTTGAGCAAAGTTGACTTTCCACAGCCCGAAGGACCAACAAGCACTAGAAACTCACCCTCTTCAATCGAAATATCAACCTTATGTAAAACCTCAAGTGCACCATAAGATTTGGTTGTGTTATCAATATCCAGAAATCCCATCACTTCTATCCTTTAACCGAACCAGCCATGAGACCGCGAACAAAATATCGGCCTGCAACGACGTAAACAAGTAGTGTTGGCAGCGCTGCGATTATGGCCCCTGCAAAATGTACGTTATACTCTTTCACACCATGTGAAGACTGCACCAAGTTGTTAAGTGCGACTGTCATCGGTTGGCTAGTAGCGTCAGCGAACGATGCACCAAATAAAAAATCATTCCAGATATTGGTGAATTGCCAGATAATTGAAACCACCGCAATCGGACCTGAAGATGGCAGTAGGATCCGCCAAAATATCTGAAAAAAACCTGCACCGTCGATTTGCGCTGCTCTCACTAGTTCAGTAGGAAACACAGCGTAATAGTTTCGAAAATACAGAGTAGTAAAACCAATGCCATAGACTATATGCACCAGCGCCAGTCCACTGGTTGTTCCTGCAATGCCCATCAAACCTAACATTCGAGCCATGGGTATCAACACAATTTGAAATGGTATAAAGCATGCAAACAACATCAATCCAAACAGAATTTTGTCGTATTTAAACCGCCATTTTGTTAGCACATAACCATTTATTGCACCAAGAATGGTTGAAATTACAACAGCAGGAACAACCACTTTTATGGAGTTCCAAAAATATGGAGACAACCCGGTGGGATCAACACCAATTTGAGCGGATGACCATGCCTTCGCCCATGGCGCAAAGGTTAATGCTTGAGGTAAATTCATCATGCCACCACCGGTTATCTCATTAAGCGGCTTTACCGAATTTATCAACATTACATATAATGGCAACAGGTAGAACAAACCGAATAGCAGTAGAATTAAGTAAATAAGAATGCGAACTGTGCGACTAGTACGAACAGCTGTGTCTTGCATTGCATCAGCCATCAGTTTTTCTCCCGCAATTCTGCATATAAATACGGAATCATAATGGCCGCTATAGTCATTAGCATGATCGTGGCCGAGGCCGCGCCAATACCCATTTGATTGCGTGAGAAGGTGTAGGAATACATAAAGGTTGCCGGAAGCTCAGTTGCTCTGCCCGGCCCACCACCAGTTAATGCAATAACTAAATCGAACGTTTTAATTGCGAGATGACTGAGTATCACGAATGCGGATAAGAACGCTGGTCGTAGCTGCGGTATGATGATTCGCCGATAAAGATTCCAATTAGACGCCCCATCCAT
This sequence comes from Granulosicoccaceae bacterium, assembly GCA_020629835.1. GTDB lineage: Bacteria > Pseudomonadota > Gammaproteobacteria > Granulosicoccales > Granulosicoccaceae > Granulosicoccus. The sequence goes on from JAHDCO010000008.1 coordinate 17,226, forward strand.
TTGTGCGGCCTTAAGGATTTCGTTGTCTATGCCGCGCAAACCGGCGAGAAACATAGCCATTACAAAACCACTAGTTTGCCAAACGGCCGCTAAAACGACCGTGTAAATTGCGTAGTCTCTATCCTTAATCCAGTCGAACTCGAAGCTTGCCCAGCCCCAACTTTGCAACACGTTTTCCAGTCCGATAGAAGGATCAAGAAACCATTTCCAAGCGGTACCTGTAACGATAAAACTCAAGGCCATAGGGTATAAATATATTGTCCTCAGCACTCCTTCAGCACGAATTTTCTGATCAAGGAAAATCGCTAAACAAAGACCAATGCATGTACAGATGCCGATATAAAGAACCGAAAATATGCCCATGTTAGTCAACGATGTTTTCCAGTGACTAAGCCGCCAAAGTTTCGAGTAGTTCTCCCACCCCACTAGACCGTAAGAGGGTAGCAATCGACTGTCTGTAAAAGATAAATACACTGAAAACGCGATAAAACCATAGACAAATACCAACACCAATACCAGAGATGGTGACAAGACCAGCTTTGGCAACCAGTTTTGCAGTCGTGTTTTAAAATCTACGTTTGACAACTTGTCTTTACTCCGAATATTTTTCCCAATCACCGGATGAGGTGATCGAAATCACCCCATCCGGCTGACATCACTTGGCAATAGAGACTGCGTCTACCAATTCCACCACGGCGGTTGCACTGTCATATTCACCATTAAAATGGGCTGTAACAACATCGTAAATAGCGTTCTTCACGGCAGCAGGGTTAGCATGTCCGTGAGCCACCGAGCCATACAAGTTTCCTGACTTTGCCGCGGCGGCAAGGTCTGCAATTCCTTTTTTCCCGCAGGCATCGAACGCTTCATCGGAAACATCTGTTCGGGCTGGAACTGATCCCTTTACAACATTAAAGGCAGATTGAAATGATGGCGACAGGATCGCAGAGGCCAAGGCCGCTTGTTCAGCCGACACCTTGCCTCCTTGGTCGAACATCATGAATTGGTCGGCGTTGAAAATGACCTGTTCGGTAGTACCGGGAAATCGGAAGCATTCAAAGTCTTTACCAGGAACCTTATCCGCATTCAGAAATTCACCTTTCGCCCAGTCCCCCATCATCTGAAAACCAGCTTCTCCATTGATGACCATGGCAGTCGCAAGATTCCAGTCACGGCCGGAAAAATTGTCATCAACGTTGGAACGTATAACAGCCATGCGATCGAACGCTGCTTTCATATCATCACCACCTAACACGCTCTCGTCCAAATCAATAAATGCTGCTTTGTATCGATCAGGGCCGAGGACCGACATCGCTACGCCATCAAATACAGTTACTTCCTGCCAAGGCTGGCCACCATGTGCTATCGGAGTGATACCAGCCACCTTTAATTTATCCAATGCAGCTGTGAATTCTTCCCATGTACTTGGCACATTGATGTTGTTCGCATCAAGTACAGCCTTGTTAGCCCAAACCCAGTTTGTTGAATGCACGTTGACCGGGGCAGAAACCCACTTGCCGTCAACTTTCGCGAACTGCTGTAATGCTTCAGGCACAACAGCGTCCCAGTCTTCACTTGCTGCAACGTCGTTAAGATTTGCCAATGAACCTTGCATGGCCCAGTCGATAATATCGAAGCCCAACCCTTGAACAGCGGTCGGTGCATTCCCAGCAGTAACTCGGGCTCGCAGAACAGTCATAGCCTGCTCACCACCACCGCCTGCTACCGGCATGTCTGTCCAACCGATACCTTGGCTTTCAAGATCATCTTTGAGAACATTCAGTGCGGCTGCTTCACCACCTGATGTCCACCAGTGAAGAACCTCAACATCTTCTGCTTGAGCCGTAACTGCTGTAACCATGATAGCCATGGCAATATTCGCTTTTAGAAATTTACGCATTAAGAAACTCCTCCGATATGCGATTAAAATTACAACGCTTACACACGCCTTATGCGCGTTGTTCAACCCAAGGTGTCCGACTGCGCCCAATGCGCATTAGTATCGACTTCACCTTAAGAAACTCTTCATACCCGTAACGGCCAATTTCTCGGCCCTGACCTGACTGCTTAACTCCGCCAAAGGTAAGCTCTGGATAACCATCCATCCAGGTATTGGTCCAGACGGTTCCTGCCTCGACTTTCCGCGAAAACTCAATACATGTATGCACGTTTTCACTCCATACCCCTGCGGACAAACCAAAAACGCTGTCGTTAACCATCGTTATGGCTTGGTTTAATGTACGAAAGGTCAATACGCTAAGCACCGGACCAAACACCTCTTCACGAGCAATGTCCATATCTGGGGTAACGCCACTTAGCACGGTGGGTTGATAAAACTGGTTGCCAAGTCCATCGATGGGTAATCTCTCCCCACCTAACTCAAGCTTGGCTCCGGCCTCAATGGCCGCCTGAACATACTCATGGATTTTTGTATTGTGCTCATCGGTTACGATCGCACCAACCTGTGTATCGGGATTCATCGGATCACCAAACTTAACCTGCTTAGACAGTTCGATAACACGCTGAACAAATGTGTCAGCAATATCTTCGTGCACAATGATGCGACTAGATGAATTGCAACACTGTCCAACATTGAAATACACGCCAAACACGACCGCATCCGCCGCGCTCTCAAGGTCGGCATCTGGAAAAATCACTTGCGGATTCTTTCCACCCAGTTCCAATGCCACTTTTTTTAATGTATTCGAGCAAGCTTGTGTTATTAGCTTGCCTACAATGGTGGAACCCGTAAACGACACCATGTCGACTTCTTTGTGGGCCGCCAATAAGCTACCCACTGGTTCACCGTGCCCCAACACGATGTTGCACACCCCCGCGGGTAGCCCCGCTTCTAATAGGAGTTCACCAAGCATAACGGTTGATGAGGGCGTCATTTCTGATGGCTTAACTATTACCGTGCAGCCTGCGGCTAGAGCAAAAGGCAGTTTCTGACTAAGAATCCAAAACGGAAAGTTCCATGGCGTGATTATCGAAACAACACCAACGGGTTCCTTCACAACGATGCCGAGCATATCTTCACCCAGACTGTTATGGCTATCACCGTGGCCAGTCCGCGCTAGGGACGCAGCGTATCGCCAAAGATCTGAGGCACCACCAACCTCACCTCGTGACTGAGCAATCGGTTTGCCACTTTCAAGGGTCTCTTGAGCAGCAATGCGCTCAACATTGGCATCGATTAAATCGGCAACCTTCAACAGAGTAGTTGCCCGCTGCTTGCCAGACAGCCCACTCCAAGAATCACTCTCGAAAGCACTTCTTGCTGCCGCTATCGCATTTTCAGTTTCACTCGCCGTGCCCTTAGCAGAAATACTCACCACTAAGCCATGGGAAGGTGAAACACGCTCGAGTGTTTCAGAACCACTTATCCACTCACCATTAATAAGGTGTTTACCAACAAAGGGGACAGGCTCATCGATCTCGATAACATCGCTTATTGTCAGTTCAGGCATCAGCTTAATTTCCTTTAAATTCAGGTGAGCGCTTGTCAAGAAAGGCTTGCACACCCTCTTCTCGATCAATACTGTCCGCAGCAGCAGCACTGCCGAGAGCCTCTATAGCTGCAGAGCTATCCTCACCAACCGCACCGTGAATCATCAACTTTGTCAACTCGTTAGAGCGTAATGACATACTCTCCAAGTTTGATGCAATCTGTTTTGCGGTCTCTATTGGATTGTTTGAAACTTCAGCAGCAAAACCCAATGAGTAAGCCCGCTTGGCATCTACACGACGTCCAAACAAAGCAATCTCTTTCAAAACAGACTCCGGTAGCAAGCGACCAAGTCGTTGGGTACCGGACCAACCCGGCACGATACCCACGTTGGCTTCTGGGAGTGCAAGCGTACTGTTGTCGGAAAAAATGCGTATGTCGCAACAAGCTGCGAGTTCCAGACCGCCGCCAAACGCATGCCCATTGACTGCGCACAACGTCGGTTTATTAAAGCGAGCTAATCGATCAAAAACACGATGCCCATTACGAACCCAATAGCGCGAGAAATCGGCTGAACTTAACGAACCCCATTCTGAAATATCAGCTCCACAACAAAATGCTTTTGTTCCAGATCCAGTTACTATGAGGGCACGAACTTCGGGATTACGTTCAATCTCGACCAGACAATCGTTGATTTGGGTAAGCATTTCTGAGGTCAGTGCATTCAACTTGCTTTCATTTGAAAGCGTAAGCACGGCGGCATTGTCTTCGTAACTACAGATGATCTGACTCATAACGTTAGGCCAAGTGGTGCGTTGGCCAGCAGCGATGTTGACATGAGCTTCAAATCATCAGCGAGACTAATTCGTCCATTAGATGCATCTACAATATGCTTTTGAGGATCGATACTCGGCATGACCTCAATAGCTACCAGTCCTTTTTCAGTCAACTGCATCACACAGCGCTCGGTTACATAAGTTACCCGTTGCCCTTGCTCTAATGCACGACGACCTGAGAAGGTGACATGTTCAACTTCGTCGACAACTTTTACGAATTTGCCAGGTTCGACAATAGTTAATCCATTATCATTAAATTCGACTTTGGCCCCAGCTTCAAACCAGCCCGAAAACACAATATTCCTAGCACGAGAGGTAATATCGACAAATCCACCGCACCCAGCAGTTAAATACGGCTTTTTACCTAACTTTGATACGTTCACATTGCCTTCAACATCAATCTCAAGGAAGGATAGAAATGAAACATCAAACCCTGCACCTTGAAAATAGATAAATTGCTGAGGCGCTGGTAAAAAGGCATCGGCATTCGACGCACAGCCAAACGCAAACCCTGTCAATGGCACACCGCCAACTGCTCCTTGCTCTATGGCCCAGGTAACCGCATCCGGACAGCCCTCTTCAAGAAGAATACGAGGCACTAAGGCACTAATTCCAAATCCCAGATTTGCCGTCATACCACGACGCAATTCAAGCGCGGCACGGCGCGCGATGATCTTTTCAACGCCATGTTCAGCTAATGTAAAGCTGTTCCATGGCCGCATAACCTCACCTGAAATTTCTGGGTCGTATTCAGTTTCAGTTGTTTGTTTTTGATGCGGATCGACTACCACACAGTCAATAAGATTGCCCGGAATATGCACATCTTGTGGACGCAAACTACCAGTAGCCGTGACTCTTTTTACCTGCGCAATAACCAAACCCCCATTATTGCGCACACAAATTGCTTGCTCGAGTCCGCCGAGATAAGCACCTTCATGTTCATAGGTCAGATTGCCTTTTTCATCTGCGGTGGTGGCGCGAAGGATCGCTACATTGGGAATAATGTTTGGGAAATGCAGCCATGTTTCATCGGCAAACTCCACGCGGTTTACGATTGGTGTCTGCGCGCCCGTTTCGTTCATTGCACAGCCTTCGCGATGAGGATCAACAAATGTATCCATACCAACTTTGGTTAATACACCAGGCTTGTGCGCAGCAGCCTCACGATGCATATCGAACAAGATGCCAGAAGGTACGTTATAAGCAGCTACTCGATCTTCGACGATCATCTTCCATATTTCAGGCATTTCAACGCTAGATGGCCCGGAGGGATAGGATCCTGCGAGAATGCGTTCCAGAAGACCATCTTTGGCAATGTGATCGATTCCATCGACGCCATAAACGTCACCGGCTGCAATTGGATTCAATGACGTAATACCGCATGGATGACCCTCTTTATCGAAACGCTCGCCAATAGCCTTTAACACTGCGTCCGGGCAACCAAGCGCTGATGAAGAAGACACGGAAATGACAGCACCATCAGGAATACGTTTTACCGCATCGCTCACTTCAATTAATTTAGTCATTTGCTCATTCATAATTCACACTAACCGATTGACCATTCTGTGCAGACTCACGCACTGCCAAGGAGACGGCCAGCGACATTAAACCGTCAGAACCCGTTGCCGCAGGAGACCCTTTACCACGAGCGGCGGAAACAAAATCAGCCACACCTTGAACGTATAAGGAGTGACTACTAAACGGAATTAGCTTCTCCCCATCAGAATTGCGCAGACTTATAGACCCAACTGGTTGTTGTGTCATGACACCAGTTGCCACAATAGAACCCTGTGTGCCGTGTATTTCCAAACCTGTTCCAGCAAATGGGTGGGTAAAGCTTTCATGCGACATCACCATCGCACCTGAAGGCATACGCCAAACTGACATGCAGGAATCTTCAACCCCTACACCCATGCCTGACATTTCGCTTAGAGCTACGACCTCAACTGGGTCTTCATCTAACAGAAATCGAACAACATCAGCGTTGTGCACGGTTATATCTGCGATAACACCTCCGCCTGCGCTGGCATCATTAATGCGCCACGCTTGAAGAGCTGTCGGAAGATGAACAGCGTGGTGCACTCGCACAGACAAAACGCGACCAATTACACCAGTAGCAATCATTTCTCGAATCACGCGATGCGATCCTGAGCACCTCAAGTGATGGTTCGTTCCGAATACCAAATTAGCCTGATTTGCCGCGGCAACCATTTGCCGAGCTTCGCCCATAGTTAACGCAAGTGGTTTTTCGCAAAGGACATGCTTACCTGCAGCAATCGCTGCCATGGCCTGAACAAAGTGCTTTTCATTTGTAGAGGAGATGTATACACAGGACACACTATCGTCAGAGAGAGCTTCTTCGATCGATGATGTGAATCGAGGAATTTCGTACTCACTGGAATATCGAATGGCATGCTCGGATGACCCACTCACCAACCACGTCACGTCGCAGCCCACCTGGGCGCGAACAGCGTGAATCACGTATTCGGAAGCCACCGTACTTGCACCTACTAAAACCCAATGCATAGTTATCGAATCAACACAAACTGGAACGTTCCAATTAATATACTGGAACGTTCCAGTTTATGCAACCGTTTACAAATATGATCTGAGGTGCCTGTCAAGATAATCGCAGCTTTTTACTAAGATGCTGTGTCTAGCATTTCCCTGTTCAGCGTTATCGTTTGATCCCACTGACAGTGTCTGACATGAGCAGTTACTCCACTAGGGATTGCCGATTTGCCTGCCTCTATATCTCATCTCGCTTGGCAAGATTCTGTACATCTTCACCACGGTGTCGTTGGCTCGGTGTTACAAACTTCATCTGATTGTATATTTGCTCGTCGCCTTAAAGGTAAGGTGCCTCACGGTCAACAAACAACTAACCGTCCCATAGCAGCCGCATTGGCGTGAGCCCCTTTTGGGCTCGCAGAATAGAGCCAGTTTCGCCCACCCAATGCGAAAGGTCTGATAGCAGATTCCACCGGGTTGTTATCTAGAGGCAGATCGGCATGCTCCATAAAACGCGCCAGCAAGTTCCAGTTATTCAGCGTGTAAAACAACGCCTTTTGCTTCATTCCTTTTTTAAATACTTTTCTGACATAGCGGTGGCCAGCGCTTTAAATTCCTCTAGCCATGGCCCAATCAGTTCCTGCCGCGTCGCGAGCTTTTCTTCCCCATACAGCCCAGTGGTTCATTCAACCACGCGCTTAACGCTTCATAATTTCGACGTTCGTTATAATGAAACATGACCACCTGCGCGCCGGGTGGCCCGGCGCGAAGCGCCCAAAGATAGCTTTTCTGCCTTGGCTCTCGCCCGAATTCTTGCAGCACTTGCAAGGTAGTTTCATCTAAATGCCATAGCGGTTGCTCAGCTGCATAGTCATAAAACAAGCGTTTTAACGGCTCTAGCCGCTCGTTTAACCGTACGGGATAACCGCATATCGTGCTGTAGCCGATTGGTACGCCTTCGCGCCTCAACACCTTGCATTCTCGATTAAACGATAAAGCGTCCACGAACTTACCGGTTAAGATCTTGGCCAATAGAGACGCATCGGCTATGGCATTAGGCAACATGACCGGTGATGGCGGTGCCACCTTGATACCTTGTGTATTAATCGCCCCAGCGGTTTGATCGGTTTGGTTTTTTACGTATTTCGCTCGGCGAATCTGACGAACAAAATATTCTCGCTCTTGGCAGGCCAGCTTTTCACTGGTTTCCCAACCCACAAAAGACCTCTCATCACCCATTGCTTGCTTGTCTTCAGCGCTTACATCCACGTCAAAATGCACGCGACGAAAGTGTTCAGGCAATGGACTTCTTTTGGGGCGATCTTCAGGTGGTTGAGCGGCAGCGCGCGCCTTATTGTTTTTTGCGCGCTGAGCGCGTTTTTGTTGTTGTTCTTTTTCGAAGCGCTCTTGTAACTCACTCATCGCCTCTTCGGTTTAAGACTCATCAAACAGCCGACCTTGCAACGATTCCAGAGTCTCGCTGCTGTGCTTAAACCGCTTGGCCTGATACAAGGCCAACATTTCCTCTAACCAGGCAATGTGCTCAATACGTTCATCTAGTTGCTCGGTGCGCTCATCCGACTGACGCGTGAGCTGCGCCACTTGCGCGCGCAATTCACTGAGTTCATCGCTGGAATTGTGTACCGAAGAGATCCTAAATAACAGTATAAAGCGCTTTGCACCATGGCGCTTTCCCGACAGTAACGCAGCGCTTAGAGCGCTACGCCATCTGCCTATACGTGCGTATTATTCACCGACCTAAATTTAGGCTGCGTAGAGACATCACACCCTTCAAGCAAAATGTGTAACTCCCGTAAACCCAGGCACAACACGCCGTGGTCATTTAGCTTCGGCCAAACAAACCGACCTTTTTCAAGCCGCTAGTAAAGCAACACGTATCCATTGTGATGCCAGTACAGTAGCTTGAGTTTATCTCGAGACCGGTTGGTGAATACAAAGAGATGGGCTCTGAATGGATCCAGCCCAAGGGTTTCTTGAACAATTAAGGCCAGTGCCGTCAATCTGCTTTCTAAAATCCACGGACTCTCGGGCAATGTACACCCGAGTTCGGGTGTCGATATTAAACATGCAGGGCGTGATTCGCCTGCAGCCAGTGTTTTATCTGCTCGCTGGTGAGATTAACCGGTAGAGCGATATCGGTGGCAGCACGTTCCACGTGTACAAATTGCGGATCGTCGCATACGCTTGATGATGAGTCGAATTGCACGGGAAGAAACCTCCGGTGCTGAGCCCGGATCTGGCTGACTCTTGCACTCGTGGTTTTCTAACTTATTTGACCAGTGGTAGAAACTGACTGGTTCAAGGTTGTGTTCCTGGCAGTAAGCTATTTTTCTGAGTCCGCTTTGTTTCCACTGATTAGTGCGATTTAGCCAAAAACCACGGCTGCGCCTTGGCGCACGGATACTGTCGCTGGTCGTCATATTATTGCTCGCTACAGAGGTGAAGCCACAACAATGACATGAGGTTCAAAGTGGGAAAACCCTGTTGTTGGCTGAAGGCTTACTCAGAGTATGGCTTGCGAGAAGTTCTCTTGGATTTCTTTCGATCTGTCATAGGTCACCTAATTGATTGAGATTATCGCTTAATTAGGTGTCCGTTCCAGCCGGGGAGGATCAATCTGGACTACCAAGCTTATTCTCAAAAGAACTTCATTGAATATTCATACTTAGAAAGTCAGTTGAATCAGGCAATTAACCGCGCGCACTGATCTTGACCCGGTCTGACGGACACATAAGTTAGGCAGCAATTGCCTTGTACATCATTGGCGGCATTTGATCTACGTAGGAATGCCGTCGCTGACGGTTGTAAAACACTTCGATGTATTCAAATACACTGGATTTTGCGGCACTTCGCGTTGCGTACTGACGGTGGCTTGTCCATTCAGTTTTCAAAGAATGAAAAAAGCTCTCCATCGCAGCGTTGTCGTAGCAGTTTCCAGTTCCGCTCATACACACCTGATCCCACGCTTCTCCAGCGCAGATTGGTATCCCCTTGAACAATACTGGCTACCTCGATCTGAATGCAACAGAAGCTCAGAATCAATTGAGCGAGCTTTGAGAGCCATTTCTAGTGCCGCTGAGATTAACGATGCATCCATGTGTCTGTCCATGGCCCAACCAACGATTGCTCTAGAGTACAAATCCATCACCACGGCAAGATAAAGCCATCCTTCTTCGGTTCGCAAATACGTGATATCGCTAACCCAACGACGATTGGGTTCGGATGCTGAAAAATCTTGGCCTAGAATGTTGTCAGCGTATGGCAATGCCGAATCCTTGATTGTTGTGCGCTTGAAAGCATTTACACATCGGGCAACCAGGTGGTTTTCTCGCATGATTCGGGCGACACGCTTTCGAGCCACTGCAATATTTTCTTCCTGCAAATCTTTTAATATTCTTGGAGATCCATAGATGCCATGGCTTCGGCCAAAATGGTACTGAATGCGGCTCAGCAGCTTCTGATCCTCTTTGGTGTGCTCGCTGGGCGCACGGTTACGCCAATCGTAATAGCCGCTCCTAGATACGCCCATCACTCTGCACAACCGTTCGGTGCTGTGCTCGTTTGAATGTGACTGGATAAAGGCATACTTCACCGACTGTTCTTGGCAAAGTATGCTGCGGCCTTTTTTACGATGTCGTGATCCTCCTTCAGATCACGCAACTCGGCTTGTAAGCGGCGAATCTCGGCGTCTTTGTCATCAAAGCGACTCGCTTCAATATCTTGGGTTGCGAATTCTCTTCGCCAGCGAGCGATTAAATTCCCGCCAATACCAAGCTCTCGGCTCACGGCGGCTATGGTCTTATCAGATTCTTCGACCATCCTGACCGCTTCACGCTTAAACTCGGGCGTAAAGTCTCGACGATTTCTCTTCTTCATAGGGCTCTCCGTCTTGAGACAGTGTCTCATGAGTTAAGAGTCCGTTAAACTGGGTCAAGATCACACACCATCATAAGCATTCTAACGGAGCGTATTGGTAATGACTTATGGAGCACGTATCGGGGGTACCCGTGGGACGACGTTGAGCTATAAAAACGTTAACACCGAAAACTAAGTGTGGCCGTAAACTCTGCAGTGCGAACAGCAATCAGTCAAACATATCCGATCAGCGTTTACCAGTAACCATAAATAGGGGATATTAGAAAATACGATGTCAATAAAGATAAACCGCTCCAACATTGCCCCCAGAGTTATCAGTTTGATCACCGTTAATTCCCTGCGCTGAACTTCTCTCAAGCGGTGCGCCGACCACCAGCGTATCACCATCATTACTCAAACTCAGAGAGTCACCAAAATCATCTGAGCGTTCGGCGTTACTTGCAGTCACCCTTGTGCTCTCCATCCACACATCATCCGCCCGGTCGTATACGGCTACGAACCCGATGCCATTATTGCTGGCACCTTGGGAGCTGACCATGAGTGTATTGCCATCACCCGTTAATTCGATGTCACGACCAAACGCATCCCCCTGCCAGGTTGCGTTCAAGCGAATTTCTTGCTGCCACATACCGTCCATTTTTTGAAATACATAAGTAGCACCGATGGGGCCACTGAGCCTTGGGTCACCGAAATTAAAATATGGTGCCCCTACCGCCAAGGTATCTCCTGTGGCGTCAATTGTGATGGAAGTGCCGAACCAGTCACTAGGGTCAGCATCATTGGCCTTAAGAAATGCTTGTTGTTGCCAGCCCTCATCAGTCGGTGTAAATACGTACGCAGAGCCTGTCATCTCATGATGCATAGCCCCAACAGCCAGCGCATCACCCTCGTAGCTGATATCTACCGAACTACCGAAGCTACCTCCTTCGCCTCGAATGAAGTGTTTCTGCTGCCAGGTGCTTTGGCTCTGTTCGAATAAGTAAACGGCACCAATAACTTCCGTTGAGCTCGTGCCTTCCAAAGTTACGCTGGGCGCACCGACTGCTAGTAGACTTCCATCTGAACTCAAACTAATTGCCGTACCAAACTTGTCGTGGCCAGCAATATTGTCGGATACCAGCCGAGCCTGGTAAATCCATTGCTCGTTATCCCGATAATACAAATACACCGCCCCTGCCCTTTGATCACTGGACTGAGCCTCTTCACCTTCTGGGCGGATTAACGCCTCTTCTGAAGCACCCACAGCCAGTACATCGCCATTCCCACTTAAGCTCAGTACACCGGTAAAACCCGATGTGTAAACGCTTGCAGATTCAGTCAACACCGCTTGTTGCTGCCATACCCCATCAACCCGACTGAACACATAAACTTCATGAATACCCGCAACAGCGAACGTATTGCCATCTGCACTCAACGCTACCTCACGACCAAACCCATTAGGACTCTCAGTTGTGGCTTTAACGTACCCAACCGCAGGAACCAATGAATCAGGGACGCTGATTTCGTTTGAATCCACACATGAATACACGTTACAAGCCTGAACAATGTACTTAGCGTTCGTTGTTCTATAAAGCGCTACTCGATGATCATAACTACGAGAGGCACCATCGATGTTGTCACCAATCTGGATAAACCCTGAAACACCATCGATGTTTTCCAGCAAACGATAGTAAACAGCGGAAGAAGAGATCTCCCAACTAAATCGAAACGTCTTATCCTGGATTAGTTCTAAGGTCGCTTGTATCGGATTAGGCGGCTCTAACTCGGACGCAGTCGCAGACCCATTACCATCCAACGGGTAACTTCCAGCAATTAGTTCATCGAGATTGGCAATGCCATCATTGTCATCATCCCACTGCGCGATGTTAAATTGATCAGCAGTTATGGTCTTTATTTGCGATGCAGATCCACCCGTTTCAAAATCTGCCTGATACTGAGCTAAGGTAATCGCACCATTCTGATCGTAAAAAGTGACGATGAGCCTGCTCTCTGTATTTGTCGGAAGTTCAACTGATGCAGTCCATAACTCATCCATGCTCCAGCTAGCATTAATGTCTTTATCACCCCATTGCAGGCGCACTACCAGAGCGTTCGATTGATAGACAGGAACGGTTATAGAGAAGTCGACGACCGTATCACCCACTCCACTTAGGTTAGACCCCTCCATGTCAGAATCGGTGATTACTGATGCGGGTTCGCTTGAACTCGAGCAGCCAGAAATAAATAAAGCAGCGACAAACAACAAAACCAGTAAACGAACTGAGCGCATAGGTGTGCTCGCGGGTAGCCTGACAAGTGAGTTTTTATTACATCGCTGCGCAAAAAAAGAACGTTTTGAGACCAATCCGTAGCATCGGCTTCGGAACGCGCCCAAAAACAATAACAAACGGCTTGGATTCGAGCAGGGGAAATTACCGGCTGCTACGAACGTTTACGTCCCACAACCGGTTTTGTTCACCTCGCGATAGCCACACTCTGCAGCATTCAAACTAACTTCGATCGCGAGAAGAGAGTATCGATCACTAAAGGTCCAATTCTCTCACCGCTAGGATTGCATCAACCCATTCCTCCGGGGCTTCTTGTGGCAAATTATGACCCACATTGTTAAACACCCGATGCTGGTGTTGTCCGGTGAAATAACTTGAATGGTGCGCTGTGCTGGGGCCAACTCCATCGACCTCACCATCGATGGTGATGCAGGGAACGGTTATCTTAGGCTCACAATGAAGAGATTTCTCTAGCGCCGCTACCGCTGAATCGCCTGGCACTAACGCGTAACGATGACGATATGAATGAATGACCACATCCACAAAATCTTCATTGTCGAACGCTGCAGCGGTACGTTCGAAATCTTCATCACTAAAGTCCCAGGTGGGGGACCACATTTTCCACAGTAGGCGAGTTAGGTCACGCCGATTCGCGTTGAGCCCCCGATAACCTCGCTCGCTGTGAAAGTAGTACTGATACCAAAACGCCATCTCTTCCTGTGCAGATGAGGGTTCTGCAGACCTCGCAATATTCTGAATATTGTAAGACCCGCCAGATACCAAACCTGACACTCGATCGGGATACAGCGCTGAAACGATACAACCGGCGCGACCACCCCAATCAAAACCTGCCAACAACGCGCGATCAATCGACAAACAGTCCATTAAGTCGAGTAAATCCTGAGCCAACGCTGCCTGCTCTCCCGAACGTAAAGTTGACTTGGATAGAAATGTGGTTGGTCCATAGCCCCTTAAATAAGGAACGATGACATAGGCACCCGCATCAACCAGCGGTGTAATACAGTCCGCGTAACAGTGAGGGTCGTAAGGAAAGCCATGGCTCATGATGCAGGGCCAGCCGTCCACAGACCCTATGGCGTAGTACGCTACGCGAAGCTGTGAAGTTTCAGCAAAGTGTATAGAGTGTTTATTACCGAGCATTATTCACTAGAGAATCTTAGACAGTAAAGGTATTCGCTTCACCACAAATGATGCACCTGCGGACGAATCTGTTCTACGTAGATGTCGTTAACCGCCTTCATGGTTGCATCATCAAACGCGCTTAATCCAGATGCTTGTGCATTACCAATGGCTTGTTCCGTATTTTTTGCACCGGGTATGGCGCAGGTTACCGCGTCATGCATTAAGATCCAGCGTAACGCAAATTGAGCCATGCTCATCTCTTCAGGTATCAAGGCTCTGAGTGCGTCTACGGCATCAAGGCCTGTGTTGTAGTCCACCCCGGCGAAGGTTTCACCTTTATCGAACGCAGCGCCCTCTCGATTGAACGCTCGATGATCATCGTCTTCAAACTGGCTAGTACGGTTCATCTTCCCGGTTAACAAACCACTTGCTAACGGCACCCTGGCCAGTATGCCAACGTCTTTCTTCGCGGCTAAATCAAAAAATAAATCAGCTGGTCGCTGCCGGAAGATATTGAAGATAATTTGTACCGTGGCTACGCCGTCAAATTCAATCGCTTTTATCGCTTCTTCAACTTTTTCCACACTGACACCATAGTGCCGAATTTTTCCTTTTGCTTTAAGCGTATCCATCGCTTCAAATACGCTCGGACGATAGAAAGCATCAGTAGGTGGGCAATGCAGTTGCACAAGATCGAGACAATCTGTGTCTAGATTCTTTAAATTGCGATCAACAAAAGCTTCCAGATTATCCAGCGTGTATCCATCAGAATAATGCGGGTCCAGTCGACGCCCCACTTTCGTAGCCACTATGATGTCTTCGGAACGCTCTTTCAGCAGTTGGGCGATAAGCCGTTCACTGCGGCCATCACCATACACATCAGCGGTATCAATGAAATTGACGCCACTATCAACCGCCGCGTGTAGTGCCGCTAACGATTGATCATCATCAACCGTGCCCCAGGTGCCACCGATGGCCCACGCGCCAAAACTGATCTCGGAAACTCGGTATCCTGTCTTGCCAAGCGTTCTGTAATTCACGTGTGATGTACCTCTTTGATGGTGAGTGCGGCCAGTGCGCTCTGTTAGTTTGAGTTCGAAGAACTCAAGCGTTCACTGTATACGATTATCACCACACGGCAGAAGTTTCACCCGCACAAACGAATTTTTCTTAACTGTTCAACTGAAGGCAACAGAATCTCACTACGGAAGAAGAACAACCCGCCCCATAAATCGGGGGTCACGCCACGTGAAATCGTTGTCGCTTGAGTTACCGGCTGAATGAAACCAGCCCCACTTCGCGTCACGATCACCTGCGTCGTCATCGTCACTGAACTGAAGTTCAAATCCAAAGGTACGACCAATAGCGATGTTGACGTCGGTTAATCGGATAGCCACTTCGTAGACATCCTGGCGAATGGCTGTAGCCGGGTCATCAAGCGGGCTCATCGGGCCTTTTGAGGGGCCTGTAGCAAACACAAGCCCAGCCGGTAGGGGCACAGAGTTAACGGACTTAAATACTTTCGGGTTGGCGTTGGTGCTGCTGTTCACTCCACCGACTAGCGAGTCCAGTAACGCAATGTGAGCACTGAAATCATCCGTACCGTCGTATTGCGGTAATTGGCTGTTATCACCATCAACAAATATTTCCATGCTGTCGTCCCGCCACGGCTTCAGCACTTCGCGCGAATCGAAATGGTGTTCGCCATCATCGTCAATAACGATTAAGAGGTATAACCAACTGCCATCGTGTAAGGCTAACCAATGATGATTTTCAGTTGCGCGCACATCACCAGTTGCTGTAAACATCAAGTTGTCGATAGATAACCGATTACCTGATCTGTCCAATCGAACGGCATTACCCCATTCACCAGCAAACTCCGTCGTACCCGGTACGTAGTTACCTGCGTCCCCATCAATACTCGGAACCGCATTTGCGGAAACACGAGGTATCTGGACCGTCGCACTGAGAAAATCTGTACTGGCATCGCTTGCATTGAAAGGACTGGTGCCCAGCACTAACTCAGTCAGGTTCGATACTCCATCACCATCGGTGTCGATACTCCGCTGGTAAGTGTCAGGGGTAATGTTTAAAACGTCAGATAGATCAGCCAGGTTTGATAACGACAGTTCGGCACGAATCAGATCAACAGCGCTGGCACCTTGTGCTGATTGCCAAACAATCGCGCCAGTCCAAGCGCCCTGTGTATTCAAAGGCACAACCGCCGAATAGGCGTTGTCGGTGTCACAACAATTGAATTGAATGACGTCACCGTCTGTTGCCACCAAGACCGGGGTTACAGTACCAACACCCGCGATGTCCGTGAGTGTGTCAGGCGATAACAGCCGGACTGAGGCTTCAGCTGGTTCTGGTGCGGGCTCTGGCTCTGGCTCTGGCTCTGGCTCTGGCTCTGGCTCTGGCGTGGGCTCTGGCGTGGGCTCTGGCGTGGGGTCTGGTGTGGGCTCGGGCGTGGGCTCCGGTGTTGGCTCGGGTGGGTTTGTGGTTACGCCCACCACCGGATTCTCAGTAGGTGTATCCCCACTGGCTTCCGTGGCGTTGGGATCGACAATGGAAACTTGTCGTCCGCAGGCGGTTAGTAAAACGCACACCGCCAAAGGCAGAAACCACTGTGTCATTAGTTTTCCCGTTGACGCGAACACTGGTGCCAGTGATTGTCCCCCACTTGGCCTACCCAGTACTGGCCAATCACTCACAAAATCCCATCTTAGCGCTGTCCCGTGCCGTTCAGTACCCATTGGCGTGCACTGTCAAACTAATTCACAGCTGATCGCTGTGTAAACACATCAGAAGGATGACTCTTAATGCATATTGGCGTTCCAAAAGAAATTAAAAATCACGAGTACCGGGTGGGCATGACCCCTACAAGTGTTCGTGAACTGGTCGCAGCTGGGCACACCGTCACAGTTGAAACCCAATGCGGTGTGGGCATTGGGCGTAGCGATGATGACTACCGAACCGCGGGTGCCACAGTCGTTGACGCAGCAGCGATGTTATTCGAGCAGTGCGACATGATTGTCAAAGTCAAAGAGCCGCAAGCCTCGGAACGCGCGATGTTACGACCAGGCCAGATTCTGTTTACGTATTTACATTTGGCTCCTGATCCTGATCAAACCAAAGACTTAGTGGATAGCGGCGCCGTATGCATCGCTTATGAAACCGTCACAGGGCCTGGTGGTGGCCTGCCCCTTCTCGCCCCCATGTCAAAGGTAGCCGGGCGTATGGCCGTGCAAGCTGGTGCGTATGCATTAGAACAACCACACGGCGGCCTGGGTATGTTGCTTGGTGGCGTTCCCGGCGTTGACCCTGCCAAAGTCGTCGTGATCGGTGCCGGTATGGTGGGCACCCACGCAACACACATCGCGGTGGGTATGGGCGCGGATGTTTGGGTACTGGATAGAAACCCCGACGTTATTGAAGCGCATTGGGAACAGTTTGGCCGCGGTACCAACACCGTGTTCTCGACTGCGGACGCACTTGAGCATCATGTGTTAACCGCTGACTTAGTGATTGGCGCGGTATTGATTCCAGGCGCTTCTGCGCCAAAACTTATTACCGCCGATATGGTTAAACGCATGAAACCCGGTGCTGTCATTGTGGACGTGGCTATCGATCAAGGCGGTTGCAGCGAAACGTCTCGAGCCACCACACACGCTGAACCTACTTACATCGTTGACGATGTGGTGCATTACTGTGTAGCAAATATGCCAGGCGGTGTGCCTCGCACATCAACCTATGCACTGAACAATGTCACCTTACCGCACATCATGGCACTGGCGAACAAGGGTTGGAAACAAGCACTAGCTGATGATGCGCATCTGTTGGCTGGCTTAAACGTATGCGAAGGCAAAGTGACGTACCAAGAAGTAGCGGAGACATTAGGCTACGACTACACCAGCGCACGTTCTTTAATAGGTGCGTAAAGTATTAAGCGGGTAACGTTATTTATTCAAAGCCGGCTGTGATCTAATAGAGGCGTAAACGGGAGACAACCGTTTGCGCCTTTTTTTCATTAGGGGTACAGCATGGTTCGGTTTGGCGTTCTTTCCACCGCGAAAATTGGCAGACAGCATGTGCTGCCCGCTATCCAGCAGTCATCACACGCACGAGTCACTGCGATTGCATCGCGTAGCTTAGCTAAAGCAAAGAAACTTGCCGACTCACTCAATGCGCCACAGGCGTTTGGAAGCTACGAGGACATGCTCGCCAGCCCCGATATTGATGCGGTGTACATTCCCCTGCCCACCTCACACCACGTGGAGTGGAGCGTAAAGGCGGCAGCCGCAGGCAAACATGTGTTGTGCGAAAAGCCCATCGCCTTGAAAGCTCGTGACATAAGCAAACTCATCAAAGCCAGAGATAAGCACCAAGTGATCATCTCAGAGGCGTTTATGGTGGTGCACCACCCACAGTGGTTAAAGGTGCGAGAACTGATACAGAAGGGTCAAATCGGTGACTTAAAACACGTACAAGGTTCGTTCAGTTACTTCAACGTTGATGATAAAAACATGCGTAATCAGCCGGAACTGGGCGGCGGCGCGTTACCCGATATTGGCGTATACCCCACCGTAGTCACACGGTTTGTTTCTGGCGCCGAGCCTACTCGTTTACAAGCCACCGTCGAGCGCGATCCGACGTTCAAAACTGATTCCTACGCCAGCGTAAAGGCTGATTTCAGCAGTTTTGAATTGTCGTTCTACGTCTCCACGCAGATGGCCTTACGGCAAAACATGGTGTTCCATGGCACCAAAGGCTTCATTGAGGTTAATGCCCCGTTCAACAGCAATTTGTACGAAGGATCAGAAGTGCGATTGCATAACGTAAACCATAGCGAAGTGCGAAGCTTTAACTTTGTGGGTATCAATCAATATGTGTTACAAGCCGATGCGTTCGCACGTGCGGTTATGAACACACAAGCTGCGCCGAAAAAAAGCAAAAAGAAATCCAGTAATACAGATATCTTTACGCTTGAAGATTCAGTACGTAACCAAAATCTTATCGATGCCGTTTATCGTTCAGGTGATAAGACGGGTAACTGGGTGAAAGTGGGCTAGCGAAGGTAGTTCAACCCTAAGCGGCCACCATCCACGTAGATGGTTTCGCCGGTTACGTAACTGGCTTTACTTGAACACAGAAACGCAACCACATCAGCGATCTCTTCAGCGCTGCCGATTCGCCCCAACGGGGTTCTGGAAATAGCCACTTTTAGCGCTTCAGGGTTTGAATTTACAGCAGCCATCATCTCAGTGTCGATAGAGCCTGGCCCCACGGCGTTCACCCGAATGTTATGACCAGCCAGGGCTAACGCAGCTACTTTTGTCAGCTGCATCAATCCGCCTTTTGATGCGCAGTAGGCCGGTGCGGACGGAATAGCAACCTGTGCATTAATCGACGACATATTCACAATCGCGCCTTCAACCCCGTTCTCCACCATAGATCGCCCGGCTAACTGAGTGGCCAAAAACGCCCCACGAAGGTTCACGTTTAGCACACGATCAAAATCATCCAGGGAGTAGCTTAGAAAATCACCCGGTGCAGCAATGCCAGCATTGTTCACAAGCGCTGTCAGTGTTCCATTGCTTGCCGCGACTTGTTCAAACAAAGCCCGGACGTCATCGGGGTTTCCCATATCGCAGGTAATGGCCCCTGCAGCGCCAAGTTCGCTTTGCGCATCGCTTAGACCCTCGGCGTTGATATCGGCTAGCACCACATCATAGCCATCGTTTATCAAGGCTTTCGCACACGCAAAGCCAATGCCCTGCGCGGCACCGGTTACTAACGCTAAGGGAGCTTGTGTCATGGTGATCTGGCCTCTCGCCGATTGGTTTTCGTTTGCGCGATAAGGTACCTTACAGACTCCGTAAAGGCTATCGTTAAGCCTGATTTACTAACCACTCAAACCAGCTAAGCAAACCACATGAAATTAAAGACATCTGCAGCACAAATGGTTGAAGCAGCCCGTGCGCGAATTGAAGAGATTGAAACGCAAGACCTCATCAACTCGCTGGATGACGCCAACACCGTCATTGTGGATATTCGCGATGTGCGTGAACGTCAGCGCACCGGATCTATCCCCGGCAGTGTGCATGCGCCACGCGGCATGATTGAATTTTGGGTTGACCCGGACAGCCCGTACCACAAAGACGTGTTTGCTCAGGAAGGCAAGAAGTACGTGTTCCATTGCGCATCAGGCTGGCGTTCGGCATTGACGGTAGCCACCCTGCAGGACATGGGGTTCGAGGCGGCACACTTAAAAGACGGGTTTTCCTCTTGGGAAAAACTTGGCGGGCCTATTGAAAAAACGGATAAATAACGCCGTAACGATCTACGCACTCACCCTGCTGGGAGGAAGTGTCCAGTTTACGGCTTCACGACCCTGGCCCCAACGTTCATCAATAAATCGATTAAAGCATCTCGCTGGGTTTCTGGGTAAGCCAGCCGCAATTCAACCGAGTCGGTAAAGGCGCGAGAGGTAATATCGACGTTTAGAGCCACCAGGCGATGTTCCAGTTCGGCTAATCGCGAATAGTCCAGCGTGGCCGTCAATTTAGCTCGAATCTGCACAAGGACCGTTTCGGTTTGAGCCAACGCCTCACTTACCGACTGGCTGTAAGCGCGCACAAGGCCGCCAGCCCCCAATTTCACACCACCAAAATAGCGCGTGACAACCGTTAAGGTATTGCCAAAACCTGAATGCGCCAATACGTTCAACATGGGTTTACCCGCGGTACCTTTAGGCTCCCCATCATCGCTTTGGTCTTGCTGGAACACATCATTCGGATGCCCTGCCACCATAGCCCAGCAGTGATGGTTGGCATCGGGGTACTGGCTTCTCAGGCGGTGCAGTGCGTCTTTGGCGGCTGCTTTGTCCGCCACCGGCACAACGCTTGTCATAAAGCGGCTGCGCTTGATCTCCAGATGGAACACTTGTTCCTTTGCGGGTGCGGGGTACTGGTCCATTACACTGATTGTATGCCACCAATGAGGGCTGAAAAGCTGTGTTGTTAATTCCAATTATCCTGGTCGTGCTGCTACTCACCGGGCCCAGCCTGTGGGTACGGTGGGTCATGTTTCGTTACAGCGCTAACCTGCCCGGCATTCCGGGTACCGGTGCTGAGCTGGTCAAACACCTCGCTGGCCGCTTCGATATAAAAGGCTTAACGGTAGAGCCCACCGGCAAAATGCAGGATCACTTCGACCCCAGCGCACCCGCCATTCGATTATCTGAAAACAATTTCAATGGTCGTTCATTAACAGCGGTGGCAGTGGCAGCACACGAAGTCGGACACGCCATCCAGTGGTCGAAAAAAGAACCGGTTTTCCGATTGCGCACTCGCTGGGTGCCCTTAGCCATGCGCTTACAACGTGTGGGTATTTTCCTGGTGTCGGTGTCACCCATCATTGGGCTGATCACGCGCCATCCGGTTGGGCTGGCTGGCCCTGTACTGGGCGGGGTAGTTGCCGCTATCGCTGGGGCGGCCACGTACCTCATCGTGCTACCCGAAGAATGGGATGCCAGTTTTAATAAAGCCCTACCGCTACTGCGAGACGGTGACTACATCACGGCCGAGCAAGAACCGGCTGTGCGGCGCATTCTAAAGGCGGCGGCGTTAACCTATGCGGCCAGTGCGCTGTTTTCTGTGTTGGCCATTTGGCGATGGTTGCCGCTGCTGCTGCGACGGTGACGTCAACAGTCGTCGGCTGGGTGGTCATCCGCGGCGTTCAATTCGCTCCACATCCAATCCCGAAACGCCTTGATTTCCGGGTTGTCCTTAGCTGAACTTAGCGTCACAAGGTGATAGGCGTGCTCCACCTCGGAGCGGCCCTCGAAAACAGGGATTAAGCTGCCGTCCTTAATGTCCTCATCAGCTAGCTGTTCCAGGGTGAGTACAACCCCTTGTCCAGCAACTGCTGCTGACAACGCCAACAAGACACTGTTGAAGTAAATATTGTGTGCAGCTTCAACTTCTTTTTCGCCCTGGCTTCGAAACCAATCAGACCATTTCGGCCGCCCTTCGTAAGGTGACTCATCGTGCAACAACGTGTGCAGCGCCAAATCGCTCGGTTTTTTTAGTGGGGGCGTACTGGCAGCGCGCAGGTAGTTCGGGCTGCACAATGGGATAGCGTCCACATCGAGTATTTTTTCTACATTACAACCTGGGTAGTTCCCACTACCGAAACGAATGGCCAGGTCGATGTTATTGGACTGCAAAATCTCCGCGCTTAGCGATGGTGCGGTGGAGTCAGAGTCAATCAGTGATGCGCTGCCTGAAATTCGCAAATCAATGGTTGGATGCGCCGCAACAAACCGGTGCATTCGAACCATGAGCCATTTCGATGCAAACGATGGCGATGTCCAAATGTTTAACTCTTTGCGACTGTCAGCCGTTTGCATGCGGCGAACCGCTTTTTGAATGCTGGAGAAACCGGATTGCAAATCGGCAAGCCCGGCTTGCCCGGCTTCAGTTAGCGCCAGACCGCGGTTTAAACGGTGAAATAGCGCAACTTCCAGCACATCTTCCAACTGCCTTATTTGCTGACTAACCGCTGCCGGGGTGACGTGCAGCTCTTCAGCAGCTTTGCTGAAACTACCCATGCGAGCCGCTACAACAAAGGCGTTCAGAGCGTTTAAAGGTAGGTGGGTTGCCACGGTGTTGTCTGCTTATAGTTTTACTTACGAGACCTGCAAAAAACTATCGTTTGAGATATGCCTGTGAGGGTCGTAAATTACTGGGTAAGAGATAACGACTGACCAGTTCAGCGCAGTCTCACTTAACACTAACCTTATAGGATCAGGAGCCACACATGTTCCAACTTTTTAAGAACTTCTCAGAAAACTTCGAGCGTTACATGACTAACGCAGGCCGCAGTGAAGCACGTCGCGTACTGCTGACTCAGAGCGATCGCCAATTAGAAGATATGGGTATATCTCGCCACTTACTAGTGCAAGGTATCCACACTTGGCCATGGCGTGAAGGCGAAGTTGTTGCTACGAGTGCAGCGGTTGAAGAAACTGTGACAGCAGCTCAAAAGCGCAAAGCAGAAAAGCGAGCGATTCGCGAACTGCGTTCTATGTCTAACGCTGAATTGCACGACATGGGCATCACTCGCGGTTCAATCGTAGACGCGGTACGTTACGGCCGTCGTGATGACGAATACCGTGTGCCACGCCGCTTCCAGAAAGACAGCGAAGCAGCCGCATGAGAGCAGTAACTCTGATTGGTGCCACCTTTCCTCCTCAGGTGGCACCAGTCTAGAGCTTAGCCTCAGACGAGGCTTTAGTAGTAGCCCGCGCAGTACCTTCCCCTAAGGCGTGACATCACCCGCCATAGCTTGTAGCTTATGCATTCACACGGTCATCTGAGTGAATGAAATGAGCGACAGCAACCCCTTCAAAGGCCCACAGCTGCAAAAGCAGACCTACGAATGGGCCGACATGACCGGCTCACAATTCAAAGCGGTCAATCTTCATAATTCAAGTTTTTATGCGGTGCTCACCGAATGCACCTATTCAGACTGCAACCTCTCTAAGTCTCACTACGACGACGTTAACCTCTCCCAGTCTCAGTACTCCAATGTGAATTTATCTGGGAGCACGTTTTATGACGCCAACTTATCGGCCATCAGCATCTCGTCAGCAAACGTTTCTAACTTAAGTATCAAAGATGCTAATGCTAGTGAGCTCTCCATAGAAAACGCGGACTTGTCATCCGCTTCGATTCAAAATTGCAACACCGACGGTATGCGCATTAATGGAGTTTTAGTATCTGATCTTTTTGCTGCCTACGAAAAATAAAACCAATGAAAATTAGCCGCATCGAGACATTCGTACTGAAGTCGCCTTTGGCCGAACCGTTTGCCTTCTCGCAAGGTTGGGTTCACCAACGCTCAGCCACGCTGGTACGAATCACTACCAGTGATGGCATTGAAGGTTGGGGAGAAGCATTTACACAGGGTCTTGAGTCTCCTGAAATTGCTGCCACCGCTATTGAAAAAGCATTCAAGCCTGCACTCATCGGGTTATCGGCATTGGATACCGCCGTGCATTGGTATTCGATGTACAACAAAAGCCGAGACTTTGGACGTAAAGGCTCGGTAGTTGCCGCCATCAGTGCCATTGATATGGCTTTATGGGACATCACCGGCAAGGTGCTCAACCAACCCATCTATCAATTATTGGGTGGCGCGGTTCGAACCTCAGTTACACCCTATGCCACGGGCTTTTACCGCCTTGAAGGTCAAGGTGAAGCCTCGCGTTTAGCCGACGAAGCGCGTGCGCATACTGAAGCGGGCTTCACCGCCATGAAAGTTAAGCTCGGATTTGGCGTGCAGGATGATAAGCGTGTGATGCACGCCATTACCAAAGAGCTCAGTACTGAGTTAGCCAACGGTACGACCGAATTAATGGTGGACGCCAATCATGCCTACGGACGTAATGACGCACTTATGTTAGGACGCACACTGGAAGACTACCCAATACGTTGGTATGAAGAACCCATCGCCCCCGAGGATATCGATGGATACCGATGGCTACGGGATCGATTGGATGTGCCAATCGCCGCCGGTGAAAACGAACATACCGTCTACGGTTTTAACGCGCTATTTAAAAACCAAGCCGTTGATATCGCGCAGCCAGATATTGGTTCTTGTGGCGGCTTCACCGCAGCCAGGGACATCACCGCACTGGCACAAGCAAACGGTATCGCTGTTAACCCGCATGTTTGGGGCAGTGCCGTAGCACAAGCAGCATCGTTGCAATGGATAGCCACACTTCCCATCACCCACCACAACTTATTTCCACAACAACCCATTCTGGAATTCGATCGATCCAGTCATCCATTTCGTCAGCAACTGATTAAAAATCCCTGGCAGTTAGAGAATGGCACCGTCGCGATACCGTCAGGACCGGGCTTGGGTATTGAAGTGGATATGTCCGTTGTGAATGAATTTAAGCAAGGTTAATAACGATGAAACCCACTGCCATTACACCCATTTTGAATGTATCCGATTTTGATGAATCGGTCGCCTGGTTCAAGAAGCTGGGTTGGGAGAACGGTTTTCGATGGGGTGAACCGAACCCCACCTTTGGTGCGGTGAACGCAGGCGATGTTCGAATCTTCTTGTGTTTAGACGGGCAAGGTGGGCGTGGTAAAGGCGATAACGCCACGACCTTTTCAACGCCTACCGATGAAAACAGCGATGCCGGAGTTTGGATGTCGGTATGGGTAGAGGATGTTGATGCCGTTCATGCCCTCTGTGTCGAGCAGGACATCGACATCACTCACGCACCTCAAAACATGCCATGGGGCGTTCGTGAAATGCACATACGCCACCCGGATGGGCATGTGTTTCGAATCAGTGCCTCAGTGGAGGCTAACGATTAATACACTCGCACCATGGCATTCACCATGGCGCGAGTATATCGATTCTGCGTTCTTACCGAGCGATACCCTGAACCCCTAAAGCTCCGCGGCGACGCCAACCTAAGCACACACAAGACAATGTGATCAGTAACGGTAGGGTCGGATCAACAGTACCTTGAGTACCTTTACCAACTGAACAGCCCGAACCCGACAAACCAGTCAGCACGATGCCATCGGCATTGGCCTCCTGCACATCCGGCACACCGTTCTGATCGACATCAGGCAGAGCAGCCTGCAATCCGAATGCACCCGTACCGTCGTTCAAAAAGTTCGCTAAGCCATCGCCATCGATATCCGGATCACGAGTATCGATGATGCCGTCACCGTCTGTGTCAGTTGCACCCATGACAAAATCACTGTCGGCACTGTCATCGATACCATCCCCGTCAGCGTCCGCACCCGCAGTTAGATCAACGTCCACACTGTCCGGAATACCATCGTTATCGCTATCAGCCATGCTATCTACGATGCCGTCGTTATTGATGTCGATACCACCGGCTTCCACCAGGTCAAGAATGCCATCACCATCCGTATCGATATCTAAGTAATCGGGCAAGCCATCGCTATCAATATCTTCTGGCACAACACGAGTCAGCATACTTTCCAGTGAATCATCCAGACCATTACGGTTCTCGTCCATAAAGCCGTCCACTTCACCATCTCGATCCCTATCCGCACTGGCACCTTGCGTTTCCATGGTGTCAGTCAATCCGTCGTTGTCCGAGTCCTGATCGCGGAAGTCGCGCACACCATCACCATCAAAGTCTTCCACTGGCAACGGTTCATCGTGCGCTCCGTCGTCCATACCATCGCCATTAAGATCAGTAAAGCCATCAATCACACCATCACCATTGCTGTCTTCACCATCGGCCTCAATCGTATCGGTGAGCCCATCGTTGTCACTATCAAGATCCAACGCATCAATTAAGCCGTCGTTGTCACTGTCTATCGGAGACTCAGGATTATCGCCAGCTTCTATAGCGTCAGAAATACCGTCGTTATCACTGTCGATATCGAGCGCATCGATAATGCCGTCACCGTC
>JAHDCO010000008.1:43910-71508 GCA_020629835.1 Granulosicoccaceae bacterium
CCGTCACCGTCTGTGTCAACAAAGCCTTCACTGGCATCACTCACGCCATCACCATCGGCATCCAAATCTTGTGCGTCAGGTAAGCCATCGCCATCGGTGTCTTGAATCCCTTCATCTGCATCATTAATACCGTCTGAATCTGAATCCATATCCAGGTAGTTAGGAATACCATCACCATCGGTATCGATCGCACCCTCCACATTATCTGCCAGAGAATCACCATCAGAATCGGTATCCAGATAATCCGGTATACCATCACCATCAGAATCAACCGGTAACGTAGCATCTACACCCGCTTCTACTGCATCGGGAATACCATCACCGTCAGAGTCTGTATCCATAAAGTTGGGTATGCCATCGCCATCTGAATCAATCACACCCTCAACAGCATCAGGAATACCATCGCCATCAGAATCGGTGTCCAGGTAATCGGGGATGCCATCACTGTCGGTATCGGTGTTTTCACCTTCAGCACTTTCACTGACATTGGCAATACCGTCTCCATCAATATCGCTGTCTAAATAATCAGGAATTCCATCACCGTCCGTGTCAGTATTGCCAAGCGATTCATCGCTGATGCCATCGTTGTTCGAATCCGGGTCATTAGCGTCAGGAATTCCGTCACCATCAGTGTCAGCGATCCCTTCGTCCACATCACTGATCCCATCATTGTCGCTGTCGGTATCACGAAAATCCGGCAAACCGTCGTTATCAGTGTCAACCGGTGCAGTTGGATCTGAGCCGGCTTCTACCGAATCGACAATTGAATCCCCGTCAGAATCCAGGTCAACGTAATCAGCCGCACCATCGCCATCCGTATCGATCACATTTTCTAACCCATCCGGAATGCCATCGGCGTCTGAATCGGTATCCAGGTAGTTCGGCGTACCATCGCCATCACTGTCGACAACACCTTCCAACGCATCTGGAATCGAATCGTTGTCTGAATCACCGTCCAGAAAATCAGCTACTCCATCCCCATCAGTATCAACCGGAGAACTGACATCACTCCCGGCTTCGCCCGCATCACCAATTCCGTCACCATCAGCGTCGGTGTCGAGGAAATTCGGCGTACCATCGCCATCAGCATCACCACTGCCTTCTAATGCGTCGGCAATTCCATCACCGTCACTGTCAAGATCGATGTAGTTTGGAATACCGTCACCATCGGTGTCCTCGGTACCCTCACTGCTGTTGGGAATGCCATCACCGTCCATGTCATCGTCTAAGTAGTTGGGTATGCCGTCGCCATCAGCGTCACCATCACCGGCCACATCATCATCAATACCATCGTTATTTGAATCGGCATCTATGCTATCTGGCGTACCATCACCATCGCTATCGATGATGCCCTCATTCGCATCTTCGATACCGTCATTATCTGAGTCAACATCCAGATAATCGGGTACACCATCACCATCGGTGTCCTGCGGTGCCGCCGGGGTGTCACCCGCTTCTACGGTGTCGGCAATCCCGTCACCATCACTGTCGGTATCCACATAATCCGGTGCTCCATCTCCATCAGTATCAACAGGCATTAAGGGGTTGGATCCTGCCTCTACGCTATCGGGTATGCCATCACCATCACTGTCAATATCACGATAATCTTCTATGGCATCACCATCGGTATCTACTGCACCTTCTACCGCGTCCGGAATACCATCGCTGTCGCTGTCAGTATCTAGGTAATCACCAACCAGATCACCGTCGGTATCCACCAAGCCTTCAGCAGCATCAGCAATACCGTCACCATCGCTGTCGGTGTCAATGTAGTTGCCCATACCGTCACCATCGACATCAACGGCACCTTCCATTACATCCGGTATACCGTCTGCGTCGCTGTCAGTATCCACGTAGTTCAGTACACCATCGCCATCGGTGTCGACGGCACCTTCCAACACATCTGTTAAGCCATCGTTGTCGGAGTCCAGGTCCAGGTGGTCAGGAATACCATCAGCATCAGTATCCAACGGGGTGGCTGGGTTGCTGCCGGCTTCCACACTATCAGGGATTCCGTCGTTGTCTGAATCGGTATCGAGAGCATCAATCAAACCGTCGCCATCGCTATCCAGGTTACCTTCTACCTGGTCTGGAATACCATCGTTATCAGAGTCGCTGTCCTGATAGTCTGGTACGCCATCACCATCTGAATCTACAGTGCCTTCATCACTATCGCTAATGCCATCACCATCCGCATCAAGATCGATGTAATTCGGTACGCCGTCACCATCAGTGTCGAGATTCCCTTCAATAGCATCCGCCAGGCCATCGCCATCTGAATCCAAATCCAGATAGTTGGGTACACCATCGCCATCAGTATCCAGTGTTCCTTCATCGATATCACTGATACCATCACCGTCTGAATCAGCATCCAGATAGTCGGGCGTTCCATCACCATCGCTATCAACGTTGCCTTCATTCGCATCAGCAATACCATCGCTATCAGAATCTGTATCGCGAAAATCTGCCAGGCCGTCACCGTCAGTGTCTACGGGATTCGCCGGATCTGACCCTGCCTCCATCGCGTCCGGAATGCCATCGTTGTCTGAATCGGTATCAAGATAATCGGGTGTACCATCACCATCGGTATCAACGGTGAGTTCTAAGCTGTCGGGAATACCGTCGTTGTCTGAATCCAGATCAAGTCGATCAATGACACCATCACCGTCAGTGTCAACGTCGCCTTCAACGGTGTCTTCTATTCCGTCATTATCCGAATCACTATCGATTGAATCCGGAATACCGTCGCCATCGGTGTCGGTGTTGTTGAATGCGCCGCCTGAATTCGCATCATCGTATCCATCACCGTCTGCATCCGTAAAATTGTCAACCGTTCCGTTGTTATCGGCGTCGGGCTTACCCGCCTCCACCAAATCAAAGAAGCCGTCCGCATCGCTGTCAAGATCTAAATGATCAGCGGCACCGTCGTTGTCCGTGTCTGGCGTCGGCAGTGGCGTACCAAACAACCCATCGCTTAAACCATCGTTGTTGGTATCGATAAATCCGTCGTGCTCAGCGTTACCATCCGCGTCGGTACCACCGGCCTCAATCACATCGGGCAGTGCATCGTTGTCACTATCCAAATCGATATAATCGGGTACTCCGTCACCGTCAGAATCGAGGGCAACATCGGTTACGCCGTTACCATCAGTATCTGAGACGCCACTTCCAGGCGTTGTTTCAACTGAATCAGCCAAACCATTCGCGCCGAACGGCCCGTCCAAACGATGATCACCATCAGCATCCAGCGCTGAATTGGCGCCGGCTTCATATAAGTCTGTTAACCCGTCGTTATCACTGTCCAGATCACGAAAATCTGGAACACCGTCAGCGTCGGTATCAATCGCTCTTTCAACACTGTCGGGAATGCCATCGTTGTCAGAGTCTAAATCCAGGTAATCAGCGACACCATCGCCATCGCTATCACCATTGCCTTCAAACACATCCGGAATACCATCATTGTCTGAATCGTTGTCTAGATAATCGGCAACACCATCACCGTCTGCATCGGCGTTACCTTCAGCGATGTCAGAGATACCATCGCCATCGGAATCATCATCTAAATAATCGGCCGTACCATCGCCGTCGGTATCTACCGTACCCTCTTCCGCATCGCTTATCCCGTCATTATCGCTATCAAGATCACGATAATCAGATTCGCCATCTCCATCGCTATCAATCGCACCTTCCACACTATCGGGGATACCGTCGTTATCTGAATCGGTGTCCTGATAGTCAGCAGTACCATCAGCATCGGTATCAACAAGGCCTTCTACACCATCGCTGATACCATCATTATCAGAATCAGTTTCCAGATAATCTGCGGTACCGTCACCGTCTGTGTCGGCTAGCCCTTCAACACTATCGTTTAAACCGTCGGCGTCTGAGTCGATGTCTTGATAGTTAGCAACGCCATCACCGTCTGTGTCAGTCGTGCCTTCAACGGCGTCATCAATGCCGTCGGCATCCGAGTCCGTATCGCGGAAATCGGGCACTCCATCGTTATCCGTATCGGTAAGCCCAGGACCCGCACCAGACTCTATGCTGTCAGTGATGCCATCGTTATCTGAATCGGTGTCTAAGTAGTCCGGTGTTCCATCAGCATCGGTATCCGTAGGTTCTAACCCATCATCAATACCATTTCCGTCAACGTCAGCGCCGCCGGTGATATCAACATCCAGCGCATCATCGATGCCGTCATTGTCGGTGTCGGTCCCCAGTAGCGCAGGACCGGCACTGTCCTCAGCGGAATCAGCAATGCCATCGTTATCACTGTCGGTATCGATATAGTCAGCCGTGCCGTCACCATCAGAATCAACATTGCCCTCAATCACATCGGCAATACCGTCACCATCAGCGTCAGTGTCTTGAAAGTCCGGTACACCATCGCCATCGGTATCTTTTGGTGCTAACGCATCATCAACGCCGTCACCATTCGCATCGATGCCGCCTGTAATGTCTACATCCAGGGCATCATCAATACCGTCATTATCGGTGTCCGTTCCAATAAGCGCGGGTACATTCGCCGCTTCCTGGGAATCAGGGATCCCGTCATTGTCAGAATCTGTATCCAGATAGTCCGGCACACCGTCGCCGTCGGTATCGTCAGTACCTTCTAACGAATCAATGATTCCATCAGCATCGCTGTCCACATCCAGGTGATCAAACACACCATCACCGTCGGTATCGGTAGGCTCGAATGCATCATCAATACCGTTCCCATCAGCGTCTGAACCACCGCTAATGTCCACATCAATCGCATCATCAATACCGTCGTTGTCGGCATCGTTGCCCGACAGAGCTGGCGTCATGCTGTCTTCGTTGCTATCGGGTATGCCGTCATTATCGGCATCGGTATCGATGTAATCGGGCGTACCATCTCCGTCGGTATCTACTGCACGTTCAAATACGTCGGCAATGCCATCCGCATCGCTGTCAATATCCAAGTGATCAGGAACACCATCTGCATCGGTATCCGTGGGCTCCATAGCATCATCGACGCCATTACCATCGGCATCGGTACCGCCCGTCAGCGTGACATCAATTGAATCGTCTACACCGTCTCCATCGGCATCATTACCACTGAGTGGTGGCGAATTCGTGTCTTCGTTGTTATCAGCGATGCCATCATTATCTGAATCGGTATCCAATGCGTCGATGATGCCGTCGCCATCGCTATCGCCAGTACCTTCGAGCACATCCAGAATACCGTCGTTATCATCATCCAAATCGTTAATATCCGCGATACCATCCCCGTCACTGTCCAACAGCACCGTGTGCGTCGCGGTTCTGACTTTAGAGGTGTAATCTGCAGCGATAAGATCGATATAAGTCACCGTGAGCGTGTCGTCAGCCCGCGTAACCATTGACCCATCATTGTCTGTACCGGCAGATACACCAGGTGCGGTTGCCACGCTTGCGGCAAACACACCGGTGTTTACCCCCGTCTCTGTAAGCGTGATGGTCTCAATCTCGCCAGTCATATCATTTAAAACTTCAACATCCACCGTATCAATGGTGGTTGCATCTTCATTTAAATCAGCATCAGAGACGGAGATGGCAATCGTATCGCCAGGCACACTCACCGCATCAGCACTAACAGAACCATCGTCGTGAACTTCAGGATCGTCATCATCAACAACTGCGGTAGCAGCAAAGGCAGTTGCACCCAAACCATAAACATAGGTGTCAATGTAATTGTTGTTGCCGATACCGCCAGACGTAAAGTTACCCCACGTATGTCGGCCCGCTGGAGTTCCTGAGGACGCCCCAGTTGGGGTGTTGCTGCTACCACCGCCTCCGGGCAATAAAGTGACGTCATCCCAGTAGACCACTGTGTCAACCAGGGTACCGTCCGTGTTAGCTTGAAATATGGTTAAACCGTTATTCGAACCACCACCACTGGTTTCTGCATCGTTGGCAATAAAGTGGTATTCGCCCATACGCACTTGTACCTGGGCGTAGTAAGTACCTAATGTTGGTGCATTACCGCTGGCATCATTACCGTCCCACGGTACTTGATTCAAACCAATATTGGCCAAACCTAACAGCGTTCGGTCACCGGCGTTACCGTAGATGCCGTCCTGGTTCAGATCTATATGGATCGCGTAAGTGCCCGTTACATCCGTTGTGAATTCGAAATTACCACTGTCTTGCACCCCAGTGGTTCCACCTGGTGAGATGGTGTAATCCTGACCTGATGAATCAACAAAGCGAACATCAGTAATAGTTGGAGGTGCGGTAGGAGGTGGGTTGGATATGGCAGGGTAACTGACGTACATCGGGTGTTGATAAGACACTGTGTTCCCCGATTTTGCAGCACTATAGCCAGAGTTTGGTGCATCCAAACCCAGAGAGTTGGCCAACAGGTTGTATCCGTAGCCAGCAAAATTGTTTAAATCTAATTGCCACACGTAATCGGTATTCGGGCGGCCACCAGGCAAGCGAACATAGTAGTTAGCATCGGTTGAATTCGCTTCTCCAAACCCTCCCGCGTTAAACCCAAAGGTATAACCCCATAACCTTCCTGCGTTTGCCGTTGGATCAGGATTAGTTACGGTATCCGGTGTTACAGAGATATCGTAGCGCCGAAACAGACTGCTAAAACCGGTTGCAGAGGTGTTCTGCAGAACTAACCGATAGGTACCGACCTCAGTGGTTGTGTACCGCATCGGATTTGTTAGCGGTGCCGTCATGGGATCAGCACAGCTCACATTACTCGACGCGATACTTTGCGTATTTACCGGCGTTGTATTATTCGATGGGGCGTAGAACTCCACGGTGCTCGCTTGGGCATCTGTGGAACCACATAACGATACGTTGATTACTTCGCCAGCAGTTAATATGTCCACATAGAGTGATGCGGACGCTTCATCAACGGCGTAGTTAGACCCTAGGGATGAATCATAATCCAACAGCCCCTGACTCAAACCCATCTGCACCGACCCTTCGGCGAAGGACATGGACGGAGTCAACGAAGCGAAAAGACTGATGCAAAACGTGGCACCAAGGCGAGACAGAACGGTGCTGGGCCATATACCCGACAAGTGCAATGCCATAGGAAAGTGAATCCGGTTAAATCGATTCAAAAATCGGTTGGACAGTCAAAGTCGATAGGCCCTACAACTAGCCCTTAGTTTAGGTTGGCGAGCGACGGCCGGATTTCTTGTTCGTTGAATGATGAACTAACGTAAATTCCACAAAAGACGCGGTTTGCGGTTAGAAACAAAGCAATATAGTTACAAATTAAGGCCCGAGATCTCGGGATTCGAAGCCACTTTACGTTGTTCACTTCTGCAAAAGCGAGTCTTCCCACTCCCGAACAAAACGGGATCGTTTTGCTTTGTCGAGATACACCAGCAACCCCGGGCCCAGCCGAATGGGTACGTGTGATTCACTCAGTAAGGGGTCTTCTGTGGACAATCTTGGAAACGGATACACAGACTCATCTTCCGATTGCCAGGCGAGTTCGAGTAAATGATCAATGAAACTGCCAGCTAACGCAGGGCTGACCGATGTTTTGGGAATTAAAACGCTGCGTTGCATCAATAGGGTGTAATCAGTGGGTAACACCACTTGGATGCTGTCGTCCTGCTCTGCTCGCGTAGCCGCATAGCTACCCAATACGTTATACGCGATAGCAATATCACCTTCGGCCACATCCTGGATCATTTGCGATGAGCAACAGTACGTCTTTACACCTAATGCTCCCATAACTTCAGTAAGTCGCCAGTAGGTGTCAGAGTTACGTGCATCTTGTCCAGCAAACAAATAACCTAAACCGCTTTGACGAATATCGTAGGTTCCAATCTTCCCTCGGAAACGTTCAGCGTGTTTTCTTAAAATTGTAATCAGCGCTTGTCGCGTTGTGGGTATATCCAATCCTTCGAAGGCTTTTTTTGAAACCACAAATGCAGCCGGTTCTTCGGTGAATGTAAACACTTCGTTGCGCCAGCGAGCAAAGTCCGGTGCAACCTGAGTTTGAGCCGATTCATAAACCTGCGCGTAACCATCGTTCGCAAGTTTTGTATGCAGATCCATAGCCGACGAAATAGCAATATCAAATACTACTTGCTCATCGTATATCGCTCTCATAACCTCTGTACTACTGGCAGTCACATAACGAATGGCCACAGAGGGATTGCGTATTTGAAAGTCATCAATAATCGGCTTAAATTGATCGATGTCACCGGTAGATAGGATCTCTAACCGTTGCGATTCGGCAGCCGAATGAGATTCTTCGATTGCAGGAAAAAACGTGTCACTCTCAATTTCATAGGCCAACACAGTTGCGTTAGTCACTGATAAACAAAGCGCAATCAAAACCAACACGCCAAACCGTGCCTGCGCTCTTATCTTCTGATAAATCTGGCACGGCGTAACCCATGGGTGCGCAACAGCCCTCATCCACTTTCCTCGCATAGACTTATGTGAGGAAGTCGAATAATGACCTTAGCCCCACGAAAGGCATTGCGACGTCCAAGTGATAGTTCACCTCCATGACTATTCACAACTTCTGCCACGATGGTTAAGCCCAATCCAGAACCTGCAATGTGTTTGGCGTTATCACCGCGGGCAAATCGTTGTTTCAACCTTTCAGCTTCTGTATCTGAAAAACCAATGCCGTCATCAGACACCGACACGATAACGTGCTGGCCATCCATAGCGATTACGACATCAATCACACTCCCACTCGGTGAGTACTTAATCGCATTATCAAGCAAATTTTGAACAGCGTTCTGCAACAAAATCGCATCACCTTGAACCAGACAATCCGCTTGCGTGGTCACATTAACGACAATGTCCCTGAGCTCTGCCACTGGGGCCAAACGCGATATAACCTCTTCGCATAAATTCGACACATCAACAGGTTTTAGCTCTACGCTATCGGTTCTGTAGCTCACCATGGCATGGTCGATCAATTGACCTGCTGCTCTTGAGGTTTGGTCTATGGCGCGAATCATATTCCGCAAGGACTGACGATTTTCATCTTTTTCAACACGGTGTAAAGCAACTTCGGCTTCGGCACGAACGGTCGCCAAAGGCGTTCGTACGCGATGCGCAGCCTCGGTAAGAAAATCTTCCGTACGGGCTAATGAAAAACGTAATCGATCAATTAAGTCGTTCAATGATGTAACCAGGGGTGCCATTTCCGTTGGCGCTCGAGCTGTGACACGCCGTAGATCATGTGGACCCCTTCGTGATATCGCATCAGCAAATTCACGCAAAGGCATTAACGAAACTTGCACAGCCAGATATCCAATCAGTGATGCAATCGTAACGAAGCCCAAACATAGCAATAGTGTGTTCTGGACAATACTGCGCAGCACCTCCTCATGACCGTTACGCGTTTGCCCAACGGTCACAAACACAACAACACGCTCTGAGTTCAGTGTTAAATCACGTGAGCCGGTAACGGCTCTAACCGCATCGCCTCGATAATTTATTGTTTGAAATTCAAATCCTTCTTTGCTGCGGTTCCCCCCTGTGGAAACCGGCAAATCATCGTAACCTGTGATCGTCTCGTTACCACGCTGAATACGATAAAAAACCCGGTCATCACTTAATGTTCCCAACATGGATAAGGCGCTGTAAGGAATATCCACCAGTAAGCCACCCTGACGAATAGAGATAGCGTCTAAGATGGAAGTGGCTGACGCTTGCAGGATTTGATCTTGCGAATCTTCGGCTAAACGGCTGGCGTAACTCTGAACAATGACAAAAAGAACAAGCGCCACGGTTGCAACACAAGCTAATAAAGACAAGCTTAACCTGCGCCTTATTGAAGTAACGGCGGAATTACTCATTCGGGGGGACAAGTTTGTAACCCAAACCACGCACAGTTTCGATAGAAACGCCTGAATTCACTAAGTGTTTACGCAGCCTTGCAACATAGACTTCAATAGCGTTCTCAGACACTTCCTCGTCATACGAAAACAATCGATCAACCAAACGCGCTTTCGAAAATAACGTCTCAGGCGAACCCAGGAGAATTTCCAGCAACCGCAGTTCCTTATTGCGCAACACAATGGCTTGGCCATTTACCGATAAACTGCCGGCCATCGAATCAAACTGCATTTTACCCATCGATACTAAATTGTGAGCTGTACCACCACGCCGCCTCAGCACCGCTCGGCATCGCGCCTCAAGTTCAGAGAAGTCAAACGGTTTCATTATGTAATCGTCTGCTCCCAGATCCAGAATACTCACCCGATCAGACACTTCAGAACGTGCGGTCAATACGATAACGGGGGTCTCGTCGCTGACCGTACGAAAATGCTGCAGTAATGAACGCCCGTCACCATCGGGCAACATGATGTCCAACAAAATCAAATCGTAGTCAGTGGTGGAAACAAATGCGGTGGCGGTCGCAAGCTCGGAAGCATGATCCACCGCGTGGCCGCTCAATGACAGTCGGTCTGCCACCGCAGAGGCAAGCTGTAAGTTGTCTTCCACTAACAAATACCGCATTAGCTTGCCTTTCGTTTGCTCCATGTCAGCTTGGTGTCAGGTTCATTCGGTCGAATGCCCTGCGGGGCATCATAGACCCACTTAGGAAACATAGACCCACTTACGAGGAGATATTCAATGAAATTCACATCATCGCGCCGAAATGTGCTGTTAGCAGCGGCGGTTACTGCGGCGTCCATCACACTCGCCGCACCTGCTCACGCTGATGGGCACGCTACGGTAGAAAGCATTCACTTTTTGATTCCAGGCGGTGCGGGTGGCGGTTGGGACGGAACCGCTCGGGGCACCGGCGAGGCCTTAACCAACGCTGGACTGGTAGGTTCTGCCAGTTACGAAAACATGTCTGGCGGCGGCGGCGGTAAAGCGATCGGATACCTGATTGAGAACGCCGAAAGCCAGCACGGTACGCTAATGGTCAACTCTACCCCTATCGTTATTCGATCATTAACCGGTGTTTTCCCCCACAACTTCCGCGACCTTACGCTCGTTGCAGGCACCATCGGTGATTACGCCGCAATCGTTGTCGGCAAAGACAGCCCGGTAAATAACATGGCGGACCTGTTGGCCGCATACAAAGCTGACCCATCAGGTACGGCAATGGGTGGCGGTTCAGTGCCCGGTGGTATGGATCATTTAGTCGCTGCAATGGTGATGAAAGCCGCTGGTGAAGACCCGACAGCCGTTAAATACATTCCCTACGATGCGGGTGGCAAAGCAATGGCCGCGTTGCTGTCTGGTGAAATTGCAGCATTGTCCACCGGTTTTTCAGAAGCGGTTGAGCTGGCAGCTGCTGGCGAAGTCAAAATTGTTGGTGTAACCGCACCTGAGCGTGTGGATGCTGCACCGGATGCCATGACCATGAAGGAGCAAGGAATCGATACGGAATTCGTCAATTGGCGTGGATTCTTTGCAGCGCCCGGCTTACCTGAAGATAAGCTCACCGCCTACCAGGACGCTATCGCCATGATGTATGAAACCGAAGAATGGGAAACCGTTCGTGCTCGCAATGGCTGGGTCAACATTCATAACCCTGGCGATGAGTTTGCGGCTTTCCTTGAAAATCAGGAAACTGTTATAGGCGACTTAATGAAGCAATTAGGCTTCTTATAAACCTTAGTCGTTATAGACCTTGAGGTTAGTAAAGTCTTAACCCCTACAGGTATTTGACCTTTCGGTCTCGCAGTAACCAAGCCGCCACTCGGCGGCTTGGTTCATCTCCCGGCCATTCGGTGACTCCTCCCATGACTCTTGAACGTTGGATCTCGCTCATTCTATTGCTGATATGCCTGGTGTACGGCTATACAGCTTTTTTCACTATGGACGCCACGTTGCCACCCTTTATGCAACGAAACCCGGTGTGGCCCAGTACCTTTCCAAAACTGTTAGCTGTGCTTGGCGTTGTAAGCTCCCTCGCTGTGTTACTGAACGCTGAAAAGACCACCTGGAAACCTGGCGAAAATGATATCGACTACCGTCGCTTAGGTGACTACAAAATCGGCCAGGCCATAGCACTGCTTGTATTGATGGTGGTTTATGCATTAACGCTTCGCCCCTTGGGATTCATCGGTTCCACAACACTGTTTCTGGTTTTAGGCGCCGCGCTACTGGGTGAGCGAAATTTCAAAGTGCTTATTCCGGTTGCGGTTACCTCAACACTGGTGGTGTGGTGGCTAGTGCAACAAGTTCTGGGCATCTTCTTAAGACCATTGCCTTTTTTTCTCGGCACCTAACTCCACGAGCACAGCCCCATGTTAGAAGGAATATTAATTGGTTTAACTACTGCACTTTCCATCAAAAATTTAATGATGGTAGTTGGCGGTTGTTTAGTAGGCACCTTTATTGGCATGCTGCCTGGTCTTGGCCCCATGTCTATCATCGCGATCATGATTCCGGTGGCTATCGGTATTGGAGACCCATCGGCTGCGCTGATTTTACTGGCCGGTGTGTACTATGGCGCTATCTTTGGTGGTAGCACCTCGTCTATTTTAATTAACGCGCCTGGGGTTGCGTCTACGGTAGCCACTAGCTTTGATGGCTACCCCCTAGCTCGACAAGGCAAAGCCGGCAAGGCATTGACTGTTGCCGCCATCTCTTCCTTTTTTGGTGGAACTGTTGGCGCGATCCTACTGATGATCTTTGCCCCGGCATTAGCCAGCGTGGCCTTGTTGTTTCACTCTGCAGAATACTTTGCGCTGATGGTAGTCGGGTTATCCGCTATCGCTGCGTTTGCAGGCAGCGGGCAAATAGGGAAAGCTTTTTTAATGACGGTTCTGGGCTTAATTATGGCCACCGTCGGTGAAGGCGCACTCTTCAACCTACCGCGGTTCACCATGGGTGTAATGGACCTGCAATCCGGCTTTAGCTTTATCACTCTCGCTATGGCCATGTTTGCTTTACCCGAAGCCTTGTACTTAGTGCTTGACCCAAAACGCTCCAACAATGAAACCCA
This sequence comes from Granulosicoccaceae bacterium, assembly GCA_020629835.1. Classification (GTDB taxonomy): domain Bacteria; phylum Pseudomonadota; class Gammaproteobacteria; order Granulosicoccales; family Granulosicoccaceae; genus Granulosicoccus. The sequence continues at coordinate 56,830 of JAHDCO010000008.1, forward strand.
TGGAGATCAGATCAAAGATCTCCGCATCACCAAAGATGAAGCCAAAGCAATCACCCCAGTCATTGGTCGGCAATCGATCCAGGGCTTCTTAATCGGTGTTCTACCTGGTGCAGGTGCAACCATCGCTTCGTTTTTAGGCTATGCCGTTGAACGCAATATTGCTTCACCAGAGGAACAAAAAAAGTTTGGTAAAGGTTCGGTGAAAGGTCTGGCCGCACCAGAGTCTGCGAATAATGCGGCCTGCACAGGTTCGTTCGTACCGCTACTCACTTTGGGTATTCCCGGCTCGGGTACGACAGCGATACTGCTCGGGGCGCTCATTGCCTTGAACGTCTCCCCTGGGCCACGCTTGATGGTAGATCAGCCGGATATTTTTTGGGCTGTCATTATTTCGATGTACATCGGCAACGTCATCCTGCTGATTTTGAACTTACCACTAATACCTTACATCGCTAAGGTCTTAGCCATTCCGCGCAACTATCTCATCCCGTTCATACTGTTCTTCACTATGATGGGTGCCTACATTGGTCAGAACAACGCCACAGAACTTTTGATACTGGTAGGTATGGGCGTGTGTGCCACCATCCTGCGGTTTGCCAATTTTCCACTTCCACCGCTACTCATCGGTTTCATTCTAGGTTCAATGTTGGAAGACAACTTTTCCCGTTCTATGCAGCTTTATGATGGCGCTCAATTTATATGGGAACGCCCAATGACTTTGGGCTTGCTGATATTAGCCGCGCTGCTTATGGTCTTGCCCAGCTTAAGAGCACGACGTAAACAAAGATCAAAGCCCTAACGCACAACACAAAATAATCGCTTTGTGTGTGGTGGGTCTCTCTTTAACGATTCGGATTGAGGCCCGCCACGTCAAGGATGCGCTTTAGTTCCCGTTAACGATTGCATACCTGGATTTTTATGCGAACGAACGGCTAATGAGTATTCGCGAGAAACTGTTCTTATTTGTGCTCTTCGGCTCTATTCTGCCGCTGCTGCTTGTATTTCTGGTGAGTTATTCGCAGCAGAGCACCGATGTGCGCGAATCTGTAGAAAGCGCACTAAGCTCGGAGATTAACCAGTCAATCAATGCCATTCATGCTCGAAAAGACCTGGCGCGCGACAAGCTTCAGTACTTTAGTCGCCTAAGCGTGATGGGTAGAGTCGCAACGGGTGATTTAGGCCAAATCTTACAAAAAGATATTAAGGAATTTGTAGGGGCAGAGCCTGCGTTCTCTCACATCGTCGCATTGAACAAGCACGGTGATGTTGTGGCATCCACCGGGGATGATTTTAGAGCACAGGATCTTAAAGACAGCGAAGCTTTTTCCAGAGCCATGCAAGGCAAGCCGACGCTGTCAGCGCCATTTTTTGATCGGATTGATATGCAATATCTATCGACCCAAACCTACCCCATCTACGCAATGGGTGATCGAATCATAGGCGCCTTGATCGGCACACTAAACTGGAGATCGCTTACCTCTGATTTGGCAACGGCGCATGTCTTAAGTGAGCCTCAGTCTACCGATCGAATAATCACGTTGCGCTGGACAGAAAACAATACACTGTTGTATCAGACGAAAGCGAGTGTGGTTTCTCAATCAGCTATTAGAAAGACCACGCATCATAATCCGGTCCGCGTTATGAATACGGATCGAAGGTTTGTCAGCATCACAAAAACACCTAAGCAACATCCCAATGAATCAATCTCCCCCCTAGTCATGCAGTTTCTGGTTGATGAAGAAACCGCGTTCGCACAAGTACGTCGATTAACTGGTATCTATATCTGGATCGGGTTGGTGGTGTTTGCGCTGGTGGGAGTCATGTGGTGGCTAATTTCCCGCTCGTTGGGCCAACGTTTGTTCCGATTAGCTGAAGGTGCGCGTGAGTTAGCACGAGGCAATTTCTACTACCAACTCGATGAACAGGAACGGGTTGATGAAATCGGTGAGTTAGCGCAAAGCTTTGAATTCATGCGGCGCATCATTCAACAAAACGAAACTGCCTTTCGCGAGAAATCTGAAGCGGCTGAACAAGCTGCACGCCTAAAAGGCGAGTTCCTCGCCAACATGAGCCACGAAGTCAGAACACCCATCAACGGCGTACTGGGTATGACCGAACTCATGTTGCAATCAGATTTGGACATCAACCAAAAACGCTACGCCTCAACCATTTTACGTTCGGGTCAGTCGCTATTAAGCGTTGTAAACGACATCCTCGACTTTTCTAAAATTGAAGCTGGAAAACTTGATATCACCGCAGCACCATTCGATCTGCGCGAGACGGTTGAAGATGTGGCGGAGATGCTGGCCGAGGCTGCTCATAGAAAAGGCTTAGAGTTAAATGTAGAAATGTCGCCAGAGACACACTCAGCGTTTAATGGCGATGCCGGTCGAATTCGCCAGATTTTGGTGAACCTTGTGAATAACGCGATTAAGTTCACGAGCGAAGGCGAAGTAAAAATCCGCGTAAGTAACTACAAAGCAAAAGACAACAACTTAACCAGCATTAAGTTTGAAGTACAGGATACGGGTATAGGCATAACGCCCGAACAACAAAGCCGTGTATTTGAAGAATTTGAACAAGCCGATGGTACGACGACACGCGAATACGGTGGCACTGGCCTGGGCTTAGCCATCTCACGTAAATTAGCTGAACTCATGAAAGGGTCAATCGGCGTATCCAGTGAATTTGGAAAAGGCTCTACGTTCTGGTTTACCGCTCAGGTCACGAGTCTGCCCGAGTCTATGCAGCAGCGATGGGCATCGACTGATTCCTTGGAAGAACGCCGATTTCTGTTGATTGACGACAATGAAACCAATCGAGAGATTCTCAGTGAACAGCTGACACACTGGGGTGCGGATACCCTGGTAGCAAAAGGACCGCTGCCCGCATTAGCTTTAATTGAGCAGATCATTGAAAACGGTGAACGCATCGATGTGGCTATCGTCGATTTCCAAATGCCTGACATGAGCGGTACAGATCTCATCAAAAAGATGCGGGAACGCTGGGGCGAGGATGCACCCGCCTTTGTATTACTGAGTTCGGTAAATGAACAACGAGACAGTGATGCCGCTAGCCAGCTGGCTGCGTATTCACACATCACCAAGCCAGTTCGACAAAAAGATTTGTATAACTGTCTTGCTGCTGCGCTTGGTGACGATAGTGCGATTGATGCCACCATCGAAACGGAGACCCCTGAGCAAGTAGAATTTGTTGGCGACCTACTACTGGTAGAAGACAACCCGGTCAACCAGGAAATGATGCTCGAGATGCTTAAGATTCTTGGCTTCAAGGTTGACTTGGCAGAGAACGGTCAGGAGGCAGTGGACGCGTTAGCTAAACGCGACTACGACGTGGTATTCATGGATTGCCAGATGCCGGTTATGGATGGGTTCGCTGCCACTAAGATTATTCGCCAACGAGAAGCTGAGCGAGACGACGGGCATGAGCAAACGATCATCGCTCTAACGGCCAACGCGTTACAAGGTGACCGAGAACGCTGCTTAGATGGTGGTATGAGTGACTATTTAAGTAAGCCGGTCAGTATGGCGCAACTGCGCACCAGCTTACGCTCACATTTAGGCGAAGATGCAAGACCTTCCGCTGAACAGCAGGCCAAAGCCGGTGACGTAGCGAACACCAAGGCTACCAAATCGATCGATGAGGAGGCTAGCGGCCTACCGATAATTGATAACGACGTGTATCAAGAGGTGGTAGCCATGTGTGCACAAGCCAATGCGGGCTTTTATGAGAAGTTGGTGGATAAGTACACCAGTAGCTCGGCAGAGGATTTGGCAGCAATCGAACAAGCGATCACCCATGATGATGCTGAAACTGTACGCACCTCAGCTCACCGATTAAAATCCAGCAGCGGTAACTGGGGTGGCGTACGCGTGGCCGATCTGTGCCAACAACTTGAAACCGCGGGGCACGATGGTGACCTAAGCAATGCCTCTACTCTGTTCTTAGCCCTGCAAAAAGAAACGGCCGCCCTGCTGGACGCCTTGTCAACGCAGCAAAAAGCGGCGTAAAAAAAAAGCGTACTGACGATAACTGTCAGTACGCTTTTCTTAAGTTAAAACGACTTTTAAAAACGTTCGGATGGGTTACTACCCGCGTTCCAATTCGACCAGTCGCTCGATAACCCGGATAACCGCGTCGTGCCCTCCAGCCATGGAAACGCTGGTTCGGTATTTACCGTTCACGATTACCGCTGGCACACCCCGAATCCCGGACTGCTGGGCGAGTTGCATCGACCGGCGTAAGCCTGCGTCCACGGCAAACGACTTCATCGTTTTCTGGAATTTTTCTGAATCTACGCCAACGTTCAATGACTCGATAAAGTTGCCGATGTCTTTTGGCTTGCGTAAACGCTTTTTGTTCTGGTGAATTTCGTTGAAGACGGGTTCCACCACAGCATCGATAACATCCAGGCTACGTGCGGCGTAAAACAGTCGGGAATGCTGTTCCCACTGAGGATTGAGCGCCGGCGCTTCGCGTACGAAGGCAACGTCTTCGGGTAAATCCTTTTTGTAATCGTTTATGGCTGGCTCAAAGGCGTAGCAATGAGGGCAACCAAACCAGAAGAACTCTAACACTTCGATTTTGGACGGATCGGCCGTATTCATGGGGGCCGAAAGCAATTCGTACCCAGTTGCCGCTTGAGCTTCAGCCGTGCTGGCTGGTAACAGGGACAAGGCACTGGAGGTGGCAGCCACACCGGTCACTCCCAGTGCTGTGGCCTGTTCTAAAAAGCGTCGACGTGAAACGGTCATCTTCTAAGATTCCTGAGTTTGTAAAAGGTGTGGCCCGATAGTGTAGGCAGATTTAAAGCTAAGCACATGCCCAGAGCGTGCCAATTGAGGTCGATTGATACGCTACTATCGGGGATGTCCGTTTTGAAACTCGCTCGTCCATAAGGTTCCACCGTGCAGGCTGCATTTGCGACATCCCACCGTTTTGACCGCATGAATACCGCTGAGAAGCGCAGTAGTAGAACCATCGGCACCACCGTCAAATCCACTGAAATGAAGCCTTCGCGGCAGTTTCGCTGTCTGCTCGTGGCGCTGACAGGGCTCTGTAGTGCGGTTTATTGCAGTTCGGCAAGTGCTCAGAGTTACCAGGCTGCCTCACAAGCTTACGACCGTGGCGACTACACCACAGCGCTCGAGATAGCCGAGCCACTGGCAGATTTGGGCAACCCGAACGCGCAGTTTTTAGTCGCCCTGCTGTACGACGAAGGCGATGGCGTGGCACTTGATGACGAAACTGCCATACGGTGGTACGAGCAGGCTGCCGCACAGGGACACACCAACGCACAGTTCAATTTGGCCTACATGTACGACCATGGCGAGGGCACCCTCGAGAACAACCCCGAGGCTCTGACGTGGTACACCCGCGCCGCTGAACAAGGCGACGCCGCCGCGCAAATGAATCTTGCACTGATGTACGACTTTGCAGAAACCGGTATCGAACGAGACATGAGCCAGGCGCTGAAATGGTATACCGCCGCTGCTGAACAGGACACTCGGGGTGCTCAATACAATCTAGCCGTTATCTACGATGAGGGCGACGGGGTGCCTGAAGACAACGTGCAGGCAATGTACTGGTACCAGCGATCGGCGATGCTGGGTGATGCGAACTCGCAAACGAATTTAGGTGTGATGTACTTCTATGGGGAAGGTACCAATCAAAGCACCGTCGAGGGTTTGGCCTGGACCTACATCGCCGCTGACGCTGAAGCAGATTTTGCCAGTAGTAACGCTGAGCTGTTCGAGCGCGAATCTTCAAAAAACGAAATTCAACAAGCCAGGCGACGCGCCACGCAGTTACGATCAACGCTTATTCGCTGACACGAATACGATTCGTATCTGTTACCGCGCTTCTCTATCTGACCTTTTGATTAACTCATAATGAATCAATACACCTTAAGTAATATCCCCGGTGACGGCATTGGCCTGGAAGTGTTGCCAGTGGGCCAGCATCTAATTGACGCCGTTGCCGAGAAATGCGGTTTTCGTGTTACCTGGAAATCCTACGATTGGTCGTGCCAACGTTATGCTGAAACAGGCTCGATGATGCCAGACGACGCGATAGATCAACTCAAAGACTCTGATGCAATTTTTTTGGGCGCCTGCGGATGGCCAACCGTGCCCGATCACGTCTCGTTGTGGAACATGCTGTTACCCATGCGCCGCGAGTTAGACCTATACGCTAACGTTAGACCGGTGAAACTACTCAAAGGCATGACATCCCCACTGGCTAACCGTACATCCGAAGATATTGATTTTGTCATTGTGCGAGAAAACGTCGAGGGTGAATATTCCGAGGTAGGCGGACGTTTGTATGCGGGCACAGAATACGAGCAGGTGTCTCAACAATCGATATTTACGCGCCGTGGTACCGACCGCATACTTCGGTATGCGTTTGAGACCGCAATCGCTCAAGGCCGTAAACACGTCACGTCAGCCACAAAGTCTAATGGCATCAAACACACCATGCCTTTTTGGGATGAGCGATTTAAGGCCGTATCCGAACACTACCCGGACATCGAAACATCGCAGTATCACATCGATATTTTAACCGCCCACTTCGTGCAACACCCCGACTGGTTTGATGTGGTGGTTGGTTCTAATTTGTTTGGTGATATCTTGTCCGATCTTGGCCCGGCTGTCGCAGGATCTATTGGCATTGCACCCTCTGCCAACATAAACCCCGAAGGAAAGTTTCCATCACTGTTCGAACCTGTTCACGGCTCGGCGCCGGATATCGCTGGCAAAGGCATCGCTAACCCTATTGCAGCCGTGTGGACTGCCGCCATTATGCTCGATCATTTGGGTGAAGCAGAAGCCCATCGACTGCTTATGGATTCAATCGAAAACACGCTTCAGTCAGAGTCTGGTCGCACAGCGGACTTGGGCGGGCAAGCCACTACCGATGATTGTGAGAAGGCGCTACTGAACGCCCTTGCGGCCCTTTAAACGGCCTTATCCAGTCCAAGGTGCACCAACTTATTTCGTTGGATTTTTCCAGATGGTCCTTTCGGCAATTCATCTAGAAAGTGGATTTTGTCCGGACACTTAAAAGCGCCTACCACGGCTTCCACTAAACCCAGCAAATCGTGAGCCTTCACGGTGGAATCTGAGCGAATGGATACGGCTGCCTCAACCCGTTGACCATAGTCTTGACAGTTAACAGCGAACGCCGCGGCCTCAATAACATCTGGGTGTTGATAGAGCGCATCGTCAATCTCACGTGGGGCGATGTTTTCACCGCCTTTAATGATCAACTCCTTCAATCGTCCAGTCACAAACACATAACCCTCAGCGTCAACTTTGCCAAGGTCACCTGTACGTAACCAACCCGATTCAGTGATAGCGTCCTTGGTGGCTTCCGGGTTTTTAAAATAGCGACCCATCACGTTATCGCCTTTGATCCATAGTTCCCCTTCCTGACCCTGCGGAACGTCGTGACCATTGGCATTCACGACTCGCAGCGCCACCCCTACCGGCACACCCGGGGAACCCAATTTACGCCGACCCGGCGGCATCGGGTTAGACAGGATCTGTGCAGACGTTTCTGTCAAACCCATGGTTTCGATCATGGGTACACCAAAAGTTGCTTCGAAACTACCGTGCACATCCGGTGACAGGGGCGCGGATGCCGAACGACCAAAACGTAAACTCGGTGAGGAAGTCGGCGCACTGGCATCACGCAATAGATAAGCAATTTGCGTGGGCACTACACTGAACCATGTGCATTGATATCGATCAATCCATTGCCAAAATCGAGACGTTGAAAAGCGCTCCGGCATAACAACCGAACCGGCAGACGTTAAAGGACCGAGTACAGTGACGCACAGGCCGTTGATATGAAACAAGGGCAGAACACATAACGCGCGATCACTTGCTGTGAGTTCGTGCCCCACACAAACGTTGCGCCCCCCGGCCATAAGATTCGCGTGACTTAGCACCACACCTTTTGGCCGCCCGGTAGTGCCTGAGGTATACATCAGCAACCCATCGGTGGCGGGCGTCACAACGTCATCGGTAGCTTTGACAGTAACTTGGTCGGCGACAAGCGTCGTTGCTGCGCCATCTTCACCAACCGGTAGCCACGTCAAATCAATTGATTCTGCATCAGCGCTTTGCAAGGTGACCAGGTGAGGGTCTTCTGTCCGGCACTCGGTGTAGGAGGCACTACACAACGCTTCCTCTACCGTTGAGACGAGTGAAGGCTGAGTAAGGATCAATTTGGATTCAGAGTGAGCCAGTACATACCCGATAATTTCGCACCCAGCCACAAGATTAATGGCTACCGCGCGATACCCACCATACTGCAAACCGAGTACAGCGACTGCGGCGTCCACCCCGTTGTTCATCGCAAAAGCCACACTGTCAGTTGGCTTAATACCCTGGGCAGATACGGCATCGCATAACTGCCGACACAAAGCACGCAATTGCGTAAACGTGACACTTTGCTGCGTGGCCGGGTCAACAATAAACACACGGCTTCCACATTCATCGGCTTGTCGGTCAATAACCGCTCTTACCGTAGTCAATGCCTGGCTCGTATGAAGGCTACCCATTTAACTACTAGCGTCCTACTTCAGACCAGTAACTTGCAAACAACGATTCAACGGTAGGTTCCACAGGATCAATCGGGCGAACCACCTTGGTGATGTTCAAAAAATGTCTGTAATTCACGTTGTCGTCTATCGAATTCCCGCCCCAAGTCCCGCACCCCATTGACAAAGAAAAGGGCATACCGTTGTTAAAAGCACCGCCGGTTGCAAAACAGTGTGCTTGATTAACGATGACTCGGCAGGTTGGGATAACTTGTGCAAGATGACGTGCGCGCTCGTCAGATTCGCTGTGCAAACCAATAGAGTGGCCCGCGCCTTGAAAAGCTAAAACTTCGGTTGCTAAAGAAACGGCTGCATCAAAACTGGACGCTGAATAAAGCGCTACAGCTAATGACAGTTTCTCTCCAGATTCAGGATGGTCAGAGCCTACGCCAATCGTCGGCATGACGACAAAACGCGCTGAGTCAGCACGCTCTACATTAAGCTCACTGGCTTGCAAAAAGACGTCGATGTCTTTCGCAATGAGATGTCTATTCAGGTGCCCGCCCTGAAACAGCGTTTGCTTTAACTGGGTTGACTGGGCGTCACTGAGTAATCGACCACCGGCGGCATCTAAAGCTTCCAGAAAAGCCTCGCGTACTGAATCCACCACAATAAGGACATTTTCTGAAGAACACGACGTGGCGTTATCAAAGGTTTTGGAAGCGGCAATTTTTTCGGCGGCGGCGGTTAAGTCTGCGGTTTCATCGATAATAACGGTTGCATTCCCTGCGCCCACGCCAATGGCGGGTGTACCACAAGAGTAGGCACGCCGAACATTATCCTGACTACCGGTAACCACGACCAAATCGCAGGTTTCCATCAAACGCTGCGTTTTTATTTTTGATGACGGCGTTGGCACCATCTGCACGAGATCTCTATCCAGTCCAATCTTGTCAAACTGCTCGTACATGTACGCCAGTAATTGTTCGAATACCGCATTGCCTTTGGGTGACGGCGAGATGACGATGGCATTACCGCATTTAAGTGCGTTGATGATGTTGTTGGTCGGTGTCGCAGCCGGGTTGGTACTCGGCACAACCGCCCCGATAACTCCCATGGGACGAGCGTATTCAGTAATACCTAACGCGGCATCCTCACGCAGCACACCGGTCGTTATCGCACCGTCGATATCTCGTAGCAGTCCCAACGTTTTGCGGTGATTCTTAGTAATTTTGTCGGGCACGTTGCCAAGCCCCGTGCTGGCAACAGCTAATTCTGATAACGCTTGATTACGCGTTGGTTCTAATAATGCCCAGGCGGCAGCAAGTGCCGCCTGGTCATACCGTTCCTGCGTTGCCCCTTCGGCGAACTTAGCTTGCGCCACGCGAGCACGATGAACGACCTCGTCCACAGCAGCGTTTTCGTATTCGATATCCGAAGAGACGGCAGACATGATTACTTCAATCCTGCTAACAGGTCTTGTAAGGTTTCTTCTCGCGCTGCCCACATAGCCAGCACTTCGTCGCGCGTCATGATGTGCATTGGAGAACCACCCGCTTTCATCTGCTTTGCAACTCGTGCGTTTTCAAACATCTTTGGCACAGTGGCCGCGAGCTGATCAATGATTTCTTGCGGGGTACCTTTTGGCACCATCACACCACGAAAGTTAACCGAGCTATTATCTACATCAAAGCCGGCTTCCATTAACGTCGGTACATCGCTTATGAAGTCTGATCGCTCTAAATCGGCAACAGCCAAAATCTTCACACTGCCCGCTTCGCGTGCACGGAAGGCATCTGACAAGTTATTTACACCAGCGACAACATCACCTGCGATAACCGCTTTCATTGCGGCAGCACCACCACCCTTCGTCGGGATGTAGGCCATTTTTGCACCCGTCGCTTTTTCTATCTGCAACGCAGCAATGTGATGACCGACATAAAGACCTGCGCCAGACAAAGTCACTTTGCCAGGATTTTCGGTAGCGAACGCAACCAGCTCTTCAATGGTGTTATACGGGCTATCAGCACCTACAACGACAACGGCAGGATCTGCACCCCAGTTAGCAATCGGTTCGAAACTTTCAGCTGAATATTTAACGCCGCCTTCAATCGATTGTGCGATGAAGTGAGGGATGTTGTACGCCCCCATGGTGTAGCCATCATTTTCAGCATCGGAAGCAAACCAGTTCCAACCAACTCGACCACCCGCGCCAGGCTTATTGATGATGACGATTGGCTGGCCAAGATAGTCTTCATTACCCGCCACCATCGTAACGATGCGCGCCTGGAAGTCGGTCGCGCCACCGGCACCGTAAGACACCATCAAGGAAACCGGTCTTTCCGGATAATCGGCCGCAGCGATCGGCGCTGCCGTTAAGCTGGCTACGGCTAAAGCAGCCGCTGTTAATAAACGAAATTTCATACTTAGTTTCTCCTAACTACCGTGGTAATAATCGATCATCCGACAGTGAGTGGCTGATCTTATTTGTTATAAAAACATCCCTCTCGGGGTTTGTACTTTCAACAGCAACGTAAACAACGCATAAATAACACCCATAAAAGCCGCGGTGATAACCACCCGCTTTACCCAAGAGGATAAAGCCGTATGCGGCGCAGGGTCATACCCAGAGTACAGCAAGAAAAACGCAGCCGTTGAGGCAACGTAAAAACCGAAATATTTAGCAGCGAAAAATACAAAGACTGCCATCAATGCAATGCCTGGAATGATATTCAGCCAGGTAGTTACGGCAATGCCCTGCCCCACTTTCGACACCCCCATGGCTGCTCGAATGAAGTTCCACAACGCCAGCGCCAGCATGACCGTGCCAATCAACCGGGGAAAGAGGAAGGCACTGGCAGGCTCCTGGGTGTAGCTTAACCACGCCACAACGGCGGCCAAGGCCAACACCAGACTCGCCGGTACAAGATGACCGACTCTTGAAGCGGTGGACGGATCAGATGCAGAGGTAGCCGACGGATTCATGCGTTACCAGGTTCCTTGGAGTTACGATTCTCTCGGTGAGTCGTGAAAAAACTCCAGCCCACCGATGCAACCACCAGAGCGATCAGGAATAAATTGAGCGGCCCCATCAAGAAATATTCAACCGGGCCATTCATCGCATTGGCAATCATGCTGCCTTGAATAAAGTTTGCTTCAGCAATTGGCCCCAGGATCAAACCTAACACCAGGGGTGCTGCGGAAAATCCGAACTTTTCAAGAAAGTACATGCCCACACCCAACACAAACATAACGTAAACATCGCCCATGCTTTGTTGAACTGAGTAAGCGCCAAACACCGCCAGCACAAGCACCGCGGATGCCATGACCGCTTTAGGCACCTGAGCAACCTTGGCTGCGTAAGCCGCTACCCAGATACCGAAGATCACCATCAGAATCTGCCCGATCAGCATGCTGTTGATGAACGTCCAAATGACATCGGGGTGGTTATCAAACAAGTCACCGCCCGGGAAAATACCGTGAATTAATAAGCCTCCCAACAGAACCGCCGCAGTTGGACTGCCTGGAATGGATAAGGTAAGCAGTGGTACTAAAGACGGGCCAACCATGGCGTTATTGGCCGATTCAGCCGCAATAACCCCCTGCGGGTTTCCCTGACCAAATGACTCTGGGTCTTTGGAAAACTTCTTCGTTTGGTCGTACGCCAGTAGCCCAGCGATTTGTCCTCCAACTCCCGGAATCAAACCGATAAACGATCCAACCGTTGTACCGATACTCAGTGACTTCACACTGCTGAGCGTTAATTTGAGCGAATCCAAAAACGGTTGTTTATGCACGACCACCGTAGATACATCCTGGCGCTTACGACCAGCGGACAGCATCTCAATAACCTGTGGAATAGCGAATATGCCAATGAGTGCAGTGATAATGCTGACACCGCCGGTTAGTGCATCGTGAAAAATAAACCGTTGCGCGCCCTGGATATCGTCGTATCCGATCATCGACAACCACAGGCCTAAACAGCCTGACAGCAACCCCTTTACAAAGGACTTTGAGTCCAGGGAGCCGATAACTGTCACCCCGAGGATGGCCATCCAAAACAGATGCGAAGGCCCAAACATAAGCGCCCACTTTGCCAGTACCGGCGTGAGAAATATCAATAAAAAGACGCCAATGACCCCACCGATGCCAGAGGACAGAAACGACACATGTAACGCTTCTGCTGCGCGCCCCTGTTTGGCCATGGCGTTACCGTCCAGCGCCGTGGCAATGTTGGCCGGAGCTCCGGGTATACGCAGCAGAATGGCACTGACCGCCCCACCAGCCACGGTAGATGTATAGGCCGCACCCAGCAGGATCAGCCCCTGAGTGGGTGCGAGCTGAAAAGTAAACGGAATAAGCAGCGCTACCGCCATGGTGGGCGACAGACCAGGGGTTGCACCCAGAATTAAACCTCCGACGGTACCGCCCAGCAGCAACAAAAACGACACCGGCTCAAACACACCGCCGAAGTATTGAAGAAACTCCATTCCAACCTTCACTCTATTATTTCCGGAACAGACACTACCTGATGAAAATAGAGTTGTAAACGTTTACATTCTGTGCGACTTTATTTGCATGGCCGCCCAGGACGACAAGCGCAGACACTACACCGGTCGTACCGCCGCAGCACCATCGATGCGCAATCGAAAAGGTGCGCCGGGGTTGCTGGATGTGGCTGCGCGTTCGGGTGTCTCCGGCGCTACTGTGTCCCGTTGCTATAACCACCCGGACTCCGTCCACCCCAACACCCGCCACAAGATTCTCAGCGCGGCCGCCGATCTTGGGTACATCCGGGATCGTGCCGCCGGCTCACTTCACGGCAAAGCCAGTGGCACGGTGGGTTTGGTTTTACCGACTATCGATAACGCCATCTTTGCAGAATTGATTGAAGCCTTCACTACCCAATTGCAATTGCACGACCGCACAGTATTAATCGCTAGCCACAACTACGACTTACAACAGGAAGTTGGCATCATTCGATCGTTGTTGGAAAGACGTATTGATGGCATCGCCTTGGTTGGTCGAGACCATTCTTCTGTGGCGCTTGAAATGTTAAAGCTTCGGGAAATACCGGTATTCACGTTATGGAATACCAGTGAAGATTCTGTATTACCCAGTATCGGCACTGACAACTTCGCTGCTGCGAGTAAGGTTACGCAGCATCTAATTGATTTAGGCCATAAGGACATTGCACTGCTCTTTCCCGAAACCGATAACAATGACCGAGCTCGGGATAGAAAAGAAGGTGCTTTATCGGTTTTACGCGATGCCGGGATTAACGTGCCCGAACGTTGGGATGTGCATTGCCGCTACAACGCCGCTGAAGCAAAACTTGCCGCTGCGCATCTTTTAAGCGCTCATAGTGCAACGCCCAGTGCCATCATTTGTGGCAATGACATTATTGCGTACGGGGTTTTGTATGCCACACAACAACTCGACCTCAAGGTTCCTAGTGACGTCTCAGTCGTCGGAATCGGTGACTTTAGCGCATCATCAGCAATAGAACCTCCATTAACAACCGTTCGATTACCTGCACGCCGCATTGGGCAGATGGCGGCCAATCGGCTGGTAGCGAAGATACTTGATAAAGATCAAACGGACGAGAAACACAGCGTAATTCCTGCGCAGTTAATCGTGCGAGCATCAAGCGGTTATTATCAGTAACGAATCAAATGACAATACGGATCACCGGGACTTCTTATGGATGACACCATCAAACATTTACAAGACGTGTTCAGAGAGTTAGGGGATATTCGAGCGCGTAAGATGTTTGGTGGTTACGGTTTGTATTTCAATGACGCTATGTTTGCGCTGGTTGCTGACGGCGAGGTTTACTTAAAAGTAGATGAACACAATCAAGCGCGCTTCGACAGCGAAGACCTGCCTGCCTTTAGTTATGAAAAAGCGCCTGGGAAAACAACGGTGATGAGTTACCGTCTGGCACCGGAAACCATCTACGATGACCCAAGCGATGCCGCCGAATGGGCAGCACCCAGTTGCGAAGCGGCTCAACGTGCTAAAGCAAAGCAGAAACCGAAAAAGAAAGTGGCCAAAGCGGCATCCGAGAGAAGTGCAAGTAAAACCGCGAAGAAAACTGCGAAGAAAACTGC
>JAHDCO010000008.1:71608-96504 GCA_020629835.1 Granulosicoccaceae bacterium
CGGCATCCGAGAGAAGTGCAAGTAAAACCGCGAAGAAAACTGCGAAGAAAACTGCAAAGAAACCTTCGAAGTAATCAGCAAAGTAATCAGCAAAGAATATCCTCAAAGAAAACTTCATAAAAAGCACGTAAAAAACTTAGGACGATACCCAATCCAATGGCCACTGATATTCCATTTTCACCGTCTGAGTACCAACGCCGTTTAGCACTGGTTAGGCAATCAATGGCCAGCCATCATCTGGACGTTCTGATAGTTACCGACCCATCGAATCAAGCGTGGTTAACCGGTTACGACGGCTGGTCGTTTTATGTACACCAGGCCGTGATCGTTCAACTGGAAGCCGACCCCATCTGGTGGGGAAGGCAACAAGATACCGCGGGTGCTAAACGAACCGTCTGGATGAGTCACGACAACATCCAGGGATACCCGGACTACTATGTGCAGTCGACTGAACATCACCCGATGACGCACTTAGCTGAACAACTGCTATCACTAAATGTTGCGGCCACCAATGTGGGCGTAGAAATGGAAAACTACTACTACTCTGCTAAAGCCCACGCGTGTTTGTGCAGTGCTTTGCCAAATACCACCATTCATGATGCAACTGCTCTTGTTAATCACTGCCGCACCATAAAGTCGTCCGAAGAGATTGTGTTTATGCGCAGGGCCGCGGCTATTTCCGAACACATGATGCACGTTGCTATAGAGATGGCAGAACCGGGTTTACGAAAGAACGATCTGGTTGCGCACATTCAAAAGGCGGCAATTGAAGGTGTTAACAATCACTGGGGAGACTACGCGGCCATCGTGCCTTTAACCCCGTCAGGAGAAGACGCTTCTGCGCCTCACTTAACGTGGAACGGTGAACCAATGAAAGCCGATGAGGCCACGTTCTTTGAACTTTCCGGATGCTACCGTCGATACCATGCGCCGTTGTGCCGGACAGTTTTTTTGGGGACGCCCCCAAGTGATATGCAGAATGCAGCCAGCGCACTGAGCGATGCAATTGACGCAGGATTACAAGCCGCGGTGGCTGGAAACCGAGCCTGTGACATCGCTAATGCACTGCACGATGAATTGAGAAAATCCGGGATCGAGCGCAGCAATCGCTGCGGTTACCCGGTCGGTTTGTCGTACCCACCCGACTGGGGTGAGCGCACCATTTCTTTACGCGACATCGACCACACCGAGTTAAAACCCGGTATGACGTTTCACTTTATGCCGGCGCTGTGGATGGATGACTGGGGGTTGGAAACCACAGAAACGATCCTGATAGAGCCTGCTGGCCCAGCGTCAACCCTGTGCAACATGGAACGCAAGCTTTTTGTAAAGCCATAACGTACTCTGGTAACACTTACAGGCAACGCAAGCACCGCTGTGACTCAACTGGCTCTAACGAAAGATCTATTAAAGCAACTGATCGCTTTTCCAACGGTATCTACCGACAGCAACCTGGAGCTTATTGATTGGGTGGCTGACTACTTAAGCGCTTTGGGTGCTGAAGTTGATGTCTATCGCTCCAACGAGGGCAGCAAAGCAAATCTGTTCGCCACTCTGGGCCCGAGGATAGATGGCGGCATTGTGCTATCCGGACACACCGACGTTGTACCTGTGACTGATCAGGAGTGGACGTACCCACCGTTTGAAATGGTGGAGGCGGATGGAAAACTGTTTGGTCGCGGCAGCTGTGACATGAAAGGCTTTATCGCAACCACCTTAGCGGTGGCACCTGAATTCGCCAACAGTGAGTTAAAGCGCCCAGTGCATTTCGCGTTCACACACGATGAGGAAACCGGTTGTATCGGTGCGCGCAGCTTAGTGCAAGATTTAGCGAACTACGCCGTAAAACCTGCCATGGCCATCATCGGCGAACCCACGGACATGCGTGTCATAGAAGGTCATAAGGGCTGCTACGAGTACAGCACGCAATTCATTGGTTTGCCTGGTCACGGCTCGGCGCCTCACCTGGGTGTAAACGCGGCCGAATACGCCGCTCGTTATGTCATGCGCCTGATGGAGCTGCGGGCACCCTTACGCGAACGAGCCCCTGAAAACAGTCGATTTGAACCGCCTGAAACCACCATAAATATCGGAGGTATTCACGGCGGAGTAGCGCCGAACGTTATCGTCAGCAAAGCGAGCGTCGACTGGGAAATGCGGCCGGTGCAGGAGGGCGATGCTGACTTTGTCAAAGACAACCTTCAGCAATACGTTGATGACACCTTGCTGCCAGCGATGCGGGCTGTGCATCCGGATGCCGCTATCGCGCTGCATTCTCACGGCGAAGTCCCAGGCTTGGAACCCATGGAAGACAATGCTGCCAGAACCCTTTTGACGGAATTGACTGGGGCCAACGGCGCTGAGCTGGTGGCCTTTGGTACAGAAGCCGGGTTGTTTCAATCGCTGGGCATGGACGCTGTGGTATGCGGCCCAGGTTCGATCAATCAGGCCCACAAACAGGATGAATTTGTAGAAGTAGAACAGCTTGAGCAGTGTTTGCAACTTCTGAATCGACTGCATCATCGGCTCATTTAATCGGGCGGGCTTCGCAATTACGCGGTATTGCCATCGGCGAAAACGAGCCACATAGTCCACACTACGCTAACCTTCAATTCCCGGCCTTTGCAAAGCGCTATGAATTCTCCCAATACACGCCCTACCCTCAGTAATGAAGGCCTCAGCGCAGCCCACAGCGTAAAGGCAGTGAACGAATTTGGTGACACGGTCGATGCCCACATTCCAGGGGAAATTCCGTTAACGCTGCGTGTCGATGGCATGGAAGTGGTCACACTAATGACCTTGGGCACCGAACCCGAGCACCTGGCATTGGGCTATATCCATAATCAAAAATTGATCGAAAAGATTGAAGACATTCAATCGGTTCAAGTGGACTGGGACCGCGAACTGGTCGATGTCACCACCCGCACCGGCGAAGGTATTGCCGATTGGCAGGAGAAAATGAAGCGCCGAATCGTAACCAGCGGTTGTGGCCAGGGCACCATCTTCAGCTGCACAGTCGATAAGCTTTACGAGGTGTCGCTTAAGCCCCCGGTATTGAAACAGTCGCAGATATATGAACTGATAAAGCACGTTAGCCAGCTTAACGCGGTGTACCGTGTATCCGGTGCTGTGCACGGTTGCGGACTGTGCAGTGCCACGGAATCGCTCATGCACTTCGAAGACGTTGGCCGACACAACGCAGCGGATGCTATTGCCGGGCGTATGTGGTTGGACGGCATCGATGGCAGTGACAAAATTTTCTACACTACCGGTCGCCTAACCTCTGAAATCGTCATGAAGACTGCGTTTATGGGCATTCCGACGTTGTTATCGCGCAGTGGGGTTACCGAGATGGGACTAGAGCTTGCCCAAGCTATTGGCATGACCATGATTGCGCGTGCTAAGGGCAGGCATTTTATGGTGTACAACGGTAGCGACCGTATCGAATTTGATGCCATACCTCCGGTAAGAAATACGCCACCACCAACCAAAGGTATGCGTGACGTAAACTAAGCGTTTGTGTTGGCCTGAAGTTCTAACCACTGCAGCGTATCAGCCAGTGCGGCATTTTTTATCTCAGCAACTTCGTTGTAGATCTCATGGTACGCAGTTGGGTATTCTTTTAGCGTGACTGCATTGTTGGGTGCGTTATCGACCCATTCGTGTATGGCTTTTGGATCAACCACAGGATCTGCTCCTGCAACCAAAGCCAACGTGGGCACCTTCAACTCATTCGCGCGCGCAATGCATTCAGCGCCTGAATCTAAAAACCAGCGCACCAGTCGGGCTGACTTATAGCCATGAATCAACGGGTCTTGACGACTGGTTTCAATAACAGCCTCATCATGCGTCAACGCCTCAGGCCGGTATGGCAGCTCAACGGTATGATCTGGCACTAACGCATGAAACAGCTTGAGTTTAATTCGGTCTTTCCACGAGATCCATGGCCGATAGGCCGGTGCGGATAACACCAAACCTTGCACCGGCAATTGATGAAACAACACCAACTCTGTCGCCAGCAAACCGCCAAGACTGTGACCCAACACCACCGGCGCAGCCCCAGTCCGCTCTGCAAAGGCTTGTATCTGAATAGCCGCCTGAACGGATAACACACCGGTGGGTTGCAGCAAGCCGCGTTCACCTCCGGACAAGCCATGCCCAGGATGGTCGTGCGCACCAACGGCAAAGCCCGCGTTAGACAATGCATGCGCTACGGACTCGTAACGGCCACTGTGTTCACCGGTCCCATGCAGCAGATAGACCCCAAAGGGTCGACTTTCCGTTGTGCTTTGAGAATTGGCAGGCCAAAAGCGGGTATGTATTGGGCTGGTCACGTTTACTTAGTTCTCACTCGTTGGGCCAACAGTATGCGATAGACGCCCAATGACTCACAGAATTCATCGAAAACCCACCGCGAATCTCTCAATTCTGGCGGTTTGGAAAGATTCGGTACAGCTAGCTACCGATAGTGCTGATATCGCACCCACCTCGGTGGCCAACCCCCTGATAGAAGGTCAATTGTGAACTTATCGTTATCCACACGCCAGCACCGGATGCTCGTTGTGATATGCGCCGCTTTGAGTATGTCAGCTTGCCTGGAGCAGGATGCCGTGATGGTCGGTCTGCAAGACGATGCAAAAACCCAATCCACATTGTTGTCCGATGCACTTAACGAGGCGATAAGCGCACAGTACTTACAAGGTCGTCAAGCGCTGCTACTGCCAGACAGTACAAATTTCGCAACCATTCCACAGGACATCAACAACCCGATTACGGCAAGTAAAGTCGCACTGGGGCAGATGCTGTTTCATGACACCGCTTTTGCAACCGCAGGCGAGTCGATGGAGACGAAAACATGGTCGTGCGCGTCGTGCCATCACGCAGCGGCTGGGTTTAAGTCAGGTATTCCGCAAGGTATTGGTGAAGGCGGTATTAACTTCGGCACTAACGGTGCTGACCGAGTGTTGTCATCAGCGTTTAATGCCAATGGAGATGCAGGTAATACAGCGCAACCTACCCCGGATATACAACCGCTTGCGTCTCCAAGTATTTTAAATAGCGCGTACCAGGACGTAATGCTGTGGAACGGGCAGTTTGGTAATAGTTCGACGGGTGTTATCAATCAATCGATTCCACCCGAGACCTTATCAACCCCGGGTACACCGAAAGCCGCTAATACCCGTGGATTATCCGGTTTGGAAATCCAGGCCATCGCAGGCTTGGGCGTGCACCGAATGAATGTGGAAACAAACTCTGAACTGCAAACGAACCCGCAATACCAAGTGTTGTTTGATGCCGCCTACCCACAAGGCAGTATCGATGTGCTCAGCGATGCAGGAAAAGCCATCGCAGCCTATGAACGAACCGTGTTAGCGAACGAAGCGCCATTTCAACAATGGCTTAAAGGTGACGCCAAAGCGCTTACGGATGCAGAATTAAGAGGTGGGGCACTGTTTTTTGGTAAAGCCGGTTGCAGTGATTGCCACCGAGGCCCCGCATTAAGTTCAGAAGTCAATGCGACAACGGGTGAGGTATTCATGGCAGTGGGGTTTGCTGATTTCGACAGTGCAACTCAAGCCAATGTGCATGGTTCAATCACGCTCAACGATAAACGAGGGCGTGGCGGTTTTACCGGTAACCCCACTGAACACTTTCGGTTCAAGATTCCGCAACTGTATAACCTGGCTGATACCACCGTGTTCGGCCATGGCGCAAGCTTCACTTCAGTGCGTGAGGTGCTTTTATATAAAAACCAGGCGGTGCCGCAAGTCGACGGCATTCAACAACATTTAGACAATCGCTTTACCCCGCTTGGGCTAACGAACAGTGAGCTAATGGATCTTGAGCGCTTCTTAACTCAAGCCCTCTACGATGACAATCTGGCGCGATACCAACCGGCTTCAGTACCCAGTGGCGAATGCATCATCGTGGATCCACTCACCACACAAACTCAAGGCTTTTGCCCATGAGCGTTTGATTAAGCATCGTAGAAAAGCCTACGATAGCTGTCCTAGCAATCGGACAGCGTATCGTGGTTTAGCCGCTGGCCCCCCGCGCAGCTTACGAACATACATGAGCCAGTACATCCTAAAGAAAGCCGACATTGACGCCATGCCCGGGTTAGATAAAACCCATTTTCTTAACCCGGAGGCAAAACGAAACAATAAATCCTTAGGTGATCTCACGGGTCTAACGGGGCTGGGGTTTCATAAAATTGAAGTACCTCCCGGGGCCTATTCCACAGAATTTCATCGGCACTACTACGAAGACGAATGCACGTATGTTCTCGCAGGTGAAGGTGAAGTTCGCATTGGCGATACCTGGTACGAGATAACCGCTGGAGATTTCATTGGATACCCAAAAGGCGGTGATGCCCATACAATGAAAAATACTGGTGCTGGTGCGTTGGTATGTTTGGTAGCCGGCCAGCGCTTAGCTCACGATGTGGGCGACTACCCGGATTTAGGCAAGCGCTTGTACCGCAACACTGGCGAGGCCTGGAATATGGTGGACTTGGATAGCATCGAGTACCCGCAAGGCGGTGATAAATAACCCCCGTTTACGTTCGCTTACCGATGATGCAGCAAGCCAGGTATTTTGCCGGTGCAACGACCGTTTGATTTCCCGATCAATTGATCAACTGGTCAACCGATCAACTTTACACTGACATTGTCAAATAACGTCGCTTGACCGACCATAAGCGACTTATCCGCGGACAAAAGTGGTACGACATCAGTCCCAATAAATGCAGCCGCCGTACAACCAAGTCCTAACCGCCGCAAAGCGATGCGTCATGCGACTCAAAAAAGTAGCACCGGGCCTTCCGGCTGTTTTCATCGCCGCGAGCGGGCTAGCCAACAGTGCAAATCAGCCCATGAATTTAACCTGCGAACGGCTTATCGATTTCAGTCACACGGCATCCCCCAACACTACGCTCTGGTACTCGGTAAACGACAGCGTCATGGGAGGACGCTCGTTGGGTTCATTTCGCATTGAAAATGGTCAGCTGAATTTTTTTGGCAGTATCAACACCAACGGTGGTGGTTTCGCATCCATACGCCACCCGCTTGAAGCCAATGCACTGGCCGGCACCGACCGCTTGCGCATCGCCATTCAGACCGATGGGCGTCCCTACACGATTAATCTGCGAGACCGAACCTCTGAAGCGCGGCGAGTAGCGCATCAGGCGCTTATCCCCAGCAATCAAAGCAGTGCCCTGCAAACGGTGGAAATTCACTACTCAGACCTTGTGCCGACCTTTCGCGGACGGCGCGTTCAGACCGAGCCTTTTAACCCAACCGAAGCCACATCAATCGGCGTCATGCTTGCAGATCAGCAAGATGGTCCATTTGTGGCGAAAATTGCTTGGATTGAAGCGTGCCTACCCTTATCTTAAGCGGTTAAGAGAAAGCGTACTGAGGCCGTAAGATGAAGTGTCCGAACTGCGACATTGCTTTACTGATGACTGAGCGAAAAGGCATCGAAATAGACTTCTGCTCGCAGTGTCGTGGCATTTGGTTAGACCGAGGCGAACTGGACAAGATCATCGAAATCTCGGCGCAGGAACTCGCTACACCTGCACCAGAACCTACCCCACCTCAAACAGAATACCAACCGGCTAAAAGTGACCCGCGACGGCAGTATCGTCCATCGCCAGAATACGATGAGCGCGATTATTCGCGTGATATGGAACGAGATACAGACCGAGACTGGGATAGAGATTACGACAGCAAGTACAAAAAAAAGTACTACAAGCAAAAGTATAAAAAGAAGAACAAAACCTTGTTACACACGCTGTTCGATATCATCGATTAAGCCGAGCTCCACACGACTCGATTGCGACCGGCCGCTTTGGCCTTATAAAGAAATTCATCAGCCAGCTTACTGTACTTCTTAAACGACGCATTCGGCACTCGACTGGTGTGTACTCCACCGATGCTGACCGTTACGCTAAACGGTGTTGCGCCGAAGTCCAGTGTTTCTGATGCCACGCGGCGGCAGATACGTTCAGCCACCGAATGGGCGACGGTCTCGGGGGTATCCAGTAAATACACCACGAACTCTTCCCCACCCACTCTGGCCAGAACATCCCCGCTGCGCAACTGCGAACGAACCGCGCGCGCAAACCAGACCAACACTTTGTCACCGACTTCGTGACCATGAGTGTCATTGATGGACTTAAAGTGATCAATGTCCAGAACCAGAATCGCCGTATTCTTGCGGCTGTTTTTTGTCAACGCATTGGATCGATTATCCAGGGCTCGTCGGTTTAAACATCCTGTTAGCGGGTCCGAATGCGCCATCTTCTTAAGCTCTGCCGAACGCAGTTTGAGGTCTGAATAAAATCGAACCAGCACGAAGCCAAACAACAGCATAAGCGTGGATAAACATCCCACCATAGCGGCAATGAAAAAGTAACGCTCTTTAGTGCTTTGAATGCTTCGTTCAACCACGTAAGCGCCCATCACATCTCCAATTTCCCAAGTATCCGTGCTGTTCAGCATTTGGTTATGGCAGTCAACACACGTTTGGTGCGTGGCAATGGATGGATACATGGTTCGAACGATGGTTTGGTTATCCGTTTCCAGGATATCCGAATGAACGGTTGCAACCGGACCGCTGCTCATCTTGTTCAGCGTGGCGCGCATATCATCATCCACAGGCGCGGTAGAGACAAACCGAGCTGGCATGCCCACCATCTGCGTCAAAAAATGAGACTCACCGGTATAACCTGAATTAAATCGTTCCACGGCCTCTGCGCGAAAGGATGCGGGAACCGGTGAGGAACCCTCGCCCAGCTGTTCGCGCATTTCCGAATACAACGATACGTAGCTGTTGGTTACGGCAAGCAAAGCATCCGCTTCGCCGGTGACGATCGTCAGATGATTGTTCAGGTTGTGCTTATAGGTCAACACGCCCGCGCCAATACCCGCGATGATTATCAAGCAGTAGACAACGATGTATTTAGGTCTGAACCAATTCATCTTCTGTCGATAAGTGGCTTGCGCCGGGGCCTGTTTGGCGTGGGGGTACATCCAATATCGGCTGAATCAGAAAATATTGATGTGGTGTCTGAGTTTCTCCTTAAGCCGATGCCACAAACTTGTCACAATGTCTGACAGTTCATGTTTTTTAACACGCAAACGACCGGCCCAAACGTGGGCTGGCGGCCCGACTACGGCCCGTGAAGCAGCTCCCAAACTGCCCGCTAGAGAGGCAACCATTGCATGAATTAGCCGACTAAAAGAGTACGATGCAAAAACACTCCAGGCCAGGCTATCCCTTGTTGCGCATTACCGCATTGGTGAGCGCGCTTTGCTGGAACGCGGTTGCCAACCCGGTTGCCAATGCGGCCACCTACCTGCTGCCTACTGACGGCAATGATCGAGTTGGCAAAACCCTAACGGTACAACTGGAACAACGCACATCGTTACGGGAACTTGTTGTTGACCAGGGCCTGGGATACGACGCTGTAGCAGCCGCCAATGACTTTCCGCTGTTGGATGAATTACCTGCTGGAACGGTTATCTCGCTACCCACCTCAGCCCTGTTACCCGATGTTCCTCGTAAGGGCATCGTCATCAATCTGCCGGAACTCCGGTTGTACTACTTTCACGAAGATGGTTTGCGAGTGAGTATCTATCCCATCGGTATTGGAAAGTCAGGTTGGGAAACCCCGTTGATGGAATCTCATGTAACAGACATTAGGCACAACCCCACATGGACACCGCCTGCGTCGATAAGAACAGCTATGCAGGAACAAGGCATCACCTTGCCAGCGGTGGTACCTCCAGGACCAACAAATCCACTGGGTACTGTGGCCATGCGAATTGGTGATACGAATATTTTAATTCACGGCAATGCCAACCCCCAAGGCGTTGGTCGGCGCGTAAGTGCTGGGTGCATACGCATGTATGAAGATCACGTGCAGGAACTGGCGGCGTGGGTAGAGAAAGGCACACCCGTCAGCATTATCAATCAACCGATTAAATGGGGCACTCATCAGGGCGACGAACTCATTGAAGCGCATAGACCCTTAGCCAAACCACCTAAGTCAACGGTCAGCAACGCAATGCTTGCCGATAACAAACGGACACTGCACCAAGGTTTCGTCAAAGCAGCGCGGGTATCCGGTACTCAGGCACGTCAGCGTGCCGAGCAATTCGCTTATCGGTTACAGACAAAAAATCGTTTGTTTAACGGACTGCCATTACTCATAAAAAAATAAGAGCTACCGTTTTAACTTTTCCGCGGTATAACGACTCACTCCACTACCCAATAAGCTTTCACTGAAATAAAAAAGGCACGGTGACAATAATCATCGTGCCTTTTTGTTTTCCAGCCTTGAAGCTACTGAGCAGGCTACTTCATAAACACCTCAGAATCACCGCCTTCATCATTCAGCTGCTGAGGCAGATTTTCAAAGGTTTCACTGATGGGCTTATCGGTAGTTTGAAACAACGTCGTTGCCTGGTTAAGTGGCGTTTGAGGTAACACCGTTCCATTATCCAGAGTTGGCTGTATGTCGTTGGTTACCTGAATAACCGACAACTCACCGTCAACAGGTTGGATTGAAGCACCGCCACTGGTTTGCAACGCACTTGGCTCAACATCAGGCAAGTCCTCTAACCATTGCCAAGGTGAATCAATCGTCGCACCCGTATCTGGTGAAGATAACAAGTCGTCAGCACTTACATCACCACGTGTGTAGAAAATCGCACACTCCTCGCTGACCGGTAATCTATCCAGCGAGTAGGTATCCAATAGGTCACCACCTCGCGCAACATCATCCTGCCAGGAACTGATACCGACTTGCTCTTCCAGCATCGTATCTTTGGAGATGATACGAGACTCACTCGTTAGACTCGGCGTTGAGCTTTGAATGGGGCTCATATCCTGAGTTTCACGATTATCAAGCCACAAATTATCACGCTCAACCGATTCGGGGCTCGCGATAAGTCGCATCGGCTCACCCGCACCAGCCAGTAACATATCACTGTGCTCATCGGCGTTATCTTCCGGTGTTGCATCCGCACCATTGGTACCGTCATCAGTAATACTGACTTCATTAAAGAAGAGCTGATCCGGCGTATCCAAAAAGGCGGTAGGCAATACCGACATCACGATGTTTTGGGTAATTTGATCACCCACATTGACGACCGGGTATGTCCAGGTAATGGTGCCTGCATCGGCATCAACTACACCACCATCGGCATCAACCACCGTTAGAATGTTCGTCGGGTAGGTATCCACAATGACGACATTCGTACCGGCTTGAGTGCCGTGGTTATCCGCTTGAATGACGTAGGTAAATTCATCCAACGGTGCCGCCATTTCAATATCGTTCG
The DNA here is from genome assembly GCA_020629835.1 of Granulosicoccaceae bacterium. Classification (GTDB taxonomy): domain Bacteria; phylum Pseudomonadota; class Gammaproteobacteria; order Granulosicoccales; family Granulosicoccaceae; genus Granulosicoccus. The sequence goes on from JAHDCO010000008.1 coordinate 82,957, forward strand.
TCTTAGTCACGCTATAGTCAGGCGCGGCTATGACTTCATCGGTATCTTCGGCCTGGTTGTTACTTGGGTCTGGGTCTCCACCGTTGAGCCCATCGTCGGTAACATTTACGGTATTTGTGAAACTATCAGTAGACGTATCGATATTTCCGTCAATGTCTGCGGTTAAGGCATCCAACACCTGCGCTTCGACTGTTAAGGTCACCACTTCGTAGTCTGGTAGATCACCAATATTCCACGTAATGATACCCGTCGCCGGATCAAAGGTTCCACCGTTAGAGATGGACAACGGCTCGCCCAGTGCAATCGTTGGGAATTGATCGGTTACCACAACGCCGGTACCCTCGTGAGTTCCAACGTTTGTCACCACGATCGTGTAAGTGAACGACTCACCTGTGGTTAATGGCGCAGTATTAGAGCTGGATTTAACCACCTCATAATCCGGTGCTGTAAGCGTTACGCGCTCGTTGGCATCAGTTACATAGCCATCCGTACCATCACGCTCATGAGCATCATCCCCATCGTTACCATCAGGTTCTGACAGACTCGACCAATCCACCTGAACGGTGTTCGTTAAGGACGCGTTGTAGTCGGCGGTATCTGATGACACGGTCGCCTGGTAAGTGATGGTTACCGATTCGCCGTAACCCACTTCATCGAAGGTTAAGTTCAGCGCATTACCAACCGAGTTGTTAGCAACACCTGCAGCGCTTAGTACCGGCTGACCCTCTATTGTGATGGAACCCGGATGGAAGACCATACCAGTCGGTAGGTTATCCACCACATTCACATCCATCGCATCCGTGCCGAACTGCGAATCTACATTCGTCACCACCACAGTGTAAGTAATGGTTTGCCCCAAGTGAGGCACAACATCATCGACTGATTTGTCAACGACCAATTCTGGTTCCAGTACCGTGACATTAGGCGCTGCATCTTGTGTACTGCCGTCGTCAGGCCCTGAATTGCTGCCGTCACCATCGGTGTCGTATACAAACTCTACTCCGTTGTTGAGCTGTGCTCCCGCACTAACGGCGTTAACATTGGCAACGTACACCCGGTAAGTTAAGGTCAACGATTCAGTCACGGTGTTGTCGGCGTTGGTATTGGTAATGTCGCCTAATACGAAGCTGACCGTACCGGTTGAACCATAACTTGGTGCGGTAACGTTACCAAAACCACCCAAAGATGTACTGACATCCGCAGAGTTGACAGTAACCGCTACCAGAGAATCAAACGCTAAACCCGCATCCAGGGTATCAATCATCTCTGCCACTGGAGTCACACCCTGAGGCAGATCAACAACTACTTGATAGGTGATGTATTCACCAGGCACCACTTCTGAATCGGTATTATCCGTTTCGTTAATGCTGGTATCTACGATGGTCTTATGGATATCAGAGATTGAAAAAGACGCATCATCTGTATCATCACCGGTTCGCTCGGCGTTTGGATCAACCGCATCAGCACCATCATCGGGGTTATCCTCATCCAGGCTACCCCATGTAATGGTGCCGGTATTTGGAATCGTATCACCCGGATCGACATCAGCTGTTACGGTACCGGTAATTTGAACGGTTACCGTCTCATCCGGCGCCAGGTCGAAGCTATCGTGGCTGAGTGTATTACCGGTTAACGTAAACCCGGCAAAAGCAGCGCCTGAGCTTGTGACAGCGGAATCGATGGTCAACCCGGAGACTGCAGCGGGTATATCATCAAGGAAAGTCACATCGTACGCCGTTGCTGTGGAATCAGCCGTATGCGCAATCGTGAATTGATAGGTAATCAAATCCCCATTTTCACTCGGCATGCGAATGATGTCTTTGATCAATTCCAATTCAGGTGCAACAACAGTGACAGGCGGTGCCTGAGTTTCCGTCGTACCGTCGTCAGGTCCTGTGTTACTGCCGTCGCCATCGATATCCCAACGAAAATCAACTGCGTTGTTTTGCGCTGAGCCAACCGACGCTAACGCCTCATCACTGGATACGTATACCCGATAATTAATCGTGAGCGTTTCGATAACGCTGGCTGCCGCGGTGTTTGTAACATCACCAAGATCTACGCTGATGGTATTCGTCAGTGCATCGTGTGTGGCAACCGCTGAACTAAAGTCACCCGGCGCCAGGCTGGTGCTTAAATTAGCACTACTTGGCGTGACCACAATACCGTGCGCCGCGTCAAACACAAGACCGGGGTCTAATACATCCACCAGCTCTGCAACCGGAGAACTACCTTGTGGAATTTCTACCACCACCTGGTAGTACACGTATTCACCGGTAGCCGCTTCTGTATCATCATTGAAGGCGTCACTGATCCCCGTGCTTACAATCGTCTTCTGCACATTTGCCAGAGAAAAATCGGCTGTATCACTGGTGGTATCGATGGCCTCACCGGCCTCATTACCGTCATCGCTGTCAGCGTCTAAGGTACCCCACTCGAGATCCACCGTATTGACGATGGTGTCACCCTCAACGATGGCTGATCCCATCTCAGCGGAAACCACGACAGTGATTTGCTCACCGACGGCAATATCGAAGCTGGCATTGTTAATACTGCTGCCACCAGCGCCGTTCGTTGCCGAGAATCCCGCCACCGGGTTACCTGCACTGTCAACAGCAGACACAACGGAGGCGTTAATGATGCCGGTCGGTAAGTTATCTGTAAACACCACATCGTAGGCGGTTGCATTCGATACCGCCGCTGGCGCATCACTCACATCCGTATGACGTATAACAAAGGTGTATTCAATATCGTCACCGATATCAGCAGGCACGTGCGTGACCATCTTCTCGATAACCAACTCAGGTACCAAGGTCGTCACAGCCGTTTGATCCGTTAAGCTTCCATCATTAACATCTGTATTGTCGCCATCGTTATCCGCATCCCAGATAAATTCTGCGCTGTTTTCAAGCACTTCATTTAGCGCAACGTCTTCATCAGCATAAGCACGGTAGGTAATGGTAACGGTATCCGCTACCCCATCATCCACATCGGTATTGACAACCGTGCCCAAGTCAAAGACTACGGAAGAGCCCGTGACGGTGGGAGCCGTTGGCGTACCACTGACCGATACACCCGCAGATGGCGTTACCGTAATGGCAAAGCTCGGGTCGAAGATCAGATTAGCATCCAGGGTGTCCGTGATTTGGGCCATTGGCGTCGTGCCTTCAGGTACCGTCACCACCAGATCGTAGACAACAAACTCACCGGCAACCACGTGTAAGTTATCGTTGGTTGCATCATTAATACCGGTGGATAAAATGACTTTATCGAATGTCGGAGAAGCGACAACAAAATCATCATCATCTGTCGCGACACCCGTGTCTTCTTCACCCTGGTTACCTTGACTATCATCCCCCAAGGTATCCCAGTCGATGTTAGCCGTATTGGTTACCGTCGTACTGGCAGAAGCCGTCGAGTTAACGATACCCGTGACGGTCACTACGATCTCATCACCAAGTGGCAAATCAAAGTCGGTATTGGCAACCGTATTTCCTGTGACGGTAAAACCAGCCACCGGACTACCCGCACCATCAACAGCACTCACAATGGAGACACTGCTTATTTCTGAGGGAACCTCATCACTGAAGGTGGCATCAAATGCTGCTGCTTGAGACGCTCCTGTGTGATTGATGGTGATCTCGTAGGTCACGGTGTCACCGGCATCATTCGGTGTCACGATCAGGTTTTTGGTTACCTCAAGTTCTGGCGCAATAATCGTAATATCGGGCGCGGTATCTTCGGTAGAAGCGTCCGCAGGTCCATCATTACTGCCATCACCATCAATATCCCACTTAAATTCAACTGCATTATTTAATGTGGCACCAACCGCTGCGTTTACATCATCATTAGTAACAAACACGCGGTAGGTAACGGTAAGCGTTTCAACCGTCCCGGCTGGCGCTGCGTTAACCACATCCCCTAGCTGAAATTCAACCGTATTGGTGCCTGGGTTGTACACAGGAACCACAGAACTGAAGTCCCCCGGTGCCAGTGACGTGGTGACGTTTGCGCTACTGGGTACGATGGTTACGCCGTTGGCGACATCAAATTCCAACCCAGCATCCAGCGTATCAACGATCTCAGCCAACGATGATTGGCCTTGAGGTACGGTAAGCTCGAGCTGATAGGTAATAAATTCACCGTGCACTGCTTCCGTATTGTCGTTACTGGCATCGTCAATTCCCGTGCTCAACACGGTCTTTTCGATATTGGCGATACTGAAGTCTGCGGTATCTGAATGTGTCTCAGTAGATTCTGCAGCGTCGTTACCGTCGTTACTTGCATCATCCAGCGACGTCCAGTCAATGTTCGCCACATTCGTGATGGTGTCGCCTTCAACGGTAGCAGCCCCGACCGTGCCACTGATCGTTAACGTTATGGTTTCATTCAGCGCTAAATCAAAACCTGCGTGGCTTACCGTATTACCGGTTAACGTAAATCCAGCCACGGCGCCGCCACTGCTATCCACTGCTGAATCAATGGACAAACCTGTTAATCCTGCAGGTAAGTTATCGCTCAGCGTCACATCATAGGCAGTTGTTTGCGACAAGCTCACTGGCGCATCAGCAGCTTCGCTGTGCCGGATCACGATTTCATAAGTGATCGGATCTCCAACATCACTTGGCACAACCGTAACGTTCTTTTCTACCAGTAGCTCAGGACCAATAACGGTTACCGTCGTCGTATCGCTGACTTGTCCATCATCGACTTCGGTATTGTCGCCATCGTCGTCCGCATCCCATATGAATGTGGCGTTATTAGGCAGAGCATCTGCCAGTGTCACATCCGAGTCAGCGTACACCCGGTAGGTGATGGTGACCGTATCGGCTACACCATCGTCAACATCCGTATTTGTAATAGAGCCTAAGTTAAAGTTGATGTTTGAACCTGAAACCGTGGGTGTTGTAGCAGGGCCTGTAAATGAAACACCACTAGAACCCACCGCGGTAACCGTGAAGGTAGGATCGAAGATCAGATCTTCGTCTAACACATCATTGATTTCAGCCATGGGCGTTGTACCTTCAGGCACCACAACCACCAACTGGTAGGTAACGTACTCACCAGCGACCACTTGCGTATTGTCGTTAGTAGCGTCATTGATCCCGGTACTCAGGATTGACTTTGTGAATTCAGCAGAATCGGTTACGAACGAAGCATCATCACTGTCCGATCCACTGCCTTCCACGTTGTCCGCAGGATTTGCATTGTTATCAAATCCATCATCGACCACATCATCATCCAAGGTACTCCAGGTGATGTTGGCTGTATTCAGGATGGTGTCACCGGCAATCGCGCTGGTGTTTACGGTTCCAGTAATCGTCAGCGTTATTGAGTCACCCAAGGCTAGATTAAAGTCTGGGTTAACGACAGAATCCTGTCCACTACCGGAGACGATGCTAAAGCCACTCACAGCAGCGCCAGTACCGTCTACCGCCGTTACTGATGAGGCATCGATTTCTGATGGCAATACGTCTACAAAGCTCACATCCATGGCACCGGCATTGGAGCCAGGCGTGTGCTCTATGACCACATCATAGACCACGGTATCACCGGAATCCTCGGGAACCGTGGTGAGGGTTTTTGTCACCATCAGTTCTGGAGCGATAACCGTTACGTCAGCCGCGCTGTCTTCAGTGGTTCCATCGGCGGGTCCATCATTATCGCCATCACCATCGATATCCCACTTAAACTCAGCCGCATTATTCAACGTAGAGCCCGCTGCCGCTGCCGCACTGTCCTCGACGTACACTCGATAGAGAATGGTTAAGTTCTCAGTTGTACCCGCGGGTGCTGTATTAACGATATCACCCAGCTCGATACTGATTGTGTTGAGTCCGGCATCGTAGGTAACCGGAACTACAGAAAAATCACCCGGTGCTAAAGGCGTCGTCAATGCGCCACTACTGGGCACCACAGCCACACCGTTGGCTTCATCGAAGACCAACCCGGGATCCAGGGTATCCACGATTTCTGCTACTGGCGATGAACCGTGAGGCACCTCTACCATTAACTGGTAAGTGATAAATTCCCCAGTGACAACTTCAGAATCATCGTTACTGGCGTCATTGATACCCGTGGTGTAGATGCTTTTATCAATATCGGCCACGCTGAAATCAGCGTTGTCTGAATCCGTTTCCGTAAGTTCACTGGCATCATTGCCGTCCGCGCTGGCATCATCCAACGAAGTCCAGCTGATATCGGCCACGTTAGTTACCGTGTCACCTTCCAATGTAGTGGCACCCACTTCACCACTAACCGTGAGGGTTATCGTCTCACCCAGGGCAAGATCAAATCCGGCGTGCGTTAATGTGTTTCCAGTTAGTGTAAAACCGGCTACCGCGCTGCCCGAACTATCCACAGCCGAATCGAGGCTAACGTTGATCAGTTCAGACGGTATGTTGTCACTGAACGTGACATCGTAGGCCGTTGTTTCTGACAAACTAACCGGTGCATCGGCTGCTTCACTGTGGCGTATAACAATTTCATAGGTGATCGGATCACCCACGTCACTGGGCATGGTGGTAACGCTTTTCTCAACGATCAGCTCAGTTCCGATGACATCTACCGACGTAGCGTCAGTTAAGCTGCCATCACCTACACCAGCATTAGAACCATCATTATCAACATCCCATATCAATGTTGCACTGTTGGGTAACGCATCGCCCAGCACCACGTCAGAATCGGCAAACACCCGATACGTTATGGTAATGGTATCGGCCTGACCGTCATCCACATCGGTATTGGTCACGGTGCCCAGGTCAAACGTTACGTCAGAGCCTGCGACTGTCGGCGCGGTAGGTGTACCGGAAAAGCTCACACCACTAGACCCAACCGCAGTTATGGTAAAGCTAGGATCAAAGATCAGATCTTCATCCAGCGTGTCTGTGATTTCTGCTAACGGCATCGTGCCTTCAGGAACCGTCACGACCAGCTGGTAAGTGACGTACTCGCCCGCGACAACTTCTGTGTTGTCATTTGTTGCGTCATCGATACCGGTGCTAAGAATGGTCTTATCAAACACCGGTGTTGCAACGGTAAAATCGTCAGAATCTGAATCGGTGCCAGTGCTTTCTGACGCTTGATTACCTTGCGTATCATCGCCTAACGTGTCCCAGTCAATCGACGCGGTGTTGTCGACTGTGCTGCTTGCAACAGCAGTTGTGTTAACCACACCCGATACAACGACCGTGATCGTATCACCCAGCGCCAAATCGAAATCGCTGTTGGTGACGTTGTTACCCGCTGCCGTAAAACCTGCCACAGCACTTCCAGAACCATCGACTGCAGAAACTACAGCCACACTGCTAATTTCTGAAGGTATGGCATCACTGAACGTGGCATCGAACGCCGCCGCGCTTGAACCACCTGTGTGACTAATCACGAACGTGTATTCAATCGTGTCCCCAGCGTCACTGGGTACTGTTGTGATGGTCTTGGCCACTTGCAATTCAGGGCCAATCACCGTAACGGTAGTACCATCGTTCAACGACCCATCGTTCGGATCTGTATTATCGCCGTCGTTATCAGCATCCCAGATGAACGTTGCATTGTTCGGCAGTACATCGGTCAGCGTTACATCGCTGTCAGCGTGCACACGGTACGTGATGGTAACCGTATCATCCTGACCATTATCAACATCGGTGTTGGTCACGGTGCCTAAGTCAAACGTCAGGTTCGAACCTGAAACCGTGGGCGTGGTGGCAGCGCCTGTAAAGCTTACGCCGCTTGAACCAACCGCCGTAATCGTGAACGTAGGATCAAAAATTAAGTCTGGGTCCAGAACATCCGTGATCTGCGCCATGGGGGTTGTACCCTCAGGTACGGTAACCACCAATTGATAAGTGACAAACTCACCGGCAACCACTTCTGTGTCGTCATTACTGGCGTCGTTAATACCCGTACTAACAATGGACTTTGCAAATGTGGGTGAGGCTACCGTAAAGTCATCAGAATCACTGTCAGTTCCTGTCGCTTCACTGGCCTGATTACCCTGCGCGTCGTCGCCCAGAGTGTCCCAATCGATCGCCGCAGTATTGTCAACCGTGGTACTGGCCGATGCTGTGGTGTTAACCACACCCGATACAACCACCGTGATCGTATCACCCAGCGCCAAATCGAAATCACTGTTGGTGACGTTGTTACCCGCTGCCGTAAAACCTGCCACAGCACTTCCAGAACCATCGACTGCAGAAACTACAGCCACACTGCTAATTTCTGAAGGTATGGCATCACTGAACGTGGCATCGAACGCCGCCGCGCTTGAACCACCTGTGTGACTAATCACGAACGTGTATTCAATCGTGTCCCCAGCGTCACTGGGTACTGTTGTGATGGTCTTGGCCACTTGCAATTCAGGGCCAATCACCGTAACGGTAGTACCATCGTTCAACGACCCATCGTTCGGATCTGTATTATCGCCGTCGTTATCAGCATCCCAGATGAACGTTGCATTGTTCGGCAGTACATCGGTCAGCGTTACATCGCTGTCAGCGTGCACACGGTACGTGATGGTAACCGTATCATCCTGACCGTTATCAACATCGGTGTTGGTCACGGTGCCCAGGTCAAACGTCAGGTTCGAACCTGAAACCGTGGGCGTTGTGGCAGCGCCTGTAAAGCTTACGCCGCTTGAACCAACCGCCGTAATCGTGAACGTAGGATCAAAAATTAAGTCTGGATCCAACACATCCGTGATCTGCGCCATAGGCGTCGTACCCTCAGGTACAGTAACCACCAATTGATAAGTTACAAACTCACCGGCAACCACTTCTGTGTTGTCATTACTGGCGTCGTCAATACCTGTACTAACGATGGATTTTTCAAACGTTGGTGAGGCCACTGTGAAGTCAGCAGAATCACTGTCAGTTCCTGTCGCTTCACTGGCCTGGTTACCCTGGGCGTTGTCGCCCAGCGAATCCCAATCGATAGAGGCCGTATTATCCACTGTGGTACTGGCCGATACCGTTGTATTCACAGTACCTGAAACAACCAACGTAATGGTGTCACCCAAATCCAGGTCAAAATCACTGTTGGTGACGGTATTACCCGAAGCGGTAAAACCGGCTACGGGTGTACCTGAGCCATCAACGGCGGACACAACAGTGACGCCACTGATTTCTGAAGGCACCACATCCGAGAACGTTGCGTCATAAGCGTGTGCCGTTGATGCTCCGCTGTGCTGGATAACCATGGTGTATTCAATGGTGTCACCGGCATCAGTGGGTGTTGTCGTAATGGATTTGTCAATTTCCAGAACGGGCACCAGCACGGTGATGTTTGCCGCGTCCTCCTGCAATCCGTCACCCGCATCCGTATTGGAACCATTATTATCAATATCCCATCGGAAATCGGCGGCGTTGGTTAATGTGTCTCCATCCGCACCACCAGACACATACGCGCGGTAATCAATCGTAATCGTTTCGGTGGTTCCGTTATCGGTGTTGCTGTTAACAACGGTACCTAAGTCAAAACTCAAATTCTGACTTGAAACTGTCGGTGGTACACCCGTGTTGCTAATGGTTAAATCAGGACTACTCAACGTAATCGTCGGCGTGAAGGTCGCGTCGTAAGTCATATTGGGCGGCAAGGTGTCCAATATCTCTGCAACGGGTGTGGTGCCTTCTGGAATTTCGACTACGACTCGGTAAACAACATATTCGCCTTGAACGGCATCCGTTAATCCATTGACCGCGTCATTGATGCCAGTACTCAACACCGTTTTAGATAACTGAGGTGGTGCAACGACAACACTGACGTCATCGGAGTCGTTGTAAGTAGGCTCTTGTGCATCTACACCGTCATTCGGATCACTGCTATCCAGCGTTGTCCAGTCAATATCTGCCGTATTGACAATCGCCTGCCCTGCAATCGCAGAACCTACATTACCTGACACGGTGATGATAATTTCATCACCCAACGCCAAATCGTAATCGGTGTTTTCAATGGTATTACCGGACAACGTAAACCCAGCTACCGGACTGCCACCACCGTCAACAACAGAATCTAACGATAGACCGGTAATTTGGGGTGGTACGTTATCGAGAAAGCTGGCATTAAACGCGTCAGTATCAGACGCTACTGTATGGGAAATTGTAATCTGATACGTGATCGGGTCCCCTACATCTGTCGGTGGTGATCCCACAACCACTTTCTGAACATCTAACTTTGGTGTGATGATCTCAACACTCGAACCATCGACGACGATACCATCGCCCGCGTTATTTCCGTCGTTGTCGTTATCCCAGAGGAAGGCTGCGGAGTTATCAAGAATTTGACCATCGGTGGTAGTTCCCGCTGCATAAACGCGGTACTCCAGCACTAAGGTTTCAGCAACCGTATTATCGGTGTTGTTGTTAACCACGTTACCCAGATCAAACAGTAACGTACCCGTGCTTCCGTTAGCTGGAGCAGTCACGGCAGCAAAACCACCCGCCAAATCGGTAACGACGTCGGCGCTGCTAGGCGTTACACTGATCAGTGAGTCAAACACCAAACCGGCATCTAAGGTATCGCTTAATTGTGCAACCGGTAGCGAGCCTTCCGGCATGGTGACCGTAACCCGGTAAGTAACGTACTCACCCGGTACCGCTTCATCCAATTCGTTATTGGCGTTATCAATGCCAGAACTGATAAGTTCTTTAACAATGCCAGGGCCAGCCAACGTAACGCTGGCGTCATCGCTCCATGCATCGTCAGTATCACCGGCTGTGTAATCAACACCACCGTCAAGCGCTGCAAAGGTTAATATCTCTGCGGTATTCACTAATGGCGCTGTCGCTACTGCGGATGATTCAACTTCAAGATCATAGGTGACCACGATAATGTTGGAGCCATCGTCTATGACTGTTGCATCGTCACGGCCTTCGCCCAGCGTCAGTTCGCTACCACCGGAATTAAAGCTAATGCCCGTTGGGTCAGGGTTACCGGCTGCATCAAATAACGACCCCACAACGGTGAGTGGTGTGCCGTCACCTAGTGAGGCTTGTAGATTCAAACCACCGGCGGGGATCGTAAATCCGTCTGGGAAGTTATCGTTGACGGTTATGTCAGTGGCTTCAAAGCCACCGGTATTTTCAAGCGTTAACGCAAATCGAACGGTATCGCCAGCATCCACGTCTGACAGATTGGAATCGATTGGGCTAGCGTCTAAGCCAGTTGATGTGACCGTACCGCCAAATGCAGCACCTCCAGTACCAGCATCATTGAACGCAACCGGACCCACTGTGCCAGGAGAAAACGTACCAGTGGACGCCGCATCCAGTGCAACAACCCCTTTGGTGATTTCCAACACCGGTGCCAATGGCTCGATTTGAACAATTGATGCCAGGGGTGGTTGTGGGTTATTGGTATTGTCGTAGGAGACTTGAGCCTGGTTAGTAAGATTCAGCCCATCTTCAAACGGTAAATTACTGGTTGCGGTTGTGAAGAGAAGATCAATAACACCACCACCTGATCCATCTTGATTGAAACTGTCAAAATCCCATACCACCGAGTTGGAGGCAGGATCCGTCGTCAGGGTCACCACATCGAGTGATGAACCGGTGGTATCAAAAAATCCTGCTGGAAAATCTGCCGGATTGGTTAACGGACCAAAACCGTATTCACCCGGCGGGGGTACGTTATCAGTACCAGAATAAAATCCACTGTAGTCATAGTTACCTGGAACCTGAAATACGGGTAGTGGCATGTAATCGGTAATAACCAGGTTCTCCACGTCAGACGTGGGGATTTCAATGGTTATACGATAGGTAACACTTTGCCCGGGCGTGATCTCAGGATCGTTGGTATCCCAACCATCGGTGTCTTCATGAATCGCGTAGATACTTTTACTGGCCGTCGGTGCAGCAACGGATACCGATGCGCTACTTTCATCAACGACTACGTTGTCGGTACCGACCACTTCAGACGTAATATTAGTCTGATTGGTTATAATATCGCTTACGTCCACACTCGCGCTATTGCCACTGCCGAATAAGGCAGGGAACTGAAAGGTTTCCTGAATCTCAGTGCGGAACGTAACAACGATTCGTGTTTTACCATCCTGCGATGCATCAGCGAACAAGTCACCGTCGAGCTGTCCCGTACCGCCATCAATCGCATTTGCGACATCAAAAGTAACTTGAGTCAAACCCGTTGCAGGATCTATTGCAGAAAGATTGACGTCGCCAGCGTTGAATGCGGTCGGGCCAGTCGTCGTACCGTTTTCAAAGTACTGCAGCATTGCAGAACCGTTTACGAATAATTGTCCATCACCGAATTGGTCTGTAATGAAAAATTCATCCATGGACATGTAGTCAGAGACCTGGACTGTCATGGTCCATTCAACTAAATCGCCAGGTATTATGTTGTCTCGACCAGCAGGGTTGCCCGAGCTGTTCAGAATCGTGGCGCCTTTTTGAATGGCTACCGGTTCAGGTTCAATATCGTGCTGATCCGTATCGTTTACCGCGTTACTGTTGTATTCACCATCACCGGTAACGGTATTGGTTGCCGGTCGATTCGGTTCACCGGTTGTCGGGTCGAGTATCGGATCGCCGTTGGCGTCGAATTCTGGGATGTAGCCTTGGTACGTGATCACAATATCGTCGCCGGCCAGCGTACCGGTCACTGAGTCAAACGTGACGCTCAGTTCATTGGCGTTGTGTACGCCGATGGTGGCATCGGACGTTCCAATGTTGACCAGGGTTCCCGTGCCGCCTACCGTCAAGCTACCGAGATAGTGAACGTTATTCGGTACCAGATCGCTTAAGATGATGTTGTCGACGGTTTGTCCATCGGCGATATCAACTTCAATTCGGTAAGTAATGGGGTTATTGGGGCCGGTTGCTTGCTCATCTTCCGCACCAACAGCGCCATCACCGGTATTTTCAGCGTCTTTCTCAATCTCCCAAATCGTCGGCGTCGTAAAGCCAGACGCGGGCGTACCCACAACCGGTGGATCAGCACCTGGGTTGTTAAACGAGTCTTCCCCAAATTCAAATCCAGGGGTAGCGGAAATCTCCAGCGGCACCCCAACCTCTGCACCGTCGGCAGGATCAATCATCGCATCGAAAGTAACCTGAGCCGGGGGCTGCCCAGGTACAAAACTACCGAACGGCAATTCCACCATAACCCATGAGCTGCCCACACCACTGGCAGGAGCTGGTGGCAGTGGTAGCGCCGGGTTTAACGGGTGCGCGGTAATTACACCGCCTGAACTATCTTCCCAGGCTGAACCATTCCAGGTGTAAGTGTCAGCAATATCCAATGCCGAACCTAGATAACTGGCACCGTTAACGTCCACACCGGGGCTTAACACTACATCAATGTAGGGTTCGTAACCTGGATCCGTTCCACCGTTTTCTAATGTGACTGAAAACGAAAATGGCTCGTTTATGAAGCTCTCAGCAGGTGTCGTTACCGTCGCTGTTGGTGTTGCGGCAAGTACGCCATCAAAGTTTGCTTGTCCCAAACTAGCAACGACAAGCGAGGCCTCGATGTCACCAGTTGCTACTTCAAGCTCCCAATCTCCACCAGCGGCTTTTGAGCCTGTGGCATCGGTACTGG
>JAHDCO010000057.1 GCA_020629835.1 Granulosicoccaceae bacterium
TTTCTGCAGCCACACCGCTGGCCAGCGCGCGAATATTTGATGCGTGGTTTAGTTTCCCGAATGTGATTTATTTGTTACCGATTCCGTTGCTGGCCTTTGGGTTGACATACAAGCTGTACAAGATTCTTGAGACAACTGACCAGTCTACGGATACCGCCTGCTTATTCGAAGGTAGGCAGTGTTGGACGCCATTTGCATTAACCGCGTTGTTGTTTATCCTGGCGTTTGTTGGTCTTGCCTACAGCTTCTTTCCCTATGTGGTACCAGAGTCGCTAACCATTTGGGATGCGGCCGCAGCGCGCGATTCGTTAGCGATCATTCTGGTGGGAACGTGCATTACGTTACCGATGATTATTGGTTATTCGATCTTTGCTTATAAGGTATTCGGTGGCAAGGCAACGCCACTAACCTACGGCTAGGCTCAACGGTTGGGGCAATTTACGGTTCGGCGATGCTGCCCGCTAATTGCTCCAACCGCGCATTACGTTGCACACGATCTAACGCTGAGAGCACTTCGGCGTCCTGGTAGAACTGTTCCAAGTCGCTCCCCCCTTCTCGATAAAGCCCTTCGAACGCCGGTATTAATCTTCGGTATGTGGATACGCCCAACAAATGGGCATTATTCAAATCACGGGCGAACCATCGATCGTACCCCGAGTACCCGCCCCAACTTTCTTTCAGTGCTTGATATTGATCTTGTAAGTCAGCGAATACACCCGCTTTCAACTCGCGCTTAGCTTCCGCATTGGCAACATCCGCCTGAAAGGCTTCGATTAATTTTATTCGCGTATCGTTCAATAACTCCGAGAACGCGGCTCGCCGTTCCAATGCGGTGTTGTAACCATCAATGCGTTCGGCTTCCCCGCGCTCGCGTAACCAAATGCGAAACCCTTCCTGCTCAACGAACGAGGCAAAGGCTTCATTGAACGAACTGTCGTCCTGGATGTACAGCACCTGGTGGGCTAACTCGTGAAACAGTGTAGATACATACTGCGAGTCATCACCTCGGAGCATGGTGTCCAGCACCGGATCATCAAACCAGCCTAACGTGGAGTACGCACTGGCACCACCGATGGTGACGTCGTACCCTTCTTCACTTAGGCCTTTCGCGTAACGTTCGGCATCAGCCCGGTCAAAATAACCCCGGTAACTGACGCACCCGGCGACCGGGAAGCACCAGGTTTTTGGCTGCATAGAAAATTCTGGGACAGCTACGACGTTCCAGGTTACCGCTGCGCGGCCCGTTTCTGAGTACGTCGAGTAGCTTTCGTTCTTTGGCAAACCTAAACGTTCATAAGCAAACACCCGTGCATCCAGTAGTGTTTGTAACTTGGCTTTTAATTCAGGATCCGTGTCTTCTGATGCCAGCACGTCAGCGATGGGTTGGCGCGCTTTCATCAGCGACAAATGGCCGCCGACCGCTTGCGAGTAATACCCAAGTGAGCAGCCCGTAGTCAAACAAGCCACCGCCACGGGTGCCGCTGCCATCAAAAGCAGATAACGTTTTCTAAACCACTTAATCATGCGGCCGAGTGTACCATTGGGCTATGAACACCCCGACAGAACACCGTGTGTATTTAGTAGGTGGCGCCGTGCGCGATAAGCGTTTGGGCATCGCCGTTAAAGACCGTGATTGGGTGGTGGTCGGTGCGTCGCCGCAGCACTATATTGATGCAGGGTATAAACCGGTGGGAAAAGACTTCCCGGTGTTTTTACACCCCACAACCCATGAAGAATACGCACTGGCAAGAACAGAGCGTAAAACCGGGCATGGGTATCAGGGCTTTACGTTTAATACGCATCCGTCAGTTACGCTGGAAGAAGATCTTGAACGCCGTGACCTCACCATCAATGCCATGGCAGAAACGCCTGATGGGGAACTGGTCGACCCGTATAACGGCGCGGCCGATTTAAATGACCGTGTACTTCGGCATGTGTCGGATGCGTTTTCAGAAGACCCGGTACGGGTTCTGCGGGTGGCAAAGTTTATGGCGCGCTTTGCTCATTTGGGTTTTAGCGTTGCCCCTGAAACCCTGGCACTAATGAAAGCCATGGTGGCAAACGGTGAAGTACATCATTTGGTAGCCGAACGCGTGTGGCAAGAGATGCATAGTGCACTGGGTTATCAATCACCGCGGGCGTTTATCGAAACGCTCAGACAATGCGGCGCCTTACAAGTGATATTGCCCGAAGTGGATGCCTTATTTGGCGTACCGCAAAAAGCCGAATACCACCCTGAAATTGACTCTGGCTTGCATACCTTAATGGTGTTGGAACAATGCGCCACGCTGTCGCCAGGTAATGCTGGCCATGCGTTTTGCGGCTTATGCCATGACTTAGGCAAAGCCTTAACACCGATAGAGGAATTACCGGCTCATCACGGGCATGAGGAACGTGGCGTTGCGCCCACGGAAAACATCTGCCAGCGCTTGCGCGTGCCAAAGAATGTCAAACAGCTAGCGGTATTGGTCACACGCTGGCATTTGCATGCGCACAGAGCGTTTGAGCTAACGCCCAAAACGTTGCATCGGTTTTTGCTGGCGTTAGATGTGATGAGAAAGCCAGAGCGCTTAGACGATTTTTTGGCTGTGTGCACGGCCGACAAGCGGGGCCGTGGCGGAGCGGCTAACGCAGCCTACCCACAAGCCGACTACCTAAAAGACGCAGCTACTGCATTGCGAGCGGTGGATGCAGCAGCGATTGCAAAAAATACGGTGGACAAACAAACGATACCCGATGCGATTTACCAGGCGCAGCGTGCTGCGATCAAAGCGTTTATTGCAAGTCGTTAGTGCTAGTGCTAGCGCTAAGGGTATCTAGATAATCCTTGTTAACCGGTTTACAACAAACCGGCGTCTTTTAGCGCCGATTGAATCGCGGCTTCCAGCTTTCCACCTTCCGGGGCAGCCGATGAACCGAAGTGAGTGACCGATGAGCCGTCCGCGGTGATCAGGTATTTATTGAAGTTCCAATTGGGTTGTGTACCGGTTTCAGCAATCAGCCATTGAAAGAAATCGTTCGCCGAATCACCTGTCACCGCACTGGCGGAGACCATCGGGAACGTCACGCCATAATTGACGTAGCACACCTGAGCGATGTCTTCTTCATCGCTGGATTCCTGACGAAAATCACCTGACGGGAATCCCACAATGGATAAACCTTTGTCTTTGTATTTCTGATGTAACTGCTCCAGCCCGTCGAACTGAGGCGTGAAACCGCAGTGACTTGCGGTATTCACCGCCAGCACCACTTGGCCGTTGAACTCACTGCAAAAATCCACATCCCCTTGCACGTGCAACTTGGGCGCAACAAATTCTAAATGCGGTGCACATTGACTCGGTTGTTCAGCCATAACGGGGTTTCCAGCCAATAATCCAATAACAGTGAGTGTGAAACCTAGAGCGGTTTTCATAACAGGCTCGGCAGCGCGTGAATACGTTACTTCATACGGCCCGCCACCAAGGCAGGATTGCCGAAATTACTGCGCTGTTTGTGTACCCGCTAACGCTTCGCGTAATCGCTCCACCCGCTTTCGATTCACCCCTAAGTCTGAATAGCCGGTGCGGGAAGCGGATCGCACATCAAATTGGTTCTTATCCGCATTCAGTAACCACTCGATATCGTCTACGAAACGAAACAAGGAGGAGGTGTAAGTGGCCCAGACATACCCATCGCGTTGTGCTTGCACACGGCCACCATCGGCCTCCACGGCATTAACGATCGCCAGTTGATAGGTGTTCGGGTCGCGATCGTCGTTGCCACTGCCCAACGTAAAAGGTGCAACGCGCTGTTCGGTATTACTGGCCAGACTGCTTACGCAGTTCGGTGAGTCGGGGCAGGCTAATAATGTCAATGGTGCAGCACCCTCTTCTTCTGTACCCAATACCGAAGGGCCAGACGACGGTGACGTGGAACACGCCGAACTCGCAAGCACACCGAACAGTAGAGCGGGCTTTGATAACAGGCGTTGCAGAAAAGCCATCAAGGCTCCTTAATAATTGTGGCAGTGGGGTCAAACGCTAACCAAGCGAACGCGAAGTGTACACCCCGGTCAACCTGTTTAAGTTGCTGGCCTTTCAAAGGTCCGGCAACGGCTATACCCAGGGGCGACCATACGCTCTGTGTTTCTACGTCAATTAATTGCTGGTTGTCATTCAGTTCTAAAGACACTGGCTTACCATTTAGTTGGGTTTCAAATGCAGCCGCTGCGGGAATCAATCGCGAATCCCTGATGTTGGAATCATCCAACGCTGAATTTGCCGTGGATGTTGCCAGCACCACTACATCATCCACACTCAGAATGGGATGTTTTTCGAGGGTACTGAGCGGCACCAACTGAAACTTGGCATCGCTGTTTTCATCCGCTAACGCGAGTACACGTTCCATCGGCGGCAATCGCGGATCAATGGGGTCACGAAACAAAAACGGCGTACTGTTGATGTCGTCATAACCGCGATAGGGGTTGTTTCCATACGGCCGACTGGTACCCGTGTTTCTATTGAGCACTTTGCCATCAGGGTATGTGGTTCTGAATACATCAAACGATACGATTTGAGACGGTATCTGCTGCAACTGTACTTCGTTAAAGGTACCAACAATGCCGGTGCCGGTGAATTGCTGCCACCAAGTTTCAGTCTGACGGTCGTACATAACCAAGTCACTTTTGCGTAACCGCCCCGTGGTTCCGAAATCCAGCGTTTGGCCATCAATGGTGGCGTCGAACACAATAGACGCATTACATAACGGGCAGAAGGTTACTGCGACGGGCTTGTCATCAACCACATCGTTAACAATCTCATGGTAGATCAGTATCTGGAGCGGATATGCTCGTGCGTCGTCGCCAATGACTAAAGCAATGACGGGCTCATTTGCTGGCAACCAATCAGCCGCAGCCTCGGTGGTATCAAACTCCGGTGCATCGATTGACGGAATACCGTCTTTTGGTGGGCCGCCGGACATAATCTCATCCAACTCGACGCTGCGATTATCAAAGTCGGTCAGCGGAAATTCGCCACGCGGCATGCCCATGGTGAAGCTGTCCAGGTTTTGTGCGATGACGTGACTCGCCGATGCCAGCGAAGCCAGACAGACAACAAACGCGAGGGATAGTCGAACCATGATGTTGTGCCTTAACGCCGTAGATAGTGCTTTAGGACGTTTAAGACGCTACAAGGTTTCATAGCGATCTGAATTAGCGCAAACCAGGTCCCGTCAGTCAGGACCAACAAGGCGGGTGTTATGCCGCAGCGCGTCGCCTTGGCAGCAGGGTTTCGAAACGCTCAAGCAGCGTACCGAGTACCGTGTAAGACAGTGCCCAGGCGAGGATCACACCACATGAGTTTGCGACCATGTCGGAAAAGTCAAAATGGCGGCTAGGCGTCAGCGCCTGTAGAAATTCGATGCTGATGCCAAAGGCTACAAAGCCCACCACCAGCACTAACCGCGTGAGATCGTGTTTGAATATCTGCGCAAACCAGCCCATCAAACCCGCATAAGCCACACCGTGCAGCAGCTTATCGCTGAGTAAAAACTTGGACACCGTGGGCGGGATACTGATCAGTGACAAAGTCAATACACTCAACACAAGACCCAGGCCCAGGAAAGCCCACTGCCACTTGTATCGCAAGTGCGGAACTCTCAACATGCCTTTGGGGTGAAAATTAAATTCCATAATCTGGTGGTGTGATTCCGTTCTCAATTCAGCGCGTGTGGCGCGCCGCGTCTGGGTATCGCTCGGTTTGCAATGTTTTACTGTTAGCGGTCATGCAGGCGATTATGAGACGTGATTAGGTCACAAACGCACCGTAATAATGACAGAAACAGTCATGAGTAAAGCGATCAACATATGACCATAACTCGATAGCCTGAGTATGTGACCACGCGGCAAACCTTTCCAACGGGCGTACAACAGCTGAAGCCCGCACCAGACAAAAACCACCAGCGCCACCCAAAGCGCAACCTCAACCGCTTCTAAAGACCAATTAAACTTATCGCGCCCTTCGAGTATCCAACCCACCAGCGCATACACCATAAAAAAGCAATTGATCACCATTGGCACCATCAGCAGAGAAAACAGCAGCACCGGTGACATGGCATACGGCTTACCGTGATGCGCAGCCACACGCCCATTGTTTGATTCTCGAGTTACAGACACCACGGAAAAAATCTCCATGTTTAAACAACGCTTAACGATTAAAACCACTCTTTTACTGCTGCTGAGCCTGGCTGCGGTGCTTGCAGGCCCGTTACGAGCCGGTGAAGCCGATGTGGTTAATGTCACCATCACCAAAGAGGGTGAATCAACATTTCGGATCAACGCGACCCTGCTGCACGAAGACACCGGTTGGGATCACTACGCCGACCGTTGGGATGTCGTAGCTCCGGACGGCACCGTGCTCGGCAGCCGAGTATTGCACCATCCACACGTGAACGAGCAGCCCTTCACTCGATCTCTTACGCTCACCATACCGCCGGGTATCACCACCGTTACGATCCAGGCTCACGATTCAGTGCACAAGCTCGGTGGCAAAACGTTCCAGATTACGGTTCCACACTAGTAATTAGTAGAAGCCAATCATCGCCGAAGGACTTGCTGCTGCCGCTACAGGCGATGAGACAAGTCTTGTAGCAGGAAACCTTTCAGGGCCGACGGCATGCCCCGCCCGAGGCCCATGACCTGAAAGCGCTCACCCATTTCCCCGGGCAGGCTCAGCCGGTTCACCGCCTGTTGTTGCTGAATACGGCCCGCTGCAGACTCCGTATCAACCGAGCCCCAGACGCCAGGCTGTTGCGCGGATTTTTCAGCTAAACCACACGCGAAGAGAAAAGCCGCCTGCGTGCTATACCCCATGAGCTCCAGGCCGGCTTCGTCTGCAGCTTCAATGACCGTGGTGAAGTCCACATGCGCGGTGATGTCCTGCAAGCCGGGCCAAAACAGCACGTCATTATGCGCTCTATGTTGGTAGAAACACTGCAGCGTGCCGTCGCTACGCTCAGGATGGTAATACTCGCGGCGCGGGTAGCCGTAGTCCACCAGTAGCAGCACGCCTTGCGCTAAACAGTCCGCCACGCTTTTCACCCACGGGCCCAACAGTGTGTGCAACTCGGTGGTGTAGCCGGGTGCGAATGATTGTCGGCAATCACGCTGAACGTGCTCAAAATGCAGGTTCAGGGGCTCGCCCCAAGCGGCTGTACTCCCCCATGCTTGTGCAGGTTGATCGTCGAGCGCCAGGGGTTCGCCAGGCTCATTGGTGGCCACCACACATTCCACGCTGAAGCCATCAGTGGTGGCTTTGATGCGCTCGACCGGCAACGCATCCATCACTTCGTTGGCCAGCACCACGCCAGTAAAGGCTTCAGGTAATGCACTCACCCAGTTAACTTTCGCCAGGTGCTGCTCGGATAGCTGAGTTTTCAGGTTCGCTCGCTGGCGGGCTTGCAATTCAGCCGATGGCTCCAGGATGGTGTAGCCCTGCCAATCCGTACCGAGTCGATCGAATTCCTCAATAATACTGATCGCAAGGCGTCCTGAGCCGGCACCTAACTCCAGCAGCCCTCCGCCCGTATGGTGGAGCACCTGTGCACATTGCTCGGCCAGGCAAGCACCAAACAGCGGCGAGACTTCAGGGGCGGTAATGAAATCCCCGCCCTGCCCAAACTTTTGCATGCCGCCCAGGTAATAACCCAGCCCAGGTTCATACAAACAGCGCTGCATGTAGTCAGAAAAACGCAGCGGCTCGGTGGCAGCCGCTTTGACCAGTTCGCCCAGTAATCGATTGCTGTGTGCCTGCGCGTTGGCATCGGGCGTTGGGAGTTCCTGATCCATAGAGCGCTAGCGGCTGCGCTCGATGATCAGCCCCACATCACGGCTATGAGACAGCGCATTGGGTTTGTGCAGTGTCAATTTCAGCCAGGTTACCGGGTATTGGCTCAGTATCAGCGTGGCGATGTCTTCGGCCATGGCCTCAATTAATCCGTACCGGCTTTTTTCAATGAATTCCACCAGGGCCAGAGACAAGGCGTGGTAATCCAGCGCATCCGCAATGTCACCGGACGCCGCTGCCGGTCGGATGTCTGTTCCCAGCTCCAGATCGATGACGATGGGCTGCTTTTTGTCTCGTTCTTCTGGATAGATACCTACAATGGTGTCCACAGAAAGGCCGGTGAGAAACACTTTGTCCATAGCTTCTTCGCCAAAAGGCGCTAATCCAGGGTTTTCGGGCGCGTAGCATAGCCCGACTGCCAAAAAACTTCTGTCTTTGTGCTTGCTGTCGGGCACAAGATTCGCTATGCTTCGCAGGCTACGCAACACCAAATTTTCAGGTATTCGACGTCATGTCTCGAGTATGTCAAGTGACCGGCAAGTCGCCAATGAGCGGCAACAACGTGTCACACGCTAAAAATCGCACCCGGCGCCGTTTTCTGCCGAATCTTCACACCCACAAATTCTGGGTGGCCAGCGAAAACCGCTTCGTCACGCTTCGTCTGTCTTCAAAAGGCATGCGAATCATCGACAAGCGCGGTATCGACGCTGTGCTCAAAGATTTGCGCACTCGTGGCGAAAAGGTCTAACAGGAGCTCATCATGCGCGACAAGATTAAATTAGTGTCATCAGCAGGTACGGGTCACTTCTACACCACGACCAAAAACAAACGCACCATGACTGGCAAGATGGAGATCAAGAAGTTCGATCCCAAAGTACGCAAGCATGTGATGTACAAAGAAGCCAAGATCAAGTAATCACACACTCAACGTGTGTGAGCACTAAGAAAGCCCGGTTAAACCGGGCTTTTTTGTGCCTGATTGTTCGACCAGGTTCACTATACTCACCCCATGGCCGAGAACCGCCCCATCTTGCTTGAAGCACAAACGCTGAGCCGACAAATGAGCGCGTCGGCCCGCGTTGCGGATATCAACCTGACGCTACGTCGCGGCGACGTATTGGGCTTATTGGGTTTGAACGGGGCCGGCAAGTCCACCACGTTGAATATGTTGGCAGGCGTTACCGTGCCCGATGCGGGTTCGGTGACCGTGGCAGGCTACTCATTGGCTGAACAACCCCTGCAAGCTCGAGCCGCGCTGGGTTATTTACCCGACACCCCACCGCTGTACCCCGATATGCGTGTCGGTGCCTATCTAAAGCTCACTGCACAACTTAGGCGCGTACCCAAGCGTTTAGTCCGATCAGCGGTGGACGACGCAAGTGAGCTCTGTGACTTGACGGCAGTACAAAAGCATCGCATCGCGGCACTATCCAAAGGGTATCGGCAACGCGTAGGGTTGGCACAGGCCATCATCCATAAACCTCAACTGATTTTATTAGATGAACCCAGCAATGGTTTAGACCCGCATCAAATGCAAAGCATGCGGCAATTAATTCAAGGCCTGGGCGAAACGGCTGCCGTGGTGTTCTCCACACACCTGTTGCCTGAAGCCGTCGCAACCTGCAACCGCATTGCTGTAATGCACCAGGGGCGTATTGTGGCCAGCGAACGGGATACAAATGCGGGTACGGAGCAAACGGCTAAAGAACAAGGCGTTCAACCCTTACACCGAGATGAATTAGACACGCTGTTTTCCAACCTGGTGCAGTTTGGAACACCTAAAGCACCCATCACGACGCTGTCGAACAAAGCTGCACAACCTGCCGAAACCCATCACGAGATGGACGCATGATTGGCGTTATTGCAAAACACGAAAGCAAGCAATTATTGCGACTGCCGGTGACCTGGGTCATCACGTCGCTGTTAGCCGGCTTATTCGCATTCCTGTTCCTGCAACAAGTCGAAGTGTACTTATCGCGACAAGCCGAACTCGCCTTACTGGATCATGCGCCGGGGCTTAGTGCCTGGCTAACCACACGCTTTGTGGCACCGGCTTCATTAGTTACGCTGATCCTGGGGCCGCTGTTTGCCATGCGAAGTTTCAGTGATGAATTCCGCTTAGACACGCTGGCGTTATGGCAGTCGTCACCGGTGAGCACCATCGCGTTAGTGGTGGGTAAGTTTTTAGGTGTGGCCGGTGTTTTGTGCGGTGCACTGTCAATGGTGTGGTTGCTGTTTTTAGGGATTTCGTGGGTGTCGCCATTGGATTGGCAACAAGTAGCTTCAGCTATGTTGGGGCTTTATTTGTTAGCGAGTGCCTGCGTAGCAACCGGGCTGTTTTTCTCGTGCTTAACCAAACACGCCATGGTGGCCGTGCTGGCGAGCCTGGCAACCCTTGCCCTGCTGTGGTTACTCGGTACGGCGGCCTTTAACGCGGTGCCTGTGCCCGCTCTGCAAGCGGCGTCGCTGGCGCAACACATCAGTGGTTTTCACCAAGGCTACATCGCCACAAACGACATTGCGTATTTTGTGCTGTACACCGGGTTGTTGTTAACGCTCACCATCATCCGCCTGGATGCACTAAGGCACACGAACCACTGATGCGTCGCTCCACCAAACAACATTGGTTACTGGCGGTTCTGTGCGTGGGCATCGCACTTGCACTGGGGTGGTTTGCTGAACGCTATACACATCGTATTGATGTCACCGCCAATCAAAGAAATTCGTTAACCGAATCGTCTATTGCTGCCATTCAAGCGTTGCCAGGTACCACGGAAGTACTTGCCGTTATGGGGCCAAACCCTACCGCCAGACAAGCAGTAACCGGTTTGGTATCACGCTATCAGGCACACACCGACAACTTGACCTTGCGGTTTATCAACCCGGAAACGCAGCCCGGCGAAGCGCGCGATTTAAATGCAGCACCCGGTGGCGAACTCATCATTCGCAACAGCGGTAATGAACGGCGTTTACAGTCCGTCTCTGAACGCGCATTAACCGGTGTGTTTCGGCAGTTAAGTAATACCCGCAACCAACGAGTGGCTTTCATTACCGGGCATGATGAACGCAGCCCCGTTCTGACCACCAACGATGGCTGGGGTGAAGCCACACAAGCGTTAGCACGCATTGGCATCGACGTTGTGGAACACAGCTTAGTCACCAACCCAAAGTTAACCGACGACTACGACTTAGTGGTTATCGCAGACCCGCGCCGTGCCTACTTCCCGGGAGAAATCGCCAGCATTAACGATTGGTTGCAACGCGGCGGTAATTTGTTGTGGCTGCAAGAGACAGACACACACGCCGAAAATGGTAATGGCCTGCAACGATTTGCAGATGAACTGGGTGTGCGCTCGTTACCCGGGCAGGTGATTGATGCCAACAGCCAGCAACTGGTGCAAGGTGCACCCACCTTCGTTGTGCTGGATCGCTTCATACCGCACCCCACCACTCGATCATTAACGAACCCAATTCTATTACCGGAAGTGCAAGCGTTTGAAGTAACCCCGTTAGCCGGTCAGGATACCGCGGCTTTGCTGCAAACCCCGGACGCAAGCTGGACAGAATTAGGCAGCTTACAAGGGGCTGTGATGTTTGATGAAAACACCGAGGAAGTAGCGGGTCCATTAATTCTAGGAGTGTCGATAGAGCGGGCGATCAACAATCAAAACCAACGCATCATCATTATCGGTGACGCCGACTTCGGTGCCAGCGCGTATGTGGGCAACGGAGCTAACCTTGCGTTTATTGAAGGCTTGTTCTTGTGGTTGGGTGGAAGTGCAGCCGCGTTGGAATTCATTACACAAGCCGCACCGGACGCCAGTCTGGAACTGAACACGCAGCAAATAATCACTTTAACCGCTGCGTTTCTTGTTGGCCTGCCAACCTTGCTACTCGCCATGGCAGCAATCACTCTGTGGCGACGACGTGCACCGACGGTTCCAGCCGGGTGAACACGTTGGCTTTTGTTGGCTCGTACCTCTAGATGACTGTCGGACACAGTGCAAAGCGCAAACGATTAGTTGGCGTATTGAGTGCGGGTTTACTTGCGTTGCTCGCTGGCATAGCGTTTCTGAGTTGGCAGGATACTCAAGTGGCCAACGCGGATGCCCGAAACGCAGACGATGTACACACCATAACCATCACGTTTGCTGAGGATAAATTCCTGCCGATTGTTTTGAAAAAACAAGGCGAGTGGCTTTTGGAATCCCCAATTAAGTTACCGGCGAACACGCAACGCATCACCCCACTTCTGACTGTGTACACCAACCCCGATCCAGGTTACTCCGTTAATGAGGTGGATCTGGAGGCCACAGGTTTAAACCAGCCAGAAGTCACGGTTATGTTTAATGACTATGCAGTGCGGGTTGGAAGCGTTGCCATCGACGGTGGAAAACGTCACGCGCTACACGGTGATCGCGTTCGGTTTGTTCCGGACTGGGTGTTGGATTTTTTAAAGGGGGGCGTTTCCGCCTTAGCGGATTTACGCGTTTGGGGTGATGCACTTACCGGACTAACCTTTGCCGATGGTGCCCAAGCTGGCGCCGAGGTGCTGGAGCAAGCTGCTGAACTCAGTGCGCAGCAGTTAGTCCCGTGGCCCAGAGACCCCGCCCCTGAGATTCTGTACACCCAAACCCTGACGGTTCAATTAAATGGTCAGGCCAAACAAACGTGGAAAGTGTTTGTGACTGAACGCTACGCAGCATTTCAGGCGGCCAACAGTCAATATGCGTACATTGTGGCCGTTGATGAAGTACCGTGGTTACCACCCAATTCGTAATCTAACGTTCATCCGTTGCCATGCCAGAGCTTCCTGAGGTTGAAACCACGTGCCGTGGTATAGCGCCGCACATCATCGATCGACAAATCGTCGAGGTGAGAGTGCACCAACGCCAGTTGCGTTGGCCCATTCCGGATGACATTGATGCCTTAACCGGCAAATCCATATCTGACGTTACCCGCCGAGGTAAGTACATTCAAATTCATGCCGATGGTGGCGAAGCCATTGTTCATTTAGGTATGTCGGGATCGCTGCGATTAGTGGATGTGGATGAGCCATTAAAAAAGCACGACCATGTGGAATGGCAACTGGATTCAGGGCATGTACTGCGCTTACACGACCCACGCCGCTTTGGTTGTGTGTTGTGGCACGAAGCCAATACCGCCCCTCACCCACTGCTTGAGAAGTTAGGGCCAGAACCGTTGGGTAACGCATTTACCGGCGCTTATTTATTTCAACAAACCCGCAAACGTAAAGCCGCCATCAAAGTATTCATCATGAACAGTCATGTGGTTGTGGGCGTGGGAAACATCTACGCGAGCGAATCCTTATTTATGGCAGGTATTCGTCCAGGGCGCGCAGCGGGGCGCGTGACGGCTGCGGAATGTGAACAGTTGGTGCAAGCGATACGTGAAGTGCTGGCACGCTCGATTAAGCAAGGTGGTACGACGTTACGTGACTTTGTTAATAGTGATGGGCAGCCCGGTTACTTTAAGCAGCAGTTGCTTGCTTATGATCGTGCGGGAGAGCCTTGTCGGACGTGTGGGCAGGCTATTAAGCAGAAGGTGTTGGGGCAGCGGTCTACTTATTATTGTTCGCGGTGTCAGAAGTAATACCCTTGTGCCATGAGCCGAAAGCCAATGATCAACACGCAATTAAGCCGCTACTTCCTGCGGAGGCTCTTTTGCACCGGTCATAAAAGCCACCGCGTCAGACATCGTATAGTCCTTTGGGTCAATTTCACACAAGCGTCGACCGAGTCGGTGAACATGAATGCGATCCGCCAGTTCAAACACGTGAGGCATGTTATGTGAGATCAATACGATCGGAATACCGCGCGCTTTAACATCTTGAATTAATTCCAATACCTTGCGTGATTCCTTAACGCCAAGTGCGGCGGTGGGTTCATCCAAAATAATTACTTTGGATCCGAACGCAGCGGCACGCGCAACGGCTACCCCTTGCCGTTGACCGCCGGATAAAGTTTCAACGGTTTGATTAATGTTTTGGATAGTCATTAACCCAAGTTCTGAGAGTTTCTCGCGCGCCAGGGTTTCCATCTTGCGACGATCCAGTCGTCTAAACACGCTGCCCATAATTCCCGGTTTTCGAATTTCACGCCCCATGAACAGGTTGTCGGCTATGGAAAGCGCAGGTGACAACGCTAAGGTTTGATACACAGTTTCAATGCCGTGCATTCGAGCATGCACCGGTGATGTAAAGTTTATCGGCTTACCTTCCAGTTCAAGCGTACCGGAATCGGGAATGACAGCCCCGGAAAGGGATTTAATTAAAGTGGATTTACCCGCTCCGTTGTCTCCTATCACGGCCAGAATTTCGCCAGGGTATAAATCAAAATCACAATGATTTAAGGCCGTCACTCGGCCGTAGCGTTTAACAAGATTTCGACCTTTAAGTATTGGTTGCATTAGCTGGACACCCTTCTAATCCATTGATCCACTGCGACAGCCGCAATGATGAGTAACCCAATTAACAGGTAGGTCCATTGAGCATCCGCACCTAATAGGCGCAAGCCCAAAGTAAATACGCCAACGATTAACGCACCGAATAACATGCCTAGAATAGAACCGCGTCCTCCAAACAAGGAGATCCCGCCGATCACCACAGCTGTAATGGATTCAATGTTGGCCAGCTGACCTGATGTGGGTGAGACCGAACCTATGCGCCCAATCAACGCCCAACCGGCCATAGCGCAAATGAATCCGGACAACATGTACACCGATATCAACGTGCGTTTCACGTTCACGCCTGAGAGTTCAGCCGCATCCGGATCATCACCCACCGCATACACGTGCCGGCCCCATGCGGTTTCGCGCAGCACGTAGGCCAATACCAACACCAGTGCTACTAAAAAGACCACACCATAAGTGAAGTTAGCACCCCCACGACCCGCTTCATCCGCACCGATTTTAAATGTGGTACCAAAGAACTGAAGCAGCGGTGCTTCTTTTGCAATTTCCTGACTGCGTATGGTTTCGTTAGCGGAATATAAGAAATTTGTAGCCAACACAATTTGCCACATACCGAGCGTGACGATGAATGGTGGCAAGCGCATAACCGCTACCAGCCAGCCGTTAATGAAACCGCATAACGTACCTACGCCTAATCCACACGCTACCGCTAGCTCCACCGGTATGCCGTAGCGAAATGTAAACTGCCCCATAACCACCGACGACAACACCATGATGGCACCCACGGATAAGTCGATGCCTGCAGTAATGATCACCAGCGATTGCGCAGCGCCAACGATGCCGACGATGGCTACTTGCTGCAGGATGAGCGTTAACGCAAACGGTGAAAAGAATTTGGTGCCTAGTAAGAAACCGAAAACGGTTATGGCCAGCACCAAAACTATTAAGGGCACTAAGGACGGCGTCAAGTGAAGACGGTGTTGCAGTTTATGAACAAAGCCGTTGGCGTTGTCGCTAAAGTCAGCAATGGCGTCAGGCCCATCGGGTGTGACGTTTTCAATGTTTTTGCTTTCAGACATAAATGGCTAGCTCAGTGCAGCGAAATGAGCGCAACGGCGACTGCAATAGTCACCGCCGCGCCTTATCTTTTACAAAAGAGTACGACTAACCCCAGCAGAGATCCATGCCTTCTTCTACCGAGATGGATTCCACACCGTCGGCTGGCTTATCGGTCACTAACGCCACACCGGTATCGAAGAAGTCTTTACCCGGCGTGTTTTCTGGTTTGGAACCGTCTTCCGCCCAAGCAGCAATAGCTTCAATGCCTAAAGAAGCCATTAACAACGGATACTGCTGAGAAGTTGCGCCAATGATGCCGTCTTTCACATTGGCAACCCCTGGGCAACCACCATCGACGGAAACGATCAGCACTTCGCCTTCTCGGCCAATCGATTTCAGAGCTTCATAAGCACCCGCGGCAGCCGGCTCGTTGATGGTGTAGACCACGTTAATTTCAGGGTCTTTCGCGAGCAAGTTTTCCATCGCTTTGCGTCCGCCTTCTTCGTTCCCAGCGGTAACGTCGTTACCCACGATGCGCGGGTCAGTTTCATCGCCCCATCGGTTCGGGTCGCCTAAATCAATACCAAAACCTTGCAGGAATCCTTGGTCGCGCAGGACGCCAACAGTGGGCTGAGACACAGCTAAGTCGAGCATGCCGATCTTAGCGTTTGCTGCATCATCGCCTAGCGACGCTGCCGCCCAGGCACCGATTAATTCACCAGCCAGAAAGTTGTCAGTGGCGAAGGTCGCATCAGCTGCGTCGATGGGCTCCAATGGGGTGTCCAGTGCGATGACCAACAATCCCGCGTCCCGGGCTTGCTGTACCGCAGGCACGATCGATGAGGTGTCAGACGCAGTCAACAGAATGCCCCTGGCACCGTCGGCGATGCAGGTTTCAATCGCCGCAACTTGCGTTTCGTGGTCACCGTCTATCTTACCGGCGAAAGATTTTAGGCTCATGCCCAGCTCTTCGGCCTTAGCTTCGGCACCTTCTTTCATCTTCACGAAAAAGGGGTTGGTGTCGGTTTTGGTGATTAAGCATGCGCTGATGCCATGACCATCAGCCAGCGCTGGCGCTGTGTACGCCAGTGAGGTGATGAGCGCACCGCCGACAGCCACCAATACAGTCTTGTTCATTGTGTTCCTCCAAGAAGAGCGGCGCTATGCCGCCTAGAAAAAGTCTCAGTGCACACCAGATCGGTGAACAAGCGCTATTGGGAACCAAAAATCGCACAGTGTCAATATATAAATAAAATTTATTTATTAATTCAAGAGATGCCTCTGATGGGCTATGATCGGCACCACGTACTGAGGTAGCACCCAAAAAGTGCCAATTATTAAGCCACTGAGTAGTGGCGCCAATCAAAGTGGTCTGCGCGATTACAACGAGCGACTGTTGTTGTCGATGCTCTTTCGAAACGGACCTATGCCCGGCAGTGACCTTGCGCGACGCGCGGGTTTGTCGGCGCAAACTGTCTCCAATATTCTTAGAAAGCTGGAACGCGATGGTTTTTTGGAACGTGGGGACCCACAAAGAGGCAAAGTTGGCAAACCGTCCATTCCGATGGGGCACGCAGCCAATGGAGCATACTCGTTCGGTTTAAAAATCGGGCGTCGTGTTGCAGACCTTGTGCTGGTGGATTTCAAAGGCGGTGTGCGCGAACACGTTCGGATGGACTATCGCCAACCGGAAACAGCAGCGGTGTTTGAATTTTTTGAAAGTACGTTGGCAGATATTGTCGAAAAGCTGTCAACCAATGAGCAGAATCGCGTTTGCGGTATTGGCGTCGCAGCTCCATTTGAATTGTGGAATTGGGACTCAGCGCGAGCAGCCGCGTCAGATGAATTTATTGATTGGAAAAACATCGATTTAAAAGCGCGCGTATCGGCATTCACTGGGTTACCGGTTTACTTGATGAACGATGCTACCGCCGCATGTCGCGCTGAGCACGTGTACGGGCGTGGCAAAGAATTTCGAGATTACGCGTATTTTTACGTGGCCGCGTTTATTGGTGGCGGTATCGTACTAAACCACTCGGTGTTTGAAGGCCATCAAGGTAATGCTGGTGCGCTAGGATCACTTAGAAGTACCGGTCCTAACGGTGAAAGTCGTCAGTTGATCGACATCGCCTCTATTCATTTATTGGAAAGCCGATTAGAGCAAGTCGGCATCAGCCGAGACGTGTTGTGGCAGGAACCACAAGATTGGAGCAGTATTCGCCGCCACGTGAATGCGTGGATGGGCCAAACCGCTCAGGAGCTGGCCAAAGCAGCGCTATCAACTTGTGCGGTCATTGATTTTGAAGCCGTGCTTATCGACGGCGTTTTCCCAGATGATATTCGCAATGAACTGGCGGAACGCACCTCACGATATATCGCGAATCAAGATATGCGTGGGCTGATCGTGCCGAAAGTGGAGACTGGAAGCATTGGCGTGAATGCCCGAGCCATCGGTGCAGCCAGCGCGCCGATCTTCGCGCAATTTATGCTGAACACCAATGTGGGGTTGGCCGAGGCACAGTAGCATCTATGCCTAATTTATAAAGAGCACTTCTCTGCGAAGAGCCCGACCTCATGCAAGCCGCTATTTGTAATGTGCTACTAAAGAAGTATTTCCATACGCGGAATCAAGCGACCTTTAATGCTTCCAGAAGGTACTTTAGTCACGAACTTGAAACCGAGAGATTCATAGAATTCAACTGCAGCTGGATCTGAATCAAGTTGTATGACCTTAACGTCCTGTGCGATAGCACTTTGCAGGACTTTGAACCACAACCGCTTTCCTATGCCTTTCTTTTGCCACTTTGGGTCTATAAAAAAAGAGTGCAGTTGTGCAACCCCGGGCGCATCGCTAACCGTGAAGCCAGCAAAACCACACAAAACATTTTGTTCGGCTACCCAGTATTCATCATTTTCTAAGTCAGATTCAGATACGGTTAGTTCTTTTGCACAAGCACGCATAAATTCATCATCGTAGCCGTTCGATTGCTTTGAACGGAATGCAATGTCGGTCAGATACCGAGCGTCAATGGGTTTAGCGCGGCGTATATGAATTTTTTCATCGAGTGCCATTGTTTGTGACGCCCTTTTGCACCTCAATCACCTCCTGAAAAGAACACTAGTTTAACTAAACGAGGTTCTGGATAATTTGATGGTGACATTATGTGAATTAATCGCTTACTACTCTTACGAGCATCCGCTTCGGTAAATAGCTTAGGCCATTGAATTTTGGGGAGCAATCACATCGTCTAATACAGACTGAGCGTAACTGGCCGCATCGGGCAAACTTATGGTCCGGCTCAACGAACAGCAACTTAATCTGCGATTTTGTCGTACCCCAGTAGTGCTCTCACATTGAATGGTCGACAACAACAATCGTGTCGGTAACATCCATTCGTATCAAAACTAAATCTCACAGACCATAGCCGTCAATTAATCAAAATTTCGCCGAAATTCATGCGTCATGTGTTCTGTTGTGTTGGCTCGTGCTCTTCATCGCCGTGACATTACCGTTCCTGTTATGAGCTAGTCATTGCAGCCCACATTCGTTGAATCGACTCGTCTTCAGTCACGAAGGCGCTTGTATTAGTGGCAATAGAGACAACCTAACCTATTCAGCCAGATTGTCTGTCAATTCCATTGGTCAGACACACGATCATGTGTTGAAGCCAAAGCTGTGGTCTGAATCCAGCGAGCAATATCCACAAAATTGTTTTTCGGGTGTTGAAATGCCGCAAGTGAGCACCCATTTCCAGACACTATTAAGGGCAAACCGGGTAAATTCTCATCAACTACGAAGCTAGACTCAGTACTGTTTTATACGCGGTTTACAAACTCTGTAATCAACTACCCGGCAGGATTCGGTTACCCAAACTTGCCAGATTTCTGACGGAAAACTATCCCGATTTTGATACAAGTGGGCTTAAGCCACTGCTTCGTGGACTTGAAGAGCTTGGGTTAATCGAAAGAAAGGGATACATGGGCGGTGACGAGGAAATAACGCTAAATTCGTTTGGAATTGAACAAGCCGAAAGACATGAAAAAGCCATGGCACCGAACCACGCCGAAACCATAAAGCAAGAAGTTGAAGCGTTTTTGGTGGCCTGCTGTGAGGTGGCTGAGTATCACACTGAGAATATTTTTAATGCTTACCAAGTCGGCTGCAGTCTTGGATATGATTTAGACAAGTCTAAACGGTACTACTTTCGGCTAAAGCAAGATGGATATTTTGAAGAACCAGGGTTAAGAACAGTAAAAGACACCAAATGTGTTATTACTGTTAAAGCCCTAAATGCTGTTCAAGGCCCCATGTTCGGAAAACCAGAAGGTATCAATGTGACAAACAATAACGTCACTATTGGCGGCGATGTTAATAACTCAGCTATCGCCGCTGGTTCTGAAAATGTACAGTCCCTGTCGATCACTACAGAGCAGAAAGACGCTGTACAGGCGTTTCTGGAAATCGCTAGGACCTCTCAAAGCGAATTGGGCTTAGATGATGATGCAGCTTCAGACTATGGCGATCATTTAGACATGATCGAGGGAATAGTTGTTGACGAAAACCCGCAGCCACAGAAGATTAAACGAGAGCTAAGAGGATTAAAAAGAATTGCTGAAGGAGCAGTTGGTGGAGCAATCGGCAGTGCTGGAGGCGCTGGGATTGTTGAAGGTATAAACACACTTTTGGCTCTTCTTTAGCTCAAGCAATTGAGGTGACAGAAGATGGTGGAGCAAATTAATAATGACCCGCAGTGTAACAGTGAGTCACGTAATTAACGGGAACTTGGGGAACCGCCCTGTACATCGTTATGCAGTCTGTTAAAACGCAATATAACGTTACTGCGACGTCATTCGATGCACAGGACTTATTTTCTGTGACACCAAGATATGTACAACCGCAACCATTGCAGCTATCGATCCTGCCCAACCCAGAGACGACAAGCCAAAGTTAGTTAAGGCCCAGGCACCTAATGCTGAACCAACTGCCGCGCCCAGATAAATCGCAGCAGCATTAAGCGCCAGCACCACACTGGCTTTGTCAGGAGCAATTGCGAGCAATCGGGATTGTTGAGGCGCCATAACACTCCACCCGAACGCTGCCCAAACTACTGCGCTTAAAAATACCAGGCTGTTGGCAATGGGGAAGAACGACATCACGGGCATCAATAGCACTTGTGCAATCGCGATGGCGAGTAAGGTGGTGAACGCACCATATCGATCCGTTATCCGACCACTGGCTAAGTTGCCGATGACGGCCCCTATTCCGGACAGCAATAAAAAGAGCGTAACGCCGTCTCGACCGAAGCCTTGAACTTCTGACAATAGTGGTGCAAGGAACGTGAACGGTACATAGATAGCGCCGAGAAAGGTAGAGGTAAACAACACGGCTAGTACGATGCGAAAGTTAGTTAACGCGGCACCCAATTCTTTTAATGATGTGGCTTGGAAGTTAAGCCCCGCTGGGATACGCGTCCACAGTAAATACACGCACGGTATGGCTAAAACAGCTACAACCATAAACGCGGTTCGCCAACCGAAGGTATACGCCAGGAAGCTGCCAGCAGGTACACCCACAATTTGTGCAAGCGTTAACCCGAAAAATACCGCGGCTAGTGATCGCGCCCGGTTATCGGGTGTACTAAGGCCAGCTGCAACCGCGGAGCCAACCGGGGTCACTAATCCAGCCCCTGCTGCTGCCAGTACGCGCGAGAAGTACACCACCCATTCATTAGGTGCCAGGGCTGCCAGCAAACAGGAAAAACCGAATAACGATAAGCCAAACGTCAGTACTCGGCGCCTGCCGATGTTGCCCGTTAGCGATACCAGCAGTGGAGACAAGATGGTGTACGAGATGGCGTAGCTCGTCATGATCCAGCCTGCAGATGCGCTACTTATCGATAGTGCATCCGCGAAGGGCTCCAGTAAGCCAATCACCATAAAAGCGCCCATGCCAATGACAAAGTTGGACGCTGATAAGGTGGGTATTACCCAGCGTTGATGATCAGTTACCAATGTGCGTCCGCCTCTGCCATGCTCATTTGCCCCTAAAACGGCCTTGCCGATATAGACGGAAAAAATCTCGTATGTGTTCGAATGCTACAGTTTTTTCCAGAACACGATCTTATCTTCACACGTCGTGTAGAACTCCCGAATACGCGCTTCTAATGTGTAGTTGTTGTTCAGATAGAATTGCCTGGTCAGTTCAAAATCGGGATTACCAGAAGTTTCTACAAGCAATATTCTATTACCTTCGGCAGCCAAAGTACTTTCTACGTGTTTGATCAGCTTCGAACCGATACCTTGCCCCTGTCGTTCGGCGTGCACCGCTATGAGATATAGATTCCATGTGCCTTCAGTCATTCGTTCAGGTGCAAAGTAAACGATACCTACAAGCTTTTCGTCTTCTAGGACGTGCCACCGCTCCGTTTTTGACTCACCACCTAATACCCCATCAGCCATACCATCGAGCAACTCGCTTGGAAAAAGGCCTGTCGAGTCTATTAATTCTTTAGCAGCTGGAAGATCTTCCTTTGTCATTTCACGAATCATTTCTTCGCCTTAGCATCAATTTATATGCACCGAGCATACATAATTAGCCAGTTGATGTCTATGCATGATGCATATAATATGGACATATGAGAAGTAATGCTGAAAATACTTTGGGCGCATTATCTCGAGCGCTGAGTGACGAAATTAACGAGTCGGTTCACGGGCTTGACTTGATGCCATCAGAGCTTGAGGCAGTGGGCCACATAGGACACGCTCCAGGAATGGCGATATCGGATCTTGCTCAGTCAATTGCCTTATCACACGCTGCTACGGTGAGGCTTGTCAGGCGCCTCGAAGCAAAGGGATTGATTACCCGTGCCCACTCTCAGTCTGACTCGCGAGTCGTCCTTTTGCACCTGAGCAAAAGCGGTAAATCAATGCACGATGGAATAATGAGCCACCGAACAAAAAAACTGCGTCATGCGTTAAATGCGCTAACCGTCCAAGAGCAAAAGATACTCGCTTCTTTTGCTGATCGAATGCTCCGTAAAATTCTGAGAGATGAATCTCATGCTTACCGTATATGCCGTCTATGCGACCGGGACAACTGCAGCCATTGCCCTATAGAGAATGAAATGGCGGATCGTGAGTTACAAAACGACTGAGCATCTACTAGCAAAAAAACCTTCACCTCGTTGCATAGACTTGAGGCTTAGTTGGGAAAACCAATCACCATAAAAGCGCCCATGCCAATGACAAAGTTGGACGCTGATAAGGTGG
>JAHDCO010000058.1 GCA_020629835.1 Granulosicoccaceae bacterium
GTATCCGCTCGCTTGGCCGTATTCACCCTGTGAGCTAATGCACGCTTTTTGCCGGCGCTTAAGGCCTCCCAGGCGGCCTGCGCTTTCTTGTTCTTCTTAAACGCTAATCGCAAAGGATCTGGCACATCCACCGCATCCTGGTCCGCTATTTTAAAACTCACCTCTACGGTGTCACCCAATGACAAACCGGCTGACTTCAGTAGCGTTTTGGATAAAATCAAATACGTTTTACCCTGCCCTGGCTGGAACGCACCGTCAACCGGGTGTTCTGCGATTTCAGCGTCTACCCGAAGTCGAGGGTACTGTTTAAATGGCAGCTGAGCTTTAAGCTTCTCAGGCAAGTAAACCACGGTGTAGCCCATTCGACCAAAATCGTGATATTCAATACTGGCCTCAAATTCCCACCAGGTATCGTGGTCTAGCGGTTCAGAGATTTTTGGCATCCAACTCCCCTCTAGCAACCTGCAAATACCGTGAATCTTTACCGTGGGGGCAGCTTTTAAATAACTGTAACTTCCACAAGTACTGATGGGGTGCGTAGCGAATGCTCTTTTCTATGGCCGTATTGATGGTAATTGCATCAGTCACCGGTTCATTTTTCGGATAGTTCGCCAGTGCTGGTTCAATGCAAACATCATAACCCCCGGTATCCGTGTTCAGATAGGTTGCCATTGGAAACACTTTCGCATTCGTATGTTTAGCAATTTTAGGAAGCATCGCCAGTGTTGCCTTTTGATGGCCAAAGAACGGTGCAAAAACGGATAGCTTTGGGCCATAGTCTTCATCGCATAAGTAACACAACACGTCATGTTGCTTCACGCGCCGAACGATTTCTCGAAAACCTGTCCCGCGTGCAAACGGCTCCCCACCAAATCGCAGGCGCGCACGTCGCACCAACCAATCAACCACGGGGTCATTAAACGGCTTATAAAACCCAATCATGGGTAAGTCGAATGATAAGGCGATTAGTCCGGCATCCAACGCCACCGTGTGCGTGATTAATAAAATACAAGGCTCACCATTACGCCTTGCTTGCTCAATCTGTTCAAGGCCATGGATGCGAGTAAGCTTTTGTAAAGTACCCTTGCTGCGCCACCATGTATGTGGCATTTGCATTACCGCCAGAAGCAGCGTTGTAAAGTATTCGTGAAGTAACTCGGTTTGTTGTTCCTCACATTGCTCGGGATAAGCAGCGCTTAAGTTTATCCGCACCGTGCGTACGTGTCGGCTGTTTCGCCCGAAGTGCTTCGTATACGACGTGGATAAAAACTTAGCCAAGCCACGCTTTAGCACCATAGGCAGAATGCTAAGAAGCGTTAATAGAAAAGCCCCAAACCAACTTGCCCAGGTACGTGGGCCTAACGGCGGTGCGCTGAGTGCGCTGTTTTTGCCATCCACGTTCGCTACGCCATCCTGGTACTGATTAATGCCGCGTCAACTCCGTCAATCGGTTCTTCATAAAACTGAACGCGTAAGGTGGGAAACAACGTCAGCAATTCGTTTGGCGCCAATAGATAATCAGGATTTTTTAACCCGTGAGTGAGTGTTTGATAAAACAAAACGCCACCGGGCTTGAGTGCAGCTTCAATGGCCGAACACAGGCTTCGTTCAAGAAATCGGCTCACCACGATCACATCAAAACGATTCGCCTCAGGAGGTTCGGCTACCACGTCGCGAACTTCTGCCATCACATCCGGCAAGCGCTGTTGAAGCTCGGCAACTACGACTTCAGAGATATCCCATGCATGGGTCGCTAACCCCTGCTTGTGTAGTAGAGCAGCGTTTCCACCCCGGCCACACGCAAGGTCCAGTGCACTACCCTGTCGAGGCAGGTACTGCAAGTGCTCCTCTAAAACGGACGCAGCCTTCGGATCACGCAATTCGGTACTTTGCGAGTACCTATACCGCACGTTCCACTTTGTCTTAAGTTCCTCTGCTGTCGGCTTGGCAGGCGCCATCAAAAAGACCCTTTACGACTTCCAGAAGGCGGGGGTAAACAACACCAGTAGAGTGAATATTTCCAGGCGGCCGAACAGCATTGCCATACTTAATACGGTCAATGAAAAATCACTCAGCGATGAATAATTTGCGGCCACCTGGCCAAGGCCCGGACCTAAGTTATTTAGACAGGCGACCACAGCTGAAAATGCGGTTTGCTGGTCAAGGCCATTCGCCATGAGCAGTAACAACATGATCGCCAACAGCGCAAGGTATGTGGCAAAGAAGCCCCAGACCACGTCAATGGTTTGGTTGGGTATTGCACGGCTACCCACTTTAACCATGATGTTCGCGCTGGGATGCAATAAGCGTTTCAATTCACGCTGGCCTTGCTTAAACAGGAGCAACACGCGGATGACTTTCATTCCCCCACCCGTGGAGCCTGCACACCCGCCGACAAAGCTGGCAAATAACAGCAGTACCGGTAGAAAGCCCGGCCAATTGAAATACTCTGCTGATGTAAAACCTGTGGTGGTGCCGATAGAAACCACATGGAATATGCCATCGATCAACGAATCGGATAAACCGCTGGTATTGGTGGTGTACAGGTACGTGCTGGTGATTATGGTAAGCACGAACAAAAGCCCCATAAACACGCGGAACTCTTCGTCCTGGAAGTATTGCTTAAACGATAAGCTTTTGAACACTAGTCGCTTATTTTCGCGATTGCGCCGGTTGGACAAACCCCGAAAGACCATAAAGTGCAACGCAAAATTTACCCCGGATATCAGCATGAAAATTACCGCGATCATTTCAATCGTTGAACTTTCGTAGTACCCAATGCTGGCGTCATGCGTGGAAAACCCGCCAATCGCGACCGTCGAAAAACTATGACCAATCGCATCAAACACCGACATACCCGCAAAGTAGTACGCCAGCGCGCACGAGGTAGTGAGTCCCAGGTAGATGTACCACAAGGCTTTAGCCGTGCCTGCGATACGTGGTGTGAGTTTGTCTTTATTTACGCCCGGCGTTTCGGCGCGGTACAGCTGCATGCCGCCAATGTTCAGCATCGGTAAGATGGCGATGGCCAGAACAATGATGCCCATCCCGCCTAACCATTGCATTTGCTGGCGGTAAAACAAAATTGAGTGTGGTAAATCATCCAGGCCTACGATAAGCGTAGCCCCCGTGGTGGTTAAGCCAGACACCGATTCGAAGATGGCAGATGCCACTGACAGATCCAATTCCGGTGATAACAGAAACGGTATACCGCCAAACACACTTAACACCGCCCAAAACATCACAACCACCACAAAACCATCACGCAATCGCAGTGTGGCTTGATGCTCTCGTACCGGCCACAACAACAGCAATCCCGTCGCCAGCGTAAGTACAAAACTCAACGCGAAAGGAAGGATGGCGCCGTCCTGGTAAATCAGTCCTACCACCACTGGCGGCAGCATGGTGATGCTAAACATCGACAGCAGGGAACCCAATACCCGCAGCACCACTTTCGATTGGACGGGGCTACTCACAAAGTGACCTATGGTGAGACTTAACCCGCATTAGATGAACGTTACGCCCACTTGGAAGAGTTTTTCCACTTCGGGTATTTGCTGTTTATTCGTAACCAGCACAATTAAATGGTCTTCGGCTTGAATCACTAAATCGTGATGAGCAATCAACACTTCGTTGTCTCTGACCACAGCACCAACAGCGGCACTACTGGGTAAGTCAATATCACCTAATTCACGGCCGACGAGCATTGAGGTTTCTTCATCGCCATGCGCAACACCTTCTAACGCTTCAGCTCTACCTTTTCGAAGCGAGTGAACGGCCACAACGTCCCCACGTCGAATGTGCGTCAGTAATGCGCCGATCGTAATTTGTTGCGGGGATATCGCCACATCAATGATGTCGCGCTCCACCAGATCCACATAGGCCGGACGGTTAATCAGCGACATAATTTTCCGAGCGCCCATGCGCTTGGCAAGCATGGCCGACAAAATATTCGCTTCATCATCGTTGGTCAAAGCACAGAACACGTCCATTTCTCGAACATTTTCTTCTACCAACAAATCGTGATTGGCTGCATCTCCTAATAACACCAACGAATTCGACAGCTCGCCTGCAACGTAATCATTACGTTCTACATTGGCTTCAATCACTTTGACGTTGTAGTTGCGTTCCAGTTTTTGCGCTAATCGGAAACCAATATTACCGGCACCGGCAATCATCACATTACTTACTGAGTGTTCGTCGTGATGGAACTGCTTCATGATCTCAGTGGTGTGCGTGCGATACCCCAGGTAAAAAACCACGTCGTCCACCTGTACCAGCGTATCCCCGTCGGCGATGATGCTCTCTTCACCACGGTAGATCGCAACCACACGGGCTTCGATATCGCCGAGTAAACCGGTAAGGTGAGACATGGCCTGATTTGCCATGGGCGCACCCTCTTGAACCGAAACACCCACAAGTCGCACCAGGCCATCGGCAAAATCGATAACCTGCATCGCACCGGGGTGCTCGATGATGCGCTGGATATGATCGGTCACTAACTGTTCTGGACTAATCAGTACATTGATCGGGATGTGATCGTTATTAAAAAGATTACGTTCCTGTGTGTATTCCACTGATCGGATACGCGCGATTTTCTGCGGTGTGTGAA
The DNA here is from genome assembly GCA_020629835.1 of Granulosicoccaceae bacterium. GTDB lineage: Bacteria > Pseudomonadota > Gammaproteobacteria > Granulosicoccales > Granulosicoccaceae > Granulosicoccus. The sequence goes on from JAHDCO010000058.1 coordinate 4,613, forward strand.
ACGCAGAATACGCCACCTGCATGGCCACAATATTGGTTTCGTCGGAATCGGTGGCAGCGATGATCATGTCAGCATCTTCGGCCCCTGCTCGGCGCAGTACGTCAGGGTAGGACGCGACACCACATACCGTACCCAAGTCTAAACGGGCACCTATTTCGCGCAGTACGTGTTCATTGGTATCAACGATGGTGACATCGTTATCTTCCGATGCAAGGCTTTGCGCCACGGTTGAGCCAACCTGGCCGGCTCCTAACACAATAATTTTCATGAGGCGGCGCCGACTACTCTCGAACCTTATCGAGATCGATATTCAGGTTACGCAACTTGCGATAAAGATGCGTGCGCTCCATGCCCACATGTTTAGCTAAGTCGCCGATGTTACCTTGTGCTTCTGATAAGCAGCGAAGTAAGTATTGGCGTTCAAAATCTGCTCGCGCTTCGCGTAAAGGTAGGTCGTGACGCAGCGCCAGCGATGCGTCCATCGCCGGTACAACCCCTAATGCTTTATCCACTTCGGCCACTTCAATATCTGATGCACCGCCAATAAGCAGTATGCGCTGGACTAAATTTTTCAGTTCCAACAAGTTGCCGGGCCAGTCTGAATTACGCAATCGGTTTTGTGCAGCCACGGTAAAGTGTCGGTACGGCAAACCCTCTTCTTCCACATGCCAATTTACAAAGGCTTCCAATAGCGCAGGGATATCTTCAGGGTGTTCCCTTAAGGGCTTTATGGTCAGGGTATGCGATGACACAAGTCGGGCAAGGTTTGCATCCAGCCTGCCATCACGAACCGCTGATTGAATATCTTTTCTGGCAGAAGCCATCAGGCGACACCGAAACGGCACACGCTGCGACCCGCCAAGCCGTAAAAAGCCCTGTTGCTCAATGGCGCTGCGTAAACAATCCTGTGCAGCCGATGGTAGGTGGTCTATGTCGGTTAGAAACAAGGTGCCGGTATTGGCAGATTCCAGATAACCCATACTGACCGTTCCGTCCTTCTCTTCTCCGCATAGCTCACGCACCGCATGAGAGGCTGACAAGGTGTCACAACGCAGTTGTATAAACGGGCCTTGAATCTGGTGATTGGCGTCGTGTGCATTTTGTGCGAACAACACCCGCCCGCTTCCGGGTTCGCCTAATAACAACAGCGTATCCATTCGGCTGGACTGGTCATCCAACTGTTCCCGCAACACGCGCATGTACGGGCCATCACCGGCAACCAAAGGCAGTCGCTTAACGGTGGCCTTACCGGCTGTATCACTGTTAGCCGCGTAACCTTCGGCTAATGCCTTTTCAACGGTTAGTAACAACTTTGCCAGCGATACCGGCTTTTCGATAAAGTCCACCGCACCATGACGAGTTGCTTCAACTGCTGTTTCGACGGTGCCATGCCCTGAAATCATAATCACAGGGAACTCTAATTGCCCTGTGCCCTGCCAGTTTTTTAGCAAAGACACGCCGTCCGTGTCGGGCATCCAGATGTCCAACAGCACCAAGTCAGGACGAGACTCCGTGATGCAATCCTGCGCAGACGCGGCGTTATCCGCCGTGGAGACGTTATAGCCCTCGTCTTCCAGGATCTCTTGTAACAAGTTACGTATGTCTGGCTCATCGTCTACGACGAGCACGGAATTACCATTCACGCATCGCCTCCTAGGCACGCCCCCCACTGGGGTATGGAAATCGAATACTCACTGCAGCCCCACCCTCTTCACGGTTGGACACCTCTATAGTACCGTCGTGCTCTTCTACGATCTTTTTCACAATCGCTAAACCCAAACCTGTGCCCTTCGATTTCGATGTGACGTAGGGCTCAAACACCCGACCCAGACTTTCCAGTTCGAAGCCAGGCCCCTGGTCTTCCACACGAATCTCCAGTGCTCGGCGCGATGCCAGCGCGCATTCCCGTGTGATGATACGCACTTGAGGATCAGTTTGCTCCGCCTGCGCTTCCAGTGCGTTTTTGATCAAGTTATGAACCAATTGTCGAATTCTTGGCGCATCCAGCGGTAACGCTTGCAAAGACGGATCGAGTTCAACCGAAAATTCTGCACCATCGGTGTGCTGATATAACTCAATCACTTCGTTCACCAGCTCATTTGGATGCGTCTGAGCCAGAGATAGCTGCGGTGTAGAGGCGTAAGCGGCAAACGCATTCACCATAGACTTCATCGAGTCCACTTGGTTCTCAATGGTGGCCGTTAATCGGCTTAATACTTCTGTATCGTCGCTGTCCAGCTTTTTTGCAAATTTTCGGCGCAGGCGTTCAGCCGACAATTGAATCGGGGTAAGCGGGTTTTTTATTTCATGCGCTAAGCGTCGCGCAACTTCGCTCCAGGCCGCGTCGCGTTGCGCGCTGATCAGTCCGGTCATATCGTCTATAACCAGCACCGTGCCAGAGAACTCGGCATCCGCACCTTTCAGTGCCGCCCCGCGTACCAGTAAAAACCGCCTGCCCGAGTTAGCCACAACGTCCATCTCCTGTGACCAATGGGGTTCGTTATCTCCCAGTTGCGCCAGCGTATTGGATGAGACAATTTGATCGCAAAACTGACCAGTCAGATTTGCCATGGTGGCACCGTCGGCTAGGCGGCGACCGGTCAGTTCTCGCAACTCTTCGCCTAAGATTCCGACCGCTGATTCGTTGACGGTATTAACAACGCCATCGGGGTCAAGCGTAATAACACCTGAAGAAATTTGCCCCAGTACCGCTTGCAAATAAGCTCGTTGACTTTCTAATTGGCGTTGGCTGAGTTCGGTTTTGTCTCGCGCCTGTTCCAATTGCAGCGTCATATAGTTAAATGAGTGAACGAGGTAACCCAATTCATCGTTCTTGCTTTTTTTGTAGATACGCGTGTGCAAGTTTCCCTCAGCAACCGCGCGAGTACCCTCTACCAATTCATGCACCGGTGACATCATTCGGCGTGCTGCATAAAACGCAAACCATACCGCCATCATGACCGATAGCAATAACGCCAATGACAAAGTCAAAATCGTACTGACCGTGATCGGCCGTCTTAAAAAAACCAATGACCGGTACTGTTGGTAACTGCTTTGAACGCTTTCGGCTAGTTCCGCCGAGCGCGCGGCAATGGGGTACAGGGCGTGCAGCACCGAGTTCTCTTGCGTCGGGTCATCCGATAACACGGGGGTGACGACGCGTATGAACAATTCGTTTTCCCCTACCGGGTCAACGCCAACATAACCTACCCCACGCTTGGCTCTGGCAAGTAAGTCATCATCAGGGCGAATGGGTTGTACCGCTAACCGATCACTTAAACCGGTGGAAGCTATGATGCGATTATCGGGGCCGATGAGCGTCATTTCAGACGCTTCACTGTCAGCGCTGAGTGAATTCAGTTCAAATACCGCAAAGCCGTCATCCACACCAACAAGCTGATCAGCCACGTTCAGCGTATCGCGTTGCAACGTACGCATTTGCAAACCCAGCGACTCACGACTGAGTTCAAGCGCATCATCCAGCGCTTGTTCGATTTCGATATCAAAATAACTGTTGATGTTCGCGCGCAAAAAGCGAACCGAGAAACCGTACACCAACACCACCGGTACCAAGGCCAGTACCACCGATAAGATGACGAACTTAACTGTTAAACGAGAACCGGCCACCTGCGCCCGCCACTCATTAACCAAACGCCAGCCATTAAGTACGATCAGCGTGCCGATAAATGCTAGAGCCAATCCGTTGGCGAGTAATAGCCAACCGTAGTACTGACTAAATCGATCCAGGCGTAATGCCATGGTGCCCAACACGTATAGCGATGCGATAAGAATGACAAACAGCAACGCCATCCAGACCGCACTGGTCATGGACCGACGACTTAAGACAGAGGCCATACATACTCCTCACTGGCTAAACGCCAGTTGGATGAGAATAATGGCTGCAGAGGCAATGGCAGAGCGCTGGAGTCCAGCGTGATCGAAACCGATGCTACCGCCGGTGTGTTTGGCCGCAGCAGTGTTTCGGCGTCAATCACATGTGGCGTTACATCTACCTGTTGTAAGCGTCCGAGTTCATCCAGTGCGGCAAGCAGTGAGCGTTTATTTACGCTGCGATTTTCATCTACGGTTTGAACCCGATAGTGACGAGTGAGTTCGTAGTACACCAGACGCAGCCGGTAATTCGCTTGCAGTAACACCTTGTTTCGCCAAAGACGAACAGGTTCGTGAACCTTTAGCGTAACGATAAATTGCAATGGCACACCACTTTCTAAACCGGCACGAATGGCACTGGGTAAATCGATGGCGGCGCGATAGTCAAACAACCAACGACCGGACTGGTTAATTAATTGTGCTGATTGAATCTGTATGTATTCATTTTGAGGTTTTGCCCGGCGCGATAACGCACGCCAGCCACTGACCACAGTAACACCGGTTACCGCTACGGCAACAGCCCCACCCAACAAACGGCGCCGTTGCTGGCTCACTTCAGCCATGGCTATCTTTTTGAATCAGTGCGTAGTAAAAACCATCCATGTCATGTTCACCGGGCAACACTTGATAGCCCACCGCTTGCGCATGTGCCCATGATTGATCCGCAGGAGTGACATCCTGTGCATCGTCATGCGCGCTAACAAAGGTGTTCATTTGCGCTTCGTTTTCCTGCTTGAATATCGAACAGGTTGCGTACAACAAATGCCCGCCTGGCTTCACGGTTTGCCAGAGCGCTTGCAGTAAAGCCGCTTGCTGTTGCCCCAGTGTCGTTATGTCTTCTTCGCGACGCGTGTGTTTGATATCCGGATGACGGCGAATCACGCCGCTGCCAGTACACGGTGCATCCAACAGCACCAAATCAAACGGCTCTTGCTGCCACCATTGACTTAAATTTGCAGCATCAGCCACGAGCGCGGTTAACCGGTCCTGCAATGAGAGTCGCACGGCTGTATCAGAAACACGTTCTAAGCGATCTGCCGCATGGTCTAAGGCAACGACAGTTGCGTCCGGAAAAGATTCGAGTAAGTGAGCGGTTTTTCCGCCCGGGGCCGCGCAGGCATCAAGTACGCGTAAGGGATTTACACCCGCCGTGCTCAACAATGACAAGACCATTTGAGCCGCCGCATCCTGCACACTCACGCGGCCTTCGGCAAAACCTGGCAGCTGATGCACGGACACCGGTTCGGCAAGAACAATCGCATCGCTGGCAACCGCATGTGCCTCGGCCGATAAACCCATTTCATCAAAAGCCGCTAAGGTCTCGTCTCTCGTAGTAACAAGTTGATTGACCCGCAAGGTCATTGGCGCACGTTCGTTACCGGCGGAAAGCACCTGGTCCACATCATCTGGCCAATCGTTTTTTATGGCACGTATCCACCAGTCGGGGTAAGCAAAACGTTCAGCGCGGTTGAGCTTGTCTACATCCAATGGGGCGCGTTGTGTATTTCGTAATACAGCGTTCACCAGTCCCTTTGCCCAGGGTCTTTTTAACCCTTTCAACGCCTTTACGCACTCATTCACAGCGGTGTGCGCAGGGGTGTTCATGTGCGTCAGCTCTAACACGCCTAACTGCATGAGCAGGTACACATCAAAGTCTTTTTGACGCAAGGGTTTATCCAGCTTGACGTCCACCATCGCTTCCAGTTGCGTCGCCCAGCGCGCCCATTCGAAGCACACCGCGCGTAAACGAGAGCGCGCTTCAACCGGCACGCGTTGCTCGGCTTGCGCCAGTACAGTGGTGAAGGAACGTCCTTCTTCCAGCACAGCGCGCATCGTTTGCACGGCAACCACTCGGGTATCAACCACCGAACACCTGCCCTACGCAGCTTTTACCGCTGGCAAAGTCAGCCGCCGGCAGCGCCGTTTTTCCAGGCCGTTGCAGTTTTGTCAAATCCACTGCGCCATCACCCGTCGCAACAGTCAACGCCTGTGCATCCGCAGCGAGGATGGTGCCTGGCGTTGTGCCAGGCGGCACGGCCATGGTGGAAAGTCTGCCAGCGTGTATTCGGATGCGTTCTCCATTTAATTGGCTCTCAGCGATGGGCCATCCAGCCAAACCTCGTATCTGTCGATCACAGACAACAGCGCTTGCTGTGAAATCGATCAGCGCTTCGTCTTTTTTTAGTTTGTGCGCGTAAGTCACGCCGTCTTCGGGTTGCGCTTGCGCCTGTATGCTGCCTTCGCACCAGGGTGTGAGTACGTCGACAAGCGCGTTAGCGCCCAACGCCGCCAGCGTATCGTGCAGAGTCATTGCCGTATCGTCGGCTTCAATGTGCACAGACACCTTGGACAACATATCACCGGTATCCAAGCCCTCGTCCATCCGCATGATGGTGACTCCTGTGGTTTCATCCCCAGCCAGGATGGCCCGGTGTACCGGTGCGGCTCCGCGCCAACGAGGTAGCAGGGAGCCATGAATGTTTAAGCACCCCAACGGTGGCAACTGAAGCACGGTTTGCGGTAACAGAATGCCGTAGGCAGCTACCACCAGCACATCCGCGTTCCAACTTCGAAGTGCGGCCAGCGATTCGTCAGTCTTTAATGACGCCGGCTGGTCTACCGGAATACCGGCCTCTATGGCTAATTGTTTGACTGGCGATGCGGTCAGTTTGCGGCCGCGGCCGGCTGGTCTGTCAGGCTGGGTGAGAACCCCCACGACCTGATGCGAGGACGCTATGAGCTTTGCCAGTGCAACCGATGCGAATTCTGGGGTTCCGGCAAACGCAACACGCAATCTGGAGCACTCAGTCATCCTGCTCGCGAGCCTGCTTGATCATTTTTTTACGGATGCGGTTGCGCTTTAAGGACGACAGGTAGTCCACAAACAGCTTACCGTCCAAGTGATCGATTTCATGTTGTATACAGGTAGCAAGTAACCCATCGGCCGACAGTTCAAACGGATTTCCGTCTCTGTCCAGAGCTTTAATTTGCACTTCAGCCGGGCGGGTGATGTTTTCGTAGATACCCGGAATGCTCAAGCACCCCTCCTGGGCTTCGGCTTCGCCGTGGTGTTCAATGAGCTCGGGGTTGATCAATACCAGCGGGGAATCTCCCTCCTCCGAGACGTCCATCACCACCACACGCTCGTGCACATTGACCTGCGTAGCCGCAAGCCCAATGCCGGGCGCAGCGTACATGGTCTCCAACATATTCGTGACCAGGGCATCGATCCGACCGTCCACGTCACTGACGGGCTTTGCCACAGTTCGTAGTTGGGTATCGGGGTACATCAGGATAGGCAGCGTAGACACAGGCGATATGAGGCTCTAAAAACAGGCAAAGGATCGTCGAGAAGCCCTAATTCTACCAGTGTGGGCCTTTTACGCACGATACAGGCACCGCCTTTGCATAGCTTCTGGTATGTCGGTGCGCCTGGAGTTCTTGGGCCACCCTATTATCTGTTACGGAGATAGCCACACATGGCGAACCAAGCTCTCATTCAAGCATCACGAGCGCTCACCGCGGCTAGTTTGCTGGTAGCACTCAGCGCTTGCGGCACCAACCCCCTAAGTCGAACCCCGGACGTAACCGCCTATGACAAGGCGACCGCTGAAGATCGCTTCGGCAGCGGCGGCTCGGGCGATGTAGCCTACACAGGCGTCGTGCCAACAGCGGTCATACCCGAAGGTGAACTGAACCCTAACGCGCCCACAAGCTATACCGTCGTCAAAGGCGACACCTTGTGGGATATCTCGGGACAGTTCCTTAACAGTGCCTGGCTATGGCCCCAGATTTGGGATTACAACCCCCAGATCGAGAATCCACACCTTATTTACCCAGGTGACGAGATCTCGATGAGTTATGTCAATGGTCGCCCTAGCCTCACCCTGTCCAGAAACGGTGAGATGGTCGGCAGCGCCGACGGTAGCGGCACCATGGTACCAGGAGGCAACGCCGTACGATTGTCACCTCGTATTCGTACCGAATCCTTGTTCGAAGCGGTCCCAACGATCCCAGCCGATGCCATTCAGCAATTTCTGGTTCGCCCTAATGTCGTAACCGGCGCTCAGCTGCGTGCCGCACCCTACGTGGTGGGCAACGTAGATGACCGCCTGATCAGCTCCTTGGGCCAGCAGATCTTTGTGCGCGGCAAGATGGACCACAACCAAACTAAGTACGGCATCTACCGCCAGACCAAAACACTGAAGGACCCGGTAAGCCGCAAGATCCTTGGTTACGAAGTGCTGCACGTAGCAGAAGCGAAGTTGTTGAACGTGGGCGATCCGTCAACCATGGTCATCACCAGCAGCAGCCGCGAAACTATTTCAGGTGATTTATTGCTGCCATCAGCGAATGACGGCGCCACGCACACCTACACCCCTCGCATGCCGGGCCTGAATGGCGAAGGTCGCGTGGTATCGCTGGTTGATGCCATCAGTCAAGCCGGGCGCGATCAAATCATCGTCACCAACCTGGGAACCAACGCCGGAATTCAGGTAGGCGACGTGTTGGCCATCGAGTCACGCGGACAGACCCTGATCGACCGTCATGGCCGCCGAAGCTTCGACCGTGTGGACATGCCCACCAACCGCATTGGCGTGGTCATGATCTTCCAGACATTTGATGAGGTAAGCTATGGCCTGGTAATGGAATCTACCGACACGGTTAAAAAGAACGACGCCTTAACCGGAATTTAACGCTGCGGCCATGATGTATGCCCGCAGACAACCTGCGGGATACATCATGGACGATTATTCAAGTATCTGGCTGCGCCTTGCGCTGTGCCAACAAACTCCCCCATCGCTTAAACGCGAACTGGCTGCTCAACTGGCTGAAGATTCGACCACCGGTACGGATCGCACCAGCCAGGCACTTAACGTCTGGCTGCACTCGGCCAATACAGCCCACGGCCCCGATCTTCCGCTGAACGCTCTAAACGCCAGCCGAGACGCATGGTCTTCTCTGGCTAACTCACTGCTGTCAAAGCCTGTGGACGACGCGGTTGCCAGGACCAAAGCCTGGGCCACGTGCACCCCCGATCATCACGTACTGACACCCACCCACCCGCTGTGGCCTGCGCAACTGCATGGTCAGTCCGATCCCCCTTTGTTGCTGTACGGCATCGGCAATGTGGCTGTTTTAAGCGATGACCAAATCGCGATGGTGGGCGCTCGCCGCGCCACCGTCGACGGCAAAATAACCGCCAGGGCTCTATCGCAGGACTTATCCAACTTGGGTTGGGTAATCACCAGCGGATTGGCGCTGGGCATCGATACAGCCGCTCATGAAGGGTGCTTGGAAGGCTCCAGCCCCACCGTTGCCGTGATGGCAACAGACGCGGCGACCTGCTACCCGAAAGCCAACCGGGCCCTGGCGGCGGCTATCGTTCAAGCGGGCGGCTGCCTGATTACAGAAACCCCGCTGGGTAAGCCGTTGGAGCGCTACTGCTTTCCTCGCCGCAACCGGTTGATATCCGCCCTATCCCGCGGCGTGGTGGTGGTTGAAGCTGCCATAAAAAGTGGCACCATCACCACCGCCAAGCATGCCGCTGATCAGGGGCGCGAGGTCATGGCGGTTCCGGGGTCGGTGCGAAATCCCAATGTTTCTGGTTGCCATCAGCTGATAAGAGACGGCGCTACGCTGGTCACATCGGCTGCGGATGTGGTTGACTGCGTTCCCAAATGCCGGAATGATCCAGCTACCGAAAACAAGAGAACAAGCGTTGTTACTGAGGGTGATTCAGGCAGTTTTGCCCATTCGGTAAGCTTGCATCGGCCAACCGATTCCGAACAAGTGGCTACACTCCTAGACGCGATGGGGTACGATGCCGCGCCACTGGAGCGCTTAATAAGGCTATCCGCCCTGGGCGCAACGGAAGCTGTCACTCTATTGACGCAACTCGAATTGCAAGGTCGTGTAACTCGTGATTTGGCGGGGCGGTACAGCCGTTGCTAGATCCGATTCGCAAACTAAGGTACCCAAATCGCTCATGAGCAAAAATCTCGTCATTGTCGAATCACCGGCTAAAGGCAAGACCATAGAGAAGTACCTGGGAAAGGACTTCAAAGTGCTTGCCTCCTATGGCCACGTGCGCGATCTGATCGCCAAAGACGGTGCGGTGGACCCAGACAACGACTTCGCCATGAAGTATCAGTTGATCGAGCGTAACGAAAAACACGTTAACGCGATCCGAAAAGCGCTGAAAAAAGCTGACACGCTCATGCTGGCCACTGACCCGGATCGAGAAGGTGAAGCCATCAGCTGGCACTTGGTTGAGTTACTTAAAGAAGAAGGCGCTTTAAAAGACAAAGACGTGGTACGCGTTGTTTTCCACGAAATTACCAAACGCGCGGTTCAAGACGCTGTGGACAATCCGCGTGAGCTCGGCACCGATCTCATTAACGCTCAACAGACTCGGCGTGCGTTGGACCACCTGGTTGGCTTTAAGCTCTCGCCCCTGTTGTGGCGAAAGATTCGTGCGGGTTTATCCGCAGGTCGTGTGCAAACACCTGCCCTACGAATGATTTGCGAACGCGAAGATGAAATTGAAGCGTTTGTACCCAAGGAATATTGGAACATCATGGCTGATCTTGAAAAAGAGCAGCAACCGTTCACTGCGCGTTTGTCTTTATTAAACAACGAGAAGGTTAAGCAATTCACCGTCACCAACGCGGATCAGGCAAACGAAGCCAAAGCCAACTTAATGGGTCACGCCAATGGTGAACTCATTGCGCTTAAGGTTGAAAAAAAGCAACGCAAGCGCAATGCATCAGCGCCGTTTACGACGTCTACCATGCAGCAGGAAGCCAGTCGTAAATTGGGCTTCGGTGCACAGCGCACCATGCGGATTGCTCAAAAGTTGTATGAGGGGTTGGATGTCGGTGAAGGTGTCATGGGTTTAATCACCTATATGCGTACAGACTCCATCACCTTGTCACAAGAATGCATTGAAGAGTTACGCACCCTGATACCGCAGCGCTTTGGTAAAGATTACCTGCCCGAACAAGTAAACGTATATAAGAACAAATCGAAAAACGCGCAGGAAGCGCACGAAGCCATTCGACCAACGTCTGTGATGCGCTCACCCGATGAAATGCGCAAGTACTTAGACACCGATCAGTACAAGCTCTACAACCTGATTTGGAAACGTACGGTAGCTAGCCAAATGATTCACGCTACCATCGATCAGGTGGGTGTCGATCTGGGTTGCGGCGAAGGTAACCAATTCCGAGCTAACGGATCTACCGTTCGCTTCCCGGGTTTTATGAAGGTTTATCGCGAAGATGTAGACGACAAAAAGTCACAGGATGACGACGATAAAATGTTGCCGGATATCAAAGAAGGCGACAAGATCCCGCTGAAAGATATCGTACTGTCACAACACTTCACAGAACCGCCACCACGCTTCTCTGAAGCCAGCTTGGTGAAAACGCTGGAAGAATACGGGATTGGCCGGCCTTCCACATATGCCTCCATCATCTCAACGCTTCAGTCTCGTGAATACGTTGAGATTGAATCGCGGCGCTTCTTCCCTACTGACACCGGGCGTGTGGTGAGTAATTTCTTATCGAAACACTTTGACCGCTACGTAAGCTACGACTTCACCGCGCAATTAGAAGATGAATTAGACGCCATCTCACGCGGGGAGAAAGACTGGATTCCCATTCTGGGTGAGTTCTGGAAACCGTTCATCGACACGGTGGAAGACAAATTGGAAAACGTATCGCGCGACGAAGCGGTGCAAGCTCGAGAGTTGGGTACTGACCCGGAAAGTGGTAAGCCCATATCGGTGCGTATTGGTCGTTACGGCGCGTTTGTTCAAATCGGTACTCGTGATGACGAAGACAAACCGAAGTTTGCGGGGCTGCGACCCGGCCAGCGAATGAACACCATCACGCTCGAAGAAGCCATGAAATTGTTTGATTTACCCAGACAGCTCGGTGAATCACCCGAAGGCGAGAAGATTTCAACCAGCATCGGCCGCTTTGGCCCGTATGTTAAATACGACAGTAAGTTTGTGTCGATAAAAGAAGACGATCCGTACACGATCACGTTAGAACGTGCCCTGGAGTTGGTGGCGGAAAAGAAGATTGCTGACGCCAACCGCCTGATCAAAAACTTTGAAGAAGAAGGCATTCAAATACTTAATGGCCGCTGGGGGCCATACATAACGGATGGAAATAAGAACGCTCGCATTCCAAAAGATCAAGCAGAGACTGCCAAAGACTTAGACCTCGCCACCTGTCAAAAAATGTTGGCAGAAGCGCCAGAGAAGCGAAGTAAGAAAAAGGCGGCGGCCAAAAAAGCGGCAGCCAAGAAAACCGCATCGAAGAAAAAGGCTACCACCAAAAAGAAAGCCAAGAAAAAAGCGGCGTCTAAGAAGAAGGCAACTTCGAAGAAAAAAGCCACAGCGAAGAAAGCCGCATCAAAGAAAAAAGCGACGGCCAAGAAAACAGCAGCGGCTAAGAAACGCTCTGCCACCAGCTAAGCTGTGAATGCATTATTAACGATCGATCAGGCCGCTCAGCATATTGCGAGCGGCCAGCTCATTGCCTACCCCACTGAAGCGGTCTACGGCATCGGATGCGATCCGACCAACGAGGCGGCGGTTAAGGCGGTACTGGATTTAAAGGCTCGAGATGCAAACAAAGGGTTTATTGTCATCGCGTCCAGCCTGAATCAGCTGGATGACTATATGGCCACCCCGACGGCTGAAGAAAGTAAGACGCTAACCGACGCCTGGCCAGGGCCTGTTACCTTCGTCGTTAAAGCCAAAGCTGGCCTATCGCCACTGTTAACCGGCGATCGCCCCACGCTCGCGGTGCGCGTATCCTCTCACCCTGTTGTGCAAGCGCTCTGCTCGGCGTGTGGTCACGCGCTTATTTCTACCAGCGCCAACATTAGCGGAACACCGGCACTGACTTCAGCCAATGCTGTGAACGATGCCTTTCAGGGGCGCATAGCAGGTGTAGTGTCCGGTGCTCTGGGCAACTTGAAATCGGCGACACCGATCTTTTCATTAAGTACGGGCGAACAACTGCGCTGAGTCCTGCGATAATACGGTTACGATTTTTAACACCGCCCAGGTTCCATGGACACTTCCGTTGTTGACGCGCAAGCGGTTCGCACCTTCCTAACCAACTTCCACGATACGCTGTGCTCGCAACTGGAATCGTTAGATGGCAACGCTCAGTTTACTGACGACGTCTGGCAGCGTGCCGAAGGCGGTGGTGGTAACACCCGTACACTGACAGGCGGTCAGTTATTCGAAAAAGCTGGCGTCGCTTTTTCTCATATCACGGGGACTCAACTGCCCCCGTCAGCTTCGGCTAATCGGCCCGAACTGGCAGGTCGCAGTTACGAAGCGATGGGCGTGTCTCTAGTCATGCACCCGCACAACCCGCACGTACCTACAACTCACGCCAACGTGCGTTTCTTCCACGCTGAAAAAGCTGGTGAAGAGCCGGTTTGGTGGTTTGGTGGTGGCTTCGACCTAACACCCTACTATGGCTACGACGAAGACTGCGTGCATTGGCACCAAACCGCTTACGATGCCTGTGCCCCGTTCGGCGACGAACTGCATCCAAAGTTTAAGCAGTGGTGCGATGACTATTTTTATCTGAAGCACCGCGATGAGGCCCGCGGTATTGGTGGGTTGTTCTTTGATGATTTCAACGGTGAAGGATTTGATCATGCCTTTGGTCTGATGCGCTCAGTCGCCGAACATTTTTATAAAGCGTACGCGCCGATTGCATCGCGCCGACGCGACACGCCATACACCGACGAACAAAAAAACTTTCAGTGTTATCGACGTGGTCGTTATGTTGAATTTAATTTAGTGTTCGACCGTGGCACCCTGTTTGGCCTGCAATCTGGCGGCCGAACAGAATCGATTCTGATGTCGTTACCACCCACGGTTCATTGGGAATACCGATACGAACCCGAGCCCGGTTCACCAGAGGCGGCTCTTTACAGCGACTATTTGCCTGCCAAAGACTGGCTAGCGAACAAACCCTAGAACAAAGCCTGCGTTGTACCAGGCGTGCAACACCATACCCGGCAAGATAGAGCCGGAGCGATCGCGCGCCCAACCAAAAACCAGAGCCGGTATAAAGATGGCGGCAGCCCATGCCGCAGGTTGGGATAGCAAGTGAAACGCCGCAAACACCGCTGATGCACATAGGTTCGCATAACTCACCCCCCAAAACGCAACGTGTCGTAGCGGGGTGTTGTCATACAACCAGGCTTGCAAACCACCTCGAAAAACGATTTCTTCTAAAACCGGTGCCAGCACGACCACCATCAGCCATAACCTGGCAGCCGGCCAGCCCGATTGGATGGGCAAACCCAACAACCACAGACCGGCCCAAACGAGCGGGCCAGCAGCCATTGCGAGCAAAAACCACGGCTTACGCCACCAGGTAACCAACGATGCAGGCCGATCCAAGCGGGCGCGCTAGCGCACGTGCTCAAGCACCTCAAAGCGATTATTGGATGCTCTGCCTTGTGCGGTGCGGTTGTCGTACAACGGTCTTGAGCCACCGAACGATCGCAAGATCAACCGATTGGCACTAACGCCCCGCTGCACAAGGTATGTACCCACCGTTTTCAATCGGGCACGGGTCAAGATAGCCTGTGAACGAGCATCGCCTGTATTGTCGGTATGCGCGTGCAACTCGATACTGGCTTGCGGGTATTGATTCACGAGTAAATCAACCAAATAGTTCAGCTGCGTATCGCTGCCTGGGACTAATGAATCCTGGCCAGGGTTAAATTGAATACCACTGAGCACCCCATCGAATAGCGGACACCCATCAGGTCTTACCGGAAAACCCGGTGTTGACGATAAACATAAGTCACCGGTGTCCGGCACACCATCACGATCAGCGTCCATCAACTGCTGAGGCACCGAGCTGATAGTTGGCGCAGGCACTGGCGCAGGCACTGGCGCGGGCACCGGCACTGGGGCAGGCACTACTGGTCGAGCAGAAGGCGAAGGCACTGGCGCAGGCGCAACGGACGGCAATTGTGAAGACGGAGCGCTGGGTTGGCGATTAGGCTGGGGTAATGGAGCCGGTGACGGAGCTGTCGACGGGGCGGATACCGTACTCGGGATGCGCACAGGTGCTCGCAAACTTCCACCAAATCGGTACACCAAACCCAGCGAGCCTGATACGGCATCGATGTCGTGATAAAAGCCTTCAACGCGCACGGCAATGTTGTCTGTCACATAGGTTTCTACACCGCCGCCCACACCAAAATACACACCGGAATCTCGCTCTAACTCAGTGTCAGACTCTCTTTGCATGTAGCCCAGCGCAAACCGGCCATAAATAGAAGCCCCAAATCCACCAGGAGTCAGGTTCCTATCCCGCGAATCATAGAATCGGTAAACCACTGAACCATCGACAGCGCTGTAAGTAGCCGCATTACCGTCATCAAGGATCGCTTCCCCGAGGGCAAAGCCCTGCAGTTGCAGACTGGAGCGTTCATCAAGGTCTTTACCCAGCATGACCGTACCACCACTGCTGATGGCTTCGTCAACGTTATTTCCCGGCTCTTCCGGGTCTGGCTGTAACCAGACGCCGCTCCCGGCGATACCGATGTACCACTGATCATCCAGTCCGCGCGCAAACGCGTTGCTTGCCGATACAGTAAGCACCGGCACCGCTAACGCAGCAGCGAACAATGAAGTCGATAGATTTCGAAAAGTTTTCACGAACAACCCTAGCCGGGAATGTCAATACCATGACTAACTATAGTTAACGCGTTCCACTTTTGCGCAAATTTGGCTGGGCAGGTAATACTCGTTACCGTGACTCGGCTAACCACTCAGCCACATCCGCCGCACAGTAGGTCAATATGCCATCGCAACCCGCCCGAACAAAAGATGTCATTGTTTCAAGTGTCACCGGTTTTTCATCCAACCAGCCGTTTGCGCAGGCAGCCTTCAACATGGCGTATTCACCGCTAACGTGGTACGCGAACGTCGGCACAGCGAACGTGCTTTTTACCCGCTGAACCACATCCAAATACGGTAGCCCCGGCTTGACCATCACCATGTCTGCACCTTCTGCCAAATCGGCGGCAACCTCGTGCATTGCCTCATCGCTGTTTCTCGGATCGATTTGATACGTCGTCTTATCCGCCTTTCCCAGGGCCGCAGCAGCGCCTACCGCATCTCGAAACGGCCCATAGTATGTAGAGGCGAATTTCGCGGCGTAACTCATAATTCGAACGTTGGTGTGACCCGCAGATTCCAATGCGTCTCTCATCGCCCCGACTCGCCCATCCATCATGTCTGATGGGCCCAGAACATCGGCACCTGCCACCGCGTGGGATAATGCTTGTTTAACCAATACCTCCACGGTTTCATCATTGACGATGTAACCCTCATCGTTCATCAGCCCATCATGGCCATGAGGGCTATAAGGATCCAACGCCACATCCGTCATGACACCCAGGTTCGGCAACTGCGTTTTCAGTTCGCTAATGGCCCGTTGAGCCAGACCATCAGGGTCGTACGCACCGGCGCAATCCGGCGTCTTAGCCGCATCATCGGTGACCGGAAAGAGCACCACCATCGGCACACCCGCCTGATACACGCGAGTCGCCTCGATAACCAGTTGGTCGATGCTCAGCCTCTCAACCCCTGGCATTGATGGCACAGGTACTCGTTGTCCCTTGCCCTCGATCACAAAAAACGGCTGGATTAAATGGCTGGCAGTCAACGTAGTTTCCGCCATCAGACGTCGGCTGAAGTCGTCCTTTCTCATGCGTCGCGGGCGATTCGCAGGAAAGGGGCCGCGATGTCCAAATTGCGTGTGATTCGTCACGTATCTATGCACCATAGTTCGTTGTTATGCGTGGGCGTTCCGGCGATGCTTCAACACATCGCGTATCCTTCACAGCCTACGTTATCACCGATTGTGCGGCCATAGCTGCGCACCAAATGCTCTAAATGAACAGCACCAGTCTACTTGTTGTGATCATTGCCACGCTAATCGGCGCCGTCGGTGCCTACTATGGCGTGCGCGCCGGTATGGACGCTTCCGATAGCTACGCATCGCGCTTGTCGGTTACCACAACCGAGTATGTTCGACAGCGCGAAAAACTCAGAGCCGAAGGATTAGACCC
>JAHDCO010000143.1:0-1225 GCA_020629835.1 Granulosicoccaceae bacterium
GTGCTGTCGGGATAAACATCCCCAGCCACTTCATCCGGGTCAATGCCGTAAGCGGTTAGCGCTTCCCTGACGGTGGCGATGTGTTCAAGCGTCACCTCCACTCGGCCGGCAAAATCGAATTCATTCACTTCTATGGCTTGCGGCATGTACGTGAATGCGATTTTCAAAGCGTCTATTTTCAGAGCCTCTAAATCTGACTCGGCCATTAATAACCTCGAAGTTGTCCGACTAGAACACCTTGAATGCTGACGCGATTACTCGCGTAGTGCATGGGCTTCATGTAAGGGTTTTCGGGGATCAATTCCAGCGTGCCGGCTACGTGTCGGCCCAAGCGCTTCAGCGTAGCTTCTTGGCCATCGATCAAAGCCACAACGATATCGCCCACTTTAGCGTGGCTTTGCTTTTTCAGAATAACCGTGTCACCGTCCAAAATTCCGGCGCTGATCATGGAGTCACCAGTGACGATAAGTGAATAGCGATCCTCTCCTGCGACAAATGCGCCCACATCGAACATTTGCTCGTCTTCGATGGCTTCCAGTGGCAGACCAGCGGCAATTCTTCCCAGCATCGGTAATGCGTGCTCACCGTTGCTGGTGTCTTCTCCGGGTACGATGCCGGCACTGCGAATGTTTTCACCACGCGCCTGTCTAAACAGCTTGACGGGGTCGGGCATCGGTAAGCCAACGACTCGTAGGCCGCGCCAGCCCCGACCAGTGCGCTTCAACCTACCCTTATCAATCAGAGACTGCACGTATCGATGCACCGTCCCTTTCGATTTGAGCTTCAGGGCAGCGGCCAACTCAGCGATTGTGGGCGACACGCCCTTCGACAGGATGTAATCTTCAACAGCCATCAACACGCGAGTTTCAAGTTGCGTGAGTGGGACTTCAGTGGATACCTCAGATGCCATACTTTTTGCCTCCAATTTTCCGCAGGGCTTTGGTTACTGTACAGAATTTGAGCATAGAGAACCATTAGGGAAAATTCAAGATTGATATACTCTGCGCCGACCAGACGCCATGAACCTACCGGATTCTAAAAACGCACTGCGGGCTCAGTTTGCGCATCAACTGAGTGCCTGGCGGGATGCACCTATTCTGTCGCAACCGGTGAATGCGGACTTCGCCCTGCGTGTGGTTTCGCTACCTGAGACGGCTGTTTGGCATGACTGCCCGATTCCCGACACGCAAATCCGCTTGTTGGAATACCTGGAGGGTGAAAATTC
>JAHDCO010000143.1:1325-3462 GCA_020629835.1 Granulosicoccaceae bacterium
GCCAACGCCGAGTTTCAACCCCAGCTAGACCCAAAAGGCGAAGAAATTTTAGTGTTAGAAGGTACCCTGGCTGACGAGCGCGGTCGGTATCGGCCGGGCACATGGATACGCAATCCTGAAATCAGCTGGCAGCATTGGTCGGGGGTGAAAGGCACTGTGGTGTTTTACAAGTCAGGGCATTTTTCCCGTGAGCAGCTCTGATGATTTTTCCAAAACGGTTCAAGACTTATCACCGCATGAAACCGCTGTCTGGATAAAACAACGCGCGGTTGATTTGGGGTTCGATGCTTGTCGTATCACGGATACCGATTTAGCCGAGCATGAAACCCATTTACTGAACTGGCTAAATAAAGGCTTTCACGGCAGCATGGAGTACATGCAACGCCATGGCGTCACGCGCAGTCGCCCAGCGGATTTGGTGCCGGGAACTATTCGAATCGTTTCCGTGCGCCTTACCTATTACCCTGCGTCTGCTGAACACGCTGACGATGTACTTGCCAATCCGGAATTAGGTTATGTGTCTCGTTATGCGCTGGGGCGCGACTATCACAAGCTTATTCGTCAACGGCTGCAGCGGTTAGCCAGTGAATTAACGAGCCTGATTGGCCCGTTTGGTTATCGAGCGTTCACCGACAGTGCGCCGGTTTTAGAAAAAGCCATTGCCCAAAAAGCGGGTTTAGGTTGGATTGGGAAACACAGTAACCTTCTGAACGAGCGCTCTGGCTCGTGGTTCTTTCTGGGAGAGCTTTTTACCAATCTGCCAATCCCAGTAGACCCGCCGCAGGAGAGCCAGCACTGTGGTAGCTGCCAGGCGTGCATTGACGCCTGCCCTACTCAGGCCATTGTTGGCCCTCAGCAAGTGGATGCGCGACGCTGTATCTCATACTTAACCATTGAGAACAACGGACCCATACCCGTCGAATTCAGGTCAGCAATGGGTAATCGAATTTACGGCTGCGATGATTGCCAACTGGTTTGTCCGTTTAATAAATTCGGCAGCCCGACCACTGAAACTGATTTTGAACCTCGACATCACTTAGACCGCACACCACTAACTGAACTGTTTGAGTGGACGGAAACGATGTTTAATGATCGCTTCGCTGGTTCCGCTATTCGTCGGATCGGTTTTCGTAATTGGCGCCGAAATATTGCTGTGGCTTTGGGCAATGCGAAAACCACAGCTGAAGTAATTCGAGTTTTACAAGACCATGCGCACGATAACGATGTATTGGTACGTGAGCATGTCGAGTGGGCATTAAACCAGCATTCGAAAGGCCCACATGCTCAGTAACTACATCAGGGATTTTTGCATGAAGCGGCCCGAGCCGTGCTCATCGCCTAAGGTGTAGTCCTTAAAGCCGTATTTTGTATAAGCAGCTCTTGCCGACGAGTTCCCGTCCAGTACTTCCAAGGTAACTTTGCAGCAGCGACGCTGAATTGCCTCTTGTTCAACAAACGCGAGCAATGACTGGCTAGCACCTTTGCGTCGAGCGGTAGGCAACACCATTAAATCGTGAATGTTAATGAGCGGGCGGCAGGCAAAGGTGGAAAAACCCTGGAAACAGTTCGCAAGACCCACGGCAGTTTCGCCATCATAAGCGAGCACAGAGAAAGCACCGGGGAAATCCTTTAGTGCTGCGACTAAATTGTCTTTTGCAAACTCAGGCAGCGGCTCACCTCCGCCTAATGGATCTTCCGCGTAGGCGTTCAGTAGGCTCACAACATCGTTAGCGTGTGTTGTGTTGTTGTAGTCAGCCAACATTAACTTCAAAGCCATAATCTATATCCTGTGTTTGTTACTACTCGGTTGCGTTTGAACAATCAAAGTAGCTCTGCTATTGCCATCGAACTTGCACAACCCACTTACTTCTTAACTTCTTAACTTCTTAACTTCTTAACTTCTTAACTTCTTAACTTTTTTTATTTTCGCTGGTTCGCTAGATCGTTCGTGTGTTCGTGTGTTCGTGTGTTCGTGTGTTCGTGTGTTCGTGTGTTCGTGTGTTCGTTTGTTCGTTTGTTCGTTTGTTCGTTTGTTCGTTTGTTCGTTTGTTATTGAGCATCACTTCGCTTTTGCATTCAAGCTCCGTAAATGCTCTAAGCGCTCACTTATGCGCTGCTCTAATCCTCTGTCCACCGG
>JAHDCO010000059.1 GCA_020629835.1 Granulosicoccaceae bacterium
AACGCGCTTTGACGGGCCGGCCGTTATCAAAGCTTGTTCGGTACCGAATATCGGCGCCATAGGCGCTGGTGTCTTGCGAGATGACCAACAACTCACGCACGCCCGCATCTTTCAAACGTCGTGCTTCGCCCATCACATCGCCTGCATCCCGACTTGCGAGTCTTCCTCGCATGGACGGAATGATGCAAAAGCTGCATTTATGGTTGCACCCTTCAGAGATTTTTAAATAAGCGTAATGCCGTGGTGTCAGCTTTATCCCTTGCGGTGGCACCAAGTCGATTAACGGGTCGTGAAGAGTTGGAGGTGGCAGATGCTCGTGTACATGCCCTACCACCTCTTCGTATTTTTGTGGCCCGGTAACCGCTAGCACCTGCGGGTATTGCTCAGCTATCTCATCGGGCTTAACGCCCAAACAACCGGTAACAACCACTTTGCCATTTTCGTTAATCGCTTCACCGATCGCATCCAAACTCTCGGCAACGGCGCTATCAATAAAACCGCAGGTATTAACAACAACTAAATCAGCGGATTCGTAACTGGGTACGATGTCATAGCCTTCGGTTCGAAGCTGAGTAAGTATGCGTTCCGAATCAACCAGCGCTTTGGGGCAGCCCAGGCTGACAAACCCCACTTTGTGCGTATTCGACATAGAAAACGGACGCTCTGCTTAATTTCACTCTAAACGCAAATTATACCGACATAAAACTAAGCTATCCCGACTAAAAGCTAAGCCGCGACGGGTTCAGCGATCGTGCCTCTAAGTCGTTTTCCCAACGAATACGCCAGGGACGACTGATTAAGGGTGTAAATATGAAAATCGTTCACGCCTTCACGTTGCAAGGTCTCGCAAAGTTCCGTCGAGACGTCCAGCGCCAGCTCCTGTTGAGATGAACGATTTCCTCCACAGGCTTCAAATCGACGGACGATAGATGCCGGGACATAGGTGCCGCAACGCCGCGCAAAAATCTGAACGCGTTCGATATCGTGCACGGGCAAGATTCCGGGAACCAGCGGCTTATCGATACCCATAGCAGCGGCTTTATCTCGCCAGGCAAGATAGGTCTCTGGTTTAAAGAAAAACTGCGTTAACGCTCGGTTGGCGCCGGCATCCAGTTTGGCCTTCAAAAACGCTAAATCCATTGTGACATCTTTGGATTCCGGATGAGCTTCTGGATAGGCCGCCACGCTGATATCCATACCACTGGCTTGTTTGATCAGCGCAACCAATTCTGCGGCGTACTGCAGCGTATCAACCTCGTTAGCCTTTAACCCGGAATCGATGGGCAATTTAGCCCGCGTTACGCGTTCTCGCCTGGCGACATCCGCATCGGCAGGCTTATCACCGCGAAGCGCTACGATGTGATTTACACCCATAGATTGCATGGCCGTCAAGCGCCGAATCAAATTGGCCTTCGTGCAGCCGTAGCAAGTTAGATGGGATGCTACCGGTATAGAGGATTCGGTTTGTAATTCCCGCAAAACATCCAAGCTGGGCTGGTTATCTGCGCCCAGGGCGCCCCAGGTCACCGAAATCCATTTGGGGTTTAAGGTTTCAAGGCACCCAAGGGTGTGCCAAAAACGCCGCTTTTGATTGTCGTTTCTGGGCGGAAAAAATTCAAAAGATAGGTTGGGTTGATTCATAGCGTTCGGGCTGTCCGTAACAATTCAAACGTTAAATAAAGAAATAGGTGAGAAAAAAGCTGCAAGTATCTCTGACATCCATTAATGCACCGGACCTCGCGTGCCTTGCCAAATATTGACCGTGAGCGGATCACCGGCCAGTGAATGTGTTTCACCGGGCACCATGCCCACGGATTTCATCGCGTTTTCGATCTCCGCATCGCTAAACCCGAGCCGTTGATGGTTGTGCTCTGAGCGCAGGTGCTCTTCCTGATGCGGAGCAAAATCGACAATAACCAATCGACCCTCGGGGCGAAGCACGCGTGCAGCTTCGGCAATCACTGGCTGTGGGTCCTGACTGTAATGCAGCACCAAATGTACAGTTGCAAGGTCAATAGATTGATCATCGAAAGGCATGTGATACATATCGCCCTTCCTTACGTGCACGTGCGTGAGATTTTCCTGCTCAAGATACGCGCGAGCAACGGACAACATCTCGGTACTCTGATCAATACCAATGCCCTGCTCAACTTGTTCGGCGAGTAAAGCCAGAATTCGCCCCGTACCGGTCCCAATATCCAGGAACGATTCGATGCGCTGATCCCCGATTACTTGAACCAGCTGTTGCTCCACGTCCGTCTCCGGAACATAAAGCTGTCGCAGCCGATTCCACTCGGCCGCATTTTGATTAAAGTATTGTTCTGCCACCGCCCGTCGCCGCTCCCGAATTTGCGACAACCGATGAAGATCACGATTCAGCGCGTTATCTTCCTGGGGCAGCAAGTCCACAAGCGTGCGTGCAAAATGTGCGGACTCTCCATTGGAGGCAATTCGGTAGAAAACCAACGCACCTTCTCGAAATCGCTCCAACAGACCCGCTTCAACTAACAGCTTTAAATGCCTGGATACGCGAGGCTGGCTCTGGCCCAAAATCTGTGTGAATTCCGTCACGCTGAGTTCACCGTGAGCCGACAATGCAAGCAGTCGAAGTCTCGTGGGTTCACCGGCGGCCCGCAGGCTGGATAGCAGTGCGTCCATAGATATAAAGATATGTTTATATGTTGATTGCCTTTTTACCTGAATTCTCACCCGCTCGCAAGCGCACCCGTACTTTTTTATCTGGCACAAATCAATTGCTGCAATTGTTTTCATAAAACGTTCTCCCCAGCGCGTGTATAGTCAGACATGCGATGTAACTGCGGCTAACGCCCTGAATCTCCTACCAAAATGTCTAGTTTTTCAAGAATATTGCTGGCGCGAATTGCGACACTCCTTTTGTGGCTCTCTTTTGCGTTAGCAACACCCGCCAACGGCCAGACTTTATCTAAAGCTGAATTTCTGTCGCTGTATTCGGGCATGCCAACATCTGAGGTACTACGTCGTACTTCTGTGGGTGACAGCTACGCACTGGTCGAGATGGGTAACCGGTATGCCGCAGGCAGCTCAGGCGTACCGCAAAATTCCAGCGAAGCTGCACGCCTTTACTCACTGGCCTATCAGCGTGGATACCCAGGTGGCAATTCGGTGGGGCAGTTACCGCTGTACCCCATACCCACGCAAAAACCCGTTTCGTCCCAAACAAACCTGCCGACAGAACCCTTAGCCGTAATGCCACTGGCTGTGTCTGTATCGTCCGGTGTTGCTCCTTTGGAAACCACACTCAGCATTGACAACACCTGGCCTGTCACGGCTTTGGTAGCCACCTGGGACTTAAGTCCTGGCAATTCAGACTCCGCATTACACGATCAAATTGAAGCGCTTAGCGACTTAACCAACAACTCAATAACCGTTCGTTTTACCGAACCAGGGTCTTACCCAGTTCGCGTTACGGCCATGGATGAAGTCGGAAGACGTCAAACCTCGACAACAACCATCACTGTTCTTGCACCACCGCAACCTCCTGAATTGCCACAGCCGTTGTTACCCGCAAACGATGCCTTATTGGTCAGTGATGCACAAACAGAATTTCAGTGGCTGGCTGCAGAGCACGCAACCACTTACGACTTTTATTTCTACGACAGCGTTACACCAGAAACGCGCGAGTTTTTAACGGGCTACGAGGCCGACGCGATATGTGAAGACGGCACTTGCGCCATCACACTACCGATGGACCTACCCATCGGTGGGCGGCATATTTGGCGCGTTCGGGCGGCTAACTCCGTTGCGACCACGTCGTGGGTTGGTCACTTTTTCACTGTACGGGAGGCTATTACAGAAGCGCCTTCCGTGCCCTTGCTACTTGGGCCTGATAATGCGTCAGTGGTAGAGAACCTGGAACAGCAGACGTTTGGATGGCTGCCATCTGAGCGCGCACAGTCTTATCAATTCGAACTGAATAATTCGCAAAATGAATCGCTGGTATCCCAAACTGTTAGCCAATCCAGCTGTTCAGATACCGCGTGTACGTTTTCACTGTTGATTGAGCTTCCCGTGTACGAGAGTTACGCGTGGTCCGTCACCGCGTCAAACATTATTGGCGAAGTCACCTCTGACATGCGAAGCCTATCCGTTATCCCCAAAGCGCAAGCCGTGCCTGAACAACCGACGAACGTGCTGCCAGTCGATGGTGCTGAGTTCGTCGAAGGTCAAACGGTTGAATTTTCATGGACGGATGTTAGCGAGGCCGCCACTTACGAATTCCTGCTCTACAACCAAATCGATAAACAGGAAACCTACACCTACGGCATCAACCCGCAAGAGGCCTGCGAAAACGATGTGTGCACCTTAAGCGCCGTATTGGATCTTCCCCCCGCTTCTTTGCATGCGTGGCGTGTACGCGCACGAAATTCCTTAGGCGTCACCGGATGGACACGAAGCACCTTTGCAGTAGTTCCGCCTTCGAATGAGCCACCAGAAACACCAACGGCTATCACGCCTATTGCCAACGTGTTTCTGGAAACAGGCAACATCACATTCACCTGGACCAAGTCGCAAACCGCCCTGAATTACAACTTTGTGCTAACCGATGCCGGTAACGAGGTTGCAAGCGACACCATTGCTCAAAGCGCCTGTGGTGAGACAACGTGCGGATTGACGCTACCCATCACCACGGGGGCCAACACTCTCTATCAATGGCAGATAGAAGCGATAAACGAGAACGGTGCATCAGACACTGGCGTGGGTTCGTTCTACTTAATCGAACCACCAACAGAACCGCCTGCAAACCCAGCGCTACTCGCACCCGTCGATGGCGATATCTACATAAGAAATACATCAGTAGTAGTAACCTGGTCTAGTGCAACTAACGTCTCCAGTTACCACGTCTCTTTGAGTGAAAACATCAACGGCACAACGGTGGACTTTGATTCGCTGAGTCCATTGGATGTGTGTTTAGGTGCGGTGTGTACGTACGCGGTATTACTCGATATGGAGCCTACCGAAAACCAGCCTGTGCATGTCAGGGCGAGCAATTCCTTAGGGGAATCCGACTGGCAATCGGTAACGATCACAATACTTGATGACCAAAATCCAGATGCTCCAAACCTGATTAGTCCGGCCGACGGTGCTTTGTTTGCAGACATCACCGACATTGACCTTATATGGTCGCCAGTTGATAACGCTCAGTTCTACGATGTCGTCGTAGACGGTATGGAAGTCAACAACCTGGACGAGTCACAGGTGTGCGCAATGCCCGAAGGCGCAACAGAAATTCAGTGTACCTACAATGCTGCGCTGCCCGAACCCGCAACTGAATCGCAAACCATCGAATGGCAAGTCAGGGTGACAACGCTTGCGGGTACGTCCGATTGGTCAACAGCCAGTTTTCAATTGATTAGCGATGCGAATGGCACAGCGCCAATGGCCGCTTTTTCCATTTCGTCGTTTTCGGCCGACGCGCTTGGCGCGGCCCCACTAACGTTGCAACTTGATCCATCAGACTCTCAAGATGATGTGGGCATTGTTCAGTACGATTGGTCGTTTGGTGATGGTACCGATCCTACACAAACCAGTGCTGACACCGTGGTCACACACACCTATACAACAGCTGGCTCGTATACCTTAACGCTCACCGTTACGGACGCGGCGGGGGAAACGGACTCAACCTCCCGAACCGTAACAGTGTTTGACCCGTCTAACACACTTACCGAAGCGGAAGCCAGCCGACTGCTTGCACAAGCATCGTTCGGCGCTACGACAGAAGACATTTTGCAAGTGCGTGCGCTTGGGATTGATACGTGGCTTGAACAGCAATTTTCACTTCAGGGCCCCGCGCATCTTGACTACGTTAACGTGCATTCAAATGGCAGTAATCGATGGCCACGCCACGAAATCTGGTGGTCAAACGTGGTGGATGGCGACGACCAGCTAAGGCAACGCGTGGCCTTTGCACTAAGTCAAATCTTTGTAATCAGTGACATCGGCTACACGTTAGCGAACTCCCAATACGGCGTTACGCACTACTACAACACGCTGTTGGATCATGCGTTTGGCAACTACCGGGAGTTGTTAGAAGCTGTAACCAAGAGCCCTGTTATGGGCATTTACTTAAGCATGTTGCAAAACGCCAAAGGGGACGAAGCCGCATCCACTCGACCGGATGAAAACTACGCACGAGAAGTGCTGCAACTGTTTTCTCTGGGCGTAACCGAACTCAACCTGGACGGCACATCCACTGGCAATCCCGCTTACACACAGGATCACATTGAAGAATTCGCGCGCGTTTTCACCGGTTGGAATTATAAAGATGCCGGCAATTGGAACCGGGGGCTGAGCACAGGTCAGGATCTGATTAGTCCCATGGAACCGTTTGAAAACTATCACGACACGGGCAGCAAAGTACTACTGGGTGGAACACTCATTCCAGCCGGACTAACCGCGCAGCAGGATTTGGATTTAGCGTTGGATAACATCGCCAACCATCCGAACGTTGGGCCATTCATGGCAAAACAATTGATTCAACGTTTAACGACCAGTAATCCCACACCAGCATACGTTAGTCGAGTTGCGTCTGTTTTTAATGACAACGGCTTCGGTGTTCGAGGGGACTTAAAGGCCGTTGTCAAAGCCATTCTGCTCGACGCGGAAGCTCGCACCAGCAGTCGACCCGCTTACTTCGGAAAACTGCGTGAACCGGTTATTCGCCTATCGCATCTTTGGCGGGCATTCTCCGTCTCACCGGGAACGCAAAGCTCATCACGCGGTGAATACAACACGCAATCTCCTCGTTTAGAGGATTTGGACCTGGCTACCGGGCAGGCGATTTTAAAGTCGCCATCGGTGTTTAACTTTTTCAAACCAGAGTTCGCCGCCATCGGACCTGTATCGAACAACAATCTGGTTGCCCCTGAATTTGAAATCATGACGGAGTCGAATGAAATATCGACAACCAATCGCATCGGAGAGCAAATCAATCGATTTTTTGCAGGCGGTACCAGCCCAGGTGCTGACCATGTTTCCTATTTAAATTTTGATACGGAATTAAGTTTGGCCAGTGACCCCGATGCCCTGCTCGATCACTTGGATATTCTTTTAATGGCGGGCTCCATGACAAGCGAGCTGCGCAATGCCTTGCTGAGCCATCTCAATACATTGGCCGATTCCGACTCAGGACGGAGCCAACGGGTTCGCGATGCGATTACACTGATTGTTGCGTCACCCGATTACCTGGTTCAGATGTAGGGTGCAATCACGACCATGAATAAAACATCAACAAAGAAACATGCGCAACGACGAGAATTGTTGAAACGCGGTGCGTGCATGGCTTTACTTGGCTCTGGTACCGCAGCCATGTCAGGCAAGCTGCAGTTAATCAGTTCAGCGTTTGCCCAATCCAGCGAATACGCAGCACTTAACGACTACAAAGCATTGGTCTGTGTATTTCTATACGGTGGCGCTGACTCTTTTTCGATGTTTGTACCGTCGGATAACGATACCTATAACCGATACGCAGCAAGTCGGTCAGGGCTTGCCGTTGACCAGTCTACGCTGCAAGCTACGTCCGGGCCTTACTCATTTAATCAGTACCTTCCGCAGTTACACAGTTTGTATCAGCAAGGTGAGCTAGCGCTGCTATCAAACGTTGGTAATTTAATTTCCCCCATATCGCGCACTGCCGTTCTTAACGACAGTGCATTGATACCAGCCGATTTGTTCGCTCACAATCATCAACAAGCACAGTGGATGAAAGGCTACAGCAGCTTGCCCACCTCTGTTGTTCAATCGGGCTGGGGTGGCCGAATGGCTGACTTACTTCAAGACGCCAATGTGGGGGCTGTTTTACCGCCAACCTTTTCGTTATTCGGCAGTAACCCCTGGTTACCGGGCGAAGCGATACAACCATTAGGCTTGAATACCAATAACGGTTTAAGCTTGCTTGCGCATTTAGATACCGGCGTGTCTGCAAGTAACGCAAGCCGCAGTGCGCTGCATGACCAGATGCTCTCTCAAAACTACACGCACCCACTCAAACAGCAAGCCGCTGAAACCATTGCTCGTGCAAAGTTGGGTTCAGGTCAGTTGGCTAGCGTGGTGGCGGCAAACCAGAACTTTGCGACACCGTATGACGACACCAGTAAACTTGCACGTCAGTTGCGAATGGTGGCTCGACTCATCGCGGGCCGCGATCAACTGTCGATGAAACGGCAGATATTTTTTGTGGGCCTGGGTGGCTGGGATACGCACGACCACCAAACGCCACGTCTCAATGCACTGATGACCGAGTTAGACAACAGCCTGGCGGACTTTAACAGCACCTTAGCTGAGCTCGGTGTAAGTAATGAGGTAACAACGTTTACCGCATCAGACTTTGGCCGCACATTAACCATAAACGGTGACGGTTCAGATCACGGCTGGGGTGGGCACCATATGGTTATGGGTGGTGCAGTGAACGGTAACAACACCTTTGGACAACTACCCACCTATGAAATTGCCGGTGACGACGACAGCGGCGACAAAGGTCGCGTTATCCCAGAGCTATCGATTAACCAATATGGCGCACTGTTAGCCGAGTGGATGGGGGTTAACTCTACCGATGTGGCGGAAGTATTTCCAGATTTAGCTAACTTTGATTTTGGTTGGCGAGATAGTTACGGGTTATTTTCTGGCTAGTTAGCTGACTCTCTAGCCGTACTGCTTTTTAGAATAGCGTCAAGATGTTGTATTGAGTACTCTCGCTGCGCTGCCGCGTGCAATGTTTTCAGTTCAATCCAACTTAAATTTACAGTTCCAAAAAATTAACCAGCTCGGTTCACTAAACATATCTCACCAAAACTGCAAGATTGATCAGGTTTTAACCTTAAAACTAAACCATTGATTAGTCGCTGTACTGGGTACATTCTCTATATATTGGATGCTGACATTGCTTACTCATGTTTGTGATCAATTCACACACATGACCCGAACATCGTAGTACCGAAAGCCACATGTACCTTAGAGGTAAAAGGATGCTCTTGTACTTAGTTGTTCCCGTGCTAATTAGTTACGCAACCTATGTTTTTGTTGCCGAGCAATTCAATCCGTTTAAATCGGAGAAAGAAGTCTCTCGCAGGCGGCGCATCAAGAAAGGTAGAAAGTTTGCTGCCGCGATGCTTCCATTATGTGTTTTGGCGGTAGCCGCGTATGAGTCGCTGCCTTATTGGACGTGATTCCTAGCGTTTATCTTTATGCAAGTAGCTCAACTATTCGTGCATTGGTACTAACTTGTATCAGTACTAACTTATTACAGAAGCTCGTTGCTTAAAGTCAGTGGCTATAAATAAAATCGCCGCACCCACAAACAAAACAGAATGTGAAGTTTCTAACCAACCCACACCACCGAGCTTACCAGCAACAATATCAGCCACGGCCAGAAGAATAAGAAGAACACCCAGCCAAAATCCGAGTCGACTTGCCTTGCGGGTTTCGACCCCATGAAGTTCTTCATCAACCGGCGCGTGTGCAACGCTGTCAACAGACGTCGAAGATTTATAACTGCTGCCCGATGTTATCGGAGAAATGCCACCGGCAATCACACGATTTAACTTACTACCCACCCGCAGAGAATCCAAATCAGGAAACGTAGAGGCTGACAATGGATACAGCTCGCCTTCTGCCTTGGTTTGATAGAACTGGATTTTTTCTTTATCCGTGCGACCTTTGAAATCGATTCGAACAACAAAACCTTGCACGGTTGAACGCTTCAAAATATCTTTATTAGCTTCAGCAGCATGAGCCGCCGCGTAAAGGCCGGAAGCATCCACAGCACCAACCACGTGAACCACCGCAAGTGGTTCAGCCGTTTCCGGATCAACGATCAGGTAGGCGGGTTGCCCATCACCCGTTTCAAAAACGAGTGAGGTATCGCTGACAATTGACGCACGAGGATATCCGGCAGTCTGCAGCAGAAACTGGTAAACGACTTCTTCCATCGGGTCAATTCTTCAGCCAAAGTTACTTTGCGCCGAAGGGTATCCCTGTTACCGACCGCCGTCAATCGAATGGCTAGCCAATGAGAACTGCACCTCGCGAACAAATCTCGTTCCGTAGTTTCGATTGCAAAACACGCGTTATTAAACACGCTTTTTCATTTGCCAATCGGTAATCAAATGCAGCACCCGGGACGCTCTGAAATCATCAAATTGAGCCCGATTGTAAAATTCACTTCACAAGGATTCCCACCGGCATGGGGCATGCAATCTACTGTTCAAATCTGTGACAGGCTTTGCAAAGTTGTCTGTGATCGCGTTTGCCTGGGCGGCTACGGTCATTCAGTGTGAGCCACCTTTGCATGCCCGCTTTTTGGCTCAAGGCGGGATATTCATCACGATCAGGGCCGTTCAACTTGTAAATAACAGCTAACTGTTCCCTGCAGAGCGTAAAACGTTCTCAGGTAACGTGTAAAATTACCCCATCGGCGCAGTTTGTATTGTCTGCGGTTTGTATGGATTTTCACGTTGCTCTAATTCCAGAGCGACACCGGAGGATTATTGTATGTGGCTTAAATTTTTGCCAATCATTGGAGCGCTGCTCATCGGTTGGTTGTTGTTAACGTTTTTCGGTCGGGGAAGTGAGGTTGAGACACCGGCTGAACCCGTAACTGCAGTCAGTGAAGCCGCTGAATCGGCCACCGATGCTGCCGAAAGTACCACCGAAGCGGCAACTGACGCTGCAGCTGAAACAGCCGACGCGGCAGAAGCCGCTGCAGACGATGCGGCTGACGCAGCAGCCGATGCAACTGAAGAAGTAGCGGACGCCGCTGCTGAAACCACTGAGGCTGCTACGGATGCCGTTACTGAAACAGCTAGTGATGCAACAGAAGCAGCAACTGACGCTGCAGACGACGCGACTGCCACAGTTACAGAGGCAGCCAGCGATGCAACAGAAGCGGCAACCGATGCCGCAGATGATGCAGCTGCCGCGGTTACCGACGCTGCTGAGTCAGCAACAGAAACAGCCAGCGATGCAGCTGATGCCGCCACCGATGCGGTAACTGAAGCAGCCGATGGTGCAACAGCCGCCGCGGGCGACGCTGTTGACGCGGTAACTGATGCCGCTGCTGACGCTGGCGATAAGGTCCAGGAAATGGCATCAGATGCGGCCGATGCGGTATCGAATGCGGCCGAAAATGCAACTGATGCGGTCAGCGGTATTGCAGCCACGGCTACTGAAGCTGCCACTGACGCGGTTGATAGCGTAACCGGAACAGCTGAAGAAGCTACCGACGCTGCGGCTGATGCAACCGAAGAAGCAGCAGATGCTGTGACCGAGACCGCTGAAGAAGCCACCGACGCAGCGGCTGACGCAACCGAAGAAGCAGCAGATGCTGTGACCGAAACGGCTGAAGAAGCCACCGACGCAGCGGCTGACGCAACCGAAGAAGCGGCAGACGCTGCAACCGAGACAGCTGAAGAAGCCACTGATGCGGCAGCTGATGCCACTGAAGAAGTGGCAGACGCTGCAACCGAGACAGCTGAAGAAGCCACTGACGCCGCTGCTGATGCAACTGAAGAAGCGGCAGACGCTGCAACTGAAACAGCCGATGAAGCTACTGACGCGGCAGCTGACGCAACTGAAGAAGCCGCAGATGCTGCGGAAGAAACTGCCGAAGCAGCCACCGACACTGCAGAAGAAACCGCTGAAGAAGCAACTGACGCTGTAGAAGAGACTGCCGAGGCAGCTACTGATGCTACGGAAGAGACGACTGAAGAAGCGACTGACGCTGCAGAAGAAACTGCTGAAGAAGCGACTGATGCTGCAGAAGAAACCGCTGAAGAAGCGACTGACGCTGCTGAAGAGACTACCGAAGAAGCCGCTGAAGCTACCGAAGAAGCGACTGAGGAAGCCGACACTTCCGTTTCCGTGGAATACGATGATTCAGCCAAGATCAGCGGCGTAGGCGCTGAAGCTGCGGAAGAGTCAGCGGATACTGCTGAAGAGACTACGGAAGAAGCTGCTGAAGCAACTGAAGAAACGACGGAAGACACAGCCATGTCTATGGACCTTCCAGACTTCAGCCTGTCTGCAGTGAGCCGCAAGTTGGGTGGCGTTATTGGAACTGCCTCTGCAGTACTGGGTGGCGTGACGGATGCTGAAAGTGCTACCGCGGCTCTGCCAAAGTTGGAGCAAGCTAACGCCACACTGAGCGAAGTATCGGAAGCGGTTATGGGTGCAACCGGGTCTTCGAAAATGGCATTGGATCGAGTGATCAAGACGGGTATGTCTAAGGTCAAGCCAATGGCTGAAACTGCACTACGAAAAGAAGGTGTGGTTGACGTGTTAGGGCCTGCTGTTGAGACCATGATGGAAACCATGTCTGGCTTAGTTGAGTAAGTTCTACCAACGTCTGACGCGCTTACCCGTTCGGTAAGCGCTTACGATACGAGGGCGGCCCACGGGTCGCCCTTTTTTGTTAGTTGATGAGAAAGCCATTGCGAAAAAAGCGCTCGTTAATCGTACTGATCGGTGCCACGTTCATCGGTTCGGCCACATTTTTCGTTTTGCCGATGGTTAAAACGTTTTTAGCCAGTTATCACGACGGTTGCTTACCCGTAAATTCGGCTGAACAACAAACCACAGAATTCGTTGTGTGTGCCGCAAGCGAGTCGGCGAAGCATGCTAGAAATGACGCGATATCACTGGAACACCCGGCTTATGATTTACGCACGGGCGCTGTAAATCTCACGGCGGCCCGCAATGAAACGGTTGCGTATCAACTCGTTATCAAACGCATCCACCCTGCTCTAACGACTGAGCCGCAACGAGTACAAGTTCAAACATCAGCATGGATAGACGCGCGCACGTCATTACCGGTTACCGATGTCCTGACCACCCACTGGTTTGCAGCGCACTATCACTATGTCGATAAAGGGGGTTATCGATGGGGCCCAAAATCAAACGTACTGCCCTGGCCTGACTACTACCCGGATGCGCTGGTACCGAATCACGGTCGCTGTTCCGTTTCAGCCACTCCGATATTTGATGGTATCGATCTGAATCTGGAGGTGGGAGCTAATCAGAGTTTCTGGTTCGATGTGTACGTGCCAAAGAATTTACCCATCGGTGAGTATGAACAGACTGTCTCAATAACCATCGATGGCACCACAACCAAGATTCCTGTTCAGCTAAAGGTGTTCTCTGCGCAACTCCCCGACAAACCAACGATAGCGGCGGTCGGTGAGATCTACCGTGCCTACCTATTAGAGGGCGCCGGTACTGATGTGAACTCTGAAGGGTACCGGGAGATGTCATATTGCTATCAACAGATCGCACATCAACACCGCACCGTTTTTTTCGAGCGGATTGTTACCGATCCCTCGCAACCCGATTGGGCAGCCTATCAACAGATGGTTGAACCCATCCTGTCTGGGGAGCTTTTTAGCGAAGCCGCAGGCTATCTGGGCCCTGGTGAAAATACGCCGGTGAGCGTATGGCGCACGCCCTGGGAACAGGAAATAAACATTGAACACACCGAACGCATTACAAACGATGAACTCAACGCGTTAACGAGCAAAGCTTCCTCATGGCGAGATTTTGTTGTGTCGATCGACGCTCAAGATACCGACTACTTTGCCTACATCTTTGATGAAGTTGATGGCCCAGACGAGAGCATGAAAGGCGATGAACGAGTGCGATATCTGACAAACGTGCACGATGATATGCACGCTGTGCAACAAGCCATAGACGCCGGCGCTGGCGATGACTTACCCATCGATTTGTTATGGACGAGTCACTCTAACCCCAGTCAATGGCGGCATGATCCCGCCTTGGATCTTACGGGCAAGATACGGTTATGGGCGCCAAACGCAAGCGCTGCAGCCGTTCCATTTTTGCGTGAACGGAAAGAGGATGGCGATAAGATCTGGTTTTACCACAGTGGGCATCCCGCCATTGGCATCCACAGCATCAACGCCAGTGGTATTGAAATGCGCACGTGGGGTGTCGTCGGTGCTAAGTATGGTTTCGATGGGCAGTTTAAATGGGCAGTCAATCTCGGCAGTAATGATCGTCCGTTTGCCGAGCCATCCTACAAGCCCGATGATGATCGGTTCGGCAATGGTGTTTTTGTCTACCCCGGAAATCAACTTCCAAAGATAGGCTTCCCTGCTACGCCAGGTCCCATTCCGTCGATGCGTTTAAAAGCCTGGCGACGCGGGCTTCAGGATGCCGAACTGATTCAGTTAGTCAGGCAATTCGGCGATGCTTCTGCAGTGGAAGACATGGAGAAGCGATTAAATACGTTAATACCCAGAGCCTTATCCGAAGGACGCGGCAAAGCTGCATGGTCAACTGATACGAAAGACTGGATTGAATTCAGAAATGCACTATTAAGCAGCATTCCGTAACGCCCCATACTTATTGTTAAATCACTAAGCAAGTCACGTGTTAACCAGTGCTCATTCCCTTTCACAAGGTTGGTTTACACTTGTTAACAATGGATTTGATGGTAGTCGGCTGATCGCCAGCCTCAGTAGCGCCAGCTAACCCTATTGGATGGATCACGTGAAGCAGTCGGTATTTTTGCGAGCGACAGTAAAGTCTGAGTACGATTGCGTTGCGCTGAAAAACACAGCTGGTGTTTACCTGGCTTGTTCCGAACCTTACGCCCGATTTCTCGGAAAATCCTCTGTATCCGATGTGGTGGGACAGACGGATAAAGCGCTAATTCCTAAGCAAACATCCACGGAACAGCTAACGCTGGATGTGAAATCACTCACCTCAGGTGTTTACTCACTAGCAGCGCAAACCGATTTAAACGCAGGTCAGTCCCGTACTGCCAAATCAGCTATTGCTCGCTCACCTATCCGGGATAGCAGTGGTAAGACACTCGGTGTTGGTATTCGCGTTATAACACCAAGTAACTCGGATACAAATGATAGCCAAGGCTCAAACACCTTCGATAAGGTTTTGCAGGAAGGTCAATACGGTTTCATCGTCTTCAGTGCAAAAGGTATTTTGTTTGTGGACAACAATGCCGCTTCCACCCTGGGGCATGAACGAAACGACTCTCAAACAAGCGTTACTCCGCTGCAAGACATTATTTCGTTGTCTCAACTCAAACAAATCGAACAAGCCCTAAGTCAACAACCGGTAACCAAACACAATGGTAAAAGACTATCGGTTACATTAAATCGAAGCGATCATCAGCCGCTGCGAGTCGCTATCAATGGTGTGCGAGTGAACTGGGGTTATACCGATGCGTACCTATTGGCATTTGTCGGTTTAGAGCAGCTTAGTACTGCAACAAAAACGGCCGTTAACGAAGGTGTTGATGTCGAACCGCACGGTCTCATAACATCGCAACCGCCGCAGGTAACCGCAAATAACCCTGTACTTTCCTCACACGTTGATTTGGAAAAAACACCCGACCCGTATTTTTCTGAGCCTTCGAATACTTTTTCAGAACAGCCAATCGAAGATGGCTACACCACCCGCCACGAATCTGGTTCATTGCACGGCATCCGGCGAGAACTGGGTTACCTATGGACCGGTATGCAAGGTGTCATGGTTAAAGCGTTATCGCTGCTCGGCTTTTTACTGAGCGTGTTTGTCATCATCGTGCTGCTATGCAATTTCGTCCTACTGGTACTGATTGCGCTTAGAGCACCCAGCGCCATTAATCGCTGGACTGTTGTGTGGCACGAAAACTTAATTGCTTCGCCACTGCTAGCCGTACTTTGTGTGGTTGCTGGGGTGCTATTTCTGCTTCGCTCTCGGGGCAAACGCAAGCACTTACTCAGACAGTACTAAAGCTCAACGCGTTAGGATTGCCCGACTACCGAAAACGCTTCGTCATACAGCTGTTGCAATACCGCCTCAGCTTCGTCGGCCACCAAAACGTAGTGAAATTGATCGCCTACCCAACTAGCAACACCCAAGTCGTATTCACGGCTTAACGCTAAGTCGCGCGGTGATGACTCACCCACCGGCATAAAGCAAAAGGCTAATGGGGTTTCACCCGCCTTTGTATAAACCAGTTGTACTAACGGTTGCCCGTTAAAACCCAGTTGCTGCGCGCGTGCAAAACGATATCCTGCCTGGTCGAATGACGGCAGTTTAGTTATCGATCCTTGCGCTATGCCCATCGAGTCGATCAACTTAAGGGCTTCTGCTTCAGACATGGAAGCTTTGCTTGTCACCGTGTTCGCGGTGTACAGCGATTGATAGTCCACCACCCGTTGTACCCAAGCGTCATGGGGATCACCGTCTTTCAATAAGCTGTTGTCGGCCAACACGACTGGAGAGCTACTCGACTCAGAGACTTGGTTTGAATTGGCTACGATCAGCCCAACCGAGGCGGACACCACAACACATGCGGCCACGCCAACCAAATAACGCCAGGAACGATTCTTCTGCTCGGCACCCACCGACGATGATGCTGCTTGATCCATAGACGCGTTGATGGAAGCCTCGAGACCTTTGGGCAATGGGTCCTGACTTTTAAGCTCATACGCCGATCGAATGAGTCGCTTTTCATCTGCACTGAACATCATGACTCCGCTTCTTCCGATTTAACCACGCCCTTTAACGTCGCGTTGCCCGCGGGCTCGCGACGGCTTGGCCGAACGACCGATAGTTCAACGCCGGATTTTCGGTTGTCGCTAAAGTGATGGCTGACTTGCTGAGTGCAGGCCAATTGCTTTCGTGCACGCGACAATCGACTCATGACAGTACCCATCGGCACATCCAATACTCGCGCCGCTTCCTCGTAAGTTAATCCTTCAACACAAACCAATATCACAACCACGCGCTGTGGTTCGTTCAATGCTTCCACGGCGGCTAACACTTGTTGCAATTCAAGCGTAGACTCGGGAGTTTGTGGGTGATCGAACGAACCGGCTTCTGCATTGTTTGCCGACGGATTCGAGTCTTGGCTCACGCTGGCAACTTTCGCAGAATAGTTTTGCCTGACTCGCCTTGCCCGCAACACATTAAGCCAGGCGCGGTGTTCAATGCGAAACAGCCAACTGCGCAGACGATTCTCGGGTTGGTAGCGATGCGCGTTTTCAAGTGCTTTCACACAGGTGCGCTGTACCAAGTCCTCAGCATCAGTCGGGTTGCCAGTCAGCCGAAGTGCAAACCGCCATAAGGCGTCCAGTTCGGTATTCAGTTGTTGTTTTAGGTCATCCATTTTTCACAAGTGAGGAAGGTATAGCGCCCTCCAGCCAGTAGCTTAATCGAAATACGGCGCTAGATGCATTTGGAGACGTAGGACCCCGGTTGCAAAAAAAAATTCATCCGCTGGGAATAAAACAGCTGTGTGGGGTGTTATCCGAGTGAGTGAGTATAAAAGCCACCCAAAAAGAAGTTCCCAACTAAGGCCTACTCATTGACGTTTAAAACAACCACGAGGAATACATGCAAACCCTAAAACACGCTTTATTAAGCATTGCAGCCGCTGGGTTGATATCCAGCACAGCATTTGCCAACGACCTACCGGTTACGCCGGCTCCTGAGGGCGCGAAAGTTACCATTCTTGCTCCGGCTGATGGCGCGGTGGTAGGAACCGAAGTTACCGTGATCTTCGGCTTGGAAAACATGGGAGTTGCCCCGGCGGGTACGGACAATCCAATGGCCGGGCACCACCACCTATTGGTTAATCAAACCGAACTGCCCGAAGAAGGCAAACCGATGGGCAATCCGCCGTTACATTTTGGCGGTGGCCAAACGCAAACAACTCTTACGCTCGAGCCCGGTACTCACACATTGCAGCTGATCATGGGCGATAAATTCCACATCCCTCACGATCCTCCGATCGTTTCAGAAGTGGTTACGATCACAGTTGAATAGTGCAACGCTGTAGGCTTGTCTTGAACAACACGGTTTATTGATTTATACCGTTTCAAAACTTTGGAAACGGTCGAGCGCAATCGTTCAACAGATCATCGTCTCCCCCACCAACGGTACCTAAGGTAACGTTGGTGGGGAAAACGTTGCTGATCGCAATAGCGCTAACTAATCAGCGACGGCCAACCACGCAGAGAAATTCATCCAGCGCCAAAAGCAATCAACCTGATTGAAGCCTGCATTTTTTAATAGCTCTTCATTCCAACGAGCGGTCACTGGCACCAACACGCCTTCTAATGCAAGGCGTTTACGTTCAATGGATTCAGTTGAATACCCATTGTGCCGTTTGAGTTCATGATAACGCTGCACCATTAATTCATTAATGTCGGCGGTATCACCAAGTACTTTTTCAACCAATATGAAGGCACCGCCTTTTACGGTGGACTGCCGAACATCTCGAAGTATGCGTTGGCGGTGTTCCATGGGTGTGAACTGCAGTGTCAGTAC
The DNA here is from genome assembly GCA_020629835.1 of Granulosicoccaceae bacterium. GTDB lineage: Bacteria > Pseudomonadota > Gammaproteobacteria > Granulosicoccales > Granulosicoccaceae > Granulosicoccus. Next base: position 18,328 of record JAHDCO010000059.1, read on the forward strand.
TGACAAGGTCAAAGATGCGGACACCTGCGGATACGGTTGCCGCAAATCGTGTTGGTTAATGGTGACAAAGCCCGCGTCGATCTCTTCAGCAAATCGACTTCGACTGGCTTCCAACATGGATTCAGACAGTTCCAAACCGAGGTAATCGCACTGCTTGCCGTGGGATGCGATAAACGGCTGTAACGCGTCCCCTCTCGAACAACCCAGATCCACAACATGCGTGTTCGCTTGCACAAACCGTTGACCGACATTGAACACGCTGTCGCGCATAACCTCATACTGCGGAATGGAACGTCGCAGCATGTCGGTGAACACGCGACACACATCATCATCAAATTCCCATTTGGAATTTGCTTCTATTGAATCTCGCGGTTCGTCGTTTTCACTCATTAGTCAAACGGACTAACCAACACAATGCCTTCATTGCGTTCAGGACCAGTGGAAATGATGTGGATGGGTACACCGATAACCTCTTCGATTCGACTGATGTAATCTCTTGCTGCTTCAGGTAAGTCGTTAAGTTCGGTTACACCTGCCGTGTTGGCTTGCCAACCGGGCATTGATTCGTACTCGGGTTCACACGCTTCTAACCCCACCGCACCTAACGGTGGTGCATCAATGGATTCTCCCTGGTATCGATACGCGGTACACAGCTTCACCTCGGACAACCCATCCATTACGTCCAGCTTGGTCAAGCAAATACCCGTTACACCATTAATCAAGCACGCTCGCTTCAACGCCACAGCATCTAACCAGCCGCACCGTCTTTGACGACCCGTTGTCGCCCCGAACTCGTGCCCTTTTTCGCCAAGTTCCTTGCCAACCTCATCAAACAGTTCGGTGGGGAACGGGCCTGCGCCCACCCGTGTTGTGTAGGCTTTTGCAACACCTAATACATAAGTGATGGCACAAGGGCCCACACCAGAACCGGTGCAAGCGGCTCCACTGACGGTATTCGATGAGGTGACAAACGGATACGTGCCCTGGTCTACATCCAACAACGTCCCCTGTGCACCTTCGAACAAAACAGACTTACCGGCTTGTCGATAAGTTTCAATTAAGGCGGGTACGTCTTGTACATAGTCTTTTAATCGTTCACCGTAGGTTTGAGCGAACTCCAACATCAATTCCACATCGATTAAGTCTTCGCCAAACTGTGCGAACGCCACGTTGTGATAGTCCAGTATGGTTTGCAGCTTTTTGCGTAACTGTTCGGTGTTTAAATCGAATAAGTCATGCACACGCAACGCACGGCGCCCGGCCTTATCTTCATAGGCTGGCCCGATTCCACGACCGGTGGTGCCGATGGCCGATTTTCCCGCCGCACGCTCGCGTGCCTGATCGAGCGCGATATGGTAAGGCATGATTAACGGGCAGGCACCACTGACGACTAAACGTTGTTTTACATCAATGCCGCGTTCAATCAACTCGTCCACTTCTTTAAAAAACGCATCGGGTGCCAGGACAACCCCGTGACCGATGGCGCAGGTGACGTGCTCATGCAAAATGCCACTGGGCACTAGGTGCAGTACCGTTTTTTCATCGCCAATGATGAGCGTGTGGCCAGCGTTATGCCCGCCCTGAAAACGCACTACCAAAGAAGCTTGTTCAGTCAGTAGATCGACAAACTTACCTTTGCCCTCGTCTCCCCACTGAGTGCCAAGCACCAGCACACCTGAAGCCGCTTTTGCCATGAATTTACCGTTCCGACGAAGAGTTGATTAGTGAAAAGCCAAACAGCCGTAAGGCTATGAGGCGTTAGGCTGAATGGGAACCACGCTCCAGTCAGCATCTTGCTGAATGAGCTGGCGATCACAGGCATGCTGCGAGGCCGTTAGGGTGTCATCCGGTAACGCGAGCACAACACGTTCCCCACTTTGACGCAATTGCCTGATCGCGGCCCACAGTTGAGTTTCCTGCTCTGCATTAAGAGAATCCAGCTTGGGCACCCACACACCAGGAGGTGTCTTGGATTCACGAGCGGACTTACCAGACTCAGCCGACTTGAATGCCAACCGAGCTAACTGCGTTAGGTCGCCACTAAACCCGGTGGCTGGACGCTGCCGCCCAAACGCTGCGCTCATGGCATCGTAACGACCGCCGCGAGCAATGACGTCCCCGCTTACGCTGTAGGCCGCGAACAGCATGCCGGTGTGGTAGCGATACCCGCGGGCTTCTGCCAGATCAATCACTAACGGGGTGCTCGGATGGGAGCGTTGAACCGCAGTTACGACAGCGTTCAACGTATCTAACGATGAACGGATATCTGCAGCCGATGCCTCACTGATTTCCGACAACACAGCGTTTGAAAGCAGCGTATTTTCTGCCGCCTCCAAAGTCTCGGGTCCACCACGTAAGCTAAGCAGTGCCAGGAAGGCGGAAGTTAAACCCGCTGTGCAGTTCGCCTTAGCGAGCGCAACTTCCATGTCCGGCAATGACCCCAGATGCATGGCATCAAATACCGCCTCTTCGTCGCTATCGGAGAACTCAGCAGCGGCACATAAGCCCTGGTAAACCCCAACGTGGCCCACATCAAGAACGATGGCATCACTGGCGAGACCCGCGGCTTGTGTTGTGTCCATCATCAGCCGGATGA